>JAZGFI010000200.1:0-10876 GCA_036479435.1 Planctomycetota bacterium | reverse complement strand
TCAACATCGCGATCAACATCGCGATCAACATCGCGATCAACATCGCGATCAACATCGCGATCAACATCGCGATCAACATCGCGATCAACATCGCGATCAACATCGCGATCAACATCGCGATCAAACACCGGGATGTTCACAATGAAAGTCGCACCCTGGTGATCGCCCGCAGAAAACCCTTCCAAGCTGCCACCCAACTGCTCGGCCGCCGCCCTCGATGTCGGCAGTCCTAAGCCCATCCCACCTTGCTCCTTGGTTGAAAAATAGGGCTTGAACAACTCGTCTTTGAAGAGCTCGCCAAAACCCTCGCCGTCATCGATGATACGAAACTCAAGGTGGTCCGCCTTGCGCTCAGCGACGATTTCGATGCGTCCCTGTTCGCCACAGGCCTGTCGTGCATTGCGTAGCAAGTTGATCAAGATAGGCACCAGGGTGCGCGGTACGCGAAGGTCGTCGCAGCGCATGGACGTCACGACTTCAATCTTGTCGCTCACCGCACCCGACAAGACGGCGGCCTCTCGAATGAGATCTCTCAGCGAGGTCATTTCTAAGTCGTGACGGCTCATCCGAGCGTCTTTTTGTAGCGAGTCGAGGGTCTTCGCCATGCGGTCCAACCCCAACGCGGCGTGGGCGAGCCACTCCTTCACTTGGCGAGGGTCGCCTTCAGCATCAGCCTCACATTCGCTGCGCGCAAGATTGACGAAGCGTTGTACCGCATCCAGAGGGTTGTTGATCTCGTGCAAGACTTGTGCGATGCGACTGCCGAGTCTCGCCTCGTCCGACAACGCTCGCATGCGGTGTTCTTGGCGTTGGAAGGCCCTTTGCCAAGAAACCTTGCGCGCCATCGCCACCACGAGGCGATAAAAGCTCCGCCGATCAACCGGCCAGGGGCACCAGTGTGAGTGTAAAAACGAAGGGAGCGTGCGCCGCGTTTCGGGCTTGCCAACCGCGAGATAGTCCACGGCGGTGTCGCGTCGTACGATTTCCAAAAGCTCTGGCGCGGGGATGCCTTCGCGACAGTCCATCACGACGAGATCGATCGGATTACCCAAGAGCAGCGATTCAAGCTGCGGTCCGGCTGACACGTGCGTTACCTGAAACCGGCCCGGAAAACCCTGGAGGAGATCCGGCGAACCGGTCGGGTGTACGAGGACAATCCTCGGGACGCGACGTGGGGAGGCGCGATTCATGGCCGGTTGACTTTTCTAACCCTGCGAACAAGTGTTCAAAATTATGAACACGAGGGTAGCAAACTGAGCCTAAAGGCCGCAATCAGCTGAACTCGGCGGCTTTGAATCCGTCGGCGAAGACGACGCGATCACCGTCTTCGGTAAGGCTTGCCCGGCCGTCCAGGACCCAGGCCAAGGCGCGGGGGAGCGCTACACACTCGCGTTCGAAGACCCGCGCCGCCAAAGAGTCGGCGTCATCGTGGGGCAAGACGGGGCAAGTGAGCTGCAGCAAGGCGGGGCCGTGGTCGTAAACGTTGTCGACAAAATGAACGGTACACCCGGTGACCCGAACTCCCGCTTCTAAGACAGCTTCGTGAACATAATGGCCATAAAACCCCTTGCCGCCAAAAGCCGGCAAGAGGCTCGGGTGGATGTTGAGGATTTTTCCGCGCCAGCGCTGAGGCAAATCGTAAAACGCCAAAAAACCGGCCATCACGATGAAGTCGGGTTTGGCGGCCTCAAGCGTCTTCGAAATCTCGTCGTTGAAGGCCGCGCCGTTCGCGAAACTCCGCTTGCTGACCACAGCGGTCGGTATTCCGGCCGCCGCGGCGATCTCAAGGCCGCGCGCTCGGCGACGATTGGAAAGCACGAGACAAAACTCGCAATCCAAGCGACCGTCACCCTGGGCGACCATGAGGTTTTGAAGCGAGCGTCCGGTGCCCGACAAGAGCACCGCGATGCGTTTTTTGCTCACGGCGTTCAATTTTGGAGCGCGCCCAAAAAGCGCTTGACGATCTCGTTCATCTTGGGCTCGGCAAGGGCCGCAACAGTGAGGATTTCGTCGAGCCCCGTCGCCTTTAGGGCATCCGGTAGACAGGCGTCGGTGATCATCGACAAGGCCAACACCCGCATGGATTCATGGTTGGCGACGATGACCTCAGGTACCGTGCTCATGCCCACGAGGTCGGCACCGATGCCGCGCAAAAAACGGTATTCCGCGCGCGTTTCCAAACACGGCCCGGTCACCGCGACGTAGACCGCGCGGTGCAACTTCAAGCCCGCCGCTAAAGCACCCGCTTCGGCGAGCTGCATCAGCTCGGCGTCGTAGGGTGCGCTCATATCGGGGAAACGCGGACCGAGTCTTTCGTCGTTTGCCCCGATCAAAGGGTTGCCGCCGAGCAGATTGATGTGGTCTTCAAGGACGCAGATATCGCCGACGTCGTGCCGTGGGTTCATGCCCCCCGCAGCGTTGGAAACGATGAGAGTCTCCGCGCCCAAGGCGTGCATGACGCGCACCGGATGCGTGATCTCTTCCATCGAATAGCCTTCGTAGAAGTGAAAGCGCCCCCGCATGGCGACGATTTTTTTTCCCGCAAGCTTGCCGAACACCAACTCGCCAGCGTGGCTCTCGACGGTGGGTTGCGCAAAGTGGGGGATGTCACCGTAGGCCAGAGTCTTTTGATCTTCGATTTCGCTGGCAAGGCTGGACAAGCCGGTGCCGAAAATGATGGCGACCTCGGGGTGAAAATCCCCGATCGTATCCTTGATCGCGGTGACGGAGGCGTTGATACGTTTTTGCTGGGTCGACACGTTCATCTATCGTTCTCGTTTAGCCGTTTCGCGGGTCACGAAAGAAGAACTCTCCGTCGCTGACGACGGCCATGACTCGCGTGTCCCAATAATCCCGAACGAATTCTCTCAGTTCGCGATGGAGCGGGAACCAGGATTGTTTGTTTCCGGCGCGCGCTTCCTTATAGAGGCGACCGATCTCGGCCAGCTTTTGGCTCGCCGCATTTTCGCGTGCGAACTCAGTTTTGAGGTTTGCCGCAGACGCGGCCTGATCGCCAACGTTTTTATCGGCGAATTCCGTGAGGGCTTTTTCGGCCTCGGGCAAAAAACCAGATTCTACGCAGGCCCAACCGACTTTCACCCAGTCTTTGGGGCTCTTGGCGGCGCGCTTGAGCAAGTAACGGTGAACTTCCGCAAAGTCGGCGGTTTTCCAGGCGACTCGCTTGACTTTGCCCTTGCGACGCTCGACGTCAAAGCCGTTTGCATCGGCCTTGATGACCGACCCCTTTGGCAGCACCTGCGCGGTGCTTGATACCTTTAGCGGCTTGCCGGGGTTGGCATTGATGTACTCGATGAGGAATTGCCTGGCTTCAGCTAAGCGGTTGAGGCCTTCCAAAGCACGATCCAAGCGTTTGGCACCCAGTCCTGCTTTCAGCATGCTGCGAGTGCTGGTGAGAGATAGACGCATGGGTTCATAGTTCATGCTCTTTTTTAGGTCCATCCGAAAGGCATGCAGAGAGCCGTAGACCAAGGTCTTGTCGTGCTTGCGGTCGGCGGCAATCTTGGCGCGTTCGAGTTCTTCGATCTGCTCAAGGTCTCCTTGGGCGCCAATGACGTGCGCGGCGATTGCCTCGTAACCCGCGCCTACTTGCATGTCGACGGACCAAGTTGCGATGGCTTCTCGAAGTATCGCACGAGCTTCGTCGAACGCTCGATCATCGACCTGGGCGCGCGCATCGCTGCGAACGCTTTGTGCTCTGGCGGCGGCGGTGCTCAACAAGTCGCTGCGAAGGGTCTTGAGAGTCGCTTCGAATTTGCTGCCGCGCATCGCCTCCGCGCCCCCGAGGCAAAGCCCCATCGCCTTTGCAAACTGGTCTGCGTCGCGGGCCGTGGTGATCGACGACTCAAGGCTCTGCCACGAAGCTTCAAGTTGGCGGTCGCGCTCAGCGCGGGCTTCGGCGTCGAGTTGTCGTTGTTCGCGGATCTTGGCGGCCTGCCCTGATACTCGCACCGCATCGGCTTTGGCGGCGATGGCCTCTTCGTGCTCTGGGAAGACTTTGGCCGCGGCCGTGAATTTTAGGGCGAGATCGTCGAGCATCTCGGGGTTTTGATCATTGCCGTTGCGTTTTAGTTCCAGCTCGAAGTTGCGAGCCGCAAGGTACTCGCCCTTCAGCTTGATCTCGAGTTGTTGGCGTTCGAGTTTGGCCGCAGCCGCGGAGTCGCCGCCGTTGCCGTTGTTTCCATTGGAGTCGCCACCATTCGAGATTGGGGCCACGATCGGCTTTTCTTGCGGACGGCTGAAGAACCAGGCCGCGCCGCCAATGAGGGCGATGGCGACTGCCAAGCCGCCGTACTTCAGCGCGGGGCTCAAGCCCGCGCCGCCGATCTTCCCCGTCGTTCCCAGTGAAGTGACGGCTTCCAACAGGCTTTCGGCGTTTTCGAATCGGTCTTCGGGGGCCTTTGCCATCATGACCGAGATGAGGTCGACCAAGTCTTCTGGCGTTTCAGGGCGCAGTTCTCGTAGAGGCTCGGGCTCGTCGTTGATCTGTTTTTTGATGATCTCGCCCACACTGTCGCCGCTGAAGGGCGTGCGGCCGCTTAGCAGTCGATAAAGCGAGGCGCCGAGGCTGTAGATATCCGCGCGCGAATCAATTTCTTGACCGCGCGCCTGTTCGGGTGCGATGAAGTGAGGCGTACCGAAGATGCCCTCGTCGCCGTGAGCGCCGCGATCACCGCTGGAGTCATGGGCGAGGCCGAGGTCAGATATCTTGACGTGCCCGTCGGAGTTGAGCATCAAGTTGTCGGGCTTGATGTCGCGATGGACGATGCCCTTGCGTTCGGCGTAGACCAAACCCTGAGCCGCGTCTTTGGCGATCATCATCACCTTGCTGATGGGCAGTGGGCCTTCTTTTTGAACCAGCTCCTCGACGGTGCCGCTGTCCATCATCTCCATCGAGATGAGATAGAGTCCCTTTTCTTCGCGCACATCGTAAATCTGAACGATGTTGGGGTGATTGAGGCGGGCGGCGGCCTGGGCTTCTTTGAAAAAGCGATTGATGAAGGTCTTGTCGTCGGAGTAGCGCGCCGAAAGAACTTTGAGGGCAACGTCGCGGTCCAGCGCAATTTGTTTGGCGCGGAACACCGTACCCATGCCGCCGCGGCCGAGGCGTTCTTGCACTTGGTATCCGGCGATGACTTTGCCGCTCAAGCCGCGCCCAGATTCGCCGCTTTCGGCCACGAAGCTCAACACCGTTTCCCCGACGCGGATCGCGTCACCGTCTTCGAGTTTGGCGGTCTCGATGGCCCAGCCGTTCACGAGGGTGCCGTGTGTCGATTTCAGATCTTTGACGAAGTAGGAGCCGTTTTGTTCGATGATCGCAAAGTGACGGCGGGAAGCTGAGGCATCGGCAATGACGAATTCACAGCTTTCGTCGCGGCCGAAAATGACTTTGCAGCCTTCTTCAAGCGGGACGCTCCGACCACGGTCGGCACCTTTGTCAACGATTAGCCTTGGCATGGGGCGGTTCATTCTCTCCCTGGAGACGCAGTCTTTTCGAATTCAGTCACGGGAAAAAAGAAACCAAAGGTAAAAGGAAGCGGTCTTGCGACCAAAAATGAGCCAAGAGACAAATCGGCGTCCGACTTAGACCACCAAGGGACGAGGCCCGGACGCCCAGCCGAGACGTTAGCGAGACGTTAGCGAGACTGTTGCAGGCCGTCAAAAAGCGCTGTGCCGATTCTAACCATCGTTGCCCCTTCCGTGATGGCCTCTTCGAAATCGTTGGTCATGCCCATCGAGAGTTCCGGAAAGCGGTCGATGCCCGCTTCGTCGCGAATCGTGCGGAGACGGGCGAATATCTCGTGTAATTCGCGTTCGTTGGCGCCCTGCGGTGCCATCGTCATGAATCCACGAGCCTCCAGATGGCTGAAGGCGCTCGCGAGTTCAGCGGCGTGGCCAGCATCTTCGGCGAAAAAGCCCTGTTTTGAAGGCTCGGCGCTCAGATTGACTTGGATCAGCAAAGGCAGAGGGGCAGAGCGATTTTGCTCCTTCGCCTTCAGATCCAAGCGCGACAAAAGGTCGAGGTTGTGGACGGAATGGAGAAAAGCGAGGTGGGGGAGGGACTTGCCGATTTTTTTGCTCTGAAAGTGACCAATCATGTGCCACTGAGTGGATTCGTCCAGAATCTGGGCCTTTTCGGCGAGGACTTCGGGACGGCTTTCACCCAAAGTTTCGACGCCCAGGTCCAACAAAGCCTGGCAAACCGCGATGTCGACCTTTTTGGTGACGGCGATGAGCTGGATATCTTCAGGGCGTCGCCCGCTGCGTTCGGCGGCCAAAGCGATGCGTTCCCGCACGCGCTCGAGGTTTCCGCGGAGCAAACCGAACTCGTCGTCCCTAAGTTCTTGCATTTTCTGTCCCTTAGAGCCGGCCAAGGTCAGCCCCCAACCATTCTTACGAAACTTGACACTCCGATCGGCCCCAATATAGTGACAACCCGGCGCGGAACAATCGTCGCCGAGCCCGAAGCCCTTCAATGGCCTCGCATTGCGATGCGAGTGCCGCAGTCAATTCCCAAGCTTTTCGGCGGCCGCCAAGCTAAAACGGTTGGTGTCGGAGGTTCGATGACAAGGGTGGTGCGGTCATAAGGACCAGAGCCGGTGCTCTCGCCCTTTGGCCTGCACTTGAGAAACGCAAACGAAAAAGGATCGTCCATTCCATGGTCAAGGGTTCCTTCAGCCTAAGTTTAGTTGCGGCTCTGCTGCTTCTCCTTCCTCTCGCCTGTACTTCAGACGACGATATGGGGTGGGACGATGATCACTCAACTTCGATGTCGATGGGGCGCGATGCTGCCCTAGCCGATGGCGACATGGGCACCGGAGGGATGGACCCTCTCATCGCTCGGATGCGCGGGCTTGAAAAAGCAGTCGAGTTCATCGCCACCAAAAAAACCTGGTCCACGCGTTTCGGCGGGGGTCACAAGGTGATTGGCGCGTGGATTCGCGGCAATCAGCTCTTGGCTCAAGTCGACAACGCTGATTCGAATCAGTTCGAAATTCACTGCGCTGATGTTGCCACGGGCAAGCCGCGATGGCTGGTCGTGTTGGGTGACAACCCATTGGTCGAAGCGCCCGCAGCGGGCGACGGCATCTTTGCGTTCATGACTGAAAACGACTCTTCAATGGTCGTGGTCAACTCGCAAACCGGGGCTCGCCTTCACAACATGCGCACCTCGATGGACACGATTCCGGTCAGCGGCGCCGTCGGCGCCGGCGACACCGTCTATGTGTCCAACTACCTCTCCGGCCACATGACTTCGCTCGCCGCCGAAAGCGGCGTCAAAGGCTGGGACTTCCGCACCCGTGGCATCTGCCGCGCGACGCCAGTCCTGACGAGTGGCCTCCCCAACCAGCTTCTCATCTACGGCACGGACGCGGGCGAAATTGTCGCCTTGAAGCCCAAGCCATTCAACTCGTCGCGCCCTGGCGGTTCGGTCTGGTTGCACAACTTGCACGGACCGCTGACCGCAGCACCGACCTACGCCAGTGTCAAAGCTGGCGATGCCACCCAGTACTTGGTGGTATTCCCCTGTGAGGACGGCTGGCTTTACGGTTGCGATCCCGCCACCGGCCGACGTCGTTGGGTCGTTCGCACTGAAAAAGCCTTCATGGACAGTGCCGTCGTTCTTGGCGACCGCGTCTACGCTCGCAACGCCGAGCGCATGATTGTTGCCGACGCTCGCTCTGGAGCACGCATTTGGCGCGCTCCTCGCGGCGAAGACCAAAGTCAGTACGACTACGAGCTGAAGGACGCCGCCCCGGCGGGCTTTGAGCTCGCGCACCGCGCCTTGGCGGCGAACGCCAAAAACGTCTACATGTCGATGGGCGGCAATAAAGTCGGCCGTCTGACCACGGATGGCGGTAACTTGGAGAGCATCGTGGACTTCGATCAGTTCACGCACTTTTTGACAAACCCCGCCACTGGTGACCTCATCATGGGAACGTCGGACGGTATCTTCGTCGCCTTCCAGTAGAGCTCAGCCAAAGCCACGAAAAAAACTGCGGCCACTCTTTCGGCAACGAGAGAGTGGCCGTTTCTTTTGCCTCTGCTTACTTGCAGCTCAGACGTTCGACCAACCAGCGTTTTTCCATCGTCTGACAGCGTGCGCCCTCGGCCGGCCGTACTCCCGGAATCCAAAGCAGCTCGCCCTTATTGGAGCCTTTTTTTTCAGCTCCAACGATCGCCACCATCTTTCGCCTCGGCGCGGGAATGCTGGCTTCCGCCATCGCGTCCGCAACCAGTTTGCTGTGCCCCGACTCTTTCCACCCAAAGGGATGAAAACGCTCGCCCCATCGCGCGCGGCGCAGCGTGAGTTTGGAGTGCATCGCGAATACCTGCCGCTCGCGCTCACCGACTGACAAGTCGGGGGCCGGCATCGGCTCACCGGCGCGAAGAGCCGTCAGCCGAAAACGTTCGCCGGTCTCGGCGATCTCGGTCACTTCCCCTTCCCGCAAAAGCTGCGGTGTCCAACTTTTTGCTGCCTTCAGCTTTGCCGGGTCTGGCCTTGCCAGTAAGTGAAGGCGGTCGGCGGCATCATCCAAGGAAAGGTGCAATCTTGGCGTCAATGGCATCGACAACCTTCCGTGGGCGATGTGATGCAAAAGCAGCGTGACTTGCCGCCCGCTTGGATCAATAAACTTCGCATCCAAGGCTCGGCCAAGCTTGCCCAAAACCACGCGCAGCAGTTCTTTTGGCAAGCGGCGCAAAGTCTCGCGGGGAATGCTCACACGGCTTTCACTGAGGCCATCGAGCGGTAGCTCGGCTTTAGCCAACCACGGCCGGATGAGCGTGTCGGCCAAAGCCTGAGTGCGAACTTCAAGACGCTCGGCCCGACGGTGCAAGGACAAAAGCTGTGCGTCGACATCGACCAGGTTTTTGGCGCGCCAGGCGGGCAAACTTAGGTGCCGAAGGCGATTGCGCCGCGGGCCGAGGTCACGGTTGCTGGCATCCTCACGCCAGCTAAGGCCCAGCTCCAAAGCGAGTTCTTCAAGTTGCGCGCGTGCAAAGGGCAGGAGCGGCCGTAGCAGCAAGGCATCGCCGTCAAAGCTGAGTTTTCGTTGCGGCAGCATCCCTCGCAGCGCCAAGGGCCCGCCACCGCGCAGCAATTCCAGAGCAATGGTCTCGATTTGATCGTCGCGGTGATGCGCTAACAACAAGCCAGACAAGTCCTCCTTGCGCGCCGTCTCCACGAAAAACTCATAACGGGCCTTTCGCGCGAGCGCCTCTAGGGAGCCGCCGGTCTTTTTCCAGATTGATGGCAGCTCGACCCTCTCACTGCGGCAGAGCAGCCCGCGCTTTTCGGCTTCGGCCTCGACAAAGAGCCGATCCTCAGGGCTTTCATCGCGTAAGCCGTGGTCGAGGTGAAGGACAAAAGCCGGCCCGGGAAGCTCAGCCGCCAGATGGAGCAACACCATGGAGTCCAGACCACCGGAGCAGGCGAGGCCAAAGGGCCGTCCTTTTAGAGACTGCAGAGAGTCTCTAAGTGCTTCGATAATCGTAGTTTCCAAGCGACTCAAGGCGCTTCTCCGTTGAAGGATTAGGGCCCCTTTCCTAACATTCGCTACCGGCCACTTCTTGTGGCCGAGCTGCGCTGGCCCCCCGCAGCCCAGCGCCTAAGTCAGACATTATCTATCCGGCGACCCTTGGTGGTCGACCGGGCCTTTATCCCCGCTTTCGAAAGGGCGGTCATGACCATTCGCATCGGAATCAACGGCTTCGGCCGAATCGGGCGCAACGTTTTTCGCATTCTCAACGCGCGCAAGAACGAATTTGAGGTGGTCGGCATCAACGACCTCGGTGACGCCGCTTCGCTGGCTTACCTTTTGAAATACGACACAGTTCACGGCCGCTTCGACGGCAAGGTCGAAGCAAGTGAAGGCCAGATCACGGTCGATGGCCGTTCGATCAAGATCACGGCCCACCGCGATCCGGCGGACATCCCTTGGGGCGATCTGAAGGTCGACTTCGTCATCGAAGGCACGGGTATTTTTCGCTCGCGGGATGCTTGCCAAAAGCACATCGACGCCGGCGCAAAAAAAGTCATCTTGACGGTGCCCGCCAAGGACGAAATCGACAACACCGTTGTGCTGGGCGTCAACGACGGCACCCTTCGGGCCGACCAAAAGATTGTCTCGAATGCCTCCTGCACCACCAACTGCTTGGCGCCGATGGCGAAGGTTCTAAACGACACCTTCGGCATCAGCCACGGCTTGATGACCACCGTTCACGCCTACACCAACGATCAGCGCATCCTCGACGTGCTGCACTCGGACTTGCGCCGTGCGCGTTCGGCGGCAGCCAACATCATCCCGACTTCGACGGGCGCGGCGAAAGCCGTCGGCCTCGTTATCCCGGAACTTGACGGCAAGCTGCACGGCATGTCGATGCGCGTTCCTGTTTCCGACGGCTCAGTCGTGGACTTAGTGGTGACGCTCAAAAAAGACACCACCGTGGAAGAAGTCAACGCCGCCTTGAAGGCCGCAGCGGACGGGCCGATGAAGGGGATTCTCGATTACACCGAAGACCCGATCGTGTCTTCGGATGTTGTGGGTCAACCTTGCTCGTCTTTGATCGACGCCAAATCGACGATGGTCATGAATGGCAACATGGTCAAAGTCGTGAGCTGGTACGACAACGAGTGGGGCTACAGCAACCGCGTCTGTGACCTCGCCGCGAAGATCCACGCTCTTTAGGGCTCGGTCAAGAATAAGTTCGCAGAGTTCGCACTCAGGCTTGCGTCAAATTCGGTTCGGGCGATTGAGCGAGAACCGCAGCATACTTCCTGTATTCGAGGATTCTCGCGATTGAGCACGGACCGAAGATGGCGTGAAGCTGAGCGGCGAGAATGTGAAGTTATTCT
>JAZGFI010000199.1:0-4734 GCA_036479435.1 Planctomycetota bacterium | reverse complement strand
CCGCGGTACGGAGCTCTTCCCCAAAGTCGACGCACGCCAGTTCACCATGCTCGTTCGTATGCCCTCGGGCACGCGCATCGAGATTACGGAAGAAACTGTCGCCGACATCGAGGCCCTTTTGATTGCAGAGTTGGGCCAGCCCGACCCAGAGTTTCCGGCCAACGAGGCGCACCCGGACTCATCGCTCAAGCTGTTGATCTCCAACATCGGTGTGCTCATGGATTGGCCCGCCGCCTACACCCCTAACGTGGGTCCGATGGACGCCTTTGTCTTGGTTCAACTAAAAGACAAAGCGGGCGACAGTGTCTTCGACGTGGTGGAGAGTCTCCGCGGTAAGCTCCGCAAAAAGTTCCCCGAGGTCGAGTTCTCATTTGACACCGGTGGCATGCTGACGGCCGCTTTGAACTTCGGCGAGCCCTCTCCGATTCACTTTCAGGCGACGGGGGGCGATCTCGGGACTCTGGAAGACATCGCCACGCGCGTTCGGAATGCCATGGAGGGTGTCGAAGGCGTGCGTGACGTCCGCATCGCCCAGCGCATGGACTATCCCCTCGTCAACGTGACGGTCGACCGTATCCAAGCCGCCAGGGTTGGCGTCGACATGGATGACGTCGTCAAGAACTTGGCTTCAGCAACGAACTCCAGCGTTGGCTTTGACCCCGCGTTTTGGATCGACGAGAAAAACGGCAACCACTACTTCATCGGCGTGCAGTACGAAGAGTCAAAGATCGACTCTCTCGAGTCGCTCATGGACATCCCCGTCGGTGGTATGGGTGGTCACGATCCAGTGCCCCTGCGGCAAGTCGCGGAGTTTTCGACGGGCACGGGCCCAGCGGTGGTTAGCCACCGCAACATCAAGCGGGTCATCGACGTCTACGCCAACGTCTCGAAAGAGGCCGACGTCGGCACGGTGCTCGCCGAATGCGAGCGGCGTATCGAAGCTCTCGAGGGTTTAGGTCTCGTCAAAGAACAGTCCTCGCGCGGCGAGGTCTATAAGATCAACGGCGACTTCAGCGGCAAGGGCTACCGGCTGTCCTTGCAGGGCGAAATGAAGACCCTACGGTCGGCGGCCTCAGAATTTGGCTTCGGCTTGATGATTGCGATGGTCATGATCTACCTCGCGATGGTCGCCCAATTCCGCTCTTTCCTCGATCCTTTGGTCATCCTCCTCAGTGTTCCGCTCGGGTTCGTTGGTGTCGCGGTCGCACTTTCACTCTCTGGAATTGCCCTCAGCATCCCGGTCTTCATGGGCGTTATCATGATGACGGGCACAGTGGTGGAGTACACCATCATCTTGGTCGAATTCGCCAACCGCCGTCTCGCGGAAAACCCGGCCCTCACAGCGGCGGAAGCCGTCATCGGCGCCGCCCGCGCCCGCATGAAGCCCATCGTCATGGCCGCCCTCACCACCGTCTTGGCCCTTTTACCCATGGCCCTCGGCTTCGGCGGCGGCGACGCCAACGTCCCTCTCGCCACCACCATCATCGGCGGTGTCATCGGTGCGGTCATCCTCTCGATGATCGTCACCCCCTGCCTCTACGCCATCCTCAAACCGACCAAACCGGTCATACGGCGTCAGACTAAATTATCCCGCTTTTTTAGGTCAGACCTAAAAAAGCGGGAGAATTTAGTCTGACGCCGTATGACCGGTTTGGTCGGTTTGGTTAAAGAAGGGCAAAGCGCCTGCGCCACCGATGCCGTCAATGAGAACGCGAATCGCGAGGCTCGAGTCCAGATCAAAGAACTCGGTGCCACCAGCCATGCCGCCGACGAGCGTCGAAGTCGGGGCGACCGGGCCGAGGGCCAAGAACAAGATGACGCCCGCGTTGGGATCGCCGTTAATATTGATGGTGAAGGTGTTGTCATCTTGGATGTTGACGACACGGGGGCTTCCCGGAACCGGGGTGGCACCGTCGATGGTGAGTGATCCGGTGGGGTCGTTGGTTTCCATTTGCTGAGCACTTGCCGTGGCGATGAGGGTTAGCAACGCGACGAGTACTAAGAGCGAGTTGAGCTTCAGCATGAAGCATCTCCTTTGATTTGGGAACAAATTGAACTCAATTTTACTTGAGACTATGGGGATTGGTGCCGGCCCGGAGCTGGCTATACAACAGGGCATCAGGCCGGCAGCAGAATTAGCGGTACAGGATGTGAGATCCTTCGCGAAGAACACAAACTTTTATGCAGCTGAGCAAGGCGACGTATGCCCTGCGATACTCCACTGGCAACCTCGGCGTGATCTTGAAGGCGATCGCTTGTGTCTGCTCACGGGGTTCTCATGCGCCTTTGCGCCTAGCGATGTCGGGGGCGTCAGAAGTGTTTGCGAAATAGGGAGATGTCGGCGTCAAGTTCGTGGTCTTTGCCCTTGAGGGTTCGGACCTTGGTGCCTTGTTTGGGGGCCTGCATGCGGCTTAGCTTGTCGCCGATCTTAAGGGGAACAGGGCGCCGCGACATGGCAGAAAAAAAGCGGGGCCCTTTAGAGGGCCCCGCTAAGTACTTGCTTGAGTTAAGTTCTAGAACAGCGTGTAGTCGCCAACTCCGGGGGTCTCGGCGAAGGTCAAGATCTGGGCGAGGGGCGAGATGGTAGCGAGATCGAAGGCTTCTGCGGCGGTTGTGCCGCTGCCGTCGAAGTTCTGGAAAATGGTCCGTGCGACGCCTGGTGTGGCAGCGTCCACTGTCACGAAGCCCCCAGATACCAAATCCACTTGGGCTACTGGCGCCATGGCATCACCACAGCTAATGCCAACGAGGCCTTCGGTGGGCGGCGTGACGGCAACATAGCCGGTGTAGTCCAACGTCACGATGCCACCGGTAGGATCGTAGGTGCAGCTTACGGTGCCAAGGAAAGTGGTCGGGAAGTAATCAGCGTTGACCCACTCGACTGTGAAACCACCGGATCCGGTGCCATCATCGGTAACGACGACGGACTGTGCCAAGGGGCCTGTGAGGGTGTTGCCCATGTCCAGGTCTTCCCAGAGGACGGCGATTGCCGGGCTAGCAGGACCAGCTCCCAAGCCGACGTTACCGTTAATGAAGTCGGCGGTCGATTCGCTGAAATCACTGGAAGTTGCAGTCGAGCCGAATCTGATCCAGCCGTTTGTGCTGACTGTGACCTCGGTGAAAATACTACCGCAAAAAGTGACCGGGGCCGTGAGGGGGACGGCCTGAATAGCATCGTCGCCGGTAAACGACACCGAAACCGGGGGCACGAAACTTGCGATGTCCGTTTGCTCTGCAGCCGTGAAGTTCAGGCCAAAGGGTGAGGCCGCGTCGGCGACAACCGCTTGCCATGAAAAGGAAAGGCCAACGAGTCCTGCGTTGGCGTTGAGCGGCAAGTCGAGCGAGCCGTTTTGGTCCGTCTGGTTGAAGAAGGGTAATGCACCCGCGCCACCGATGCCGTCAATGAGAACGCGAATCGCGAGGCTTGCGTCCAGATCGAAGAATTCGGTACCGCCAGCCATGCCGCCGACGAGCGTCGAGGTCGGGCCGACCGGGCCGAGGGCCAAGAACAAGATGACGCCCGCGTTCGGATCGCCAGCAATATTGATGGTGAAGGTGTTGTCGTCTTGAATATTGACGACGCTGGGGGCTCCCGGGACCGGGGTGACACCGTCGATGGTGAGTGACCCGGTGGGGTCGTTGGTTTCCATTTGTTGAGCACTTGCCGTGGCGGCGAGCGCCAACAACGTGACGAGCAGCAAAAGCGAGTTGAGCTTCAGCATGAAGCGTCTCCTTTTCTTAGGGTAGGTTGACAACTTCAGACTTTGCAACTGAAGTCAAGTCGAGGGAATTGGGGGCAATACGGGGCCATGTAACAGGCCTCTGTGTCTCAGATTCTACCCGACAAGATGCAAGTTCTTTCACCAAGAACACGACTTTATTCATTTTAGATGGCGCCCTTACGCCCTTTGGTATTTGGGCCAATTTATCCAACGTAGGTAATTCGTCGGCAGATTCAGCCAAAATCCCATGTGTGTGTGTGGCCTATCGAAGTCGGCGTCGACGGAAGTGTTTGCGAAATAAGAAGATATCGGGGTCAAGCTCGTAGGGCCTGCCTTTGGGGATACGAACCTTGGTGCCTTGCTTGGGAACTTGGATGCGACGGAGATCGTCGCCGACCCTAAGAGGGACGGGCATGGGGAAGGGGAGGTCCTTGGGAGTTTTCCAACGAAGGTGTAAAAAGCCGTCGTGACTATCTTCGACAATGAGCTCAGGCAACTTCGCTTGGCGCAGATAGATTTCGAAGAACCAATCCAGGTTTCGGCGGGCGATTTGGGAGACGAGCTTGGTGTAGTCCTCTGTGGAGACGAAGCGCACTTGGCTGCCGTCTTTGGCCCTGACACTTTCGAGAGTGGGGTAGCAGAAGCGGCGGAAGGACTCTCTTAGAGCCGCGTCGCCGATCAGCCAGCGCAGTGCGTGCAAGACCCAAGCGCCTTTGAAGTAAACATCGTTGTCGTAATTGCCCGCGAAGTAGATCTGCTGACCGCCTTGGCTGATGCGAGGAGCAACGGGCTTGCGGTTAGAGACGCGGCTGCGGTTTTTGGCGAGCTCGGCGCGATAGGCCTCGGGACCGCGAAACTCCTCTAAGTAGAGCGCTTGCATGTAGGTGCCAAAGCCCTCGTGAATCCACATGTCCTTCCAGTCGCGGCAAGTGACGAGGTTGCCCCACCACTCGTGGGAAAGCTCGTGGTGGTGTAGCCAGTCATAGTCACCGCGGAGGCCATTGAATCGGTT
>JAZGFI010000198.1:0-53822 GCA_036479435.1 Planctomycetota bacterium | reverse complement strand
ACGCCCATTACAAATTCGCTATCGTTACTCATGGCCGGTCTCCGTTTTTGTTTTGAGAAAAACACTGAGCCCCATTTTAGGTGAGCTCGACGACGGAGGCCGGCCCTCTCATCTCATCTGGCACCGTGTAGTCAGATGTTGAAGATGCGGCTGAGGTCGTCGCGGATGGCTTCCATTTTTTCTTCGGAGAGCTCGGGGACGGAGACGCGGAATTCTTCGTCTTCTTCGGACTTGGTGAAGCGCAAGATCATGAACTCTTGTTCGCCCTCTTCGTCTTCAGTGCGGATGATGGTGAGGATCTTGCGGCGCACCAAGAGGAGGGTGACGATGTAGGCGACTTCGCGTTGCTCGACGGGCTCGCCTTCGGCTTGGAGGCGGCGGAAGAATTCGGTGAGGAAGTTGAGATCGAGGGGGCGCGGTTTGCCACTGTCGGGAGCCGCCACGTGCGAGCGCCAGTAGGCGAAGTAGTCGCTGTGCTCCTTAGCCTCGTAGGCCTCGACGCAAAGATCGGTGCGTTCGATTCCTTCGTCGCCGAAGCGCAACAGGCTGACGAACTCGTCGCCAGCGACCAGCTCTTTGCCGGTTTCGGCGCAGACGGCACCGACCTTGCGCACTTGACCGTCCCAATCACCGGCGGACTTGGGGCGAAAGGAAGCTGGCGTGTCCGCACTGCTAGCAGAACTCGGCGTTTCCGCCTTGCCCTGAGAACTCGGCGCACTCGCCTTGTTGCGAGGGTTGGCGTTTTCGTTGGGCGCGGCGGCTTCGTTGTCGGTCATGACTGTCTTTGTGTTTTCCACCAAGCACTCCAATCTCGGGAGGTCTTCCAGCCTTTACCGGTCAAACGTCGCAAGGACCTTCGGCAGTTTGTCACCACGTCTTGCTCGCGATTGCCGGCACCGCGGGCGCGTTCGGCCCGGGCCATCGCGGCGATCAAGGCACTGGCCACTCGAGGCTGCCGGTAGTTCGAAAGACCTGCGGCAGCAAACTTGCGTACCGACACATCCGAGTCCTTCAAGCAATCGAGCAAGACCGGCACCGCCGCTTTGTGGCGGCTGGCACCGAGGCCTTCGATCGCCACCAAGCGGACCTTGAAGTCACCGCCGTTGCGGGCGGGACCCGCGAGCATTTCGACAGATTCCGGAGCCCCATGCTCGCCCATTGCGGAGACAGCCTTCAGCAAGTCTATCCGACCGCGATCATCGGCATCGTCGTAGGCTCGTCGAATCGGCGCCACCGACTCGCGGCCAATGTCGCTCAGCATCTGAATGCAGTGCTTGCGGATGACGTCGTCGCCGTAAGTGCCTGAGAGACCAGCGACGAGGTAGGGCAACGCCGACTTCTTGATTTCGAACAATTCCGCGCGGGCGCGCTTGTAAAGAATGCCTTGATTGCCCTCGTAGGCACGCACCACCACGATGAGTAGGTTCTCGACCAGAATGTCCTTGGCCCTTGGTCCCAGGGCGTGCCATTGACGGCGGGAACGCTCCCAAGCGGGCTTTTGCGCAAGAAACTGCTTCCACCAGACTTCCATTTTGTTGCGCGTGGCCGCCGGAACCTGAGCGCGCCCTCTGGCGATCTGCGCGTCGAGGGCCTTGCGTTTCTCGCGGCTTCGCCGGACGCGGTTTTCTTTTCGCGAACGCGAATCGTCGAGATCCTGCCACAGGCCACCACCGGCACCGCGTGACGCCTGCGAAGGTCTGCCGTTATCGCCCGTAGAACAGCCACTACTGAGGAATGCGGCCAAGACGGTGGCCAAAAATACGACAAGGTGGATGGCGCATAGCCAGGGCCGGGACGAACTTTGCATGGGAAATTCCGAGTGAGATGGAGGAAGAAGAAACCATAGCAAAGAGGCCGAAAACGGGGAAGGATCGGCGAATTCCGCTTGTCCCTCCGAAGGCCTAGGGTTGCCCTCGAGAGCGCGGTTGAGGGCGAGTTAATCCTCGTCCTTGGGCTCGAGACCCCGTCGGGCGGGGCCCTTGGCAATAAGCCCAAGAACCTTCGCCCGACGATTTCTTGGCTCCCAGCCCGCAAGGCTCCCCCAACATCGCTGAGGCCGAACGCCTTCAATTTTGGGTGGCTCCCGGCTAATATCTGGCGATCGCCTCCAAAGCTTAAAGCCGCCGATCCAGCATCGACAAACGTCCCCATTTCATTGACCCATTGAGTCTCAGTCTCGCATGAGTGCCACGGACTTCATTCACCTTCACGTCCACAGCGACTTTTCTCTTCTCGACGGCAGCTGCCGCATCAAAGACCTCGTCGCCGGGGCCGAGCAACGAGGGATGGACGCGATTGCGTTGACAGATCACGGCAACATCTTCGGCGCCGTGAGCTTTTACAAAGAAGCGACCAGCCGGGGCATCAAACCGATTATCGGCATGGAGGGTTACCTCGCTGCGGGCAGTCGCTTTGATCGCAACAAAACGACCGGCGGCAAGCAGAATTACCACACTACCTTGCTCGCCGAAAACCAGGTTGGCTTTCACAACCTCATGAAGATCTCGAGCGCCGCCTACCTTGAGGGCTTTTACTACCGACCGCGCTTCGACAAAGACCTGATCAAAAAATGGGGCGAGGGCATCATCTGCATGTCGGGTTGCCTCAGCGGGGAACTCATTCAGACGCTTCGCGCCAAGGGCAAAGATGGCGCACGGCAAATCATCGCTGAGTACCGCGAGCTATTCGGTGCCGACAACTACTTCATCGAGCTGATGGACAACGGTCTCGACATCCAGGTCGAAGCCAACAAGGCTCTCATCGAGCTAAGCGAGGAAACCTGCACTCCGCTCGTCGCGACGAACGACGTGCATTACGTTCGCGCCGACGACTACGAGTCTCAAGACGTCTTGTTGTGCATCGGCACGGGCAAGCTTAAGAGCGACCCTAACCGCTTTAAGATGGGATCTCGCGACCTGTACTTACGCGACGGCGCCGAAATGGCGCGGCTCTTCAAGGACACGCCGTCCGCAATCGCCAACACGCGCTTGATCGCAGACCGCTGCTCCATCGAGGTCGATTTCAAGTCGCGTTTCTTGCCAAAGTTCACCTCTCCCGACGGACTCAGTTCTGAGGAATTTTTCCTTAAACTCTGCCGCGAAGGCCTCGCACGCCTTTACCCCCAAGGCGGACCCGAGGTCGAAAAGCGCTTCGCTTATGAGTTCGACGTCATCGTCAAGATGGGTTTCATCGACTACTTCTTGATCGTTTGGGACTTCATCCGTTACGCGAGAGACCAAGGCATCCCGGTCGGCCCGGGACGCGGATCAGCGGCCGGATCTATCATCTCTTATTCACTCGGCATCACGCTAATCGATCCGCTCAAGTACGACTTACTGTTCGAACGCTTTTTGAACGCCGAGCGCATTTCGATGCCGGATATCGACATCGACTTTTGCAAGGATGGCCGCGAACAGGTCATGCGCTACGTCGCCGAGAAGTACGGCAAGGACAACGTCACCCAGATCATCACCTTCGGAACCATGGCGGCAAAGGGCGTGATCCGCGACGTCGGTCGAGCCTTGGACATTCCCTTGGGTGAAATCGACACCATCACCAAAAAGATCCCCGGCGGTCCCGGCGTCACCTTGGCAAAAAGCCTCGCGGCCGACCCCGAGTTGCGCGAGATTCGCGAGGGGGATTCCAAAGAACTCTTCGACATCGCCATGAGGATCGAAGGCTGCGCACGCCATTGTTCGGTTCACGCCGCGGGAGTCGTCATCACCGACGCCCCGCTCACCGACCGCGTCCCGCTGTACAAAAACGGCGACACCATTACGACGCAATGGACGATGGATGTGGTCGAGGAAATCGGCCTGCTCAAGATGGATTTCTTGGGCTTGCGTACTTTGACGATCATCGACAAGGCGCTGAAGAACATCAAGCGCACGCGCGGCTTGACCCTTGACCCCAACGAACTCCCTTTGGACGACGTAGCGACTTACGAGCTGTTGCAACGCGGCGACACCGTCGGTGTTTTCCAGCTTGAATCTGACGGCATGCGAGAGCTCCTAAGAAAACTCCGCGCCGACTCCTTTGAGGATATCATCGCGATCTTGGCGCTCTACCGACCGGGCCCCTTGGGCTCCGGCATGGACGACATGTACTGCAAGCGCAAGCACGGTGAAGAGGAAGTTGTCTACTTACACCACCTGCTGGAAGAAACGCTTAAGGAGTCATTCGGGGTCATCCTGTACCAAGAGCAGGTCATGCGCATTGCCGCTTCCCTCGGGGGTTTCACGCTCAACGAGGCCGATTCTCTGCGCAAAGCCATGGGCAAAAAGAAGCCGGAGATCCTCGCCAAGTTCAAGACTCAGTTTGTCGACGGCGCCAAGGAAAAAGACATCGCCCCGGAGATCTCCACGGCAATTTGGGAGCAAATCGAGTACTTCGCCGGCTACGGATTCAACAAAAGCCACTCGGCGGCCTACGCGGCGGTGACTTTTCAAACGGCCTACTTAAAGGCGAACTACGCGATCGAATACATGGCCGCGCTGATGACTTGCGAAATGATCTCCATCGACAAGACCGTCGATTACGTCGATGAAGCCAAGGCGATGGACATCGAGATTCTGCCGCCCGACATCAACCACAGCCACTACGAGTTTCAAGTCGAAGGCGACAGTATCCGCTATGCCCTGGGGGCTATCCGCGGCGCGGGCCAAAACGCCATCGAGTGCATGGTGAAAGTGCGCGACGAGGAGTCGGCTGAGCCCTTCGCGAGCCTCTTTGATGTCTGTGAGCGCGTCGACACGCGCCTTATGAACAAAGGGGTCCTCGAAGCCCTCGTTCACGCCGGCGCGATGGATTCAATCGAAGGTTTTAGATCGCAAAAGATGGCCATCCTCGAAGAGGCATTGAAGTTTGGGCAAAACGCCCAAGAAGACGCCCGCTCGGGGCAGATGAGTCTCTTTGACGCCGGCGAGCTTGAAGCTGAAAACGCCTCCGCCGGGCACTCCGCCCTCCCCCCGATCGAAGAGTTCCGCGAGAGCGAGAAGCTGAAACTCGAAAAAGAGGCCCTCGGATTTTACTTGTCGGGCCACCCTCTCAACGCCTACCGCGACGTCGTGAAGAGATTCGCCGACCGCCAAATCAAAGACCTTGCCTACGCGCCCGCGAAAACCGAAATCACCATCGGCGGCATCATCCGTTCGGTTCGTTTGCTGCTCACCAAGCGCGGCAAATATGAAGGCAGACGGATGGCTTTTGTGAAGTTTGAGGATTTCAGCGGGAGCATTGACGCGGTCATCTTCGCGAGTGTCTACGGCGAGATCGCCGAGCACATCAAGGCCGACAACATCCTGTTTTTGCGCGGCGAAGTCGACCACAGCCGCGAGGAGCCGAACCTCAAAGTGAATTCGGTAATCCCCCTCGAAGAAGCCAAAGGTAGCCTGACCAAGCGCCTGACGCTCGCCGTGCAAGCGGGCGAAGATCTCGACATGCAGATCGTGACCCTAAAGCGCCTGCTCAAAGAAAGCCCGGGCAGCATTCCGGTAACCTTTGAAGTCGGTACGAGACAACATGGCTGCGTGACCATTCAAGCCGGCCGTGAATGGGGCGTGCAGGCCAGCCCCGAGTTGTTTCGCCAACTCGAGTCGGTGCTCGGCGAAAAATCGGTTCACTACAACTAGCGGGTCGAGCTGCGCCCTACCGCCGGGTCTCTTCGTCCCGATATACCCTAGCTCCCACTAGAAGTTGACGACGATGATGTTCGACAAGGCAACGCCGGACGGCGCCACGCCCGCAATGGATGTCGGTGTCGAAAAGTCGACCCAGATGGCTTGAAAACGAAGGCTGCCGCTTAGAAAACCGGTGGGCACGGCGTAAACGTTGGTGTGGCCCGGTGTCCCGTAGCCACCTTCAAGTTCGAGGGCTGGTCCCAGAAGGCCCGTGGGGTCCTCGATCGCGACGGTATCGCCGGGGATCAAGACGTCGAAGGCCACGACCCCAAACATCGTGTTGGTGGTGGGCTCTGAGACGGGGACCGCGACGAAGATTGTCGGAACCGGGTTGACGGCCAGACTCGTGTTGATGAATTCTGCGACCAAAATATCGATGCTGGCACCGGGCAAGTACGTCAACTCTAAGCCCCTCGCGAACGCCTGCATGGTGGCGCTCGCGGATGAGAATTGGTGTTCCGCCAAGGCCGTCACGACGCCACCCTCCAAAGGACGAAGGTCAAAAGAAACCTCGCCCAAGACGTCGGTCAGCTTGCAGTCTGGGCCTACTACAATCGCGTTGGCCGAGGTCACGATCTTGACGATTTCGCCCGCCAGCGGGAGGCCATTTGCGTCCTCTAGTCGAAAGGAGAAGGCCTCACCGAAGTCGAGATTTCGCATTCCGACTTGATCATCGCCACCGATCGGCAGCATGACATGGGTTGCCGTAGCGGGCCGAATGCGTCCAAAGCGACCGGCCGCGTAATCGAGTGCATACATGGCGCCGTCACCGCCAAGATCAAATCGCACAAAACCCGAAAAACCCGTCGCCCAATGTTCCGGCGTCGGTTGACCCGGCACCGGCAGAGCGGTTTGCCAAGTGTTCAAGGCGATGTTGAATTCGAGACGCTCCGTTTCCCCCGAAATGAAGTCGGAATGAAAAACGGCCCCTTCGTAATCAAGTCCCCAGTCGAAGGCGCCACCTTGATTGTGGTAAACGCCAGCGGAAATGATGGCGAATCCCTCGACGAAGTGGACACGATCGTCAATAGGCTCGACATACTGCAGGGGGTTGGAACCACTCGGAGGCGACACGGGACCGGCCACGACACCCTCACGAAAGGGCCAGCCGAAGTTGCTCGCAGTCGCCGGGCCGGAACCTGGCCCAAACACAATCTGATCGAATTCGTTACGCGCCGAGCCACCGACGTCGGCGACAAACAGATCGCCGCTCAGCTGGTCGATGTTGAAACTGAATGGATTCCTCAAGCCCCAGGCGAGCGTTAGCCGCTCTTCGATAATGCCAGAATCTGAGAAGGGATTGTCTCCAGGATCTAGGTCAGCGCGAAGTGCGAAGCCCGGCCCCGCGGGCAAACCGCTCACATCGAGTCTCAGAACGCAGCCCAGCAGGCTGGCACTGTCCTGGGCCATCAATGACGCTGAGTCGTCACCGATCGAAACATACAACATGCCGTCTGGGCCAAAACGAATGGTGCCACCATTGTGAAGGTGACTGGAGTCTGGAATGGCGGCGAGGACGACAAACTCGGTGGCTTGGACCAAAATCAGATCGACACTGGTACCGAGATTGAGGTCTCCGGCACACTCATAGCGAAGGAGTTCGATACCGGGATTTCCAAGGCGCGTCGTCCACAAGTACACATAGCCGTTGATCGCGAAGCCTGGGTCAACACAGATACTCAACAGGCCGCGCTCGCCGCCCTGGTGGATGTCGAGAATGGTTCCCACCAAGGTGCTTTGGTTGCCGTTTTGGGGCGTCCACATCTCGATATTCCCGGTATTCCGCTCGAGGATTAAGACGCGACCATCAGGCAGCCGGGCGAAGTCCGTGGGTAGATCTAAGACCTGCGTAACGAGAGATTCGAAGACCAGCCCATCGGGTAAAGTCTGGGCCGCAAGCGACGGCAAACTCAGAAACAAAGTCGCGGCGGCGGCGCAGACGGCCAGGGACTTTGTGACCTGGCCAAGTTTGTGGTTTAGATATGCCATCGATTTCAGACCTAGAATGTGAGCGTGACGATATTGGACGGGGCTACGGCACTCGGTGTCACGCCGTCAACGGAAGAAGGCGTTGAGAGATCAACATAGAGCACCTGAAACTTCAGCACGCCCTGCAGGACGCCGGCTGGCACTTGGTAAATGTTGGTCCGCCCGGGGTTTCCGAATCCACCCTCAATCTGAGTCAGAAAAAAGAATCCGGCCGGGTCTTCGATGATGACCGTGGCGCCGGGACTAAGTAGGTCGAAGGCGATTTCTCCGAACAGCGACGTCGTGGTGGCTTCGGTGGGCGGAACCGCCACAAAAATGAAGGGAACAGGGCTTCCGCCGAACGAAGTGTTCACGAAGTTGACGACTAAAAAGTCGACGGCGGCGGTCGGTAAGTAGGTGACTTCTAGGCCGCGGGCAAAAGCTGTCGCAATGGCATTTGTGTTGCTCGGCCCGGACAAGGCTGCATTGAGCGAGACTTCCCCGGCCGCGATGGCCTGAAGCTGAAAATCCACGCGACCGTTTACATCTGTCATCTTTGAGCTGGGTCCAACGATAACCGCGTTGACGGAAGGGCTTGCTTCAACGATTTGGCCAGCGAGCGGGATGCCGCTTAGGTCCCGCACCTCGAATGCGAAGGGCTCGCCGAAGGTCTTGCCGTCGACGCCGACTTGGTTCATGCCACCCACCCAATCCAGCTCTGAGGTGCTCACCAAAGCAACGATGCGCGACAGACGGCCGGCGAGGAAATTCACGCAATAGACCGCCCCGTCGCTGCTCTGTGTGTAGTGGATGTAGCCGGTGAAACCCGTTCCCCAGTGCCCTATCGTCGGTTGCCCCACAACGGGCAAGGCCGTGACCCAAGCGCCGGATGCGGCGTCGAATGTTAAACGCTCCATCGTGCCGAGAACAAAGTCCGAGTGAAACACTGAGTTTTCGTAGCTCATGCCCCAATCAAAAGGGCCACCTTGATTGCGGTAAACACCAGCCGCCATGATCGCAAAGCTCTCACTGCCATGGACACGGTCGTCGATCGGCTCAACGAGATCGCCTGGTTGAGTGGCACCGGTAACACCCGTTCCCGCAATCCGACCCTCACGCCAGGGCCAACCGAAGTTGACCCCGGGGAACTGGCCACTCGAATCGCGAGCCAAATGGTCAAGTTCGTCGCGTTGTGCTTCGCCAACGTCGCCAACAAAAAGATCGCCAGTGTTGGGATCGATGACGAAGCTGAAAGGATTCCGAAGGCCGTAGGCGATAAGCAATCGTTCGTCGATCAATCCCGAATCCGAGTATGGGTTGTCGCCAGGATCGAGGTCTTCGCGCAGAGCTGAACCGGGGCCCGCAGGCAAACCCGCAACATCCAAGCGCAGGACGCAACCCTGTAAAGAGGAACTGTCCTGGGCGCGTTCACGTTCTTGATCGTCGCCCATTGAAAGGTAGAGCATGCCATCGGGGCCGAATCTCAACGCGCCTCCGTTGTGCAGTGACTGATTGTCGGGGATTGCCGACAGCACCAAGAACTCGGTGGCGGGGACCATGACGAGATCACTAGAGTTCCCGTCGCTCAGATCGCCGGCGCATTCGAATCGCAACAATTCCAAACCAGGGCTGCCGATACGAGCACCCCAGATGTAAAGATAGCCATTGTTGGAAAAGTCGGGGTCAACGGCGCAGCTCAATAGCCCTCGCTCCCCGGCCGCGTCAACGCCAACGATGTTGCCGACGATCGTAGCCGCATCCCCGAGACTGGGCACCCAAAACTTGATGTCGCCACCCGCCTTCTCGATAATGATGGCGCGGCCATCATCCAATAGCGCAAAATCCGTGGGAAGACTCAAGCCAGTAGAAACGACCTCCTCAACGGCGAAACCATTGGGTACGTTCTGCGCCGACAGGCCCGAGAAACTCAGTAACACGACCATCAACACAAAAAATGAAGATGTGAACTGTCTCATCAAAAGCCTCTTGAGCGGTGAGCTGCATGCTGGCGGAGTGCCATCATGAGAAGAGAGAGTTGGCGGCCGAACTCAAAACGTAACCGTGACCGCGTTCGAGGCGCCAAGGGGCGAGCTCGCGAGGCCATCAATGGACGTAAAAGTCGAGAAGTCGAGCCAGATCGCCTGGAACTCAAAAGTTCCCTGGAGTAAACCGGCCGGTTGAATGTAGACATTGAGAAGACCCGGAGCTCCCAAACCACCTTGCATGATGGTACCACCGAGAGTGCCGATGGGATCTTCTATCACGACAACCCCCGTGGTGTTCGGGGGGCTAAAAACCAAATCTCCGATGACGCTCGTCGTCCCTTGGGCGCTCGGCCCCGCCGCAACGATAAGCGAGGGGACGAGGTCGGGTCCAAACGAGATATTCAGAAGCTCGACAATCACCACATCGGTCGTCGCGAGCGCAATGTGCTGAACCTCAAGCGCGCGGGCAAAGGCCGAGATCTGAGCGGGATTTCCCGAGCTTAGATTCGTGGTCGCAGTCAAGACGACGGGGCCACCCTCATCGGCGAACAGGCAAAACTCGACCCGACCCTGGGCATCAGTCACCGCCGAATCTAGTCCGACGAAAGAGGCGTTTGGCGAAACCTGGGCATGGATCGTCTCGCCGACCAGGGCGAGCCCTGTACTGTCGACTAGCTCGAAGACGAACTTGTTTTTGAAGGCTCTCCCTTTGACGCCCACCTGATCGGCGCCGAGCACCCCACTGAGGGTCACAGATAGAGTCGTTGGCCGGATGCGAACGAGCCTATCGCCGAAGAAGTCGATGCCATAAAGTCCGCCGTCCTTGGCCATCTCGAAATGGCAAAAGCCGACGAAACCACTAGCCCAGCTGTCGACAGCTGGCTGACCGCTAACCGAGGCCGCGGTCACCCAGCTTAAGGAGACGGCATCAAATTCTAGTCGCTCGATCGTTCCCAACAGAAAGTCGCTGTGAAAAAGGGCTCCGTCGTAGGTCGGCCCCCAATCATAAAGCCCACCCCTATTGCGATAGATGCCAGCCGAGATGATCACGAATCCGTCGGCGAAGTGAAGGCGCTCGTCGATAGGGAGCTCGAAGACATTGAGCGCAGAACCGACGCCTTGGAATGGAAAGATCCCCGGGAGAGTACCTTCGAGGTGAGGCCAGCCGTAGTTCAGTCCGACGCATGGGCTTCCCATCGTTCCGTAAGGCCAGTGATTGAGTTCTTCACGATCGTTGCGGCCGACATCAGCGATGAAAAGATCACCCTTGTCCGCGTCGATCGAAAAGCTGAAAGGATTGCGCAAACCCCAAGCGATCGTCAAGCGCTCAGCGACGAGGCCTGAATCCGAAAACGGATTGTCTCCGGGATCGAGATCGGCCAGGGACAAAAGACCGGGTTGAGCGGGAACGGAAGAGAGGTCCAAGCGCAGGACACATCCTTTTAGATCCGCCGAATCCTGGGCGCTCATCGGGTCCGCATCGTCCCCGATCGAAAGGTAGAGCATTTCGTCGGGACCGAAACGGATCGTACCGCCATTGTGATTCGGGTCGTTCTCAGACTGCGACACGAGCAACGTTGTTTCCGAATCCGCGATGAGGACTAAGTCCGGGCTCACACCGTCGCTCAAGTCGCCCGCGAGTTCGTATCTCAATAGGGCCAAGGTCGAGGCATCGGCTCGCGCCGTCCACACGTAGAGGAAACCGTTCGTCGCAAAGTCGGGATCAACGGTGAGGCTCAGCAAACCACGCTCTCCGCTCGAGTCGACATCAGTGACGGTACCGATCGTGGTTACCATGTCACCCAAAGTCGGCACCCAAAGCTGAATGTTGCCGCTGGCTTTTTCGGTCATCAAGACGCGGCCGTCGTCGAGAACGCAAAGGTCAGTTGGAGATGCCAATCCCTGCGTTACCAGTTGCTCAACCAAAAACCCGGCTGGCACGATCTGAGCCGATACAACGAGCGGCTGAACGATCGCGCACAGCAAGGCCAACGCAAATAACTTCCAGGACATCGTCATGAATCCATCAACTACATCACTTAAAAAAACGCCGACGCGATGGTGTCTTGTTCGCTCGAACGAAGGGAAGACTCCCGCCCCAGATTAAGCGTATGGGGCTCTGGAATCGAACCTAATCGCTAGGGGAAGACTCAAAAAGATGAGCCCGCAGAGGGGATACCACTGCGGGCTCATCTTTTTGCGGGTTGGCCACATGGCCTCATGGCTCGTACGTCGCCTTTAAAGGCGCTGCCTAAAGGAGATGCAGCGGCCCGGAAAATGGAAGAGGCTAGCGTCGACTGCGCGTCCGCCGACTCAGCGTCGGAGACTTTTCGCTACCTTCTTCCCGAACTTTGTCTTTCCAGGTTTTCAATTTGATCTTCGGAGTTCCTGACTCTGAAGTTGTCGCTTCCTGGGCGACTTCGACGGGGTCAAAATCCAAACTCTCAATCAAGGTGCGGAGTTCAAGACCACCCCCTTCTTTCGCGCGAACGCGATGAATGGAATGGCAGTGACCGCACTCGATCTTGCCACCGACCGCGTCTTCCTCGAACACGAGACCGGAACCACAAACATTGCAGGTACTTCTAATCGACATAAAACAAAAGGCTCCCAGCGGTGGGTCGCGAAACTGGCGATGATGTTCTGGGGAAAACGGTGCTGGGTGTACGCACTCTACAGAACTGCGTGGACCGCCCAAAACAATCTAAGTTTCTTTGATCGCCCCACGGCCAGGGCTTAAGACTGATCGCTTGTACAGCTTGTCGAACGAAGACTAAGACTGAGAAAAAATGCGCCGATACAAGTCGGTCTGGAGCATCACTTCGGGATCACAACGTCTTTTGAGCGCAACAAAAGCATCGAGTGTTTCCGGTCGATACATGCGCGTTAGGTTGCGCGGCCGAAGCACCGAGTCCTTGGCAAAGTAAAACCGGCCTTGTGCGGACAAGACCTGCTCTTCGAGCTCTTCGGTGAGAGCCCAAACACGCTCTCGATTAGAATCGGACACCTTGATGTCCAGCGCCAACGAATAGCCGTCCACAGCATGGGTCATCAAAAATGGATCTTGCCGGTGCTTTTTGCTGACGCAAAGGTAGGGCGGAATACCATGCGCGTGCATCGTTTCGAGCAAATCGTCGAAAGTCGAGGCCGCCTTTTCGCGCGGCACAAAGGCCTGAAACTGAATTAGACCACCGGGACGGTAAGCCCACTTCCAATGGGGAACATAGTCGAGGAGGAAGTGATAGGCCGCATGGGCCTGACGATAGGGATCTCCTTGGGCTTGCCGGGATCCGCTCCAAAATTTCATCGCGTTCACCAAGCGCATACCGGGTCGGTTCAAAAAACACCACAGGCCCATCCACAACCATGATTTCGGCATCACGCCGAACATCCGAGTGGGCAAGTCTTGCCGGTCCAATGCCATGCTGGACTCAGCCTCACGATCCTCATCAGCACTTAGGTGCCGCGCTTCGTGGACCAGGCCTCGGCCCCGCTTGGCGCCCGTGCTCAAGCCATCATGCCAGCCAACGAGGTAGTCGGCCTGGGGTGCCAGGGCGTCGTAGAGTTCCAAAGTCTCTGCAAAACTCGACGTGGCGTGAGGCCTTACCTCCACCCTCCCCGACTCCACCTGCTTGGCGCGCATGGTCAACGAAGTAAAACAACCGAGCATCCCAAAGCCGCCGATTGCCCCAAAGAACAAGTCGGCATTCTCGTCTCGCGAGCAGCGGAGTTCTTCGCCCGTGGGAAGCAAGATTTCAAAGGACTCCAGGTACTCCCCAAACGACCCGGCACAGTAGTTGTTCTTGCCGTGAATGTTCATGGAGGCACCGCCGCCCAGCGTCGTCTTCATCGTGCCCGAGACCACGGCTGGCCAATGGCCTTGAGGGACCATCTCACGCCAACACTGGCGCAAGGTGACACCCGGTTCGCCAACTAAGACACCGGAGGAGGGATCGAAAGACGAAAGGCGGTTGAGCTCAGTCAAGTCGAGCAGCAACCCACCATCGTTGAGAGCAGCGTCGCCGTAGGAACGGCCCGCTCCCCGCAGACCGATCGTTCTCCCCTGCCGACGGGCTTGTTCGAACATTCCACGCAAGGCGTCCACGTCTCGCGGTTGCCGTAAGTCACAGCGCGCTTTCTGCACCATGCCCCAAGAGTTGACGGTCTCAAGTTTGATCGTCGGCGACGTCACGAGCGGATCAGATCTTCATGCGGCGAAAGACAAAGGACGGAATGTTCTTGATGACGGCAGCCACCAAGCCCCAACGCGCGGGAACGTATTTGGTCTGTGCGCCGTTTTCGATGTGTTTGACAATGGTCTGAGCGGCTTTCTCTGGCGAAATGACCCAGAACAGCCCATCCATGCCTTTGGTCATCGTCGTGTCGACGAAACCTGGCTTGATCGTGGTGACCGTTACGCCTTTGGTCGCCAATCGGTTGCGGAGGGACTCCAGGTAAGTCGTCAATCCCGCCTTAGCGACATGGTAGGACGGGTAGGCGCAGCGGCCGCGATCGCCAGCGATCGACGAGATCGCGCAGATCTTGCCTTTGCCCTGCTCTTCAAAGTTGCGCGCGGCTTCGTTCAACCACGCCATCGCGCCCAGCAAACCGATCTGAACCACGGGAGCGTCTTTTGCGAAATCAAACTCGCTAGGTCCGACCTTTTCGATGATACCTGCCGCATAGACGATGAGATCCAAACCGCCGAGCGAATCAACAAGTCCGCGGTAAAGTCCCGGTACTTGAGCCGTTTCGCAAACGTCGTGCACATGAATCGTGGCGACTTCGGATCCGGCGGTCTCGTTGCACCGCGCCGCCACCGCTCGCAAGGAGTCCCTGCGGCGCGCCAGCAAGGCCAATCGATAGCCCCGCCGGGCCAGCTCGACGGCAATCTCTGCCCCGATCCCGGATGAGGCGCCCACGATGATCGCGCGTTTGCTATCCATTGGTCTTTTTCCGGTTTCACTCGGCGTCGGCAGTATTGGGTGGGCGATTCGAGTTGCCCGCAGGACGCGCCAACTTTAGCACCAAGATGACTGCCGAAAAAAAGGCGACGGCGAGAACGCCGACGCCTATCCACTGTGCACCCGTCCATCCGGAGGGACCGAACTCGGAAACGATTACTCGTCTCCGGCGGCCGCCGCCTCGGCTTTTGCGGCCGGGTTGTAGTTCACGAATTCGATGATCGCCTTTTCACTTCCGTCGCCCAGACGACGCTCGCTCAAACGAAGGATACGAGTGTAGCCACCGGGGCGATCCTTCATGGTCGGCGAAACGTTATCGAAAAGGTGACGAGCGAGCTCTTTGGCGCGATTGTTGTTGCCCAGTCTCGCCACCGCCCGCCGAACGTTGGCCACGTTCTTGGTCTTACCCAAGGTCACCAGTTTTTCGATGTAGGGGCGAATCTCTTTGGCCTTGGTCACGGTCGTAACGATGCGACCGTGCTCAAGAATGGCGCAAGCCATGTTCTGCCTCAGGGCTTTGCGATGCGACGGGCTGCGGTTCAGCTTCCGTCCTGCGACGCGGTGTCTCATAGTCTTAGTCCAGTCTGCTCTGCTTATATGTTTTTATCCTCCTGCTTTGGGGAGGATAACTTTCTTGCCCCCCGCGAGGAGGGCCCTATTAGCTCAGTATCGCAGGTCTCAATCAGCCAGGGCTGATTGAGGCACTTGCATCCCAAGGTGCATGCCCATCTCTTCCAGCTTAGCGACGATCTCGTTGAGCGAAGTCTTGCCAAAGTTGCGGACGTTCAAGAGTTCCGATTCTGTGCGGTGCACCAGGGCACCCACCGTCGTGATCTCTTCTGCCTCAAGGCAGTTATTCGAACGCACTGAGAGGTTCATCTCGGCGATCGGCATCGCAAACTTCTTGACCTTCTCATCGACCTCGGCCCGGGCCATCTCTTCAGCTGGCTCAGGAACGTCATTGGTTGTCGACATATCCCCACCCGCATCGGAGTAAGAGATGAAGGGGTTCAAGTGCTTGCGGTAGACCTTGCTGGCTTCGACCAAAGAGCTGTCCGGACGAGTCGTTCCGTCCGTCCAAATCTCGATGATCAATTTGTCATAGTCCGTGAGCTTGCCGACTCGAGTATCCTCGGTCCGGTAGCGCACGCGCTGCACCGGAGAAAAGGTGGCATCCATCCAGATCTTACCGATCTCTTGGTCGATATCGCGGCGTCCCGTCGTGGTCGCGCCGCGAATCGAGCCGTGCTCGTTCTCTTCGGCGGTGAGATAACCACGAGCCTTGCGGACTTCGACCTCGAGATCGAGTTCACGATCCCTCGACAAAGTCAGAATATGGGCATCGGGGTTAACGATATCGGCGTCACCTTTCGGCACGAACATCGCCGCCGTGACGGGACCTTTCTTGGTCGCCTTCAGGCTCATCGTGATCGGCCCGTCACCCTCGAGTTTCACCTGGACCTCTTGGAGGTTCAAGATGATATCGGTGACGTCCTCGACCACATCGTCGATGGCGGTGAACTCGTGGTCCACGCCCTCGATCTTCGTCCAGACGATTGACGTTCCTTCCAAGGAACTCAAAAGGACTCGACGCAGACCGTTGCCAATCGTGTGGCCGAAGCCACGCTCGAACGGTTCGATCAGAAACTTGCCATAGGTATCGGAAACGCTGTCACGATCAACCGAAACACGGTTCGGGAGTTCGAGATTCCGCCATCTAATTCGCATGCAGTTTTCCCTCCGGGAATGCGCTCCGGGTCCCGGTCAGCCACCACAATGGCGCCAGACGAACCCGAAAAACGACGTCTTACTTAGACATACCTTCGACGATGAGCAGTTCGTTGATCTGGAACGGGAACTGTTCGCGTGTCGGCATGCTGAGCACCTTGATCTCGAGCTTGTCGCGATCGACCTCAAGCCATTCCGGCGTCTCGGAAACAAAAGAACGCGTCGCCTCGGCGAGCGCAGAGAGGTTCTTACGAGTCTTTTCACGCAGCGTCAGGGTGATGACATCGCCGGGTTTGACCTGGGCCGAAGGACGGTCGCAACGACGGCCATTCAGATAGGTATTGCCATGGACGATCGTCTGGCGCGAAGCCGCGGGCCCCTGTGCCAAACCGGATGCGCGCAGAACGTTGTCCAAGCGGCGTTCGATCTCAAGCAACAGGTTCGCACCGGTGTTGCCTTTTTGCTGACTCGCACGCTTGAAATAGGTCCGAAACTGGCGCTCCATGACCCCGTACATACGCTTCAGACGCTGCTTCTCGCGCAACTGCATCCCGTAAGAGGAGCGGCGCTGACGGCTCCAAGTATGGATGCCGGGCGGCGTGCCACGGCGCTCGACGGCGCATTTGACAGTGTGACAACGCTCGCCCTTAAGAAAGAGCTTCATGCCCTCTCGGCGGCAAAGTCGACACTTGGGTCCGGTGTTCCTGGCCATGATTATCTTCTCGACTGCTGCTCGAGACGCTCACGCGCCGTCAAGCTGGTTGGTTGGTATCGCCCCTAAGGGCCGTCTCATTGCGGTTCATTCGGCACGCGGCGCCGTCAAAACCTTGTCTTTGTCTTACTCTTAGAGGCCTTAGACTAGACCCGTCGACGCTTGGGCGGACGGCAGCCATTGTGAGGCTGCGGTGTCACGTCCTGAATCGCCTTGATGTCGATGCCAGCCGCCTTGAGCGCCCGCACCGCAGATTCACGACCAGAGCCCGGACCCTTGATCCAGACTTCCACTTCGCGAACACCGAATTTGCGGGCTTTTTCGGCCACGCGTTCTCCGGCTCGCTGAGCGGCGTAGGGCGTGCTTTTACGCGAGCCCTTGTAGCCGATCGATCCGGCACTGTCCCAGCACAAAGTTGCGCCGGTCGTGTCGGTAATCGTGATAATCGTGTTGTTGAAGGTTGCCTGGATGTGAGCCACACCCTTGACGACGTTCTTGCGAATCTTCTTTTTTGTGCCCTTGGCCATCGTGCTTATTTCTTCTTGTTGGCGACGGTCTGACGGGGACCCTTACGGGTACGCGCATTGGCCTGAGTTTGCTGACCTCGCACCGGAAGCCCGCGAATGTGCCGCAGGCCTCGGTAGGAGCGAATGTCCTTCAGACGTTGAATATTGGTAATCACCTGACGGCGAAGTTGACCTTCGACGACATGGTTGCTTTCGATTTCGCTGTTCAAACGCGTGACATCTTCTTCGCTGAGCTCACGGGCTTTGAGGTCGCCCGGGATGTTCACTGCAGCAAGAATACTCTCCGCGATCTTCGGGCCGATCCCGTAGACGTAGCGCAGAGCAATGATGATGTTTTTGTCGTTCGGAATGTCGATTCCGGCAATGCGTGGCATGCTGTATCCTCGTTCGCGCCCTTAGCCTTGGCGCTGCTTGTGTCGCGGGTTCGTGCAAAGAATGAAGACGACGCCTTTACGACGGACGATCTTGCAATTCTCGCACATGCGTTTTACTGATGCCCGGACCTTCATGGTTCGCTCCCGTGTCCCCCCGGAATGCCCTAGTCACTCCAGGGCCTCCTTCGACTCGCCTAATCGGCGAGATGTATGTTCCTAAGCTCAGCCCCAGACGCATCTTGTGGGAACTTACCCACGAATCCGGGAGAGCCGAAAGTCTAAGAATCCGCCAGGGCTGCTGCAACCCTGGTCGCGACTTCTTCCAATGTGCCTTCCGCAGCAACGCGCCTTAGAAGGTCTTCATCTTCATAAAAAGCTACCAGGTCAGCAGTTAAGTTCTTGTAGACTTCGAGGCGATTTCGAACCGCGGTCTCGTTGTCGTCAGAACGCTGATAAAGCGGACCCTTGCAGCTATCGCATACCCCCTCAACGGCTGGGGGCATGTTCTTGCGGTGATAGATCGCACCGCAATTCTTGCAGGTGAGACGCCCGGTAAGACGCTCCACCAAGACATCTTCGTCGATGCTGAAAAACAGCACGGCGTCGAGTTCGATTTCCATCGCATTCAGAGTCTTGTTCAGGGCGTCCGCCTGCACATGTGTGCGCGGGAAGCCGTCCAGAATCCAACCCTCTTTGCAGTCGTCCTGACCAAGCCGTTCGGCCACCAGGTCGCACATCAAGTTATCCGGCACCAAGGTGCCTCGGCTCATATGCTCCTCGGCCTTTTTCCCTAACTCAGTTCCAGCCGCTAGCGCTCCGCGCAGCAGGTCACCGGTCGAGATGTGGGCCCAAGAGTATTCGGTGGCAAGCTCTTTGGCTTGAGTACCTTTTCCTGCGCCCGGACCACCGAGAAACACCAAATTCATTGCGATGCCAATCCTCTTAGCGGTTGCGTTTCGAACCGGCACCCATGAATCCTTCGTAATTCCGAGCGATGAGTTGCGCGTTGAGCTTGTCCACCAAGTCGAGAGCAACACCGACGACAATCAGGATTGTCGTGCCGCCAAGAAAGCTAGCCGTTAGCAAGTCGACGTTTAGGGTGCCCGCCACCAGGGTCGGAATGATCGCAATCACCGACAAGAAGGCGGCACCCGCCAAGGTGATACGAACCATGATCTTCTCAAGGTAGTCAGCCGTCTTGCGGCCGGGTCGAATACCCGGAACGAAAGAGCCGTGCTCCTGCAAGTTCTTTGCCATCTCCTGCGGCTGGAACATCATCGACGTCCAAAAGAAGGAGAAGAAGAAGATCAGGGTGACGAAGATCACGGTGTACAAAAATCCACCGTAGGGCAGCAGGGAGTCGCGGTTGCCGAGCGCGTTGTAGATCAGGTTGGGAAACATGATCAACGACGAGGCAAAGATAACCGGCATGACGTTCGCCATGTTGACTTTCAATGGCAGGTAGTGCCGTGCACCCCCCACCATTTTCCGGCCCTTCATGAGCTTTGCCTGTTGAATCGGAATGCGGCGCTGGCCCTTAGTGATCATCACCGTGCCCAGCACAACTCCGATATAACAGAGGAACAAGATCGCAATGATCAACACGTACTTCCGGTCATCGACCGCATCGGAAAGGATCCGACTGGCGGCCGATGGCAAGGCAGCGATGATTCCAGACATGATGATCAATGAAGCGCCGTTGCCGACGCCGTACTCGGTGATTTGTTCCCCGAGCCACATCACGAACATGGTCCCTGCGGTCAAGCCCGCCACGATCATGAAGGCAACGCCCATCATGCTCGCCACGGAATCACCACTCAATGCGGGCACGAGCGCCGCGCTTACGCTTTGCCCCTCGACGTTCGAAACCAAACTCTTAAACTGCGTGAAGCAGAGAATGGTTCCCTGGATGATGCACAGCGGTACCGTCGCCATTCGAGTTAGCTGGTTGATCTTGCGTTGTCCCGCAGGCCCCTCTTTTGAGAGCGCCTCAAGACTGGGCAGAACCTTGACTAGCAGACTGAAGATAATGGACGCCGTGATGTAAGGCAGAATTCCGAGCGAACAGAGCACTGGGAGCTGCAGCTGTCCACCCGACAGAACATTCATCAAGCCGAGCACATCGTTGCCGGAGACCTTCTCCGCAAAACCGCGCAAGACACGAATGTCGACACCCGGCAAAGGGATGTGAAACCCAATGCGGTAGATGAAAAGCAGGCCTATGGTAATCCAGACCTTCTTCCGCAGTTCCGGCAGGCGGAAAACGTTCATGAAGGCGGAGGTGCTGCTCATTTCGCGGAGATCTCCCGGGCGGTGCCCCCAGCGTCTTCGATCATTTGCTTGGCAGATGACGAGAAGGCATGGGCTTCAACTTCGACGTTGCGCGAGAGCGCGCCTTTACCCAGGATTTTCAAGCGCGTGGAGTTCTTCTTGATGAGACCGGCCTCTTTGAGGACCGCCATGTCGACCTTGCCCGACTCACACTCGAAATCTTCGAGCTGGCCGGTATTGATGATCGAATAGGTCACCTTGAAGAGCGCGTTGGTGAAACCCTTTTTGGGCAAGCGACGGTAAAGGGGCATCTGCCCCCCTTCGAATCCAATACGACGGCTGTAACCCGAACGGGACTTCTGCCCCTTCGTGCCGCGACCGGCGGTCTTGCCCTGGCCGGAGCCTGGTCCGCGACCGACGCGTTTTCTCTTTGAGTGCCGCATCGGCACTCCGTTGAGATCGGAAAGGTCCATTAGAGTTTGACTCCCCGCAGTGCTTCGACCTGCTCTTTACTGCGGAGCTGGCCAATGGCATCCATCGTGGCTTTGAGCAAATTCATCGGGTTGTTGTTGCCGAGCGACTTCGTGACGATGTCGCTGATTCCAGCCCCTTCCATGATCGCCCGCACCGCGGCACAGCCAATGATGCCGCGACCCTTGGGCGCAGGGCGCAACTTCACCACCGATGCTGAGAAGCGCCCGGTGATCTCGTGAGGAATGGTCGTTCCGACCATTGGCACCCGGACGAGCTTGCGGCGCGAATCCTTCGTCCCTTTTTCGACGGCGCCGGCGACGTCTTTGGCCTTGCCAAAACCGACTCCGACTCGTCCCTTGCCGTCACCGCAAACGACCAGAGCCGAAAAACTAAAGCGACGACCGCCCTTCACCACGGCTGCACAACGGTTGATCTTGACGACCGTTTCGCTGTACTCACTGGACTCTTGATTGCGATCGTTGCGACCGCCGCGGCCGCGACCACCGCCTTGGCCTCCGCGACCGCCTTGACCTCCGCCGCGGTTGCCGCCTTGGCCTCCGCCGCGGTTACCGCCCTGCCCGCCGCGGTTTCCGCCTTGGCCTCCGCGTTGACCACCACGGCCGCCTTCAGCTGGGGCAGCGCCTTCGGTCTTAGCGCCTTCTTTGGCACCAGATCCAGCGGGGCTTGCTGCGGCAGCTGCCGGAGGAGTACTCGCAGCGGCTTGGTCTTTGTTTTCTTCTTGGTCGCCCATCAGAACTTCAGTCCCTTCTCACGTGCCGCGTCTGCCAGTGCCTGGAGACGTCCGTGATACCTGAATCCGTTGCGATCGAAGACGACAGCTTCGATGCCCGCCGCTTTCGCCTTTTCGGCAATATCCACGCCAACGGCTTTCGCCGCCTCAACGTTGCCGCCCTGTTTGACGGAAGCCTTTAGGTCCTTGCACATCGTCGAACTGGACACGAGGGTTTTGCCCTCGAGATCGTTAACGACCTGCACGTAAATATGACGAGCGCTTCGAAACACCGTCATGCGGGGTCGGGACGAGGTCCCGGAAACACCCTTGCGCACCGACATCTTGCGGCGCGCGTAACGGTTGCGCTTATGTTTGATTCTGTTCGCCATGATATTTCTCGGACTAATCCGTTTCCTACTTACCGGCGACGGTCTTACCGGCCTTGCGGCGGATGATCTCGTCGGAGTATTTAATTCCCTTGCCCTTGTAGGGCTCCGGCGGGCGGACACGACGGATATTCGCCGCCATCTGACCCACCGCTTGTTTGTCTGGTCCCGAGATCAATATCTCGGTGTTCTTTGGTGTTTCGACCGTCACTCCGGCTGGCACGTCAAACTCTACCGGATGGCAAAAGCCAATCTGAAGCGTGAGCTTCTTACCCGCAGCTTTCGCCTGGTAACCGACGCCGTTGATTTCCAGTTTGCGCTCAAAACCCTTCGCACAACCATCGATCATGTTCTGCACCAGCGCGCGGTAAAGACCGTGCTTGGCGCGAACTGACTTTAAGTCGTTCTTGCGGGTTACGCGTACTTCGCCGTCAGCGACTTCGATGTCGATGGCGTGATGATCGAAGGGCTGCTTAAGCTCACCCTTACTACCTTTGACCGTAACGACGCCAGCGCTGACGCTAACCGTCACCCCGTCGATGATCGCTACTGGTTTTTTGCCCACTCGAGACATGACTAAATTTCCCTACCAAACGGTGGCGAGAACCTCGCCCCCGGTATTCTTTTCGCGCGCCTCGGCGTCATTCAAGACTCCCTGCGAGGTGCTGATGATGCAGATCCCAAGACCATTCAGGACTTCAGGCAATTCAGAGACGGCGCGGTACATGCGGCGTCCTGGTTTGCTGAAGCGCTGAATTTCGTTGATGACGTTCTCGCCATCCTGACCGTACTTGAGGTCGATACGAATCATTCGTTCGACCGGGCGGCCATCCAGCACGCGAAAGTCGCGAATGAAGCCGCTACGCTTCAAAACGTCTGCCACGCCGACCTTGAGCTTGCTCAAGGGGACGTCCACGTGCCCACGCCGGATGGCGGTGGCGTTGCGGATGCGCGTCAACATGTCCGCGATAGGATCGGTCATGCTCATAAAAGGTTCCTCACTTCCAGCGATTGAGTCGCCGAGGCCGACAGTCGGCCGGTGTTTGTTTCCAAGGATCGAGCCAATGCCTCGATTCCAAGGCCGAGTCTAGGGTCGGCCGCGTTCATTCCTTAGTCCTTGCGGAAAGGCATCCCGAGTCGCGTGAGCAGCTCAAGCGACATGGCGTCACTGTTGCCGGTCATGACGATCGTGACGTCCATTCCCTGTTGGTGCTCGACTCGGTCGACTTTCACTTCGGGAAACACAAGCTGGTCGCCTATTCCCAAAGAGAAGTTGCCGCGCCCGTCAAAACTGCTGCGTTTGATTCCCCGAAAGTCGCGGATTCGCGGCATCGCCAAGGACAACAAACGGTCGAGGAAATCCCACATGCGGGGCCCGCGCAGTGTCACGCGGCAACCGATGGGCATTCCTTCACGCAACTTAAAACCAGCCACCGAGCGCTTCGCCTTACAGATCTGGGGCTTTTGGCCGGTGATCAGTGCGAGGTCCGCTGCGGCTTGCTCGAGTCGCTTTTTGTTCTCGATCGCCTTGCCAACGCCCATGTTCACCACGATCTTTTGCAAGTGTGGCGCCTCGTGGACATTCTCAAGTTTGAACTTTTCGCTCACCGCCTTGAGGATCTCATCGTCGTAGAGTTTCCTGAGGCGAGGGACGTATGTCGTTTCAGTCATCGTTCAGCTCCAACGCCTAAGCGTCGGCGTCCTTCTTCTTTTTGGACTTCGCGTTTTCATCGACGGCCACCGCGGGAGCCGCGGTAAGCACATCACCCGAAGCGACGGAGAGGCGGACTTTTTTGCCCTTCTGCTCGCCCATCCGGACCCGAACGCCTTTGCCGTCCTTGTCGGACCAGGGCATGACGTTGGAAATATGAAGCGCAGCTTCGCCTTCCACGCGTCCGCCTGCGGAGGGGTTTTGTGGGTCGCGACGCTTGTGGCGCGTGACCTTGTTCACCCCTTCGACAATGCAGCGTTCTTTACATTTCAGGATGCGCTGCACACGGCCGCGCTTCCCCTTGTCTTTTCCGGCGGTCACCACGACGGTGTCACCGACTTTTATTCTTGTCGCCATTTCAGCGTCCTCGTCGAAGCGTCACGCTCACACCACCTCGGAGGCGAGCGACACGATCTTCATGAATTTTTTCTTGCGCAATTCGCGCGCGACAGCACCGAAGATACGAGTACCTTTCGGATTGCCATCTCCATCGACGATCACGGCCGCGTTCGTGTCAAAGCGAACATAGGAGCCGTCCTCGCGGCGCACCGCGTGCTTAGTACGCACGATGACGGCGGTCGTGACTTCGCCCTTTTTGATGTTGCTGCCGGGCATCGCCTTCTTCACGGTGACCTTCACCAGATCACCAATATGAGCGTAGCGACGCTTGGAGCCGCCCAGCACCTTGATGCACTGCACCATCTTGGCGCCAGAATTGTCGGCCACTTCGAGCCGAGATTGCATCTGAATCATGAGTCCTGACCTCCTTCGCGGGGCGCATGGCCCTTGCCGCGACGGACGACGTTGATGACCCGGTAGCGCTTGATCTTTGAGAGCGGACGACACTCGACGAGCTCAACCGTATCGCCGACCCGGCAGTCGTTAGTTTCATCGTGCGCATGAAAAGTCGTGTAGCGCTTCACGTACTTGAGAAAGCGAGGGTGCTTCACAAGTCGCTCGGACTTGACGGTCACCGTCTTCGCCATCTTGTCGCTCGTGACGGTGCCAACGACCGTTTTGCGGTTGTTGCGTTCTTCAGTCATCGATCAGTCATCCTTGTGCGGTGTCGCACCGCGTATGCCTTGGGTTCGCTCGACCAGCACAGTCTTGATGCGAGCAACCGTCTTCTTCATTTCGCGGAAGGCATTCGGGTTCTCAATATCACCCGTCGCCGACTTGAAGCGGTGGTCAAAGATGCTTCGCCGTGTGTTCTCGAGGATAACCTCGAGGTCGGCGTCGTCTTTGCCACGGATTTCGTCGAGTCTCAAACCTTGGCCCTCCGTTTCACGAGCCGGCAACGCACGGGCATCTTGTGTGCGGCGCGCGCCAGGGCTTTCTTGGCCCGCTCTTCGTTAACCCCGCCAACTTCGTAGAGGATGGTGCCCTCTTTGACGACGGCGCACCAAAAGTCGATTTCGCCCTTGCCCTTACCCATGCGTGTTTCGAGCGGGGTCGCGGTCACCGACTTCTGCGGAAAGATGCGGATCCAAAGGCGGCCTTCACCACGCACCATCTGGTTCGCGGCAATACGAGCGGACTCTATCTGCCGCGACGTTATCCATCCGGACTCAAGAGATTGAAGCCCATACTCACCGAAAGCAACGGTATTACCGCGCGTCGCTTTGCCGCGGATGCGGCCGCGCTGCAGCTTTCGGCGCTTGACTCTTTTCGGCATCAATGCCATGACTGGTCTCCTTGACAGCGACGCTTAGGCGCGCGCTGGTTTTTCCTTGGCAACTTCGCGGTGAACCCAAACCTTGACGCCGATAACGCCAAAAGTCGTAGCGGCTTCGCAAAGCGCGTAACTGATGTCTGCATCAAGGGTGGTCAGCGGCACGCTGCCCAATACCTGAGTTTCGGTCCGACCCATTTCAGCGCCGCCCAAGCGGCCCGCGATACGAACCTTGATGCCCTTGGCACCGGCCGCCATCGTGGCTTGCAGGGTCTTCTTCAGCACGCGGCGAAAAGGCATGCGCTTGGACAGTTGCTCGGCGACACTCTGAGCGACGATACGCGCGTCGAGTTCCGGCCGGCCGAGCTCGTTGATGACAATTTTCACTGGCATCTTGACATCGCCAACGATCTTCGCGAGATCGACTTTTAGCTCGTCGAGCTTTTTGCCCTTGCGGCCGATCAGAAGGCCGGGGCGAGCCGTCGAGATGATCACGGTGATCTGCTCACGGGTGCGCTCGATCTCGACCTTGGAGATACCAGCAAAGTCGTAGTGACGATCGAGGAAGGTACGAATCTTGTAATCCTGAAGGATAAAGGCGCGAAACTCCGCCTTCGTCGCGTTCCACCGGCTGATCCAGGGAAGGGTGATCCCGATCCTGAATCCTGTGGGGTGAATTTTTTGACCCATTCTGTCTCTCCTGGCGCCACCTTGTGAGTGGCTTGTGTTGCTTAGCTCTGACCGCAGCCAGAGGGTTGACTACTCTTCGCTGGCTTCCGAACGTCGGCGCGAGCTACTGCGCCCACTCGGGCGCAAACCCAAAGTCACCTCGAGGTGACTCGTGCGCTTGCGAATGGGCTTAATGCGTCCCATCGCGCCGGGACGCCAGCGCATGCGCCCCTGCTTGAGCGGTCCTTCGTTCGCGATGGCGCGTACGATGTAGAGCTCACTCGACTCGATCGCCTGGCGATCGGCAGCATTGGCGATCGCAGAGCGAATCACCTTGTTCAAGAGCATCGATGCTCGACGATGCGTGGTGGTCAGCGCCTCAAGCGCGTGATCAACCTGCATGCCGCGCACCATGTCGACGACCGGGCGCGCCTTACGAGCGCTCATCGGTGCGTAGCGATGACTGGCCTTGAATTCCATGAATCTTCCTTTCGCGAGCGGACTATTTCCGCTTCCTGTCCTTGCCATGGCCGTAGTAGGTGCGCGTGGGCGCAAACTCGCCGAGCTTGTGGCCTACCATGTCTTCGGTGACGAACACCCGCACGTGCGAACGACCGTTGTGAACCAAGTAGGTGTGGTTCACGAAGTCCGGCGTGATGGTGCAGGCGCGGGCCCATGTCTTCATGGGCTCCTTTTTGACCGCGCCCCCCATCGCAAGAGTCTTGCGAAGGAGTTTCTCGTCCACGTAGGGACCTTTTTTTGTTGAACGACTCATTTAAGCGCCCCTTATCTTCTCTTCTTCTTCCGCGAACGGACGATGAACTTGCTGCTCGACTTGTTGGGTTTGCGCGTCGCGCCACCCTTGGCGAGAACACCCGTCGGCGAGCAGGGGTGACGACCACCCGCACTTCGCCCTTCGCCACCACCCATGGGGTGAGCGACCGGGTTTTGTGCCGTACCGCGAACCTTAGGCCGCCGGCCCATGTGACGCGCACGGCCGGCCTTACCCAACGATACGTGCATGTGATCCGAGTTGCCGATCGACCCAATCGTCGCGCGACAGGTCGCGTGAATGCGACGCATTTCGCCCGAGGGCATGATAATCGTGGCGTAGTGGCCCTCACGCGCCAGTAGGCGACATACGGTGCCCGCCGAACGACCGATCTGGCCGCCCTTACCCGGCGTGAGCTCAATGTTGTGCACATCGAGTCCGATCGGGATTTCGGAGAGCGCCAGCGAGTTGCCCGACTTGGGCTCCGAGCCAGGGCCACTGGAAATGGCCTGCCCCACTTCGAGCCCCTTAGGCGCGAGGATGTATCGCTTTTCGCCATCCGCGTAGCAGATGAGGGCAATGTTCGCGCTTCGATTCGGATCGTATTCGATCGTCTTGACTTTGGCTGGGACGCCGTCTTTGTTCCGCTTGAAGTCGATGCGACGATAGTGATGACGAGCGGCACCACCACGGCGACGCACGGTCATACGACCGTAACTGTTGCGTCCACCCGTGCTTTTTTGCGGCTCGAGCAGCGACTTCTCCGGCTTGTCGGTCGTGAGATCCTGACGGAAATCTAGAACCGAGCCGTGACGGCGCCCTGGTGAAGTCGGTTTGAATCGGCGAATGGCCATAGTGTTCTTCCTTCGTTCCGGCTCAGATCAGTTCGATCTTGCTGCCTTCTTTGAGCTTGACGATGGCTTTCTTTTTGCCCGACGTAAAGTGGTGGTTCGCGCCGTGACGCTTGCGCTTGCCCTTGACAGTGATGGTGCGCACGGCGGCGACCTTCACTTTGAAGAGGGCTTCGACCGCGGTGCGGATTTCGACCTTGTTGGCTCCGGGCTTCACCTCAAAGGTGTATTCATTCCGAGCCTCAACGCGGTGCATGTTCTTTTCGGTGACGAGCGGCTTTCGAATGACGCCGTAGACATCATGACTCATTGGAATTCTCCCGAATGATCTCCAACGCGCCTTCGGTCATGATGACTTTTTTGTGGCGGAGCAACGCGTAGGCGTTGAGCTCTTCCACCGGCATCACTTCGACACGGCGCAGGTTGCGGGTCGACAACAAGAAGTTGTCGCTTCGTTCGTTGTAAACGATGAGGCATTTTTTGCCCGTCGCACCGAAGTCATCCAGAAGACTGATGACTTCTTTGGTCTTGGGTGCGCCGAAAGCCAGGCTATCGATCAAAGAGATCTCGCCGTCGCGAAACTTGGAAAGCAAAGCCGAGCGCATCGCCTCACGGCGAGCTCGCTTGGGCATGCTGTAACTGTAGTCGCGGACTTTAGGACCGTGTGGAACACCACCGCTACGGCACTGCGTAGCCTGAGGGTGACGAACACGAGCACGGCCGGTGCCCTTTTGCTTGAAGAGCGCTGACTTGCGGAAAGGCAAATCGCTGCGCCCCTTCACAGAGTGAGTACCTTGGCGCTTGTTGGTCTCGTACATCCTCACCGCATGGCGAAGGAGACGGCCGCGGACAAGATCACCAAGAAAGTCGGTGTCGACTTCCGCAGTTTGCGTCTTGCCATTGCGTCTGATGCTAACTTCCATCCTTACCGTCTCCCTTAATTACCCTTGCGGACCTTGGCGGTCTTGGCGGTTCGGATGTAAATCAAGCCGCCTCGGTATCCCGAAACGGCGCCTCTGATGAACAGCAGATTTCTTTCAGCGTCAACGCCGACGATCTCGCAGTTCTTGGTCGTCACGCGGCAAGCGCCCATGTGGCCGGACATTTTCTTGCCCTTCATGACCTTGCCGGGATAAGCCGACATGCCGATCGCACCAGGACCACGGCGAGCCATGCCCCCGTGCGTCATGCGCCCACCGGCAAAGCCGTGTCGCTTCATGACCCCGGCGAAACCACGGCCTTTACTAGTCCCGACAATGTCGACCCTTTCACCCTCGGCGAAGTCCGCCACGGTGATGGCCGAGCCGAGCTCTAACTTGGAGCCTTCGCCCAAGCGGATCTCACGCAGATGGCGCTGCGGTTTCACTCCGACCTTGGCCAGGTGACCGCGTTCAGCCTTGCTGATCGCCTTGTCGCGCACTTCGTCAAAGCCAACCTGGAGAGCGTTATAGCCATCGCTCTTTTCGGTCAGCACTTTGGTCACGTAACAGGGGCCGACTTCGCAAATAGTCACCGGGATGCAAACACCCTCTTCGGTGAACATCTGGGACATGCGGCCCTTCTTACCTAGGATCAACTTCGCCATGACAATTCCTTTTGCACCGCCACCTCGCCCGCCCCTACCCCGTCAACGGGGAACGAACGGCGAAGATCGCGGGCTTATGCCTTGATCTTTACCTCGACACCCGCCGGCAAATTCAGCCGACTGAGAGCATCTACGGTTTTTTTGGTTGGGTTGCGGAGGTACAGCACGCGCTTGTGGGTTCTGATTTCAAACTGCTCGCGCGACTTCTTGTCGATGTGCGGCGAGCGCAAAACGGTGTAGCGCTCGATCTTGGTCGGCAGCGGAATCGGGCCCACCAAGGTGGCACCGGTGCGACGCGCGACTTCGACGATTTCCGTCGTCGACTGATCGATGGCTACATGGTCGTAGCCTTCGAGCCTGATTTTGATCTTGTCGTTCATTCGACTCTTCCGTCGCTTGCTTCGATCGAAGGTCCTCGATGCCAACGCGTACGACGCGCGAGCCAAGGCTCCCCTCGGTGTTCTTCCACTGTTCCAGCACTTGCGCGCTGTACTTTGCGGCGCCCCAAGCGCCGCGGCTTCCTCTGCGCCCGGAAGGGCGCGGCGAAAGTCGTTATTTCTCAACAACTTGCGCGTCTATCGTCCCCATCTCGTGATGGGGGCGGCAACTCTATCACCGCATCGCCGGTACTCCCAAGGGCAGGAGCCAAGCATCAGCGGCCGCTCAAGCAGCTGCCGCAGCACAACCCCAAACACCTGTCACAACAGGACTTAAAGAGTCGCATTCGCGGCCAAAACGGCCCGAGGGCCGCCAGACGAGAACTTTGTTTGAAAAAATCTGAGCCTACCCCGTCGGCCCTCAGCTCGTCGTCGCGATCTCCTTGGCAGCCAATGGCTATCCAATGAGTTGCTGAACGAGCTGCGGGGGCACCGGGCGGTACTCCAGCGGCTCCATCGAAAATCCGGCGCGTCCTTGCGTCAGCGACCGGCATGTCGATGCGTAGCCAAAAACCTCACTCAAAGGCACACTGGCGATGACCTCATTCGGGTCTTCGCCGGTATTGATCTCCTCAATGCTCGCGCGCCGGGAGTTCAGATCGCCGATGATGTTGCTCAAGTACTCTGGAGGGACCGTCACGCGCATGCGCATGTAGGGTTCCAGCAATGAGCAGCCGACTTTATCAAGCGCATTGTGGAATGCCAGAACTGCCGCCTGATAGAAGGCGATTTCACTAGAGTCTTCTTCGGAAAAGCTCCCGCCGATCAATTTGACCCCGACGTTGATGAGCGGAAAACCCAACTCGTGGCCGGAAAGAGCCGATTCACGACAACCGGCCTCAACTTGCCCCACGAACTCCTGAGGCACTTGCTCAGCGGAAGCGAGATTCTCAAAGCTGTAGATCTCGTCCTCAGCTTGAAAGACCTCGATGTTCACGTGGCCAAATTGGCCAACGCCGCCGATTTGGCGGTCGAACTTGCCCTCGGCCTTGGCCGGGCCCGGTGCGCCGAGACTCTGTTTGAAGGCCACGCGGGGCTTGCCGACCGTCACCGCCACCTTGAAGTCGTTAATCAGCCGGTTGCGGATGATCTCGAGATGAAGCTCCCCCATCCCGTAAACCAAAAGCTGCCCGGTCTCCTCAATAGTGCGGCACTGAAAAGTGGGGTCTTCTTTCGAAAGCTGGCTGAGCGCCTGCCCCAACTTTTCGCGGTCCGCGGTGGTTTTCGGCTCAATGGCAATACTGATCACGGTTTCCGGAAAGTTGATTGATTCGAGAATGACAGGCGATTTCTTGTCGCAGATCGTGTCACCGGTAACCGCCTGCTTCATGCCGAGCGTAGCCACGATCGCGCCGGCGGGCGCCGAATCGACGGGCTCGCGAGAGGCGGCGTGCATCTGAAACACACGCGCGACGCGCTCCATCTTCTTCGCCCGCGTGTTGTACACCTGGCTCCCAGGCAACAAAGTCCCGGAGTACACGCGCACGAAGGTCAAGTCGCCGTGCTTGTCGCCGATGGTCTTGAAACACAAGGCCGCCAAGGGGCCCTTGGGATCGGTTGGCACTTTAACTTCTTCACCGGTCTCGGGGTGCTCACCCGTTAAGGGCGCGACGTCGAGCGGCGAAGGCAAGAATGCCGTAACACCGTCAAGCAATCGCTGTACGCCTTTGTTTTTGAGAGCAGAGCCGCAAAACACCGGAGTGATCTTGTCGGCCAAAGTGGCTTCGCGAATCCCCTTGACAAGGTCGTCGAACTCGATTTTGTCATTCGTCAAAAACAGGTCGGTGAGATGGTCGCTCGTCTCGGCGAGCTGCTCTTCCAAAATCGCCCGGTGCTCCTGAGCCGTCTCGGCAAGGTCATCGGGAATCGGGACGCATTGAAAGCTCGCGCCCTTTGAATCCTCGTCGTAGGTGATCGCCTCCATGCGCACGAGGTCGATAACGCCCTCGAATTCCTTGCCCGCGCCGATGGGCATGAGCAGGACCACCGGGTTGCCCTTTAGCCGCTCTCGGATTTGGCTGACGACCCGAAAAAAGTCTGCGCCAACGCGATCCATCTTGTTGACGAAAACAATGCGAGGGACGCGATGGCGATTAGCTTGGCGCCACACGGTTTCGCTCTGCGCCTCGACACCGCCGACTCCGCAGAACACACCAATGGCCCCGTCGAGAACCCGAAGAGAGCGCTCAACCTCGGCCGTGAAGTCGACGTGGCCGGGGGTATCAATGAGGTTGATCTCGAAATCGCGCCAGTAGCAAGTCGTCGCGGCGGAGGTGATGGTGATGCCGCGCTCTTGCTCTTCCTGCAAGTAGTCCATCGTCGCGGTGCCGTCGTGCACTTCGCCAATACGATGTTCCTTGCCAGTGTAGTAAAGGATGCGCTCCGACACTGTGGTCTTGCCCGCATCGATGTGCGCGATGATGCCGATATTGCGAACGCGGTCACGCTCGACAACCTTCGTCCTCGCCATACCATCGCCTCCACAAAAAAGAGCCGGCCTTCACCACGAAGGGGAAGACCGGCGCCTGATCTCTTCTACGATCCTTTTCGCCCGAGTCGGATCACGTTGGTGATGCGCCTAAGCACACTCACAGCTCCCCGACTCGTCTTCTACCAGGCGAAGTGAGCGTTCATCTTGTTGGCGTCTGCCATCTTGTGAGTGTTTTCGCGAATGGTCATCGCGGCACCCTCACGTTTCCACGCCGACGAAATCTCGTCAGCGAGGAAGATGGAAGTTGGACGACCCTTCTTCTTGCGGATCACTTCCAAAAGCCAACGAAATGCGAGCGCCTGCTGGCGACTCTTCTTCACTTCGATCGGGACCTGATAAGTCGCACCGCCGACACGCTTCGAGCGCACTTCGATGACGGGTTTCAGATTGTCGATCGCCTGCAAGAACACCTCGACGGGCGGCGCATCCGGGACCTTTTTTTCCACGATCTTCATCGCGTCATAAAAGACCTTCTGCGCGGTGGCTTTTTTGCCATCGAGCATCAAGCAGTTGATGAACTTCGAAACGAGTCGGCTTCCGTAGACCGGGTCGGCTTTCAGAAAACGCTCGGTTGAGTTGTACTTCCTGGGCACTTTTCAGGCTCTCCAGTTTAGTTCTTGGGTCGCTTCGTGCCGTACTTCGAACGACTGCGGCGGCGATCGTCGACACCGGAGGCGTCAAGCGCACCCCGTAGCACGTGGTAGCGCACGCCCGGCAGGTCGCGAACACGTCCTCCGCGAATCAGCACAATGCTGTGCTCTTGGAGGTTGTGGCCTTCGCCCGGGATGTAGGCCGTGATTTCTTTGCCGTTTGACAGTCGGACACGCGCAATCTTACGAAGCGCGGAGTTCGGCTTTTTCGGCGTTTGGGTCTTTACCTGGAGGCAAACCCCACTTTTTTGGGGGCAGGACTCCAAGACCGGGGCCTTGCTCTTCTTTTTGATCTGTTTCCGGCCCTTGCGAACCAGCTGATTGATCGTCGGCATATCGACGTAAATCCTGTTTGTTAGGGAGCTTACGCATCCGTACTAGCCCCCTCTTAAGCCCGTAGCTTAGGTGGGGGACGCAAATCATAGGAATTCGCGCCAGAGCTTCAAGTTGCGTTCACCGCTCACCGCATTTGCCGAGTGTTTTGCTCTTGCGGGCGGCGCCGTTTTCCGCTTTCAGGCTTCAAGCCTTCGTTGTAGCACGTTTGGAGGCCAGTACTTAAGCTTAGCGCCCCTTACTTTGCCCCGAATTGAATAAATGCCCAGAGGCGCTTAACCGCAGCGGGTAGTTAAGCCGAAAGTTCTCCTGAGGGAACCGGGTCTTCCAAAAGACCCCCAAGGCTGTAGGAAGGTAAAACCATTGTCCATCTATGCGCCCGGAGCCACAGAGGTCGAACATGCGCCGCTCGGTGAGATCCTCATTGAGCGAGGCATTATTGACGTCCAGCAGCTTGACGAGGCACTCGCCCATCAACGCGAACTGGGATTGAAGCTCGGCCAAGCTCTGGTCGGACTCAAATTTTGTACCGAATTAGAACTGGCCGAAGCGCTCGGCGCTCAAGGCCGCATTCCGGCTATTGAGCTGCACCGGGAGATCGTCGACCAGGAGGTGGTGCGAGATCTCGGCGCAGAGACCTCGTGGCGCTTGTCGTCCATTGCGATCAACCGAATCGCGGGCGTCACGACAGTCGCGATGGAAGATCCATCCGATACATCCGTCATCGATGAAATCGGCCGGCGTTTGGGGACACCGGTATTCCCGGTCCATGCCGGTCCCGGAATGATCGAGTCCTGCCTCGACCATTTCTTTCCGAAGGGATTCGAGGCTCCCTCGACTCTCGACGATGTCGTCGCGGGCTGCGACCCCGTACGAATGGGGCTCAGCCAAAAAACGGCCGGTGATCTTGAGCGATTCGATGACGGCAAAGGCGAACAACCGGTTATCCGTTTGCTACGCGGCATCATCGAAGATGCCTGTAAATCACGCGCGAGTGACATTCATCTCGAGCCGCGCCGACACAGTTTTGTCGTTCGTTACCGAGTTGACGGCTCACTGCGAGAGCGTTGCTGCCTGCCAAAATCATGGTTGAGGCCATGCCTGTCGCGGCTGAAAATCATGGCCGACCTCGACATCATGCAACGACGTCTGCCTCAGGACGGCCGCATCCTTTTCGACGTGGAGGGTCGGCGCGTCGACTTGCGCATCGCGACATCCAACACCTTGGAAGGCGAAGGGGCCGCCCTTCGCGTCTTCGACGGTGGTCGCCAAATCATGGGGCTCGACCAGCTCGGCTTTGATCCCGATCAACTCGCCAACATGCGCACGGCATTTGGCGCACGGGATGGGTTCATTCTCGCCACGGGGCCTTCGGGCAGCGGCAAGACTACGACTCTTTACGGCATGTTGCGCGAACTGAATTCCGAAGAGCGGAAGATCGTCACGCTCGAAGATCCCGTCGAGAGCGAGATCGAAGAGGCCTTTCAAATCGGAGCCAATCCTAGGATCGGCTTAGGATTTGAAGAGGGGCTCCGCGCCGTCCTTCGCCTCGACCCCGATATCATCATGATCGGCGAAATTCGTGACGCGAAAACGGCGCGCACCGCCGTCACGGCCTCGCTCACCGGTCACCTTGTGTTGTCTTCACTGGCCACGGTCGGTACCGCCGAGACCATCATTCGCCTCCAAGATCTGGGCGTTGATCGCCATCTTCTTGCGGACACTCTGCGTGCGGTCATTTCCCAACGGCTGGTGCGCCGCATCTGCCGATCCTGCCGCACTCAAGTCCAACCCGCCGATCGCCTCCTCCAGTCAATGGGCCTCCAATTAAGCGATGGGCCCTTCTTTCACGGCACCGGCTGTGACGAGTGCGCCAACACCGGATTCAGGGGTCGCCTGGCCCTTTGTGAAATTCTCGCGATGTCGCCCGACATCTACGACTACGTCAGCCAGCGAAAAAGCTCCGGCGAACTTTACGCCGCAGCTCGCGATGCTGGCATGCGAACTCTTCGCGAAGACGGCCTCCAAAAAGTGCTGGCTGGCCAAACCACCCTTGAAGAAGTCCTTGCGGTAACTATGAGCAGGTCCATCCGATGAAACGAATTCTCATTGTTCACGACCGACAAACCCAACGCGGCACCCGGCGGCGATTCTTAGAACGCTCTGGATTCGAGGTCGCCATGATCAACGACAGCGAAGCCTGTCTGACCGAAGTTGAGCGTTCTGCGCCCGATCTCGTGGTGATGGACGTCCTTTTGGACGGACCCAACGGTTTCGAAGTCTGCCGCCGATTACGGACGCGCTTCGACGCCTCTGAGTTGCCGATCCTGCTTTGCGCCGGGATCTTTCAATCCCCAGAATACGCTTGCGAGGCCTCCGCGGTCGGAGCGCAGGAGTACTTGTCCTCTCCTTTGGAAGCCCGCGAATTGGTTTCCAAAGTCGTGGCACACCTAAACGGCAAGGCCGCAACTTCCACCAGCGAAGCCGGCCCTTTGGACGCATCCAATCCGGAATCCTGCGGCGACGCCATCGCCGGCGGCCCCGCCTACGACCTCCGTCCCGCCACCCCCTAAACCCTGTTGACTTTGGTCTGACCCAAATTGACAGGGTTTTTAGTTGCTTAGTTGCTGAGGGGCGGTGATTGGGTGCCCCAGCCGGGGGGTTCGCGCTTCCAGAGATTTGCTTTTTGGGCGCGCTCGAAACCGAACTTGTAGAGGCTCTTCATGTCGTCCTGGTCGAAGATCTCTTTCTTTTGGAAGGTGAAATTCGGCGGGATCGCGACCATTCGGAACTCGATGCCGTCGCGGCGGCAGAGGGAGAAAATCCGATAGAGATCCCCGACGGCTCCGGAATCGAGCAAGGTCATCACCGATCGCTCGGCGATGGGGAGGATTTTTCTCGGAATGGGTTCCCAGCCCGAGCGGATTTGACTGTTCCGAATCGTGTAGAGCGTAATCGGATAAAAACCAGAGAGGCCGAGATCTTTCCGCAGGCCGCTCAAATCCAACACGAAGCCGTGCAAAAAAACGTTCGCAATGACGCTGCCGTCGACATGCATCTCGTCGTAGGTTTCACCGTCCACCTCAACCTCGATGTACTGGGGCGGAAAAAAAGTGGGGACAGAAGCAGAAGCCAGCATGATCTGGCAAAAGAATTCACCACGGTTCGGCTGCTTCGAACTCGCAATGGCGCCCATGTCCCACACGACAAACTGTTGAGTATCAAGGCGAGTGGTCCCGACGTAGAGCCGGCGGCCCTGCTGATGAGCGGCGGCAATTTCATCGAGAAACTCATCCGTAACAATGCGCTGCAGGCGTTTGGCCAAGGGAGCGCTATCCGCTAAAGAATCGTCGCCGATCAAAGAGATCAGGCTCTTTTCCACGAAGATGTCATCCGAGGTGATGGTCGTGTACTCGTCTCTCAACAGGGCGTCGTACTTTTCGCCCAGAAATGCCATCGGCGCGATCAAAGCTCCCGTCGACACTCCGGTCACCAAATCGAACTCCGGACGCGTCCCGGTCTTGCTCCAACCGTTCAAGATGCCCACCGAAAAGGCACCGTTACCCCCTCCCCCGGACAGCGCCAAAAGAGCATGTTCTCTTTTACCCGGCGCGGTCAAGGCGCGCAGCTGAGTGGCTTCTTTTAGGCTTCGCTGAAAACCAGGATCAACACGCCCCGCCGTAGCCCGGACCCCTGAAAAACCCGGGATGACCCCTTTCTCCGCCAAATGTCGCGGCAGCTGGTGGCGCGGGGTGGCCACGCAAGCCCCAAGAATCAGCAAGATCGACGCGAAGGCCCCAACAAGAAACGACGGACAAAGCTTCAGCACCAAGAGGACCTCTGATGAATTTCGGGCGCCGGGGATGCCTAAGGATAGCTGAGAATGCCTACAACGCGAGAAAGCGACGGTTTGAGACTCGGTAGTTACCCTAAATCCAAGGGGGGAAAGTCGCCGATAAGAGCGGCAGAGGAAAAGGAGTTGGGAATATGCACGCAAGAGACATCCGCTCGGGTGCCACCGATGGATTCACCGCTGTTGAATTGATGATCGTCATGGTGGTGATGGCCCTCATGGCCGCCATGGCCGTTCCCGTCTACCAAGGGATGGTGGTCGGAGCCAAAGTGAAGGCTGCGGTATCGGACATCGAGTCGATCTCCAACGCGATCGACATGCACATTGCCCAAACTGGAACGGTCCCACACTCCTTGGCAGACATCGGGTACGACGACGCTATTGACCCCTGGGGCAACCAGTACGTCTTCCTAAACCTGCAGGAAGACGGTGACGATGACCCAGTTGTCGCCGGAGGTAGTGGCGGAAAACCTCTCCCCAAGGGCCTGGGCAACGGCAAAGGAAAGGGAAAAAAACACGCCTATGGAGTGCGAGGCCGCGGAGCACAAGTAGCCGCAGCTGGTGAGACGATCAGCGGCCAGAGACTCCAGCCGAATCTTGGTGGCATCAACGGAGACTACGACTTCTATAGCATGGGACCGGACCAACAGTCATTGCCACAGCTCGCTGAGAACGTCAGCTTAGACGACATCATTCGAGCCCAGAATGGCCTCTTCATCGGTACTGCTGCCGACTTCTTGACGGACATCTAGCCCTCAACACTCAGCGCCATAGCGATTGAGTACGCCGAGTTCAGGCAACTCAAACAGCAAACCTCGAACCTAAGACGCCCAAAAAGAGAGGCGTCGCGCGGGTGGGCACGACGCCTCGAGATTCTCTTAGACCTGAAAGAAGTTTAGACGGCTTCTTCGGCGGCCTTCTCTGGGGTCTTTTTCTTCTCTTCGACTTCTTCGTCTTCCCACTGATGCTTGATGAGCGTCGCGTGGTAGTCAGTGAAGCCGGTGCCGGCGGGAATGAGGTGGCCGAGGATGACGTTTTCCTTCAGACCGCGGAGCTCATCTGACTTGCCGGCGAGGGCAGCTTCGGTGAGGACCTTGGTGGTTTCCTGAAAAGATGCCGCCGAGATGAAGGACTCGCTTTGGAGCGCGGCCTTCGTGATGCCAAGCAGCAGGGGCTGCGCCGTTGCCGGCTTACCCTTGGCCCTTTTGACCTTGTCGTTGGCTTCTTTGAAGACGTGCTTGTCGACGACGTAGCCGGTGAGGAACTCGGTGTCACCCGGGTTTTCAACGCGCACCTTGCGGAGCATCTGGGCGACCACGATTTCGATGTGCTTGTCATCGATCCGGACGCCCTGCGAACGGTAGACCGATTGGATCTCCCGCAGCAAGTACTCGTGCAGGGCATCCATACCCGAAATCCGAAGGATGTCGTGCGGGATTGGCGAACCGTCGATAAGCGCTTCACCAGAGCGAACAAAGTCGCCGCGGTGAACTCGAAGGTGCTTGGAGTGCGGCACGAGGTGCGCACGCTCCATGCCGCCTTCACCCTTAACGATGATGACGCGCTTGCCACGTTTTTTGTCGCCAAGCTCGACGGTGCCGTCGATTTCGGCGATGACCGAGGGATCCTTCGGCACGCGAGCTTCGAAGAGCTCGGTGACGCGAGGCAAACCACCCGTGATGTCCTGCGTACCCGTGATCTCACGCGGCGTTTTCGCCAATAGCGAACCAGCTTTGATCTTCTTGCCGTCCTTGACCTCAAGGTGAGCTTTTTCCGGAATCGGATAAAGCCCAATGGGGTTGCCATCGTCGTCTTCAATGATGATCTGCGGATGCAAATCACCTTTGTGCTCCATGATCACCATACGGCGAACTTTGGACCCGGGATCTTTCTCCCGCTTCATGGTCTCGCCTTCGACGATGTCCTCGAAGCGGACTTTTCCGGGGCGTTCCGCGATAATCGGGATGTTGTGAGGGTCCCAACGACACAAGACCGTCTTGCCCTTGACCGTCGATCCGGCCACGACTTCGATCTCAGAACCGAGCGGCACGGTGTAGCGTTCGAGCTCACGATCCTTTTCGTCGATAAGCGCGATCTCACCGTTGCGGTTGAGCACCGTCAAACCATTCGGCGTTTCCACCGTGCGGATGTTGCGAAACTCGACGGTGCCTTCGGCGCGACAAGTGATGTGAGTCTCAGCCACCGAACGACTCGCCGTTCCACCAATGTGGAAAGTACGCATCGTGAGCTGAGTTCCCGGTTCACCGATCGACTGGGCGCCTATGACGCCGACGGCCGAACCAATCTCAACGCGGCGGTTGCGCGACAGGTCCTGCCCGTAGCAAGCGGCGCAAACGCCGCGCGCCGTTTCGCAGGTCAGCGGGCTGCGAACGCGAACGCGCTCGTAGCCCAGCTCTTCGATACGGGCCGCTTCTTTCTCGCCGATGATCTCGCCAGCCTTGACGATAATCGCTCCGGAGATGACGTCCTTGATGGTGTCGGCCGAGCCGCGACCGCGCACGTTGTCCGCGAGCGACACTTCGACGTGCTCACCCTTAAAGACCGCACTCTTGGAAATCCCGCGGGTGGTACCGCAGTTAAGTTCACGAACGACGACGTTTTGCGTTACGTCGGTGAGCTTACGAGTGAGGTATCCGGAGTCAGCGGTCTTGAGAGCCGTATCCGCCAGTCCCTTGCGAGCACCGTGCGTGGACGAGAAATACTCGAGCACGCGCAGCCCTTCGCGAAAGTTGGCCTTAATTGGCGACTCGATAATCTTGCCGTTCGGCTTGGCCATGAGGCCACGCATACCAGCAAGCTGACGAATCTGTTCGACCGATCCACGAGCACCCGACTCCGCCATCATGTAGATGGGGTTCACAGTGAAGCCGTCTTCACCGAAGTCATCTTTGAGCTCGGCCATCATCGCCTCGCCGATGAACTCGCGAGCGTGCGTCCAGGCATCAATAACTTGGTTGTAGCGTTCGCCGTCGGTGATGACCCCAGACGCGTAGTTCGATTCGATCTTCAAGACTTGCTTTTCGGTCGTCTCAACGATCTGCTTTTTGCGATCCGGCATGCGCATGTCGTTCTTGGCGAACGACAAACCGGCGCGGGTCGCAGACTTAAAGCCGATTTCTTTCAAGTCGTCGAGCAGCTGAAGCGTCCACTTGCGTCCGAGCCGCTTGTTGCAGTCGACGATAACGCGCGAGAGCATCTTCTTCGTCATTTCGACGTTGTAGAAAATCATATCGGGGTGAAGGATGTCGTTGAACAGAACGCGACCCACGGTCGTGGCGATTTCGCCGTCCTCAAGTTCGACGAGCCCTTCGCGATTCAAGACGTCCTTTTTGCCGCGGAAACGCACTTTCACTTTGGTGTGCGTCCTGACTTTCCCGTTCGAAAACGCCGTGATGACCGCCATCATCGATCCGAAGGCGCGCGCGACGGAAACCGCATGCGGGTGATCGGACGTCAAGTAAAAGCCACCCAACACGACATCCTGCGTCGGCGAAATGACCGGTTGGCCACTCGCGGGCGAGAAGATGTTGTTCGGTGACAACATCAAGGTCCGCGCTTCTACCTGCGCCTCGAAAGAGAGCGGCAAGTGGACGGCCATCTGGTCACCGTCAAAGTCAGCGTTGAATCCGGTACACACTAAAGGGTGCAAACGGATAGCGTTGCCTTCGATGAGCACGGGCTCAAAAGCCTGAATACCCATGCGGTGAAGCGTCGGCGCACGGTTCAAAAGAACCGGGTGCTGGTCGATCACTTCTTCGAGGATATCCCAAACCTCGTCATCTTTTCGCTCGAGCATCTTCTTGGCACTGCGAATGGTGTCCGCGTGGCCAAGCTCTTTAAGGCGGCGAATGATGAAGGGCTGGTACAACTCAAGCGCGATCTTTTTAGGCAGACCGCACTGATGAATCTTCAAGTCGGGGCCAACGACGATAACCGAACGTGCCGAGTAGTCGACGCGCTTTCCGAGAAGGTTCTCGCGGAAGCGACCCTGCTTACCCTTGATCATGTCGGTTAACGACTTGAGCGGGCGGTTGTTCGAACCGAGGACGCTCCGGCGGCAACGCGCATTGTCGAAAAGGGCATCGACCGACTGCTGCAGCATGCGCTTTTCGTTGCGGATGATGACTTCCGGCGCGTTGAGGTCGAGGAACTTCTTGAGGCGGTTGTTGCGGTTGATCAAACGACGATAAAGGTCGTTCAAATCCGAACTCGCGAAGTTGCCACTCTCGAGCAGGACCAAGGGTCGCAAATCCGGCGGGATCACCGGAATCACGTCGAGGATCATCCACTCGGGGCGGTTATCGGAATCTCGAAGCGCCTCGATCGTCTTCAATCGCTTGACGATGTCCTTCGCGCGCTGCTTGCTGCGCGTTTCCGCGAGCTCTTGGCGCAGCTCTTCCGAGGCCTTGTTCAAGTCGAGCTTTAAGAGCAGCTTCTTGACGGCATCCGCACCCATGAGCGCTTCGAACTTGTCGCCAAAACGCCCCTTGGCTTCCCGGTACTCTTCTTCGTTCAGCAACTGCTGCGGCAGCAGTCCCGTCTCTTCCGGGTTACCGGTCTCAACGACGACGTAGTCCTGGAAATAGATGACTTTTTCCAGGTCCGAAGTCTTCATCGCCAGCATTGTGCCGAGGCGAGAAGGCATCGCCTTGAAGAACCAAATGTGAGCCACCGGTGCGGCGAGGTTGATGTGCCCCATCCGCGTCCGACGCTCACGCGAATGCGTGACCTTGACGCCACAACGATCGCAGACGATGCCCTTGTGCTTGATGCCCTTGTACTTGCCGCAAGAGCATTCCCAGTCCTTTTCCGGACCAAAAATGCGTTCGCAGAAGAGACCATCCTTTTCCGAACGGTAGGTTCGGTAATTGATCGTCTCGGGCTTCTTCACTTCACCGTAGGACCAGTTGCGGATGTCAGCCGGTGATGCGAGCCGGATCGTGACCGATCCGTAGTCGTTCACACTGTTGTCGCGTGCTTCCACTTATTAATCCTCGCGTCAGGCGCCCAAAGCGGCGATTTCGTTTTCGTCCATCGCTTTTTTGTGGAGCTCAATGTTCAAACAAAGTCCACGAAGCTCGTGGCAGAGAACGTCGAAGGAAACCGGCGTGCCGGCTTCGAGCGTGTTCTCGCCCTTGACCATGGACTCGTAGATCTTGGTACGCCCCTCGACGTCATCGGACTTGACGGTGAGGAGTTCCTGCAGAATGTAGGCTGCGCCGTAAGCTTCGAGCGCCCAGACTTCCATCTCTCCAAAGCGCTGGCCGCCGAAGCGAGCCTTGCCCCCCAGCGGCTGCTGGGTGATGAGGGAGTAGGGACCCGTCGCACGGGCGTGGACTTTTTCGTCCACCAAGTGGTGCAGCTTCAACATGTACATGTAGCCGACTGTCGTTCGCTGTTCGAACTTCGCGCCGGTGCGACCATCGCGAAGCTGGACTTTTCCGTCCGTCGGCAAGCCCGCTTCTTCGAGAGCCTTTTCGATGTCCGTTTCCTTGGCGCCGTCAAACGCTGGCGTCAAGGCTTGGAACCCAAGCGTCATCGCCGCCCAGCCCAAGTGAGTCTCAAGGATCTGACCAACGTTCATTCGACTCGGAACGCCAAGCGGGTTCAGGCAGATGTCTAAAGGCACCCCGTCTTCACTGAATGGCATGTCTTCTTGAGGAAGAATGCGGGCGATAACCCCTTTATTACCGTGACGCCCGGCGACCTTGTCTCCGACCGACAACTGACGCTTGGTGGCGACAAAGATCTTCACCATCTCGAGCACACCAGTCGGCAGCTCATCGCCTCGGGACAAGCGGTTGACCAGTTTGGTCTTTTCGGTTTCGAAGCCGTCGATACGTTCGATGTAAGTATCGACCGCCTGCATCGCCTGCTTACGCTTCCTGGCTCCCGAGAACTGCTTGTCGACCGCAGTCAGGATTTGCTCACGGACCAACTTGCAAAGGTAGTAGTTCTCAGCCGAGCTGGCGGTGATCTTCTCGCCCGAGTTGGAGTCGTTGAGATCTTCTTTGGAGATCTCTTCCAAGCGATCGATCAAACCGGACAAAGTCTCGCGGTATTTGTTCAAGAAGCGCGTTTCCGCCTTCTTGATCTCCGCCAGGTTCTTTTGCCGTTCCTCTTCGGTCATGTTGACCTTGCGCGAGAATTTCTGGGTGTCGATGATGATGCCATCGATCCCCGAAGAGGCCTCGAGCGAATCGTTCTTAACGTCCTCACCGGCGCGACCGAAAATCGCGTGGAGGAGTTTTTCCTCCGGCGACAGCTCGTTCTTGCTTTTCGGAGCAACCTTGCCGACCAGGATGTCACCCTGCTTGACACGGGTACCCACCCGAACCACACCGCCCTCGTCCAAATTCTTGAGCGCGCGCTCGGGAACGTTGGGGATATCACGGGTAAATTCTTCGCGGCCGAGTTTCGTCTCGCGAATTTCGATCTCGAATTCATCGATGTGAATTGACGTGAAGAAATCCTCTTTGACCAAACGCTCGCTGACTAGAACAGCATCCTCAAAGTTGTAGCCGTCCCAGGTCATGAAACCGACGAGGATGTTGCGTCCAAGGGCGAGCTGGCCGCCCAAGGTCGAAGCACCATCGGCGATCACCGCGCCAGCCGCGACTTCGTCTCCTTCACGCACGATCGGGCGCTGATTCAGGCAAGTCCGCTCGTTCAGGCCCACGAATTTCCGCAGGGAGTAAAGATCGTCTCCGACTTGGATCTCGGTCGCGGTGACCCGCTTGACCACGCCTTCGTTGCGCGCGCGGACAACCATTCCCGAGTTCTGCGCGATGTCGGCCTCCATACCGGTCGCCACCGCGGGCACTTCCGGGATGAGTAGCGGCACGGCCTGACGCTGCATGTTCGAACCCATGAGCGCACGGTTGGCATCATCGTGCTCGAGGAAGGGGATCAAGGCGGCCGAAACCCCAATGATCTGCTTCGGCGAGACGTCCATGTAGGCAACTTCTTTGGCGTCGACAAAGCGGAAGTCACCGCGCACCCGGCCGATCACTTTGGCGCCGTCAAACTTGCGCTTGTCGTCGACTTTGGTGTCGGCCGGCACAATGATCGCCTGGCTTTCTTCGTCGGCTCGAAGCCACTTCACCTCGTCGGTGACCACACTCTTTTTGCACACGCGGTAGGGCGTGATCAAAAAGCCGTAGTTATCGACCTTGGCGTAAATGCCGAGCGACGCGATAAGGCCGATGTTCGTACCTTCAGGAGTTTCGATCGGGCAGATGCGACCATAGTGAGACAGGTGAACATCGCGCACTTCGAAGCCAGCGCGCTTGCGGTTTAGACCGCCTGGCCCCAGGGCCGAAAGTCGACGCTCGTGCGTCAATTGCGACAAGGGGTTGGTCTGGTCGACAACCTGTGAAAGCTCACCGCGACCGAAGAAGTAGTCAATCGCCGAACTGATCGTTTTGGCATTGATCAAACTGCGGGGAGTGATGTTTTCCTTTTCGATGTTCATGCGCTCTTGCGCGGTCTTGCGAAGCTTCAGGAATCCCTTGCGGAACTCATCGGCGGCAAGCTCTGCGATCGTGCGGACGCGCCGGTTACCTAAGTGATCGATGTCATCCAGTTCGCCTTCGCCACTGCGAAGCGTGAGGATGTACTTGATCGAGTTCGTCAAGTCTTCAGCCTGAAGCGTCATGATTTCTTCATCGATCTCCTGCCCGAACTTGCGGTTCAAGCGGAAGCGGCCAACCTTGCCGAGACGGTAGCGGGCCGGATCGTAGAACTTCTCTTTGAAGAGATCGCGAGCCTTTTCGATCTGCGGCGGGTTGCCGGGGCGAAAGCGACTATAGATCTTCAACAGTGCATCGCCGTGACTCTTGACGGTGTCTTCGCGAAGCGTGTTGAGGATAAGGAAGTCGGTGACTTTCTCGATGACCTCCACCTGCTTCAGTTTCGACTCCTGAAGAATCTTCAGGTATTCGTCCGTCAGCTGCTCGCCGCAAGAAATCAGGATCTCGCCCGACTCCGAGTCGACGATATCGCCGACGACGAACATGTCTTTCAACTTCGCGTTGTTCCGCCGATCGACCTTGATTTTCTTGGTCGGGTGGAACAAACGGATGATATCTTCATCGGTCGAGTAGGCGGGATCCATCGCACGCAACAAGGTCGTCGCGAGGAATTTCCCGCTCTGATCGATCTTGACGTGCAAAGCGTCCTTTTTACTCACCGCGATCTCAATCCACGAGCCGCGCTCGGGAATGATCCAACAGGAGTGGAGCTTTTTCTCGTTGGCCTGGACATCAACACTGAAGTCGACGCCGGGCGATCGATGGAGCTGACTGACGATGACGCGTTCAGCCCCGTTGATGATGAACTCACCACCCCCGACCATGATCGGGATCTCGCCGAGGTAGACTTCCTCTTCGACGGGCTCCGCCTTGTTGAGGCGACAGCGAACCTTGAAGGGCGTCGAATACGTCAGTCGAAGACTACGGCACTCTTCCGGCGAATAGCGCGGACGGCCGAGCTCGTAACCGAGATACTCGAGTGCGAGCGTCTTGTCGTAAGATCGGATCGGAAAGACTTCGCCGATAATCGCCTCTAAGCCCTTGGGGAGTCGTTCCCCTGGCGTGCGATTCGGTTGCAGAAATTCCGCGTAAGCGTTCAATTGAAGCGCGATCAGGTCCGGTACGTCGATAACGTCGACGTGACGGCCGTAAACACGCTGTTCTCTTGGGACAGGAGGCCTGCTCATCTATTTCCCTTCGCCGGCGGCAGGACCGTCGTCCCGCCGAGTGACTTTTCGAAGAGCGATCCGCGTTAATCCTTCCCCGCCGGAAGAAACTGCATACGGACGAAGACCGCTTGCGCGTTGGCGCGCAACTCGGTCTTTCATTTGGGTGTCCATGACCGTCTAACGATGGTCCACCTACTCAAAGGATGCGTTCAATGTGATCGTGCACACTCGGCCGCCCTCAACGAGAGCCACCGCCTTTCCCCAGGGTCGCCCCCGAGGATACCGAACCTTGACCTGACATTGCGAGAGTTCTCTTGTCGTCAAGCAAATTCAGTTGGATGCGTTCCGAAATCGGTCAACTCGACTCGAACTTCAGAACTAAATAGCCGCTCCCAATCGGGGCCAATAAGGCCCAATTGGGAGCTAAACCATTACGATCACTTGACTTCGACGTCGGCTCCGGCGTCGGTGAGCTGCTTGGCAACTTCTTCCGACTCCTCTTTGGAAACACCCTCTTTGACCGCCTTCGGCGCGGCGTCCACCAGGCCCTTGGCCTCTTTGAGGCCCAAACCGGTGATGGCTCGCACGGCCTTGATGACCGCGATCTTGTTGCCGCCAGGTCCCTTGAGGATGACGTCGAATTCGGATTTCTCGGCCTCGGCTTCGCCGCCGCCGTCACCGCTGGGGGCAGCCATCATCATGGGAGCGGCCGCTTCCACTTTGAAGGTTTCCTTGAAGGCCTCTTTGAGGTCAACCAATTCGGTGACCGTCATCGCGCCAATAGTGTCGAGAATGCCTTGAGTCTTGTCTGAGTAGTCCGACATGTGTCATGTCTCCTGATAAATCGAATCGGTCTTTGCCGAAACGTGTGATTCTTTAGATGAAACCGGGTAACCCGCGCCTTAGGCGCCGGCCCCACCTTTGTCTTCCAATGCGCCGATAAGGCCCTGTACTTCTGTGAGGAGATCATCCATAGAGGCAGCGAAGTCGCTGACCGGCCCGAACATGCCCTGGAGAACCATGGACTGAAGTTCTTTTTTGCCGGGAAGCATTGAGATCTTCTCAACGCCAGCTGCGTCGAGAATTTCGCCGTCCAGGATGCCGCCGAGCATCTCAAGGTTCTTGAGAGTCTTGGCTTCCTTCATCAGTACTTTTGCAATCGCGATCGCGCCCTCTTCACCGCCATACGCCACGGCCGCAGGACCGTCGAGCACGGTCTCAAGACCGTCCATACCAGCGTTCTTGAAGGCGATAGCCGCGAGCCGGTTGCGCAAGAACAGGCATGACATGCCGGCCTCGCGCAGCTTCGTCCGCAACTCTTCAGATTCGAGGACCGTCAAGCGGCCCGCGCTGAAGACAACGGCCGAATCGTGACCACTGAGTTCGCGGGTGACCTGATCGACGATGGCAGTTTTCATGGCTTTACTCATGATTCATTCCTCCGTCTTTCAAACCCGAAACTGGAGACCGGGACTCATCGTCGCCGTCACCGTCGCTTTGACCAAAAATTGACCCTTCGTCGCAGATGGGCGAAGAGTCTCGATGTATGTCAGCAGAGCTTGGATGTTGTCAACGAGCTTTTCCTTCGCAAAGGATCGCTTGCCAACCGGCGCGTGCAAGTTACCGGCAGAATCGATACGAAACTCGATCTTACCGGCGACAAACTCACGTACTGCGGTGCCGACATCCATCGTCACCGTTCCAGCCTTGGGACTCGGCATCTTGCCTTGGGGGCCGAGGACTTTTCCTAGACGCCCCACGTGCTTCATCATGTCCGGGGTGGCAACCGCCACGTCGAAGTCCATCCAGCCGCCCTGAATTTTCTGGGCAAGATCGGCAGCACCGACCTCGACGGCACCCGCTTCGCGGGCTTCGTCTGCTTTGGGACCTTCGGCGAAGGCAACCACCCTTAGAGTTTTTCCAATACCGTGCGGCAGCGAGATCGCTCCTCGGACCATTTGGTCCGATTTCTTGGCGTCCACTCCCAAGCGAAAGCAGCATTCGACAGTCTCGTCGAACTTCGCCTTCGGGAAGCCTTCCAGCTGCGTTAGCGCAGCTGAGAGTTCGTGGACCCCATCGACTTTCATCGCGATGGCGGCACGGTACCGTTTGCTCAATTTGGGCATAGGCACCATTTCCTTGGGAGAACTGCGTTTCAAATCGGTGGTAGGACCATTCTCCCGCGAGTCTCCCACCGATCCTTGATGCAAGCCGCCACAAAGGGAGGTCGCTTGCAGCCTCGCGTACTCCGCGAGGCCTTGTTCCGAGACGCGTGGCGTCTCAGGTCATTTGCTTTTTGGCCGAACGAGCCCCCATCTTAAATGGCAGATCTCGACTCATCAAAGGTCGAGCTAGTCGACGACGGTCAGCCCCATCGAGCGAGCCGTCCCCGCGATAATGCGGACGGCAGCCTCAGGTGACGCGGCATTCAAGCCTTCCTTTTTCATCTCGGCAATCTCCAAAAGTTGGGCGGTGGTGACCGTCCCCACCTTGGTGACGTTCGGCTCGCCCGAGCCCTTTAGGACTCCGGCTGCCTTCTTCAGCAGGACGGCCGCTGGCGGCGACTTCAGGATGAAAGTAAAGGAGCGATCGGCGTAAACGGTAATCTCGACCGGAATCGTCGTGCCCGTGTTCTCGCGGGTAGCCTCGTTAAATTTCTTGACGAACTCACCGATGTTTACGCCGTGCTGACCGAGCGCCGGACCGACCGGAGGTGCGGGTGTCGCTTGACCACCGGTGCACTGCAGCTTGATCTTCGCTTTGATTTCCTTGGCCATCTTTTTACTTCCGTTTCTGCTGACTTAATCGACAAGACCTTGCGGCCCTTCGGGCTCACAACTCAATCCCGAGGGCTTAAGTCTTTTCCGCTTGCCAGTATTCGAGTTCCACGGGTGCGGCACGTCCGAAGATGTTGACCGTGACCCGGATGCGCCCCTTGTCGGGCAAAATTTCCTCAACAACCCCATCGAAGTCTTCGAAGGGGCCGTCCTTGATCTTTACGCGATCGCCGATGTCGAAGTCGATCTTCAACTGTGGCTCCGCTTCTTGTTCTTCTCCACTGCCGAAGAGCTTGCCGACTTCTTCTTCCGTCAGGGCAAAGGGCTTCGTCTGCGTGCCGGTGTTCACTCCGACAAAATCTCCAACCCCCGGCGTCTCCCGCACGAAGATCCAAGTGTCGTCGCTCATCTCCAGCTCGATCAAAACGTAGCCGGGGTAGGTTTTCTCAGACCGCACGCGCTTTTTGCCGTTCTTGATCTCTTCGTATTTACGAGCCGGAACGACGACCTCGCGAATGGATTCGCCCATGCCGTGCGTTTCGATCTTGCGTTCGAGTGTGCGTCGAACGTGATCTTCTTTGTTGCTCTGGACGCGTATCGCGAACCACTGAAAGGCCATGGGCGCTCCGTTCAAGACCCGATGCTAAGGATCAGGTCGAAGACATTCTTCAACGCGAATTCGACGGCCGTGAGATAGGCCGCCACGAAGGCCACGAACAACAAGACAATGACCGTCGCCTGCTTGGCCTCGGGCCAGCTCGGCCAAGCCACCTTCTTCAGCTCGGTCTCCGTGTCGATCAACAAGGTCGCCGGCTTCTCTTTGTTTAGGATGCGGAACAATAGGTAGCCACCGCAAATCGCGACCAGGATACCCGTGGCCACCGAATAGCTCATGGGCAGCGAATAAAAGGGCACCTTGAAGCCACCGAGGATCTGCTTTTCGGCCCAATTGAAGCCGCGCAGCCAAATGGATAGTTCCTTACTGCCCCAAATAACGAGCAGCAGCAGGGCATAGAACCCAATTCGTCTGGCGAGTTTACCCTCGCCCATCTTGAAAACACTCAAGGCTCGACCTTCCTGCCTTTGGTCCCCGTTTGCCCATTCGGGGAAACGCGAAACAAGTCTCTTGGCCTACCGCACCGGGCGGTTTAGCTACGAAGCCGTCGCGGACGTCCAAAAACATCCACGACGCCCGATTTGATCACCAGCTCCGCTGGTTCGCTCCCTGGCCACCAAAGCCAACGCCGCGACACCGTCAAAGCGAAGAACTCGAGGCGCTGGCGAAGGCCGCCAGCGCCCCAAAATCGAATTACTCGACGATGGTACCGACGACGCCGGCACCCACCGTCCGACCACCTTCGCGGATGGCGAAGCGAAGCTCCTTATCCATCGCGATCGCGGTGATCAGCTCAACATTCATCTTGGTGTTGTCACCAGGCATGACCATCTGCACGTCGCCGGGCAGACTGATGGTTCCGGTAACATCCGTCGTACGGAAGTAGAACTGCGGGCGGTAACCCGTCTGGAAAGGCTTGTGACGGCCCCCCTCGTCCTTCGACAGCACGTAGACTTCAGATTCGAACTTGGTGTGCGGCGTGATCGAGCCGGGCTTGGCGATGACCTGACCGCGTTCGATGTCCGTTTTCTTCAAGCCGCGCAAGAGGATACCGACGTTGTCGCCAGCTTCGCCTCGGTCGAGCAGCTTCTTGAACATCTCAACTCCGGTGCAAACCGTCGCTTGAGTGTCACGGATACCGACGAGCTCAACGGCATCGTTGATCTTGACCACGCCACGCTCGATACGACCGGTGGCGACGGTGCCGCGACCTTCGATCGAAAAGACATCTTCTACCGGCATCAGGAAGTCGCGATCGATGTCGCGCTCCGGAGTCGGGATGAAGCTATCGACGGCGTCCATCAGCTCGTAAATCGGCACCAAAGTGGGATCACTGGCGTCGCAACCGCCCTTGATGGCTTCCATGGCCTTGAGGGCCGAACCACGGATAACCGGTGTGTCGTCGCCCGGGTATTCGTACTTGTCCAAAAGTTCGCGGATTTCCATTTCGACGAGATCGAGGAGTTCCTCGTCGTCAACCTGGTCCACCTTGTTCATAAAGACGACGATCTTCGGGACACCGACCTGACGCGCCAGCAGGATGTGCTCGCGAGTCTGGGGCATCGGACCATCCGTCGACGCAACCACGAGGATCGTGCCGTCCATCTGGGCGGCACCCGTGATCATGTTCTTGACGTAATCAGCGTGTCCCGGGCAGTCGACGTGCGCGTAGTGACGCGCTTCCGTTTCGTACTCAACGTGAGCGGTCGCGATAGTGATCCCGCGCTCGCGCTCTTCGGGAGCGTTGTCGATCGAATCAAAGGCGCGCTTTTCAGCGAGCCCCTTCAGGGCCAAAGCCTGAGTGATCGTTGCGGTGAGGGTTGTTTTGCCGTGGTCAACGTGCCCGATGGTGCCAATGTTGACGTGAGGCTTTGTCCTCTGAAAAGTCTCCTTCGCCATAGCTCACTCCTGTTGTCAAATGACCGAGCTAGCCTCACAAGTCGCGGCTCGGCTTCGGTTGACGTTTCATGGGTGGACTCGCAAACCCGCACGTCGCGCGTTTAGAGGTCAACCTTGTCGCCCCCAAAGGGGGCTCTCGTGATGGCTTTCCAGTTTTGGAAAGCCCTTGTCTGTTTGGCCCGCCAGCCCCCATTCACGGGGGCGAAGCCGGCAAGAGCTGCTGGTGGGAATTGAACCCACGACCTCGTCCTTACCAAGGACGCGCTCTACCCCTGAGCTACAGCAGCCGAGTCGGCCACCGCGGCTATCCGCGTGCTGACCAGAATCTCGTATCTCGACGGGTACCAGACCCAGATCGAGGCGAGTGGAGAGAGTAGGATTCGAACCTACGTAGGCTAAGCCAACGGATTTACAGTCCGCCCCGTTTGACCGCTTCGGTATCTCTCCGCGTCACGCATCCCGCACTTGCCCCCGAAGGTTCAAGTAAAGGCTTACGAGCATTCGGATCGGTTCAACTATAGCCGCGAAACTCGCGAGCAGAGTCACTTAAGCCAGCGGTCGGGATCGAACCGACGACCTGCGGTTTACAAAACCGCTGCTCTGCCACTGAGCTACGCTGGCGCACCGAGCCCGAGCGCCGTTGCGAGGCAGAATCTTATGTTGCCCCAAGGCGCTATCAAGGCCAGGGCGCAGGAATTGAGTGGACATGTCAAGCGGGGCCGGCTCGCGACCCAACTTAGGCTGCGCTCGCGCGGGCCGACAGGGCCCACCAACGCAGGACTAAAATAACCCTAAGATACTGAATTTACAGGGCTTAATAGTTTTATTGGGCATCACGCCGGCTCCCCGCCCATCCAGGAAAGATCGTCGTATTCCAGCTCCATCGTCAGCGCCCCGACCATAACCGTCACCTTTTCCTCACTCCGGTTGAATTTTCGAATCCGGCAGGCCTGCTCAAAGCGGGGCACCCAAACCTCATCACCTTTTTTGAGCGTCTTGATCCACTCGCGGCGGCGCCCCGCCAAAGAGGTTTGTTTCCGCGCCTGCCGCAAAAGACTCTGAACCGCCTCGTAGTCCGCCAATAAGGGCTTAGGAACATTTGATAAAGCCCGAAGATGGGGCTCGACCCGGCGGGTGAGCTCCGATAGGGCATCCTCGACCGTGGCCTCCGCCTCCCGTTGCAGGCGGCCCTCGCGTTTGTCGAGGTGGCGGGCTTTTTCCTCATTAGATTTTGCCAGATTTTTGCTGCGGACCAGGGTTTTGTCGCTGCGATCGCGCTGGAGTTCAAGGTCGCGCCGGCTCAAAAGAAGTTGATCGATGAGATCTTTGTGCCGTGCCTCGCCCTCGTCCAGAACCGACTGCGCCTTCGCAATAATTCCGCCCCCGATGCCAAAACGCTCCGCAACCGCCAGGGCATTCGAGTTTCCGGGTTGACCGATCAACAGGCGAAAAGTCGGGCGCATCGTCGCCGGATCAAATTCGACGGAGGCGTTTTCGACGTCCGGCCGCGCAAAGGCGTAGTCCTTGAGAGATCCCAGGTGAGTCGTCACCACGCAGGTCGCCTGCTGATCTCTTAGGCCATCCAAAATGGCCTCCCCTAGCGCCGCTCCCTCGGCCGGATCGGTTCCGGCGCCCAACTCATCCAACAAGACGAGCGTTTTTTTGTCGGCGACGCGAAGAATCGAGGCGATGTTCGCTATATGACCGGAGAAGGTGGACAAACTTTGCGAAAGGCTCTGCTCGTCACCAATGTCCGCAAAAATTCCCCCGAAAACCGGAAGCCTGGAACCATCCCCCACCGGCACGGGCAAGCCGCTTTGAAACATCGACTGGATGAGTCCGATGGTTTTCAGCGTCACCGTCTTACCGCCGGTATTCGGCCCCGTGATGACCAGGATGCGAAATCCCTCGCGCAACCTGACGTCGATCGGGACGACTTTTTCTCGCCCCATGGCGACTTCAAGCAGGGGGTGCCGCGCATCGAAAAGGCGCAGGACTCCGTCCGCAGCCAACTCGGGAACGGCAAAATTGTAATGACGGCCAAATCGGGCGCGGGCGGCAGTGAAGTCAAACCAGGCCAACAAGCTCGCCGTGTGGCCGAGGTCATTTCGCTTGCCAAACAGCACACGGCTGAGCTCCCACAACAATCGACTCTCTTCGCGGCTGATCTCAAAGCGAAGGTCTTTGGCCTGCGTCGCCAGCTCGACGATCTCACTCGGTTCGATAAACACCGTAGCGCCCGTTTGGGAGTGACCGTGCAAGATGCCGGGAACCCGGCCGCGCATGGCTTCTTTGACCGCCAACACAAAACGGCCGTTTCGGATAGTCACGTTGTAGTGCTGCAAGGCGGGCCGAACGTCGCTCTTCGCAGCAAAAGCCGCCAAGGTGGCGCGCGCTTCCGCTTCCACGGATTCCAGCGCTTTGCGAGCCTTCCTGAGTTTGGGGCTGGCACCGTCGGCGACAATACCGGGCGATTCCACGATCGCCTCGATTTCATCGACGATCTTGAGCTGATTCAAGAAGCGCTCGGCCAGTTCGGCGAGCTTGGGGGCGCGTTCGCGCCTGAGTTCACAAAAGTCGCGCAGACTTTTGGCGATTCGAAGACTCTTGGCGATTTCCAACAGCTCCGTCGGCTCGAGCGCTCGATTGGCCTCGTGTGCACCATCGATGAGCCCGCGAAGATCCGCGAGGCCATCCAAAGGTAAGCCATCGCCTGCGGCTTCCAAGGCGGTCGCTTCGACGAGCTGACAGCGACTCAAATCCAAGCGTTCAAAGTGCAGCTCGGGCACCAAATCACGCGCCACACCGCGACCGAGTTCCGAACGGCAGTGTTCGGAGACGAGTTCGCGGATGCGGTCGAATTCAAGAACTTGAAGTGCGTGGGGGTCCATGCCGGTGCGTCCGATTTTGGGAACTGCCGTCTTTTAACAGTCCGGACGCAGAATCCTAGGTTCGCCGCCTCCACGGTCGATTAAAGCGGAAGA
>JAZGFI010000197.1:0-50728 GCA_036479435.1 Planctomycetota bacterium | reverse complement strand
TAAATGCCTCGGCGGCTACAGAGCGCTACAGGACCCGTTAAATAGCGCTAGAGCTACACTGCAGTGGGAGAGTCAACACGTTGAGTCTGTAGCGCAGCACGCTAGCCCTCGGTATTCATAACACAGAACACCGTCGCTATTTAGGGCGAAATAGGCGATGCCTGATGAGCTGCTGCTTGAGCGCCTTGCGATAGATCCCGGGCATTCGCTTCTGCACGCGGTCCACTGCTGGCCGGAGCCACGGGTTCGCAGGGATCACGACCGTTCGGTTCGAGAGATTGATCACCCGTTTGATTCGCACACCGGTAACCCCACCCCCTCTACGACTGACTCGCCCAGTGATCCGGAAGATGCCCTTGACCGACCCGAGATCCATGTACGCGTACTTTCTCTTGGTGCGTATGGCTTGAATAACGGTAAGCTTGTTCTTCTGCCTGCGGTTGGTCACGCGCCTGCCGAACCGCCGCCCCCTCTTGCGCTTGTCCAGCTCAATGTTGCGCACCGCATTGGCTCGCGTCGGGAGACGGCGTCTCACCTGGACGTTCTCCCCCTCACCCGTAGCCGCACCGGTTGGTATGGGGACGCCCACCTTGCCACCCTTGCGATCCGTGCGGCCAAACTCCTGCCCTTCCATCCACGGATCGATCGACCCCACTACGGCGTGCTGCTTGTTCACCTGCAGCCGTCGCTCAAGCTCGACCCGGATGCCCCCCAGCGTGCGCGAGTTGCGGAGGATCATCCGCTTCTCGATCTCCTTGCGAGCTTCCTTCTGCCCCATCAACGCGGAGCGGTTGACCGTGTCTTTCGTCGCGAACGGGTACGCCCGGATCCGGAATTGCTTCAGATCCCGTTCGAATCGCTTCAAATCCTTGTCATCCATCGTCACAAAGGCCATTTGTAGAGCATACGCTATTTCCCTATTTAGGCTCCGCCAGCAGAGAGACAAACTACTGGGCCACTTCTACTGGGCCACTCTTTCCTGAGCATATCCACATGGTTACAACCCAAGTGGCCCAGTGGCCCAGTAGTTGCCCATTCTGATCCTACACGGCGCCTATTTACGCTCCATAATTACCGTACGCTATTTAAGCCCTCACAGCCCCTGACCCCCTCAACTACTGGGCCACTGGGCCATTTAAAGAATAAGAGTAATAGAAACGGGGGGTTGTAGGTGGCCCAGTAGTGTGGCCCAGTAGTGGCCCAGTAGTGGCCCAGTAGTTTATAGCGTCCCGCGGGCGCTAAGTAGCGATTCCTATTTTAGGGGTTGAACTGTGTGTGCAGACGTGCAATAGTGCCCCCATGAACAACACAGACCACGTCCGCTTACCCGCCCCGCTCGCATTGCGCCTCCGGATCATGTCGCGCGCAACGGGCACACCTCAAACCAAGATTGTTGCCGCAGGGCTCGAGACCGAGCTGACCCGCATGACCGCGTTCGCCGGCCCTGAGTTCCGCGACGCCCTGCGCCTGCTGACCGAGGCCGAGACACAGCGGCAGGGAGATGAGTGATGACTCGTGACACCCTGCTGCGGTGGTGCACTGAAGAAGAGAAGTTGCGCGCTCTATCCCGAGGACTCGACGCGTTCGTGATTGGCTGTGCGGTTTTGGCAGCTGTGCTAATTGGGGTTTTAATCGCCTTCCCCCCTGAGCGACCCCCCCGAGACGCAGCGTCAGGAGGTGTGTGATGCCCGGTGACACACAGTGCACCTTGCGCCACCCGACTCGAGACGTGCGCTGCATGCGGCAGGTTGACAACCATAAGGAGCTTGAGCACGCATACCCCGGCAAGCCTCTGCTCGCAGCCGGCGCCACGCAGTGTGCTGAGACGCGTGCAGTAGCCGGCGCCACGTACCGCTGCGCTCGCCCGGTCGGTCATGCAGGCGACCACGACTACGCCGCCGGCCCGGTCGCGCTACACCACAAGCCCGGTGAGATCCGTGAGGTCCACGACCTCCCACAGCTCGGCCCGTGTAGCGGCTGTCACTTCTGGCTCTACCAGTACGAGACGCACCCGCCGGGCGGCGTCGGTGTCTGCCGGAAGACGCACGACCACATCGACCGCTGGCACAACGAGGGCTGCGGTGAGTTCCTACAGAAGGGAGGTGAGTGATGCTGTGGTTAGCTGGCTCAGCGATACTGACCGTGGTGTTCGGCTGTTGGGCGCTCATAGCGGAGGACGCGTTCGAGGAGAGTTTGAAGTCTAATCCCCTGGACAACGACGCCCAATTTTGGGGCGCTTGGCTATCACAGGTTGGGTGCGCCCTGTCGCTATGCATTACCGTAGTTCTGATCGTAACTATACTCGTTTCTGATGGAGCGCTGCCGTGATGCTCAGCAGACGACGCTTTATCAAAGGTGTGGGTGCAGCCGTCGCGCTCTTGTCGCTGCACCTCGGCAACCCCGAGCCACGACGGGTGACGGTGTGGAAGGCGTCGCAGCCGGGGCCATCGGGGTCAGACCCGATACCGGCTATGCGCGCCGCTATGTTGGCTGCGTATAAGCAAGAGCGTACCGCGGAGGATTTCCTTGCGCCCTTTATGAGAGGAGAACGGTGATGCCGTGGGTAATTGAGGTAGGACTGTGGGTATTCATCGCGCTGTGCCTCCTCGGGGCGGCGTGGAACGTGTGGGTGGCATTGCGTATCGAGGCGCGCATGCGACGCCCCACGCAGCGCATCGAGATCAGCCCCCCGCGCCGCACGTGCACCGGGTGCGACGAGCCCGTCGGCGACCATCCGCACGAGGGGTGCCCACAGTGACGAGCTATGACCATGCGCCGACTATCATGACCGCATCGGGCCGGATCGTTGAGTTTCTCGACCCACAACCCGATCAGATAGACGTCGACGACATCGCGCACGCTTTAGCGATGCAGTGCCGTTTCGGCGGGCACACGAGGGAGTTTTACAGCATCGCCGAGCATTCGGTATACGTGTCTTTGGCGTGTGACAAAGCGGATGCGTTGTATGGGCTGCTGCACGACGCTAGTGAGGCGTATCTCGTTGACGTGCCGAAGCCCATCAAGCAGCGGCTACCCGACTATCAGGCGATAGAGACGCCCCTGCAGCGTGCTATCTACGCTCGCTTCGGCCTGTCCGAAGAGACGCCGGCCAGCGTCAAAGAGGCCGACCGACGCGCGCTCGTCACAGAGGGGCGCGACCTGTGTGCGCCTGAGTGGGAGTTCTACCGCCTACCCTGGGAACCGTACCCGGAGAAGATTTCGCGCGGGCGGCCCCCGTGGCCAGCGTGGTGGCTGTTTACCAGACGCTTCGACGAGCTGATGAGCGACCACCCGCACGAGGAGTGCCCACTATGACAGGGCTAGACTTCACGATATGCGGGCTGATCTACGCGCTCGGGGTGCTCCTGATGGGGTGGGCGATCACGAGCGGAGACGAAGCGGGCGCGTACAACCCTGACATTTTAAATCATGCGCGCGTAGCAGCCATCGCACTAGGCCCGATTTCCGTTGCGCTCGTCGCGGTGCTGGTCGTCTACGGGCTGCTGACTGGGGAGGATCCGAGTGAGTAACGCCATACGGTCAGGCGAGCCCTATCGAATCATCGTGACAGGCAGTCGGCATTATCGCAGGGGTCACCCGATCATGGTTGCGATCGCTGACGCGGTCACCACAGATGAAGCGATCACCCGACCAATCACGATCATCACTGGAGGTGCCGCAGGCGCGGACAGCATTGCAACACGATTCGCTGGTGCCGCGGGATATAGCGTCCAGCAGTACACAGCCGACTGGGCCACCCACGGCCGCAGCGCCGGCCCCAAGCGTAACCAGCTGATGGTGGACGCCGGCGCCGACATCTGCCTAGCCTTCCCCATCGGCGACAGCCAGGGCACACGTGACTGCATGCGCCGTTGCGTGGCGGCCGGCATACCGGTAAAGGAGTATCCGAGTAATGGGTAGCGCCATACCCGCTTACGCAGGGCCGCCCCGCGACTGCTCTCTGCTATGGGTCGTCGAGATGCTAGACGGGGGCACGTGGCACCCTTGGGCAACGGCTTGTGATACACGTGCAGAGGGTCGCACAGCGCTGTCGAGGTGGAGACGCGGCAACCCAAAGGAGCGGTTTCGATTGGAGCCTTACGCACGGAGGGACGGTTGATATGGGTTATCCGTGGAGGTGCCCGACGTGTGGAGCGCTCAACACGTTCCCGCGTGATACGTGTAGTGTGTGCGAGCCGCAGCCAGCAGTGTCGCCTCAGCCTGTCAGCCGCTGCAAGCACCTGGCCTACGAATATCGGTGCACCGGAGTCCTCGGACACGAGGAAGACGGCTCAGCGCACACCCTCTTGGAGCCTGCCGATCTGCGCGAGTGCCAGCACGACCCGCCCTGCTGCGCCGAGCACTGCAACGCGTGCAACCTGCAGCGGCTGGATGCTGTGCGCGACACGATGCGGGAGGCCATGGCGCGCATGCGCGGCGTAGAGGGGGCGTCTGTTGCAGGTGATGTCAACCTCAGATTAGCGGAAAAGCTGCTTTACGATGCGCTTAGGAGACTGTGGCGATGAGCAACACCGACGAGACATACCCCTGCAACCAGTGGATCAAGTACAGAGAGGGTGGTTGTGTGCTCCCCGATCACCACGACGGACCGCACAGCAGCGGAGAGCCGACTCGTGGCCGTGACTGTGTGATGATCCGCGGTCCACAGGCAACCGCACTCATCTACCAGATCGCAGGGGCGCACCAAGACGACTGCCTATCCGACGTGGCGATAGATCTACTGCCTGCCCTGATCGAAGTCGTAGAGTTCGCACGGCGCCCCGGGTGGAAGGCTACAGCGACCACGGGGCGTGACGTCATGTGGAGTTATAAGAGATGAGGCCCATCACACACCAAAGGAGAACCACATGAAAGCCCTACTGCTACTACTGTTCGTCCTCACGTTACCCGCGGCCGCCGTGGCACAGAACTCACTCACCGATCCGCCGCTCGTTTACGGCAAAATCGTACCGACACATACGTGTTCTGAGTATTTCCGCCTTCAAGCTGACGTGCCGCTGATCCTGTACTCGAAGTGCGAACGTGCTGATGTGGTGCCCGACGGTGTGGTCGCAATGACCGACATCAACGCGGTAGTTCGCAATTTCCTCGGCCACTCGGGCAGCTGTGAGTCAAAGGCCGAGACGTTGCAGATCGTGAACGGTGAGATCACGTTCGAGTTGAGCATACCGCCTGAGTATCTGGAGCAAGTAAACGTTGCTGTTACATGGCAAATGCGGCCGACAGAAAATGCCAGTGAGTTGTATACGGCGTACAGCCTCGACCACCCTGCGCAGCTGTGGCGGGAGAGTAACCTATGGCATTTCAAACCTTTCGGTATCCAGCCGGCCTATTACGGGATGATATTTATCGTCTCCGTCCGAGAGAAGTCACTCGGTCCCGGGGCACACTGGATGGCGCAGCTGATATGGCAAAACGGTGTGCTCTACGGCGACAGTGACGCAGGGCGCATGATGGCTTATACGGATCTGAACGCGCCCTACAGTGACGAGACGGTGCGCTCGGCCCTCGGGCTGCCCGCGGCCACACCCGTCACCGACCCGCTACGGCGCGGCTACTCCCGCAAGAATTGGGCCGAGGTACTGCGCGCCGATCTCAACAACAACGGCCCCGTGGATGTGCAAGACCTCAACATCGTCGTCGGCTGTCAGCTCAAGCCGTTGGAGTAGGTGCAATGTCACATTTCTCATGCGTAGTGCTGGTACCTCGCGAGCTGGAGAACTATCCAGCAATCGAGGCTCACATCGAAAAGTCGCTTGCGCTCTATGACGAAAATCTAGAGGTTCCGCCGTATGACTGCGTTTGTAAGTCGAGCGAGCAAGGCGGCGACGACCCAGAGTGCTGGTGCGAGGGGGTCGGCGTTCTCACCTACAACCCGAAATCCCAGTGGGACTGGTGGGTGGTGGGTGGCCGCTGGGACGGCTGGCTTCAGGGGGATCATCGGCCGGGGTTCAACTTCGGAGCTGAACACCACGAGGTTGCCAACAACATCATTGACGCCGAGACCCTGAAGAAGCTCGTTCACCAGGGCGACAAGAGGCTCCCCTTCGCGGCCGTAGACCTCGGCGGAGGGTGGAACCAGCGAGGAGAGATGGGCTGGTTTGGCACCTCGAGCGATGAGAAAGGCGAGGGAGAGTGGCGTGAGCAGTTCGTGGAAATGCTCGACAAGGCCGGCCAATGCTGGGCGGTCGGATGCGATTTGCACATCTAGAGAGGTGGCACAATGGTAGTCACATTTCCCCGCGCCGAGATCGAGCGGCTACAGACCGGACGGGCCGCCGACAGGCAGGCAATCGAACGGCTGCAGCGTGAGCTAGCGACGGCACTACGCGCCACCGGCACACCCGGCCTATCGACGGCCCAGCATCTGCTGAACTGGATCGGCCAAAATCTAGAGGTTGTTAGGTGCCTCCGCATCTCGTACTCAAGACTGCAAGAAGACTTCGAACATTTGAAAGGGTCGGCCGAGGATTACCGATCGCAAGCCACGTCGCTACAGGCGCAGCTAACCGCCGCCCTCGCCGTAGACGAAACGTGGACCGGGTGTGGCACGGGCGACTGCCCACACCCTAGCGCCCAAGAGTGTGTGGCTGCGCTCGTTGCGGCTAACGTTGCACTGATACGTGAGAATGAGAGGCACACAGCAATGACTAGCAAACGAACCCTACTAGACGAGCTCGAACCCCTGATCGAGCAGTTACCAGCCAGCGTATTCGAGAACGAGTCGTTCGCCGCGCTCGCCGATCAGTTCGAGGCTGACCTGCCGACACGGAGCGAGCGGACTCGCTTTCGCCGGCAATTCGAGCGAGTGCGCACCCGCCGACTGGCTGAAGCTACCACCGACACGGAGATAACCCGATGAGCACCAAGCAGATAGCCCTAGCCCTTAAGGCCATGCTCGAGTATCCGGATGCAGCCGACCCCGCAGACACCCTGCAGCTGGCCGCACTACTCGCAAAGCACTATCTGGCAATGGACGCGCCCGAAGAGATCAGCGTAGCCGTGCCGCTCGACCGGTTCACACAGTGTGCGCTGGCGTGGGAGCGCTACCAGATCATCCGTACTCGTCAAGCGGGGCTCTCGGCCGAGCGGGTTGATGAGCTGATGGACGAGGCGGTCGAGAAGGCCCGCAGCGGCCCGATCCTCTATCAACTGGACTCGTAGTGGCTGACTGCATGACACGCGCCTGTCCCTACCCGGCTGCCGGCGCGACCGGCGCTTTCTGCCCGCAGTGCATCGATCTCGCTTGTGTCTCGTACACCGCGAGCGCGGCGGATCTCGCGCAGGCGACGAGTTATATCGAACTCGAGCGGTGGGCCATCGAACTCGGGCTACGTCACGCCCCCGGTGAGTGCGACAGCGATTTCCGCGAACGCACGGCCGCCGCATGGCGGCTGCAACCTCGCGGCCCGATGCCCGAACGCGGGCACCGCATCGGAGCGACGTCCGCCATGCTGGCCGCAGACATCATGGAGGCGGCCCGGGTGTTGCGTGAGGATTGCGGTGTGACGGGCGGTTTTCTCGTCATGTGTGGCAGCGAAGAGACCGCGGAGCGCATGCGTGCCGGCGTAGGCGGCACGCCCGGCGTAGCTGTGGTGGGGCCGAGCGGGGGGCCCACAGACCACCCGCTGCTACTGGACGAGCCCGACGCGTTCCCAGGCCCTGAGCCACCCCAGGAGACGTTCACCGAGTGGCACGCACGAACGGGCCGGCGACTCGATCGGTTGCCCACCGAGGCCACTCACGCGGACCACGACTGCGGTCTCGGGGTGCCCGAGAGTCCCCAGGACAGCGACGACGGCGCGCGGGATCTGAGCGAGCCTCGCAGCCTGCACGAGCTCGTCGGGCAAGTGCTCGACTGGGGCGGTGAGACGGGGATCGAGGAGTGAGAGCGGGGCACACCTGCGTGAGATAATCGATAAAGTTCTTGCACCTCTGTCCGATACGGGTATTATAGCCCTGCCACTCACAAGGAGCCCCACCGATGAAAGAACTACGCGACGCAGTAGCCTTTAACGACCGCTCGTGCGAGACGACCGCGGCGGTAGCCTACGAGCACGCGAACGAGATCGTAGAGCAGAAAGCCACCGCACTAGCGCACCGCTGGCATCACAACGTCACCAACGAGACCAACCCACACGCACGAGCCGAAATCGAACGCTGCGTTGCGCAACTCTGCGATGCATTCGGCATCGAGACGCCTTAGGAGACTGACAAATGGATATCACAAGAGCACAGCTCAACAGCTGGGAACCTTGCTACACCACGGAAGAGATTGACGTGATCGTAGCCGGCCAAGAAAGCATGACGCCGCTAGAGGTGCTCGACCTAGACATACTGATGTCGGATCGATTTTGGGTTTTGCTGCGCCCTGAAGTGATCCCCGAACGTGAGGTACGGCTGCTCGCGGCAGACTTCGCAGAGCACGTCGCTCACTTGTGGGTGGCTCCCGATGGGTGCGACTGGACGCCGAAGGCGACGCTTGATGTCGTGCGACGATTCGCCGAGGGTGCAGCTAGCGCAGAGGAGCTAGACGCCGCCGGGGACGCCGCCGGGGACGCCGCCGGGGACGCCGCCTGGGTCCCCGCCAGGGACGCCGCCGGGGACGCCGCCTGGGTCGCCGCCGGGGACGCCGCCTGGGTCGCCGCCGGGGCCGCCGCCTGGGTCGCCGCCAGGGCCGCCGCCGGGGCCGCCGCCAGGGACGCCGCCGGGGACGCCGCCGGGGACGCCGCCAGGGCCGCCGCCGGGGACGCCGAACAAGAATGGCAGTTGGCGAAACTCCGTGAATACCTGAGCGAGCAGCCGTGATGAGTGCCGAAGAGATCATCGAGCACTATCTGCAGCTGCACGTGACGCCCGAGCTAGCTGTGGCTGCGATACAGGACGCAGCGGTACGGCTCCGCGAGTGCGGCATGCCCGCCGGTGCCAGAGAGTACGACACGGCTGCGGCTGAATTGGAGAACCGATGAAGGACCGACGGCTAGACATCCTCATGACACTGCTATGCCTCGTCGTCAGTGCTGTAGCGGTATGGTCCGCGCTGTATCTGTACGACGCCTACTAAGGAGCCCTACAGATGCGGTGTACGTGCGGTTCCGACATGACGCTGGTGATCGCTGACGATAACCCCGGCGGCAATTGGGCTTTCAACGTCTACCACTGCGGCGACTGCGGGATGATCTGCAAAGAGGATGTGTGGGATCACGCTGGGTTGCTTTGGATCGACACGAACGGACAGACAACACGCATTGAACCCAATAAGGAGCCCCATGAATAACCGAGAGCTAGCCAAAGCGATCGTCAAGAAGTTGATGCACCCGGGCCAAGCGAAAGGGGCCGCATGTATCGTCGAAGCGGTGCTGAACGAGCAGCAACCGAGCAACCAAGCACCGCCCACACTACCACCTGCCCCTTGGTTGGTGTCGCTGTGGCCAGGTGATCGGCACGGCTGGCATACAGTGCACTCAAAGCAAGGTGTCGTCGCACATGTCCTAACGGAGCGCACCGCACACACCGTCGCACGGTTGCCGGAGGCACTCGCAGAGCTGCGGGAAGCGGCGGCAGACCTGGACGCCGCCGCGATCGCGTGCGTGAGCCGTAACTCCGGAGACCCTTTCCGTGATCTCGCCACCACCCATCGCGCCCTCGCCGATTCGATCGAGCGCGGCGAGGAGCCCCACCATGAATAACCGAGAGCTAGCCGCAGAGGCGGTACGCAGGATGCTAAGCGCCGAGAACTCGACGCACGTAAGCCGCGAGGTCATCGAAACCCTGCTGAACGAGCAGCAGCCCAGCAACCGAGAGAAGCTGCCGCCCGCACCGTGGCGCTTCGATACTGACTCCTGTTTGATCCTCGATGCATCGGGGCGGGGGATCGCAAGCTCGACAAAACATGCCGTAGGCCGCGCCCTAGCCAAGTTCCCCAACGCCATCACAGCGCTACGCCAGGCTGCGGTCGATCTGGACGCGCATGCGTCGGGGCTTTCTGCAGGCCGATCCGTCTGCCCTGACGCCATGCGAGAACTCGCCGCCACCTACCACAAGATGGCCGACGCCTTCGAGCGCGGGGAGGATCTCAGAACCGAAACGTCGAGCCCAGGAGGGACACCATGAGTAGTGCAGACGTGTCCCCCGCTGTCAAAGCATTCGTCACGGCTGCACTCGAAGCGTCGGTGCTACACCTAATACACAATACGGACAGCTTATCCGACATCCAAACGAGCGAAGCGCCGGGCTTGGCGAAACGGATCTGTAGGCTACTCGAAGACACCCTCGACGAGATCGAGCCCCCATACCATTTCATCATCGGCAACGACGGGCAGCTAGCCCGGGTCCTAGTGGCCTTGGGGCACACGGTGGAGTGTCATGGGTAAGACAGACGCGATGCTCAAGACGGCGCTGCAACAACCCCGGTGCACGAGCGTTCTGATCATCGGGGCGAGTCAGCACCACTGTAAGCGCCTTCTCGACCGTCTGATCGACCTGGAGGGTAAGCTTGGCCAGCACCGTCGGGTACTGATCGATCCAGATGAGCACATGCACGTGATGATCCTCGAAGACGATCTTGATATCCGGTTCCGAAGCCTTCACTCGGAGGGTGCGTACTGGGGTGTCCATCGGAACGTCCGAGTCCTGATCGATGAGGCGGCAATCCCCCGGACGCTCGTGCAGCTCATCCGGCGTAACGACTACGTAGGCTCCTAGCGCCGCCATACCGGCGGGCGCGAAACCCAAGAGAGGAAAGACATGTACACGAGAACGAAGCTACACATACCCGGCAGCGAATTGCAGATCGGCGACCTCGCCAAAGATGAGATCACCGGATTCGAGGGCATCGTCACGACGCACAGTCGACACCTGACGGGCTGTGACACGATCTGGCTAGCGTCGCAAACAGAGGTGCACGACGGCCGGTCAGTAGATCGGTGCTTCGACATCCTGCGGCTCGAGCTGGTGCAGTCCAATCCGATGGACGTCAAGGGGTTCCCAGAGAATGTGGAGCCCGCCGGATAAACCCCGGAACCAAACCTAAACCCAGCGACACCCATAGAGAGGGCAGCAGATGGCAGCAAAGAAAAAGGGCCGGGTAGGGCGGCCGAAAGGCCACGTACCGGCCAACCGCGGTGTAGGGAACACCACGGACGGACTACGGTTGAACCGAATCGTAGTGTTCTTGACCGACGATGAAAGCGCGGCACTCACCAAGCGGTGCGAGAAATACCACCGTTCCCGAGGCGGAGAGCTGCACGAAATGGTAAGAAAGCGGCTACACACATCCCCGTAAGGTAGCCCCCGACGCGCGCTCCCCTTATCCACCCTGTGCGCGCCGGGGGCTATTGTGTGTCTACGGGTGAGGCAGCTGCGGCCGGTCCAGATCGCGCACCGTGATCCACACGCCTTCCCGCTCAACCGCCGCGGCAATCTCCCGATAGATCCTGCTGTAGGCCGTCCGAGACCGCTGGACGTTCCGCAGCGTCTCGTTCCGATCCTCACCGACTAGGATGCACCCGAGCGTATCGTCGTCGTCGTTCCCAATGTGGATATAGACCCACTCGAAGCCCGGCACGTCTTGCAGCCACAGCATGCCGACGTGGCTCAGCGGGAACGCTGTCTTGTAGCGTGCGTGCCTGCCTCCCTCGGTCCGTAGCTTGATCTGATACCGGCCGGCCGGAATGCGCGTCTCCCCGTGCACCTTCTGTGCACGGTGCTCGTCCTCACACGTAAAGCACGCGAACTGCCACGAAGCTACGCGCGCAACCATTAGGAACCCGAGTGTTGCGTCAGTCCCCCCGTTGTACCTCCAAAGCTCAAGATCCATGGAGTGCGCTCCCCGTCGCTGGCGCCGTTGCGTTCTGCGCTCGAATGTAGGCCTCGACCACTTGCGGCCCGTCGATATTGGACTGGATCGAATCCGCCTTGACGTAGAGTCGCGACTTTGTCCCCTCGTCGCAAGCAATGGCCACCGGTGACCGCCCTCCGTGTAATGAGGGGTGCGGCACGTATCCGACGGCCTTGAGCGCCTTTGCGTTAGCCCTGGGCCCGCTACGCTTGTGCCGCTCGAGTCGCAGGCTGAGCCACTTGCTCGACACCCATCCGCCCATAAAGCCCCGGGCGCCCTGCTCGATCGCCTCTTGGATGGTCTGCTCGAGCGTGTTGCGGCTCTCCTCGATAGCAGACTGTGTCGAGCTGGTCATCGGTGCACGCTGCGCAAGTGTGGTCGGGTTGAACTCCTCGGCTATCTGGTAGTTCTGCAGGTAGTGGGTGATGTGCGCGAAGCCACCCGCCTTAAACCACCGATCGAGCTGCACGAAGTAGGCCGCGTCCATTCCGTCACGGATTAAATCGTCGGTAGACTGCTGTGCAGTGTGGAAGATCGCGAACCGCCGGTCGTCGCGTGTCTTGCGTATCATGTCCTTGTCATTCATGATAAAAATAAAGTTTGCACAGTTCTCCCCCGTGTATTGGTTTCCGCCTTTGCCTTGGATTTCGATCCGCGGGTTCGTGATCATAGGGGTTAGCCGCTCTATGATGCCTTGTTTTTTCATGTCGCCATCATCAGCGATGATCAGTATTTTGCTTTCGATCCACGCGTTAAATTTGTTGTCGAGGTCCCCTGAGTTCGGCGTGTGCACGTACTGTGCACCGACAGCCCGCGCGAGCATCACGGCTAAGAAGGTTTTGCCGTTTCCCGGTACGCCCTGCATCACGGGGGCCCACTGGAATTTACACCCCGGGTACTGAATGATCGCAGCCATCCACGATAGGAGTATTTGGAAGTCGCGCGCATCGGGGAGCTGCCGGGACAGTAAGTCAAGGAAGGGCGTCACGTCACCGGGGGTACTGACGACATCGAGCGGCGTCACATATGTGTTTACGGCGCCTGTACCGGTGAGATCAATCTCACCTCGCGCGTTGTACCTCGAGCCCGGCGGGTCCTGCGGTTTAAACGTTGTCGACCACACTTGCGGCCGCGCCGTGGGCCACGCTCTTGACTCGGTGAACGCCTTGTACGCGTTGTCTGTGTCATCTGAGCAATCCATTTCCATCGCGAATTTCCGCCCGCCCATATGCGCGCGGAACGCTTCGCTACCAAGAAACTCACCGTTCGGCATCAGCACACGGTTGCGGCCGATCACGTACGTGCAGCCGGAGAAGAACTCTGGGAACCGATCGGCCGCAATGAGCGCGTACCCAACCGTGGGTGCGGCGACTCGCGGCGCGGCCTCGGCTGCAGTCGGCGCGGACTCTGCCCCGTACACCCCTGTGCAACTCGCGCACGCCATCAGGATAGTTTTTTGCAGGTAGTCGGGCCGCGGGTCCCACTTCCACGCGCGGAGCGCGTAGAAACCTGAGGCACGCATGAGCCGTTCAATGCGCGCGAGATCCTTTCCGGTCCAGAACGCGAGTATCGAGGCCATCGACAGATCGGCCGACTGCCCGTCGAATTCCTTCTCTTCGGACTGCCGGGGGAACGCCGCGGCCAGCCGATCCACGTCGGCACTCCAGAAGTCTGCAAACTGCGCCTTGTTCCCGAGTCGCAGCGTCGGCGCGCACATCCGTGCGATTAGCTTCGAGTCGTCTGTGATAGGACGGGCGGCCGGCACCGGCCCGGCCTCCACCCACTCACCGAGCTCGGCAGTGGGTTTTGGGGGGAACGCAGCCGCGGTGAATTGCTCAACGTACCCGTTGAACGGTAAGTTCCCGTCGCCCTGCATCGAGTCGAATGTGAATGCGACGAACCGCACCGTATCGTAGAACTCCAGCCCGATGTCGTCGCGTCGCTTGCCGTGCTCGGGGAATGCCCCCTCGTACCGACCGAACAGATGAAAACCCTTACCCGAGGCCGACACCTCGAACGCGGCGCCCGGGAACGAGGCGAACACCCACTGGGCCACATCGGACCACTGCCCGTCACGCAACGCGTTGTCCACATCGACAAAGAAAAACGGGTCAACGGCGTTGAAGGCGAACCCAACGTTCAACCCGAGCGACCGCGCGTTGTCCCGCGCGTCATTGAACGTGAACTGGTTCGACGCGTCGTGTGGGTTGCACGCAGCACCCGTGCCTGGATCGATTGGAACTTTCTTGTCTTTGACACCCTCGGGCTGCGGTACAAACTTCCAAACGATGAACTGTGGGTATGCGGCGAATGCGGCAAGCGCGGGCGGTAGCTCGTCGGGGATCATCCGACACTCACCGCGTTAGGTGTGATGATGTCGCGAAACTCGCGGGCACTGCGGGCGAAGCCTGCGTAACCCCCGGCCGCGCGCACGATATTGTGGAAACGCTGCTGCGCTGTTTCCCGCTTCGTAGCATGCCACCGCCAGTCAAGCCGCTTGCACTCGACAGCGGTGAACACACCCAACGTGCGTCCGATGTGCCACTGTGTGATCACCACAGGGCAGACGCCTATCAGATCGCTCGACTTGACGTTCTCGTTCAGCCGCTTGCTATCGTTCGCCAGCCCGAACCGGATCGGCACCATGTCGCGATCGAACGCGACGCCCACATTGTTACGCCACAGTGCGCAGCCTACGCGCGGGGCGTCTAGGCGTATCTCCGACTGCGACGCCCCCTCGCTCTTATCACCTGGATGCGGCGCAACGAGCGCTGGCGCTTCGTCGAGTAGTGCCCTCAGTTCTGCCCAAGCCGTCGGGCTTATGGCGTGGCGCCTCGCCCAGTCGTTTAGCGCGTTCATGAGGGCCCCACAGCTGCAGCGTCTTTCATCGCCTTCTCGAGGTCCTTTACAGCATCGAGAAGCCCCACAGCCACCGGGTTGTCGGCGGGTTCGCAAAACAGCACCGCCAGCGCTACTCCGATCCTAATAAGTAGTACGTCCCGCGCCTCGTCCATCATGCCGCCCCCCTTGATATGTCGTCTATCAGTTTGCACGCCAGCTGCTCCGCGTCCTTGCGCGAGTAGCTTTGCGCCGTCATCACATCCACCCCGTACCGGAAGTAGAACCGCCGCTGCGCCTCGGAGTCGTTGCGTCCCCGGGAGTGCTGCAACCCCCCGTACAGCGCGAGCAGTTGCCGCAGGTTGCCTTGTGCTGCGTGCAGCTCCGTCCGCCGGTTACGCTGCCCGGCCGCCATATAGCCCGGCAACCCCTGCGCGGTGAGCCGCTGGAACAACGCCTCGGGCGTCTCGTCTACCTGCTCGATGTTCTGCCGCATGGCCGCAATCGTGGCCGCGTCCAGCTCGATCAGATCACCCTCGACAAACTCGGGGCCATCGCGGCGGCCGGGCTCGTTAGCTTCGCCACAATGTGGACACAGCTTGTACACGGCTTCGAACGGCTGCGTACACCAGATGCAAACCTTCTGCGGGACAATGTCCGGGTCACGGGCGCCCCGCGCCGACCGCTCCCGCCGGTCCAGTGTCCACGGGCGCGGCAAATCGGGCGGTCCGTGATGCCTCACGACGTTGTCCACGTGATCGATGATAATTGCCCGGTGCTTACCGTCCGTCAACCGCAGCGCCCGGCCAAATTGCTGCGTAAACACTGAGTAACTGTGGGTGGGCCGGGCGAACGATACGCAGCATATGGCCGGCAGATCAAACCCCTCGCCGAACAGATCCACGTTCACCAGCTGCAGCAGCTCACCACGGCGGAAGCGTTGCACGAGGCTATTACGTGTGTCCTCGGGTGTTTTGGCCGATACCGCTGCAGCCGGTACACCCTTACGGATGTACTCGGCGGCTAACTCGTGACACGTCTCGACATCGGTTGCGAACGTGACGCCACGCAGCCCGCCCGCGTGCTTTATGTAGTGATCGACGACGCCGCCTACTAGATGCGACTTACGAACCGCTGCGCGCAGTTGATACTTGTTAAAATCCCCTGTGGTATCTGAGATCGCCACTGCACTGGTATCCACATCAGAGCCCGGAGAGAAAATAGTGTAGTCGGTGAGAAACCCTTCGCCGATCAGATCCCGCATCGACGGGCCGTTGATCATCAGATCGAACACGCCGTCAGCGTCACGCCCGAGGCCCTTACCATCCGCACGGCACGGCGTAGCAGTAACGCCTAACCCCCGCGCGTTAGGGAACAACTCAACCGCGGTGCCCCACTTGTTCTCGCGCAGTAAGTGGTGCGCTTCGTCCTGCACCCACAGGGTTACTTGCTCGCGCCACCCGTTGAGCCGCGGCCCGCGCCGCACGAGTGTGTCGACACCCGCGACTGCGACCGACGCGGACGGGTCGTACAGGCAGACGCCGCACTCATCGACTTGCATCCGGCAGATAATCTTGACGACTTTGCGCGGCGCGATGATCGTATGGCGGACGCCCGCGTGCGTGAGACTGATCGAGATTTGTGAGACGAGTTCTTGCCGGTGCGCGATCACACACGCGGCGCCGACGTGATTCGCAATCACCTCGGAGAATATAACCGTCTTGCCCGAGCCCGTCGGTGCGACGGCGAGCACGTTTTGGATTCCATTAGCCCAAGCGGTAGCTATATCCGCATACAACCGGGCTTGATAGGGCCGGAGTGTGGGCACAGCTAAGGGGCTGTGTGACTTGGGAATGCTTTCACCGCGGCGTCTACTCCTTTCGTACGGACGGCTGCACCCATCGCCCGGTCGGCGAGCAGGGGCGTCAGCTTGTCCGGCCACGCTTGCACAGCGCTCGCCCCGATGCCCAGCGCAATCGCGACGTGCTCGTGCGTCCCTCCGAAAAAGTCGACCACTTGCTTTTTAGTCATTTTGTCAATCCGTTAGTAAATTAACTTGCATTGCTCTTGCCATGGTGTAGCCTGCGCGCTCAGACCCGGCAACCCAAACAACCCCGGGAGGAGAAAAATACAATGGGCTACAAGATCGAAATCGTGGGACCGGATCTACACAGTGTCGCTGAGCACGTTGCATTGCTGGACGACCGGTTGAACGGACCGAAGGTGGTGCAGGCAATGCCGGAGTTCACACCGGCCGGTCTGGAGAACGCCGGCAACATAGAGTTCGTAGCACCCCACACCCCACTGGCGGTCGCCCCTGCACCTCTGGTAGCTGTGAGCCCGAGTACCACGGTGGCGCTGGTTCCACCCCCCGGAGTGCTCTTCGCCGGTGAGGACGTCGAAGTGATCTCCGGCGCCGACTCACCCGACCCGCTCGCGGCCGGTGCTGCGCCGACACCCCCGGCACCTCCTGCGCCCCCGACGCCTGCCCCGGCACCTCCCGGCCCGCCGGCGCCCGCCGGCCTCGGTGGGGCTGCCCCCGGCACCGATGTGCACGGACGCGCCTGGGACGAGCGAATCCACACGAAAGCGCAGACGAAGGTGGCTGACGGTTCGTGGCGGTACAAGCGCAACGTCGATAAGACTTTGGCTGCACAGATCGAGGCGGCGCAGCCGGGACCGTCGGGGTTGCCGTGGGCCGCCGCACCCGTGGCCCCCACGCAGCCCGCACTGCCGCCCGATCCGATCGGGCCCACCGTGGCCGAGACGATCTCACTCGCGTCGACGTTGCTTGCGGCTGCCGGCAATAGCGGTGAGGCTGCAATGGCTGAGATGGGGACAGCAATCAACGCCGTCATGATCGCGGCCGGGTTGCAGACGTCGAACGATCTGATCGCACAGCCCGAGAAGGCACCCGTCGTGTACGCGGGACTGCAGGCCGCGGGGCAGCAGCGAGGCGTCCAGTGCTGAAGCTGAACCCCTCCGGTGCGAATCGGTGGGTTCCGTGCCCCGGCAGCGTCCAGATGGAAGCGCCGTTCCCTCGATCGGAAACTCACCCGATTACCGAGGAGGGGAAGGCGATCCACTGGGCGGCCGAGCAAGTGCTCATATCGTGGTCGCCGCGGAACGATTTCCCCGCGATCGAACTGCGTAATCTACTCGGCGCGAAGTGCCCTGAGAACGGACTGATCATCACGGACGAGTTCGTGGAGCACGCCACGACGTATCTCGAGGCCGTGTGGCGCTACGTCCACACAGATTTGCACGCGATGTTGTGGGAACACAAGCTCAGTGCGTTCCAATGGGTGCAGGAGCTGAGCGGCCGCGCGGATCTCACTTGGCAGTCGCCGGACGTGACCTACGCCGTTGTGGCGGATGGCAAGTTCGGCTACCGCCCCGTGTCTGCATTCGAGAACTGGCAGCTCGTTATCTACGGCATGGGCATGCTGCGGCCAGAAACACAGACGATTGACCTCGTGATCGTGCAGCCGCGGGGCCGCGCAATCGGTAACCCTGTGAAGGTGTGGAGGCTAGACCGTGAGCAACTCCTCGCCTATGCCGACCGAGTGGTTGAAGCTGCAGCGCTGGCGCGCGGTCCGAACCCGCCGCTGCGTGCCGGCGGCCACTGCTACAAATGCAAAGCTGCGGCGCACTGCCCGGCGTTGCAGGCGGCAGGTTTTGCGGCAATGGACGCGAGCGCTACGGCAACCACAGTTGAGATCGATGAGCGTCAGATCGCTTGGGAGTTGCAATTGCTCAGGCGAGCAAAGGAGCAACTTACCGCGCGAGAAGATGCGCTCGAGGGCTTGGCGATTGCCCGTATCAGGGCCGGTTCACCCGTGCCCGGCTACGCGGAACGTCGATCACTCAGCAACCGATCGTGGACGCACGGCAGCCCGGAGGAGACAATCGCGTTCGGCCTACTGTCGGGCGTCGATCTCGCGACGCCTGCAAAGCCGGTAACTCCGCAGCAAGCAGAGGTGCGGGGCGTCCCGCGCGAAATGATCGACCTATTCACAGAACGTCGGGAGGGCGCAGCGAAACTCGTTTGCATCGATCCCGACGAAGCAAGGAAGGTATTCCGTAATGGCTGAGACGCTTTATCTCACGACCCCGGTCGGCCGACTCGTACAGGGCAACTGTTTTGAGGGGCAGACCAAGGACCAGCAGGGGCGGCCGCTCGTCAACCGCCAGAACGAACCGAAAACAGTATGGTATATCGGCATCGCAATTCCGAAGGGCCCCGAGTGGGACCAGATGTGGTCACAGATCAGCGCAAAAGGGCAATTCGACTTTCCGGGGGGTGAATGGAACTTGCCCGATTTCTCGTGGAAGGCCGCCGACGGTGACGGACCGCTGTACGCCGGTCGCGAGGGGTACGCCGGCTGCTGGATTCTAAAATGCCAGGGGGGCTACGCGCCCCGCGTGTACGACAACCAGCCGCAGCCGCAACAGATCGTCAACACGAAAGCGATCAAGCGGGGCGACTTCGTGCAGGTTGGCCTCGGGGTGAGCGGCAACGGGCAGACCGGCCCAGGATCAAAGCCGGGCGTCTACATGAACCCGGAGCAGATCATGCTTGCCGCCATCGGCGCCGAGATTCAAACGGGCGCCGATCCGGCTGCGACCTTCGCAAACCGCGGAGCCCTCCCGCCGGGCGCGCAGCCCGTGCCCGTAGGTTGGGGGGCACCGGGGGCCGTACCCACCCCCTACGGGCAGCCTGCCATGGGGCCGCCGGGGGTTCCCGCCCCTGCCCCCCTGCCTGCGCAGCCGCAGTACGCGCAACCGGTCGCCGCACCCCCTGTGGCCGCGCCTCCCATGCCGGGGGCCGTTGCGCCTCCCGTGGTGGCCCCTCAGCCGGCCACACCTGTTGCAGGGCCTCCTGCGGCGCCTGGGGTCATGGTACCCGGCGTACCCGCGGGACCCGCAGTGGCCCCCGCTCCGGGGTTCCTGCAGCCGGGGCAGACTGCCGCACCCGGGCCGGTGCCGGTGCCCGGTCAATGGCCGGTGGCTGAGGCGCCAGTGATCAATCCGGCAACGGGGCTGCCCTACCCACCGGCCGCGTCCGGCATTCCGTTCTGACACACGAGCAACGCTGCGCTGACGGAGCGAACGCATTGCCCGCTTAGCAGCGGCCGGGGGTGGATAGCCGAGCAGCATAGAGCTGTCGGTGATGGGTCGTCGGGTATCCCCCGGCGGCCCGCCGCCCCCGGTGCACAAGGAGTAACCACATGGACTGGATCAACTCGAACGAGCGGCTACCCGATGCCGAGGATTGGTACATCGTGTTCCGACTGGCGGGCCGAACAGATAAGCGTTCATGGAGTGCGCTGGTCACTACCGGTTGGTTCGTGCCCGAGACTCAGATGGATATGCACAGTTGGGAAGGTAGGAACGACATACCTATCGAGGTGTCGCACTGGATGCCGCTCCCCGCAGCACCGGGGAAATAGTATGGGCTATAGCGATCTACCCGAGATCACTCGACTCGATGAACGTGAAGAGTCAACGGATAAACGAGTGCGCATCACGCCCGTTGCCAACTGGCACTACCTTGAGGAGCACCACCGAAAGGCGAAGAGGCGCGCGTTCTGGCGGGGTTACCTCGTGGGGGTGTTGTCGCTGACCGGTACGTCTCTGCTGCGCGTCTACTACGGGTGACGGCTGTCACCCCCTGTGCGTTCTACCTCTACGGCCAGCAGCTACCCGCCGGTCTCGGCGTGTCAACCGTGCTCGCGTCGATCGACTTCGAGACGTACAGCGAAGCCGGCTACGTGTGGCACCCGCAGCTCGGCAAGTGGCAGCCGCTCAAGAAAGGCAAGCCCGGCATCAAAGGCGTGGGGGCGTGGCGTTACACCGAGCATCCAAGCGCCGAGGTGCTCTGCCTTGCCTACGATCTCAAGGATGGGCTGGGCCGCAGGCTGTGGCACCCAGGCGACCCACCCCCTGTGGAGCTGTTCGAACACATTACCCGGGGTGGACTCGTCGAAGCGGTTAACTCGTTCTTCGAATTCTGCGTGTGGGTGAACATCTGTGTTCCGCGCATGGGGTGGCCCCCGCTTCCGATCGAGCAGATACGAGACACGGCAGCCAAGGCGGGCTCGGCCACACTCCCGCGAAAGCTCGAGGCATGCGCGGCGGCACTCCAAACCGCGGCCCGTAAAGACCCCGAGGGCCACCGGGTAATGCTCAAGGTGAGCAAGCCGCGCAGCCCGACCAAGAAGGACAAGCGGCTGCGCTACGCGCCGGCCGACGCACCCGACGACTTCGCGCGGTTGTACAGCTACTGCTTGGACGACATCGCTGCGGAAGATGACGTATCGGCGCGACTCGCAGATCTGTCGCCGTTCGAGACCGAGGTGTTTCTAGCCGATCAACGCATCAACGCCCGCGGCGTGTACTGCGATCGGGCTGCAGTGCTAGCGGCCCGCCGCATAATAGCACAGGCAGCCAAACGCTATCACGCAGAGCTATCACAGATCACCGGCGGCGCAGTAGGCACGGCCGACGAGCTCGATGCGATGAAGGCGTGGCTAGCTACGCGCGGGGTAGCAACGCCCGACGGGATCACGAAGGACTCGCTCCCGGTCCTGCTCGCCCGTGCCGACTTACCGCCGGACGTTCGCCGCGTGCTCGACATTCGCGTTGTCATGGGGTCCAAGAGTGTGACCAAGACGGCGTCAATGCTCTTCGAGATGAGCGAGATAGATGACCGTATCCGCGGGCTCTACACGTACGCGGGCGCGTGCCGTACGTGGCGGTGGGCCGGCGGCGGCGCGCAGCCACAGAACTTGCCGGCCGGTGGTCCCGATGTCGTACGCTGCACGAGCTGCGACGCGGTGCGCTGGTCGGGGTTGTGGTTCTGCCCGAGTTGCTTTACGCACGGTAGCCGGCCCGCTGAGTGGGGCATCGATGCCGCCGAGGCGTGTCTGCCCGCGATCATGTCGGGGGATCTCGATACGGTTGAGCTGCTATGGGGCGACGCGCTCACGGCGATTGCCGGGTGCCTCCGATCGTTTCTGCGAGCCGCGCCCGGTAACGAGCTGATCAGCGCGGATCTCGACAGCATCGAAGCCGTGGTGGCTGCATTCCTTGCGGGCGAAGAGTGGCGCATGGAGGTGTTCCGTACGCACGGCAAGATCTACGAGATGTCTGCTAGCAAGTCGAGCGGTGTCCCCTTCGAGGAGTTCGCACGGCACAAGCGTGAGACCGGCATGCACCACCCTCTACGAAAGAAAGGCAAGGTCGCGGAGCTTGCTTGCTTTACTGCAGAGACTTTGGTGCTCACGAATCGGGGCTACACTCGAATCGCAGATGTTCAACTGGGCGACGAATTATGGGACGGAATCGAATGGGTAGAACACGCGGGTGTGATCAACAAGGGCGAGCGGGACGTGATCGACCTGGATGGTACGCGAGTGACCCCGGATCATCCGATCAGCTTGCGGCATTCTTGGAAGGTGGCAAGCGAACTCGTTTCAAACAGAAATTTCCTGACCCGCGCCCTGGAGTACGGTTCGGAGAACTTACCGTTATCCGTACAGAGTGCCGCTCGCGTGAGCGCTTCATCATCGTGCAGTGCTCATGTGGGGCGACAGAACACGCAGTCAGCTTCTCAAACCTTCGGCGCAGTAAGAGCACCCGCTGCACTGTTTGCGCAAAACGCAAAACGGCTAAAGGCGTCAAGATGTTTTGGGGTCATGCGGACATTATGCCTGAAGACGACCACCGTCGTCGCCTATGTAACCGCCTCGCTGCTGCAGTTGGCCGCTGCCATAACGAGCGGAATAAAATGTTCCGAAACTACGGCGGCAGAGGCATCGAAGTGTGCCAAGCGTGGCGCGATAGTAAGAAGCCATTCTTGGCGCACGTCCGCACCCTGGAAGGCTGGGACTGCCCAGAACTCGAGATGGACCGCATCGACGTCAACGGAAATTACGAAGCTGGGAACATCCGGTTCGTCACCCGACGTGAGAACATGCTCAACAAACGAAGTGTCGGCGCGATGCAGAAAGAACTTGACACGCTGCGACACCGTCTACGACATTGCACATGCGGGGCCACGGAACCGATTCACGATTAAAACCGACTCGGGTCACCTGATCGTCCACAACAGTGGATTCGGAGGCTGGGTAGACGCGTGGAAGAACTTTGGCGCCGACGAGTGGATGGTTGACGCTGAGATCGAGGAAGGCGTCAAGGCGTGGCGTCGCGAGTCTCCCTCCATCATCAACTTCTGGTACGCGCTGGAAGACGCAGCAATAGCAGCAGTCGACCAACCGGGCAGCGAACACACTGTGCGAGGCCACGTGTTCTTTGTACGCGATGACGTGCTGTACTGCCGGCTGCTGTCGGGTCGCTGCATCCCGTACCGAGCCCCCCGCGTACGCGACGGGATTTGGTATGGCAAAGCGAAGCGGATACTCAGCTACCTGACGCCGAAGCACCAAACGGCGTGGGTGCGCGTTGACACCCGCGGCGCCAAAACCTTCGAGAATATCGTGCAGGCAACGGCCCGCGACATATTTGCGGGCGGTATGCTGCGGGTCGAGGCGGCCGGTTACCCGGTGGTGCTGCACACACATGATGAGGTCAACGTGGAGGTGAGGGTGGGCAGCGGGTCGATCGAGGAGGTGGAGCGGCTGCTCAGCGCAGGGGAGCCGTGGTGTGCTGACTGGCCAATCAGGGCCACGGGTGGCTGGCGTGGCATCCGGTACAGGAAGGACTGATATGCTGGTTGATCTGTTGAAAGCAATCCGCTCCGTGACCATGCCACTAGTGGTGGCGTGGAATATCGCTTTCGCCGCTTCGTGCGGCTGGCACTCCGCTGAGCGTCTCTTCGGGGGCTGAAAATAATCGATAAAGTTCTTGCACCTCTCTCCGATACGGGTATTATAGGGACATCAACCCAGAACGAGGAGAAACACGCGATGACCGCAGCAACCCGAGTTGACCCCTTTGGCCGTCTCATCCTGATCCGATCTGACCGGGAAATACTCTCCGCGGTGTGGGTTGCTGAGAACGGATTACCGCGGCGTGACGCCGATCTGATCGCACGGGATCAGTGGGTGGCAAAGACTGCCTTAGCCCTGATCCGGGATAGGCGCTAGCCACCCAACCCACCACGAGGAGAACTGACATGCCCACCACCGCAATGCAAACCCAAGACTACCTCATCCTGATCGCCAGACACCTGCACTCTGCTCGGTATGAGGCCATCGAGAGACAAGGCGCTTATACACCTGCCGACTTCGTGCGCCGGTATGCTGCGCGCTACGGCACGGGGGATCTACGCGATGCTACGGAGAAGTGTGACCCTGTAGTCCGGGAGTGGCTACAGGAGATGCTGGGTCAGCTGCATGACGACTACTGGCGACCCCGCGACCCCGCACCCAAGCCCACGCTCAGCCCTCATCTGCGGCAGGCGTTGACTGCGCTTCGCAAAGCGGCGGCCGAGATGCGCACCGGCACGGGGACAATAGCCCGCGGTCGCGCGTACGCAGCCGAGGCCGATCAGATCGAGCAGGCTGCGCTCATGCAGGCGGGCCCACGCTCAACAGACACATGTGTTCACGGCGTTCGGTGGGGCCCAACGGTCGCCACTTGTCCGGCGTGCCTCGCGATCCACACCGAGTCGAAGCCGGAAGAGAAAGGGGGATCGTGATGTTGTACTGTGCAGTACTCGTGATATCTGTTTTGGTTGGCGCCCTGCTCGGCTACGTGCTGTACCACACGCCCCGCTAGCAATGCCCCTCCCCCGCCTACCGTGGGACCACCCTGTGATCGTGGCGCGCTTCCTGTCGAAGCTGCGCCCGGTCGCAGGGTCCGCGTGTATCGAGTTCACCGGGACTCGCACGTTCGGCTACGGGCGGTTCGTGGCGTGGGATTTTCCGGGCGTACCGAGCGGCCGCGTACGGGCGCACCGCTACGCGTATGTGATCGTGCGCGGCCCGATCCCCGACGGATGCGACCTCGACCACATTCGCGAGTGCCGGAACCGCGGATGCTGTAACGCGTACCACCTCGAGCCCGTCGCGCACGAGGAGCACGGCCATATCAGCGCGGCCGATCAGTGGCCGGCCGAGAATGAGTCCGACTGGGATTTATTCTAGAGGCCGGCCAACTCATCCCCCGCGCACAAGAACGTAACGCGGTCCTTGACCCACGGCGTCTTGCACAGCGGCTTGAGCAGATCAATGCCCGTCGGTTCCGCATCGATCGTGATCAGCGTGCCGGGCTTGCGGCGGATGCCGAGACCGGCGCCCCACTCTGGGTTGCCGATCGAGATCTCATCGAACCCCAGGTTGAACAGCCCGAGCAGATCGAGCTGTGGAGCGGCGCTTGCGGGCGCCGCCGAGACGCCCAGTCCGAGCATACACACAACCGCCACGCGAGCCGCTGCCGTGCGCGTGACCTTCGCCGCCATCGTGCCCACCGCAGTGAAGCCGAGCAGCGTGAGCATCGGCTCAGCCTGCGCTCCGTCGATCCATCCGAGCCCCCACAGAACCCCAACGAGTGCCGCGAGCGCGAGCGTCGCTTTCGTCTTCTTGCCTTGATGCCACTTGTCCATATGTCCCCCTCTGCTACCCCGGCAGAATGCCGAAGATCCTGTCTATCACTGCAGCCAGTGCAACCAGACCACCGGCACCCCCGGCGCCCAGCGCTACGCGGCTTGACATCAGCTCGCCAAGCGTTTTAGCCAGTGCATCGGTCTGCTTCCCCGCGTCACTGAACCGCCGTTCGTCCTCTTCCTCATGCCCCTCGAACTTCGTCTTTATCTCGGTGAGTGCGTTCGATACCTCTACTCGGAACTCCCCCGCCATAGTGCTGCTACGATCCAGATGCTTGGCCACGTCCTTTAGCGAGTCGCCCATGTGGTCAAGCGTCGTCTCCATTCGCGCCAGTCGTTCCCCTTCCCCTGCCATGCTCCCCCCTTGCTCATCCCCCGGCGTCAAGGTGCTATCGCCGGATCGCGCCAGCCGTCCACCCACATGTCTAGCGAAGTTCCCGCGATCCCCGCTCTCGCGTACAGATTACTAGAGCTGTCTACTTTCCACTCGCCGTGCACATGGTCGCTCGGAACTGTAGCCGGCGCCGATAGGCTGATCGCGCCCAGCGTGCTCGCACTGAACGCGGCCGCCGTGTCGGCTTGCTCCTGCTCCGTAATCAGTACTACACCCGACGTCACCGCAGACGTAGTGAAAGCCGCCATTGATACACGGGAGAAAGCATCCGGCGGAACACGCGCAAGTACAAGTCCCGTACGGGACACGAGACCTATCGCAACGCTGTTCACGTCATGGCTTGTAACGTCCCAAGTAAACCGCCGTGGGTCACTTTCGGTCGTGGCGAACTTTCTGATCGCAGCCGACTCCATACGTACCCACCCGATCCGCCGGAACAGTGTCGCGTCGGTGAATCCCGCTGCAATCGCGTTCACATCCGCGAAAAAGTTCGCCGCGTTCGACACGCTGTCAATCGTAATATCGCCCACACCGACCGGTGTGTTGACCACAAACACCCGGTACCACCCGTCGGCAAGCGGGGTCGAGATCGCATCGGGCACCACGCCTTGGATATTGCCTTGCACCCAAGTCGCATTTACGAGTTTCTGCAAAGCAGCAGTAGCAAGCAAATCCTTCGTGTCACCTGCGTTGCGGGCCGCCCCTGTATTGGTGGTAAACGCTGTGGTCGAATCCCAAACCATCCGCAGCCCATCGATGCGCGTGGACGATGGTAGCGACTGCCCGAGCGGCTGAAACAGTGCGTTGAACTTCGCCATGTATTGCGAAGCCACCGTAGATTCCGCCACGCCATCGGGGACGGACGGTGCCCCTTCCTGCAAGAGAGCTTGCAGGAAACCCTGCACGTCCTGCACCCACTCCTCCGCGAGGGGGAATCCCGTCCCTGCGCCTGTCTCGTCTATCGGCTGCCCGAACGGATACCCCGCGACGATCGGTGCACGAGCCACCCCGTAGACTGTATTCAAGTTTCTAGCCATGGCGCCGCCTCTCTATACGTACTCAACCAACATCCCGAGCCACTGCTGCCCCGGGCATATCGAGAGTAGAAGGGTTTCGAACTCATCGCGCCGCCCGATAGGGATCTGCACGAGATTGGGGAATGTCTGCGCTCCAATATAAAGCACGTACGGAAAGTCATCCGCATTCGTGGGGACGCCGTACGAAACGCCGTCATCCTTGTTGACGAGGATAAAGCCCGTTGCCACAGATATGGCGCCACACACCGGACCGAACGGGCTAGCCGTGCAGACGGTCGGGAAAGCCGAGTCGCACACAAATGAGAACTCCGGTGTGTTCGTCAGCCCCGCATCTGCGATCGGGTCGCGTATCGTCGGGGCCGCATCGGACGGCGTCGTTCGCGCACTCCAGAACTCATGCACGAACACATCTGCAAAGTCTGTGTCAGCCTGCACCGTGTCTTGGATGTAGCGCGGCGACTGTCCGCCGAGCGCCTGCCATGCCGCTGCGAGTCGATCACGCCGCTCCTGCTCAACGGTGACGGTTGCCGGCAACCCGAACTGCTGCTCCCACTCGTCCAATTGCTGCGTGGTCTGCGGGTCACGGTCCTCGAACCGATCGTCAAAGAACGTACGGACGGAGTCCGGCAGCCCGGTGAGCCCGTCGAAGAACTGCCGCATCGTAGTGTCAAGCGTGATCTGCCACGCTTTCGCAAGCGGCAGTAGACGCTGGAATAGCCGGAGGAAAAAAGCCATCAGACGTAGCCCACAGTGACGTTGGCCGCGTCCGCCTTCGCCTTCTCACCCTTGCCAAGCGTGTAATTTGTGATCGTGGCCGCAGGGAACGTGGTGAGAGCCATCGTTGCCGTAAGGAACGTGCCGCCCGCTTCGGAGATAAGCGAACTCGCAACCGTGATCAGCTCAGCCTGTGTGATGCGCTCCGTCCGCGGCGGTAGGGTAACGCCCGACACGAAGGGCTCCCGGCCGCGAAAGAACTGACTGACGGCCGATTCGATCTCGAGCGTTAGCGCCGCCTGCTCGCTAATGTCGATGCCCGACACGTCGGCTACGACTACCGTAAACGATGTCCGAGTGATCGCGAACACATTGACAAACGCATTTGCCGGCCGACGGCTAGCTAACCCCGCGTCGTCCAGCTCGATGTCGTCGAACACCCCGTCGAGCTCCGGGCCGGTGGGGATACCATCGGGCGGGTTCGTCGACTCAGCGAACACGTCAACACGGCCGTTCGGGCGGTTCGGGTCTGACCCTACGACACCCGTATAGGGGTAGATCGCGACTATGTTCGCGTCCTCGCCACCCCACACGCGGTAGTCGATCAGAGCGCCGCCCTGCGGCCGCCGCCCGAACCGGTCGATGATCCGTTGCCGGTAGCTCTCTGTCGACTCTTCGTCGGCGCCGACAGCGGTCTGCGACGCCACCACCGTATCGCGGAACACATTTGCAATCGGATTCGCGAAACTGACGATGTCGCCGACTTCGAGGTTGCCTATCTCTCCCGCACCATTGCCGCCGCCCTGATCGCCTGCGGCCCTGATCGTGCCCACCTTGGTCGGCGCGTCCAGCAGCACAGCACCGAGCAGCAGATACGTTACGCCGTTGTCCGCGTTAATGAACTGCGTCCCAGCGGGCAGTGACCCCGTTTGATTGGTCACGGTGATTGTGATCGTGAGTTCCGCCTGCGTTGCTGCAGTGGGTGCAGGCAGTCCGACGAGCAAGCCCCACTCCTTGAGCGGGCTCACCAGCTTCCCGTTAATGGTTACTTCCTTGATCGTCGCCGTCCGTACGAACGTCTGCAGGAAGATGAAGCCGCCGTACTTCCACAGCAGTATATACACAGCTGCGAGCGTCTTGGAGAGCACGCGTAGGAACGCTTTCGGGAGAAGCGGGATCACCGTACTGAGGGAGGCCCCGAGCTGCGAGATGATCTGCGCGTTGATGTCCGCAACTGTGGGTGTAGTTAGGCTCATATCGAAGCCTTCCAATTCTCGGTGAATGTGAACTGCGTCTCGACACCCTGCGCGGTGATCGTCTCCGAGATGTCAACGCGATTAAGCCCAGGAATGCTCGCTTCGACTTCCACTGTGTCGGCGATGCCCGACGTCAGGAACCATTCGAGATCGAGCGCAGCCGCCTCCTCGAGCAGCCGTAGGTTAGCCGTCGTCACCGGCAGCGCCGTGAGTGCGAACTGTAGCCGGCTGACGTATTGAAACGCCGGGTCGGTCTCGAGGTGGTTACCCCAGTACGTGTTCGGGTTGCCGGGCACGCCATCGTCTTTAGCGTTCCCTCCAAAGTGCGACAGTGCCGCCGCAGTCTCGAACGCGGGCGTCATGGATATCACGCCGTTGATCAGCTCAACGGTGAACTGAAGCGCGTCCGGTCCGCTCGTATCCACAAACGCGGGAATGAACAGAAGTACGTCGCCGTTCTGTTGGCTGCTCACGACGGGCCCCCTGACGAACCGGTGATTGTTGCGCCCGTGTGGTCCTTGTACGTGCCGGGTGAATGTGGGTGCGCATTGAGGCTGGCGATGCTGTCTGTGGTGATGTCGGCACCGGCTGCGAGTAGGATATTCCCGCTACTGTCGATCTTCGTTCCGTTGACGAACACACCGGGCGCGCCGCTGGTTAGCACCACAAGTCCGCTCGCGTTATCGAATATCGCACTCGCACCGCCACTCTCCCCGACTACGATCAGCCCGTTCTCCTGCAGCTGTACGACTGCGCCCGTCGCCGCGTGTTTCACCGTAACACTACCCTCCCCGTCCAGCACGATGGCGGCCTTGACGGTGCCGTTGGAGTCCCGCGAGTAGAGCCGTTTTTCCCCGGGCTCCCGATCGCTCGGGTTGAACGGATCGGCGTATCCTGCAGCGACGACTCGGCCACTCCCCTCGACCGGCAGCGCCCCCACGCTGTCGGTAGGGAGCGGCGGCGAGTCGTCGCCAGGGGGACCCATCTGCTCAACAGTGATGTTGCCTCCGCCGCCCGGGTCACACTTGACGTCGGTCACGTGTGCACCACCGCGCGTGGTGCGAAACACGTCAAGAACGGTTGCGATGAAACCTCTTACTGCCACGGAAGCCTCTCCGGTATGACCCCTTCAAACGATCCAGGTAGTACTAGCTCGAGCGCCGCGCGGTCCTCGTTCGCGTCCCTGAACAACGTCACGGAGCGAATAAGAAACTCGAAGTTGCTGTAGACCATAGCACGCGGCGCGAGCAGGTTAACCCGCTGGTTCTCCGCCCACCGTAGGCCGTTACGAGTCTCCCACCCCGCAACATTCACGGTGTAGCTGAGCGCATTCGCGAACATGAAGCCCGCTTTGGCTCGCGCCGCTTCCGCCGCGTCAGCCCCGAACGTGTCAACCGCCCGAAACACGAACGGCCGAACGACTCCGCGTAGATGAGGGTTCTCTACGGTGAAGGCAGAGCCGTCGTTGCCGATGGTGGCCGGCGTCAGCGCCGTAACGTGTGAGTAGAATTTTTGCGGATTGAAATTGTTGGTTACGTTCGTGACGGGTGACTCCCCTTGCACCAGGTTTTCGACCGGAGCCCCGGCGGCCGCCTTCTGGAACACAGGCATGCCGCGCACATCGTTGCCGATTACCAGCCCGCGTTGCTGCGCGCCGTTGATTAGAAACCGGAGCACCTTCGTGGGCTCTTCGATAGCGATACGGTCGATCTGTGGCCCCGGGTCTGACGTAAACGTAGCGGTCAGCCCGAACGGCTTGATCAGCGACAGCGTGATGTCGCGCAGATCCATGTTGTCGAACTCAACCGGGTACGCTGTGTTCGGCATCATGGAGTCGTTAAGCAGCCCCGCTAGCGCATACCCCGTCGCCTGCACGGTGCCCTCGGTCGGCCCTACATCGGTCGGTACGTCGACGAGGAACCCACTGAACAGCGGGTCGCCATCCACATTTATAACCACCCGGTTGTAGCCCAACGGGGTGAACGCATCGACGAATACTTGGTTAGTAGGCTCAAACGGCGCGTCAAGCATGAACGTATCGAACGAGTCGATTGACCGTTGCAGCTGCATAGTCTCCCAAAACCGGAACACCTCACCGTTGATGGATATGGAGACTTCATTCTGCCGCCCGGCAATCGTCTGCGGGACGAGCGGGCCGGGCAACACGTCGACGGCCGGAATAGTGAGCGTCATTCCGGGCGAAAGACCGCCGGCTGCCTGCGGGTTCGCGCTCTTGATGACGTTGGCGAGCTCGTCGCTCCCATAACTCAGTCGGGAGATACGTTCAAAGCTATCCCCCTCAACGACGATATACGTAGTCATACGTAGTAGACCACCGTCCGCCCCACTGGGATCTCAAAGAACTCGTCGCCCACCAACTCGTTACTGTTGATCAGCAGGTCGAGATTCGTATCAACCGTTCCGTACAGCTCAGACTCGAGATCAATCGGCGAGCGCGGACGGTCGAGCACGAGTGAACGCTCCTGCTTCAAGCTGAACGAGATCTGAACGAGGAAGCCTGCGGTGAGCGAACAAGCGTCGATCACTTGCTGGTACGTCTCGCCCGTATCGACAGCTCCGAGCGATACTAGATTGTCATCCTTCCACGCGTTTAGCTCGTCGCACATCGCTAGGATGACGTCGGCCGCTGTGATCGCATCGGGCTTGAGCTCGAACTCGTTGTCGACGACGGACGTGATAGCGCCGATCAGTAGATTCGACGCGAACAGATAATCGTTTCGGAAATCGTTATCAGGCTGCGAATCGTTACTCGGTGTATACACAGTGCCGTCTGTCGTGAGCAGCGTCAGCAGATCCCCGTAGGCGGAGAGTCGATCGCCGATCGCTGCGCCGGCGCGTGCTGGGAGCTGCATCAGTATCTGTGTCTGAAACGCAAGCGCGAGCGGATCGCCTATGAACGTATCGACGCCCAGGGAGATCGAGTCGAACACAGTGTCAAACGTACGTTCGATCTTCTCGTTCGACTTGGCGATTGTCTGCAGCCCGCTCTTGGCAATCGCCACAATGGACTCGTACCGATCCTTCAGTGAGGCCTCCTCGATCACAGTGTCAACGTCGAGAACCGCTTCGAATTCCGCGGGCCCCACGTCGTTAAACGCCGTGATCGCGGCTATGACGTCGTCACCCGGGGACTGCGCGTTAGTCGGGAATAGCAGATCGTTGGTCTCGAAAAACGTGACATCGAACACGGCTTGATTGCCGCGCGTCTTGAGGTCATCCCGCCGGCTGACGGTGCCGAAGGGAACTACGTTGAACGTGCCGTAGATCGGGTGGACGAGAACGAATATCCCCGTTTCACCGAGCATATCGTCGAGCTGCTTCGCGCGGATGTCGTAGTCATCGCCGCTGAGAATCATACGTAGCGGCAACCGTCGGCCGGTCCGTCCGAGATCCTGTACAAACGTACCGTCAGCGTCTGGGAACTCGAACGCGCGAGTCTTGCGATCAAAGCTCTTCTTGACGTTCTCGTAGAGAAACACGATCGACGCACCCGAAGGCGCCGTAAGCGACGGCTCTTTGAGTCGGTCCTGCCAGCCCATCAGAACGCCCCTGACGGCTCGAGCGTGATACCCGTGCCGGGCGCTCGCCCCGTCTGCTCGAGTTCGGCTCGGCCGGTCTCATCGCGCACGGTGAGCGTTGCCTCGCTGGTCTGTCTTGTCTCATCGATTGCACGGGAGGCGGGGCCGCGAGGGCCGTCAAGCGCAGCCGGTCCGGCTGCTTCCTCAGACTCCTGACCGCTGAACACGCCACGTGCGATGAAGCCTGCGGGCCCACCGGTGAACGGGTTGAAAATGTCAATCATCTTGTCGCCGAGCTTCCGCATCTTGCCCTCGAAGTCGGCCGCGAAAAAATCTTTGAACCATTGCAGGATACTATCGAGTGGCAGCAGCCACGCGAGGAACGCTGCCGTGGCGACGACAACGGCCGCACCGATCGCAACCGTAGAGCTGGCTACAAATGCGATCGCGGCGGCGATGCCTGCGAACACAACCCCGACAACGAGTGCCGCTGCAGCGATTGCCAAGAAGATGCCGACGTTCTTTGCTAGTGGTGTGTTGTTCTGCAGGTAGCCGTCGATCTTTCGCGTCAACTCGGTGATACCTACGATCATCTTGCTTATGCCTTCGTTGTTCGCCTTGCTAAACGTGAGCGTCAGCGACTCAATTGCGGCGTTCATGGTGTTGATTTCACCCTGCCGAGTGTCACGCAACAGCCTTGCGAGTTCTTTCGTGGCACCCGCGCTGCGCATGATCACGCCGCGATACTCGATGAACGCATCGACGCCCTTCGCTAGAACGTTGGTCACTGCGGTGACACCACGCAGCCCGAACAGCTCATTGATGATCCCGGCTTTCTCCAGCCCGGAGCGATCTCCTAGCGCCTCATTGAGTCCGGTCATGATCTTGTCGAATGCGAGAATTTCCCCCGCGTTGTCTTTGATGGTCACACCGAGGCGCCGCAGATCCTTCTGCACCTTCCTATCTGCGAGCTTGAGGAAAACGTTCTTGAGCGCTACGCCGGCTTTCTCGGCCTTGAGCCCCGCGCCAGCAATAACACCCGTAAACGCTAGAAAATCCTCGAGCGTAACGCCGACGGCGCGCGCGGCAGGCGCGCCGTTCTTGATCGTCTCGAACAGCTGCTCCAAATCCACATTCGCTGTGTTGATCGTCTTGGCCATTGCATCAGAAATTCGCGCAAAGTTCTTCGCGTCCTGCGCGGCGTCCCCAGTCCGCAACCCGAACGCATCGAGTGAGTCGGTCGCGATGTCCGATGCGCGAGCAAGGTCGATTTCCGCAGCGGTCGCCAAGTCGAGAATACCCGGGAGCAACGCCATAGCCTGCTGTGCGCTGAATCCCGCTTTAGCGAGGAAATTCAAACCGCCGGCTGCCTGTGTCGCGGTGAACTCGGTTGTCGCGCCAAGCTCCCGCGCGAGGTCGTTTAGCTCCTCGAACGCAGCTGTGCCTTTCTTGATCTGCCCGGGGAAGCGGGAAGCGGCGCCAACGAGTTGCTGTTCGAACTCAGCGCCCTTCGTAATCACACTGCCGATAGCGACGCCAGCGAGAGCCACTGCTCCCGCCAGCCCTGCCACCCCAAACGCACCGCGGGCGTTCTTCCCGATGCTGCGCAACTTGCGGTTCATTTTGTCGAGACTTCGATTAATACCACGCGTCGCTTTCTGGACGCGCGACTGCATGCGGGACACGGGGCGAGTTACCTTGTCCACGGCTTTGAACACAGCCTCGATCGAGAACCTACCCGCCACTCCCGCGCACCTCCATTAGCTCGGCTCGCAGCCCATCGTACCAAAACCGTATGTCGTGCAGATCGAGCTCAAGGACTGGGGGCAACTGCTGGTAGTCCCGACAGATCTGCATGAGCATGAACGACACCCCGTGCACCCCTCTAACGTTCTCCTCCCACGCCCCATTCTTCCCGCGGAAAACAATACAGGAAGCTACGAAGCCAAAAAAAGCAACGCCACCGCCTGACACACTTTCAGATCCCGGAAGTCCATAGCCGCGAACGTGGCCGGTGCCTGCTTCGTGCACGCACCCATGAACGCGTTCAGCTTGTGCACGTTCTGCCGATCCTTGTATTTGTCCCATCCGACAACCGCCGCACCGGTCGGGACCGAGAATGTGACTTCCGTCAGTACGTCCGACTTCGGGTGCATGAGCGTGTACGTAGCGCACCCGTCGTCCCCGATCGCGAGCGAACCGCTGACGATCTTCCGCACGAGCTTTCGCTGCAGATCTTCGAAACTCTTGCGGTCCTCCTCCTCCATTGACGCCGTATCGGTGTCGAGATCCCATGACGCCGCGAACCGCTCGAACTCAGCTTCCGCGACCCCCAGAACTACCTTCACACTCGAGTCTTTCTTGGCCACTGCCGGGGCCTCCTTTCGTTACTGCTTCGTGAGCCTTCCTTGACCCATCAGGTTGATCGCCGCCGTCGTTGCCTGCGACGCCGTCGGCATTTCGCCGGTGAGCTGCCCGGTGCCCTGGTAAATGTTTCCCGACGCAAACGTAATCGTCACGGAGAAAAACCCGTTTCGATCGGCAAGTTCCTGAAGAAACTCGGCGTCGCCCGTGTCGTCGTCGATCGCGATCGTCAGATCTGCAAGACCCCACGCTACGCGAGTCTTGATGAGACGCGCGGTTTCGTCCCCGTTCGCCTGCACGTCGTTCTCCGACCCGCCAAGCTTCCGACCCGCATCTGCATCTGCGGGAACTGAAAACGACCGACCTTCGAATGCGATACTTTCGATTGAGCCGCCTGTGGCCATGGTGTTGCCTCCTAGCTAAATGTGAGTCCGAAGTTCAAATCGACAGACACGATACCCACGTTCCCCGATAGCTGGACCGTGACCGACACGTTCAGCCGCTTCGGGTTCGCGCCGTCGATACTCGCCGAAACGGAATCTATAGCACTTTCGGGGTTGCTGAGTATCGCGTCCAGCGCTAGTGCCTGCACCTCGCGCGCGATAGCTGCGACAGCGTCTTTTGGCTTGCGGGCCGATAGTGTCGCGATACGCTGCTCATCGGGGACAAGCGGAGCCCCCTCCCACTCCTCGGACTCGAAAATCAGGCGAATCCGGTAGATGATATTTTGCAGCTTGACGATGTCGACGCCGTCGCGGAAACCGTCAAGCGTAACGTTCATCGTCACGACATCCCCAAGCGCCTGCACCCCTCCGACATTGAGAACCGTCGCAACACCGTGGTCGACCGAAACGGTCCGATCGGCATAACTGAAGAACTGCAACGCCTCGATCGGGATTAGGTCCGGCAACTGCGTGCGCGTGTAGTCTCGAGGCGGATCGTCCTGCGCACGCTTCGCGATTTCCGCAACCGCCGAAGCGGCGATACCCCCGAACAGATCAATACTGCCCGGCACGTTCATGAGCACGTTCGTGCGATCCGACTGGTGGGGCGCAGTAACCGGGAACGCCGCTTGAGGAGTCTCCACGTTATACCCGCTGACGACCATTGCCGGCCGCGGTTCGTTCACGTCCCACCGATCATCGCCCCAGTCCTTGATAGCGTCAATGTAAGTTCCGCCGTCAACGTCCGTGGCCACCGGCCCGAACCCGTTTACGATAAGCGTTTCCCACTTCTGGCCGATATTGTCCAGCGTGGAGAACAGCGTGGGTCCGCCAGATCCACCCGTACTCGAGTCACTAACGATATCAAACGCACCGTCATCACCGCTGAGCACCTCAATTTCCGTTCGCATTCCGTTGCCCGAGCTACCCTCCCATTTCGTGGGACACCGGACACCCCCGGCCACGATACTGCCGAACTGGATAGGCAGCGGCCCCGTGTCCCCACTGACGATGATCTCAACTGCAAGGACAAAGAGCAACTGAAGGTCAGTCTGCCCGGGAGGGATGAACCGCGGAGGCGCGGCTACACCGCCCGAGATAACTCGGAACGTAAGCGCGTTCGGGCTCAAGCCGGAAGTATTCTTTAACCCGAGTTTGATCACCACTTCGGCTCGCACTGCAAGCCCATCGGACTGGACGGTAGGGTACACAGTTACGGGGAGTGACCCGATATTCGGTAGGAGTTTCGACGCTATGATCTGAAGCATCGAACCGGTCCCCCACAGTGCCGTTGCCTGCGACACAGAGGTAAGCGGCACCGGGTCGTCCGAGTACACGAGGGGGAGTGCATCGTTGGGTGCGTCTTGTCGCCTATTCCCGAGACCGAAAACGGCGACCTGCTGAGGAAGGTTTGGCGCTAGGGGCGCGCGCAATCCGACAAAGCTACGGGACTCAACCCCGAGCACTCTTGCCGCTGCTTGTGCGCGCACCCCCACCGGTCAGACGATCGCGGCAGTGCCGAAGAAGAACCCGAAGTTCAAATCGATCGAGATGATATTCGCGTTCCCGCTGAGCTGCACCGTCACGCTCACATCAAGTCGCTTCGGGTTGCTCACTCCGATCGTTGCCGTCGTGAGCGGCTTCGCTCCCGCCGGGTTGCTGAGGATGGCCTGCAGCGCGAGACCGTCGATCATGGTGTTCGAGGCTGCAATTGCATCCTTCGGCTTGCGCGCGCTCTTGTTCGTTGTCGCCTGATCGTCAGGGATGAGCGGAGCTCCGTCCCATTCATCCGTATTGAAGATCAGCTCAAGATTGAAAATCACGTTCTGCAGCTTGACGATGTCGACCACGTATCGGAACGCCGGCGGGTCCTCGCCTGCCGGGTGGTAGTAGGTCACCGTATCCGACTGTGTAACCACACCGTCACGCACAATCGTGGTCGATATCCCCGCCTTGATCAGGAAATCGCGTTGGGCATAATTCCACTGATCAGAGTCCACCCCGACGAGAAGCCCGGAAAGCTGCCGGCCGGCGTAGTCACGCGGGGGGTTATTGTTCGCGAGTACCGCATCGCGGGCCACCGCACGGGCCGCAATCTGACACGGCAGGCTGCGCGAGCCCGGAGCCGGCAACAGCACGTTCGTGCGGTCGGTCAACCGGGCGTTGCCGATGGCCGCCAACGTGGCCGTGCTCGATTCGTTCGACCCGTTGTACACAACGGCCGGCTTTTTGACCAGTTCACCCCACCGACCTTCACCCCAAATCTCGTAAAGATTAGCGTTCGTAATGTCGTCCGCCTCGAAGCAACTGACGATCATGGTTTCCCACTTCGTCACGATCTGATCGAGCGCAGGCTGCACCGTCTGATTCCCTGCACCGCCGGTCGGGTTCGTCACCGTGATCGTAATGTTCGCATCCACATCACCAAGCACGAGCACGTCAATGTCGTTACCCCACGTACCGAGCGACTTGGCAACGAGCGTAACGACGCCCACCGCGGGAGTTGCGATGACCGGCATTGCCGTATTGCCGTTGATGGCTGTCGACATCGCCGCCGCGATCTCCGTCAACGAGTCCCCAACGTCGACCGTGAAAGGGGCCGACAAGATCCCGTTAATGTCGACGACATAGGACGTGGCAACCGCCTGCGTGGTGCCTGTCATTGTGATGTCGCCGGAAGCCGCCGTAGTCCCGTCCGCGTCGTCCAGCGGATACACGGTGAGCGGCACAGTGCCGAGTCCGTCCCCGTTGGATGGGAGAAGCTGCAGCGCTGCGAGGTGTAGAGGGGAGCCCGTACCATACGCGGCGCCAACGGCCGCCGCCGTGGTGTACTGCACCGGGGTGAGCGCATAGGTTGCCAGCGTCGACCCGGGACCGATCAACCCGACTTGCTGCGGAAGAAGAAAAACGTTGTCGCCGCGCAGGTTGAGGAAGTTGGTCTCAATACCCACTACTCGCGCTTGCGCTGTAAGATCTACGCCCATTTCTGGAACTCCTTATGTGTAATCGAATTCGACTTCAACGGCCGGATCGGGAGTTCCCGAATCAGGCAGATTGATATCAACGCCGAGCTGTTCGAGCGGATTAGACTCGTCACCCTGCGGCGAAAACTCGTTGAACGTCACAGCAAGCGCGATACGCCCACCGTTGACTTGGTGCGCGCTATCATCCCCGAGTTGCACTTGGAACGATGTGATTGACTGAATCCACCGTTGCCACACTCGAGGGTCGCCGTCTGACTCTGGCTTCGGCCTCAGCTGCAGATACGTGTTCACGCTTGACATGAGAATGTTTCGCACGAATTTGATACCACGCTGCAGCACCAGCGCCGCGCTCTCGTCCCCTGGAGAGTGGCCGGGCCCGGCAACGTCGGCCGCAATGCCCCACCCGTATACGTCGATGTTGTACACGGCGGCATGTTGCTGGGTCTTTACAACATCGCCCACCGACTTATCGAACGCGCCCGTGTCGTACCACACGTTCACGATCGGGGATTGATCGGGCACCGCATCACTCGCGGCGTTCAAGAATTGCTCCCACGGATTGGAGCGCTCCGCGAATACTCGCAGCTTCCACTCTGACGGATCGGGTTTGCCTGCCGTTGTGGCTTTGGCCACCTGATCGGCTTGCGTTACATCCAGAATGCTCACGATCTGGTCGCGCACGATCTCGAACGAGTCCGTTTTATCGATGAGAAACGGAAGCGGGGCTGCCATTACAGCGTCTTCCAGAATTCGAGCTCAGCCGTAACTAGCCCGAGCGTGCGATCAGGCATGGAGCTCTTCACCTTCCACGCTTGCTCGTTGCCCGCGAGATCCTCGAAGCTCACAATCCACGGATCGCTACCGGCGTCCGCAACCGCGCGGGGCAGATCCGTGAACCCAGCGGTCACAAGGGAAGAGATGCGCAGTGCGACGTGCGACGTACGCCCCGAGACCGGCATGCCCGTATCAGGATCAATCCGGGTGCCGATGTCGGCGCTTTGGCCACTGAGCGCGCCGGGCTGTCCCGCAGCGGGCGACTGCGTGCCGCTCGGGTCCGTCAGCACCAGAGGGAAACCGAAGTCTCCGGGCGCCTCGAGCGTGGCCGCTAGGTCCGCTTCTGCCTGCACCCGGAGACTCATCGACTAGCCCGCCTTCTCAGCCCCGCCCGGTGCGGCCGCGTGGGCCGACGGGTTGAGCGGGTCGGCCGCGGTCTTGGACTCGGCCTCAGCTGCGCGTGTGGCTCTCGCCGCGTTCTGCGCGTCCTCGGCTGCGGCCGCATCGGCGGCGTCCTCGGTCGCTTGTTCCGCGGCGGCCGCGGCGGCGGCCTTCTTCTCGACTTCCGCTGTGGCCGCCGCTTCAGCAGCCGCAGTTGCCACGTCCGCCTCGATCTGCGCCTTCTGCTCGGCGACTTGCGCCGCGGCGGCCTTCTGTCTCGCCTTTTGCTCGGCGGCAGCGGCGATCTCGTCCGCGCTTACCTTCACCAGAATACCGCGCTCGAACAGCTGCTCGATGCGCTCCAGCGCAGCCGCTTCCGCGCCTTCCTCCCTCAAATCCCGGAGGTCTCCCGGGGTGATGATTGGATTCTGCGCGTCAGCGTCGATCACGCCGCGCAAGGTGTTCACCGCTTTGCCGGGGGCAACTTTGTAGGGCATGTCGCTTTGTCCTTCCTGGGGTCGTGGGGCGTGAGGTTACGAAGCGTCGATGGTCGCGAAACTGTCAATTGCCGTCGGGATCAACAGCGGGCGAGATTCGAGCTCAAGAATCGTCTGCTTGCCGTTCTGCGTCGCGTAGATGTTCGGTGCGATGTCGACTGCCGCCGGAACTGCGATCCGCTCGGGCAGGAACCCAGCGAACCGCGGATCGATCGGCACCGGCCGCGGAACACCCGCGAACACGGTATCGAGCCGAGCCGAGCTGGCCATCACAATGCAGTTGTTGACTCCGACGAAGCGGACCGCAGTCCCGTCGGGCGCGATGCCGCGACCGTTGAACGTCCACATTTCGAACTGATAGGCGCCGATATTGATCACACCCATGAACTTGGCGCCCTGCCCGCGCGGTTCCGGTGCGATCTCACCGATGCGGAACCGGCGGTTGTCGAGCTGCGCCTGCACGTTCGAGTTCTGAATGAACCCGTTGAACGCCGTCGTTCCGAAAATCAACCGGTCTGCATCCTGCAACGAGTCGTCACGGATGAGATCGGCTGCGGTCTCGATATCGATCAGCGGCGTACCTGCACCACCGGCCCACCCGACGGAAGCGGCGAAAAAGTGCCCAGGCTTCGCCTGATAGTCGATGGTGTAAACGTCGTTGCCGTCCTCGTCCTGCAGCGTGAGGACGCCTGTCTGCAGGATCTGCGATGCCTGCCATTCGCGGTTGCGGCGCATCTTGTTCTCGAGCAGCACCATGCCTTGCAGTACCTGCGTGACGAGCGACGCCTGAAACGAAGTGTTGGTAGCTTCGTACTCGGTCTCGCCTGGCTGCCGCTTGAGCAGCTGCTTGCAATCGAAGGGCATCGCCTCGTTGATCGACGGCGGCGTAAACTCCTTCGTGGTGAACCTATCGTTCGTGTTGAACGTCGGCCCCTCGCAGGTATTCACCACGGGAGAAATCTGCTCGTCGTTGCGAACCACATCGAGCGCAACCTTCTCGGTCGCACTGATGTTCTCCGGCCGCACGTCGAAGAAGCCTGAAAGGAAGAGCTCGGCCTCCCGCATTTCGCGGTAGGCTGAAATCATCTGTTTGCGAAATAGTTCTGTGGCCATGGCCGATGTTCTCCCTGTTGGAATTGATGGATTCCGCTAGCAGCCTACCGACGGCTTACGGGTTGTTCGGGTTATCGAAGTGGCTTTGCTCAGCGGAACTCAGCGGGATGATTCCAGTCTGCCGCATCTCGTCCTTGATCGCGTCGGTGATCACCACAGATGCTGAAGTGTCGTCGATGCTCAGTTTTGAGAGCTTCACCTGACCGCTCACGATGTAGCGCAAGTTCACCTCGGCAAGCAGCGCCGCCTGCACGTCCGAACCGAGAACGCCGACGATGTCGGAAGAGGCCGGAATGTTGTCGGTCGTGAACGGCGTCAACTTGCCGTCGGCGATCAGCCGAGCAAGCAGCGTTCCGGCCGGGTAGAGCCGGGCCGACGTGGTCGGCACGAACACATCGGTGTCGTACACGACGTCGAAGAGTTCGACGGCGCCGCGGTCGTTGTCTGTGATGGTACTTCCACCGAGCGGGTAGGATGACATATCTAGTACACTCCCTTTTTCAAGTCTTCCGCAGTTGCTTTACGGCAACTGGGATAATTCCAACGGACCGAAGCGCGTCAACGTCAATATCCGTTGCTGCGCCGACTCCGAAAACATCAAGCAGCTCACGCCGAACACCGCCGCCGACGATATGCCGGATGTCGATGAACTGACCCCCGGCCGCCGGGTTGACAACATCCGCCCCGAGAACACCGACGGGTACCGTAATATCCCCCGCCCCCGCCGGGTCGTAGGGGACAAGAAACGCACCAGTACGCGCAAGGATCGTGCCCGCCACTAGCGTGCCGAAAGGGGTGACGTTCGCGAGCTGCACCCCCAAGCGATACACAATGTCGAATAGCTCGACTGTCTCACGTGAATTGGTGATTTCCGATGCCGCCACGCGGCAACCTCCCCACTACTCGTTGATCGGTGCCATCCCTCGGTTCTCGCGAACCTCCGCGAAAATTGCCATCGTGTTTGCGTCCTCGTCGGGCTCCTCGATCTCGCCGGCGTTCGTGGCGGCCGGTCCCGTCTTGGCGTCGTTGTCATCGTCGTTGCGGGCGGTGATGTCGGAGCCGTTGACACGCGCCGTCATGTAGGTTGCCTGCACGGTCTGCGAGCTGAAGTCGGAACCGTCGTCGATGAACCCCATTGCGATCGCAGTGCCCTGCTCGCCGCACGCCTTCGCGGCGATGACGTGTGCGCTCACGCGGTCGCGTTCTTCTTTGACTCCCGCGGTGTGCCCGTCAGTGCGCCCGAGGGCCATCACGGCGGCGTAGATATCGGGGTGCTGCGACTTGAGAATTTCGAGATCCATGGTGTTCTTCTCCGTTGAGCTGGCTTGGGGATTCTCAGCCGGAGCCCGGCCGCCCCCCTCGGTCGCGGTTGCGTCAGCAATAGCATCAACCATTCCTGCCGCAAGTGCGTCACGCCCTGTGACCACTGCGCCGCGCCCAAAGTCACTGTTGATCGTTTCTACCGTCACCGTTTGCCCGGTCGCTTTCGATCGTCCATCCGCAATTACCTGAACGAATTCAGTATGTATCGCGTCCAGCTCTGCCTGGATCGCCGCGACGCCTTCGGGCGTTCCGGCGTCGGGATTCTTGAGCGGAGCCGCGCTTGAGCGGATCGTGACGCGGTTCTCAGACACAAACCGATTTGTCACAACACCCACACTTCCAACCAGCGCCATGGGATTTTGCGCCACGATTCGATCGGTCTGCGCGGCGAGTCCGAAGGCTGCTGACGCGCCCAAATCTGTGATGTGGGCCTCGGTCGGCGTCGTCATGTTGCGGATTGCTTTCGCCGTCTCGAAGAACCCCGCACTGCTACCGCCCGGGCTGTCAATCTCAAAAATCACCTTCGACACTTCCGGGTCCGCGTCGGCCTCTCGAGCCGCAGCCACAATGTCACCGAATACCGTCCCGCCGCTCCCGCCGAAGATCGAAAAGAACACCTCGGGTTCCACCGTGAGCGGCCCCATCACCGGGATATGCGCGATGCCATCCTGCATGATGAAACGCGGCCCCGCGTCACGAGCACTCACCCGTTCGATGAACGCTTGGAACGGCTCGGGTTCCACTTCAAACCGAGTGTACCCTTCGGCCATCGACTCAAAATAGCCCGCGTCCATGAGCCACAGTCCGTTTACGTTGATCATGATTTCCCTTATCCCCAGTCTACACTAGAGGCAATCGAGTGCGAGTCCGCCCGTCTTCGCTGATCTGAACTCTAGCCTTAACTGTGGTTCCGTCATCTTCGAAGATCGTCAGTATTCTAGACCCGTCAGGCTGAGCCACTGTCGTCGAGTCGTTGGTTAGCGTATCAAAAACCTCAACGGTCGTGACGTCAGGTGTATCGATGAATATCAGAGCATCAGCCCACTCGTCACCAGCTGAGTCGACTCCTAAAACTGTGATCCGATTTCCAGACATTTCCGCCGCCGATAGATCGATCTGAACAAGCGCGCCGCCCGCTGGCTCGACGACGGGAAGTGTCGCGAGATTCACGAAGGACCCAAAGGCGGTTGACACTTGGAAGTCTCCTGGCGCGATAGTCGGATCCGTCTGCGAACCCCCACCCTTCGAAGTCAAGGTTGTGAGAAATCGATACGCGACGCCGAAGGTAGGCTTCCCCACTAGATGACCCCCTGAGACGCGAAAGCGTTCATAACGTAATTCATGATTGTAGGAACCTGGACCCCATTGACCCGCGTTATCTGAGGCTTAAGGAGCGTGCCTGGTACGCATCGAAGCGGGAGCAAATGCGATGCAGTCCCAGTTGCATTCGCTGAGAAGACAAGCATTTCGACCAGGTCGTCGAGATCGACGAAGCCGCTCCCCTCATCGATCAGGTATTTGATCCGCCAACCGGTCAGAACGCCGGACGATGAAATGGCTATATCGGAGCTGATGTACCCATTGAACGGGAATGCCCCTAGGAACTCGAACGTCCCGTTAATCTCGTCTGTCATCTGCCAGCGCTCAGTATCGGCCGTTTCAGTCAGGGCAACGCCTGCGGTGCCGAACACGCAGTCTTGAAATACCCCATTCACTATGCCCGTAGTCGCGGTCCCGTTCAGGTTGACGAAACCCCCGGCCTTGTTCGCGCTTGACTTCTGAGGCGGCGAAGTGCTCACCAAAACCCTGGGATCCGCCTCGTCCAGGCTGCCCGCAGCAAAGAAGTCCGAATCGTTCTCGTTGTGGATATGATCGATGATGGCCGAGCCGGAGAGCGCTGGATCGATATCAAACAGCGCCTCGGATACCCCAGCGTCGAACCTCAGGTTGTCAGCATTGAAGTCCGGGACTCCAGATCCGGTAGAAATGACAGGCGTAGAGCCTGTGTCGTTCGTGGTGAACTCGATATCTTCGAATTGTACCCGAGGAGAGCTATCAAACGAAAAGCCATCAGCGAAGTCGATGAACTGTGATATCGACAAGAGCGCCGATTCGCCCGCGTTTACTACAGTTCCGAGCACTCCACCTGTCCCGGTGAATTCCGCTCTCATCAACCGAACCAGCAATGAGGGGCCATCGAGGTCGAGGAGCTGTGCGCCATTGCCGCTCAGATCAAGGTTGATCCGCTCCAACCCTAGGAACAAGCCACCCGTCGACGTGAACATCGTCCCGGTGCCGGTATAAAAAATGAGCTTACCGAAACCGGCCGCCAGCACCTCGACGATCGCATTTGGAGCGATGTCGAATGAACAAGGAGTAGACAGGTTGTCCGCGAGCACGTAGACCCCGGTCTCCAACGTGATCACATTCGAAACGGGGGCCGGAAAGTCGTTCATTGTGAAAATTTCAAACGTGTTGCGCGCGATCCGAGAGGGGATACGGTCCGTCACATTCGTATTTCCGGCCATAGTCGGCGCCCCTTATGTCCGGCTAAATACGTTCGAGCCGTTCGTGTAAAACCTAACACCACCGAAATTTTCGGTGATATTAACTGACGCCACCCCGTCTATAGTCTGCGCCCCCTCGGTGTCGATCGTGATGTTTTGCACATTAGCGCCGCCGCTCTCGTCATTGATCTCGAAGAGAAAACCCACTACCGCAATCTGCGCACTCTGCAACGTGATCGTACGAGGCGCGGTCGTATCCGTAACTCCGAGTATCTCCACATTCGGATAGTCAGCGCTCACTGCAGTGCTGTCGTACAGGGCGATACCACTGCGCGGGCCGAAGCTAAGCAAGCCGCCCAGGTAACCCGCAAACCGTTCGATGTCGAGGAGAGCCATTAGGCCGGGTCCGTCGTGACTTCCCAGCCGAGACCGGTTGCCATCACATAGACGGTGTCAGTTGGGGACGTGTTTCCCCACTGGTCATCCGCTCGCCCCTGCCCGATCACGATGGCGCCATCCGTAGCGGCCGGTTCGGTGTTCGTGTTGTTCAAGCGCAATACGCCGGCACCTTGCTTCAGTATGCTGACGACCTGATGTCCGGCGCCAAGATCGATCCACGTATCGACCGGCGTAACGTCTATAACCGTGCGGGGCATATTCAAGCCTCTCGAAGTTCGTCAGATACCAACTCGACAACATTGTCAAATTGACTCGCTGACATTCCCGTATTCGGGTCGAGTGCTCCCCCAGCAGCCTGCCCCTCGCCGGCTGCCTCCCCTTGCGGAGTGATTCCTAGTGCTTCGTTGTTCTTCTGGATCAATCGCCGCTCTTTAAGCAGCCGCTTCTGTACGGTCGTGAACCGCTGCCCGAACAGATCTTTAGAGGCCCGGTCGTGATTCGTGAACCCTCGGTCAATCGCCGCACCGTACGCCTCGACGTCCTTTTTCAGCTCGATGGATGGCTTGACCGGGCCGCCCCACTCCGCGCGTATCCATGCGCCGAACACGTCGAACTGCATCGGGTTGCGCCACGCCTCGAGGAAGCCCTGCGCGGTCACACGTCCAGCGAGTGTCTCCGAAATCAACCATTCGATATAGATCGGCTGGCAGAACGTCACGCCCCACCCGCGGCGAAACTTTGTCAGATATGCTTTGAACTCGTTGATTGCCGCTTTGCTGGCGGAATAGTTCGCACTGAACGCGAGCGTTAGCACCTCGGGCGGCACTTCGTTTGCCCACGCAATGGCGTTGATGATGGCCGCCTCGAACTCGGGGTAATTGGCGTTCGGCCGCTTCGTGTCGAAGCTAACCGGTTTCTCGCCAACGTTCAGCTCTTCGATGACCATGCCGGGCCACTGATCGGCCTGCTTGAATTCTCGTATCTCGCCGTTGGTACCCGTCGACTGCACGATCTGGTTGCGTACCGCTCCGCCGCTGATAGGTAACGTTCCGACGCCGGGAACGTCCTTCTGGATGAACATAGCCAGAATCGAATTCACCGTAGCGGCGCGCTGCTCGCTATCGCGATACCGGTCCAGCTCATTGAGCGACTGCAGCACTAGCGAGAGTATCGGGGTGCCACGTACCTGATCGCTACGGTTGTCGGTGCCGTACACGAGCCACGCCATGCGCCGCTTCGTACGCGGCCCGAATGCCGCTATGCGATCGTGCTTGCCGAACTTATCGGCGACCCAGAACCCAAGGTGTCGGCCGCGATCGTCCACTTCAACCCCGTTCGAGATCCGCGCCAACTTGTCTCGCGGCACGTCCCCGAACGGGGTTGTCACGCGCCCACCCCGAATCAATTGTATTTTTGGGAGATTCGTCCGTTTGTCCATACGCAGGACAACGAGAATATCCCCCTCGATCATCGCCTCCATGCGAGCATGCTGCTGGAGCTCGCCGAACGTCCGCCGCTCCTCGTAATCACACAGCTTCGGGTTGCTCGACCACACCTCGAATCGATTCTCAACCGACTCGCCCCACTCCTCGGCTTGCTCGTCGGTGAGATCGGAAAGCAGCTCGTCGTTGGGCTCAGCCTCGAGCGTCAACCCTACGTTGATCTCGTTCGTGACGAGCCGCCGAAGCAGCCCTCGCGCGTAGAGATTCTCCCGGAACAACTGCGCCGAACGCGTACGAAGTTCCCAGTAGTCGAGAACGTCAATCTTGGTGATACCGAAGCCGCCGGGGAACTTGTCGCCGCCCCAGAAGTTGCGCACAAAGTCTCGCCCGCCGCGACCCCCGAAGCCGCCCACTGACGCGGAATATGAAAACGGATCGGCTAGCTTGGCGGCCATCGAGAACGGGTCGCCGGCGGGCTGTGTGGTGGTGACGACCGGGCTCACCATAGGGGCTGGCCCCTCGTCACACCGGCCCCGGTAAGGCGGTTCTCGAGCGCACACAGATCACTCTGCAACCGGCGCCGCTCTTGCAAGATCTGCGGCAAGTTCTCGCGGCTGACGCGCTGCTGAGTCTGCCCGGTGTCGAGCGTGTAGCTACTGATCGTGGGATCTGCGAGCGCCTGAATAGCCGCACTGATCGCGTCCAGAATCGCCCGCGTCGTCACAATCTCTGCCTGCAGATCGCTCACATTCATTCTGCGAGCGTATCACGCTACGCCACAACCTGCTCAGGGTGGTAGCTGAACGGCGTTTCCAGCCACTTGCCGGCGGAATTCTGTCGTGGCGTCGCATAGTTGGAGAAAGCCTCGTAATCCAACTTAGGCAGCTCGAGCAACTCCTGACACACCTCGAGCACGATCATGTCGTAGGCCGCGGAGTTATACACACGGCAGTCCCACGCGTGGTTCGGCCGTTGCCCGATCTGCCTCCACTCCCATCCTTTGCGCTGCTTCGTGCGCGCGTCGATGAGCTCGACTTTCTCTTCCGCTTCGTACTGCTTAAAATAGTCGTCCCCTCGATCCTGCGGAAAGTTGAGCATTCCCTCCGGCTGCAGCATGCCTGCGTTCCACTCCTTGCGAATCCATGCCGCGACGCGATCTTTGTAGAGCGACGCCGTGACGTTGTACAGCATATTCCCCGTCTTGGACTCGGACTGCTGGAACTCTCTAATCAAGCTGCCTTTGGGCGGCATCTTGCGGCCCATCACAGGGATCACGCCCGTTGAGTAGCGCTGCGCGAACTGGTACACCGGGTCGACTTTCTGCCCGTACCCCACGTCGATCAGGGTCACCTGGATGCGGTACACGCGCCCGTCGTCTGCCGTGTACCCGGGGCCCTCGATGAGCTTTTCGAGCTCGTTCCACGGGCCCTCATCGCTCATATCGTCCACATCGCCCTCGAAGTGCAGCCAGTCGATCGAGTACGTCTGCCGCGAGTGGCACCATGCGACCGTTTCCACATCCAGCCGATCCTTGTGGACGTCCACCGCCGCCGTCACGAGAACGGCCGGTGCCCCGGTCTCCTCGATGATTTTTACGTTCGGGATTTCCCCCTCCGAGTAGATCATACGGCGGCGACTCTGCACAGCTTGGAACTTGGGCGACTCGCCGCGGTCCTCCCAAGGCAGCCCCTCCTCGAGATTGCGAAATGCTTGATATGCGTCAATGTCCTTGACCCTATCCTGAAGCACGTCCCAAGCTATGAACCATTTACGCACTGAACCCGTCCACGGATACATGCCGGGCGGAGAGAGAAAGGCGGGCATGTGGAAACTCACCAACCCTTCCTCTTGACTCTCGCTGGTTGCTACCCACTCGCCGTCGGGTAGTAAAATCGTCTTGTCGTAATTGCGCATTACGTGTTCACACGCGATGCACTTATAACCCACCGACTCCTCGATGAGCTTGCCGCGCTCGTCCCAGTCGAACACCATCCCATACGTATCGCCATTGAGCGAAACGCCGTGCCAATCAAGATGCTGGAAGTGGTTGCACCGCGTGCACGGCACGTTAAACCGCCGCTGGTCGCCCTGCAGATACAGCGGGTAGATCATACTCGTCGCCATCTTGAGCGGCGTCGATAGGTAGAGAATCTTGCGGGTGTCGTGGTAGGTATCGGTGCGTTTCTCGATGAGCGCGATCGGGCTGCCTTCTTCCTTGCCGACTTGTCCGAGGAGACTAGGCATGCCGTCGACTTCATCGAGTGCGGCTTTCTTCGACGATGTCGATCGGAGTTTGCCGGGATTCTGTGCGCCCACAGCTAGTAAGAATCCGTTCGGGAACTGCTTCAGTGTGGCCGTGTCGCCGCTCTTTTTCGTCTTGACGCCGTCGGGTGCACTGAGTTTGGACCGCAACCCGGAGTGATCCAGCATGCGGTCGATCTTCAACTCAACGCCGAGCTTCGTCAGATCCTTATCTGCAGACACATAGATGAACCCGCTCGGATCATGGTCGATCGTGTAACCAATGAAGTTCTCGAGAAGCCCTGTGGTGGCGCCGATCTGCGCGCCCTTCATGACCACAATCTTACGCGCGGGGTGACCCGCGCTGAGGCAGTCCATAGGTTCGACCAGATACGGCGTGTATGGGTTGCTCCACATGCCGGGCTTCGCTGTGAGCTCGGATGGCAGGTAGCGTTTCTCCGCCGCCCACTCGCTCACCTTCATACGTAGCCGCTCGGTCGTGAGCCCCTGGATCACCTCGCTCAGAAACTTCGCGTCACTCGGCGGCACGGTGAAGTCGGGAGGTAGGTGCGTGTCAACTAGCACCGTGGCCTCCGAGAACGACAAACCCTGCGGTCTCTTTTGAAGGGAAGGCCGCAGGGTTTGTCTGACTCCCCGGATGGGATGTCGGGCAGATAACGAAGCGGCTGTCTAGCTCCATTTCCCGTAGCAAGGAAAGCTAGACAGCCGCCTAGGTCCACACTGGATATCGCACCTCGATCTCGCACCCGAAGGTGGCGGGGTGCTTGGCCAGTAGCTCCCGTAAGAGCGCGCTCGACAGTAGCAGCTACTGGCGGGATTGGCCAGAGTCCCGAGAAGAGACCCCTACCGCGACTCCCGGGGGGTAGGTGTGTGTCAACCAGCATCGCCGTCGCCCCACTTGTGATCACCACACCACGGGTCACCCTGATCGAAGCCCATACTCACGTAGATCTGCGGCCACACGGCGTTCCCGTGGTCGTTCACCGCCGGGCTCTTCTTGTGGCAATGTGCCGGGCTGCTCTGGTGCCCACTGTGCCGACGCATAAACGCGCAGTTGTAGCAACTCGGTTTGATCTCTTCGATGTCACTCTCATCCATCGCCCATCGCCTCCAGCTCCGCAGCGAATGAACGCTGGCAGCCCTTTAGAATGCTGCTGTACTCACCCCGTATGATGTCCTCAACGTCCACCTTGAAGTCGGTGCCGCCGGCCAGCACTCGCGCCGTGATCTGCTCTGTGAGTGCCTGCGGCGCCTCACCCACGCACCGCTTGAACGCCAGCTCGATCAGCGGCACGAACACAGACTCGAGCACCCGTCGCTCGATGAGGTCGCCGCGGCGTTCCGCTGTCTTGGTCTCCTGCCACTCCATGGCCGAGTGGTCCTTAAGCGCTTTAACCACACTGGACAACCCCGGGAGCGTGCCAAACCTATCCGCCACCTCGCGCAGCGTCATGGCGCCGAGCTCCCCGAGGTCGTTCGGCAGGTAGCCCTCGGCCGATTGCTGCAGTCCATACAGCATGACCTCAGCATTTCGCTCCTGGGGTGACCTGGGCAGCGGCAGCTCGACCCGCAAACTGCCGGGAGCCACAGGGGTGGAGCCCGCCGAATCGACGCCCGGTGGACCCGACGGGCCCGCCCTGCAGCCCCCGGCGTCACCCACCGTAGCAAGATTGGCGGCGGCCGCGAACGGATCGGAGGGCTGTGCTGTGCTCGCTGCAGGTTTTGAGGCCGCCGCGGAGCGTTGCGAGCCCTTGGGTGCGCGGGGCTTCGCAATGTAGGCCTGCACCGCGATGTGCTCGAGGAAAAAGCGCTTGCCGTCAGGCGTCAGTGCAGGCACCAGGCACCCTCCGCCTTGACACGCGGACGTGACGGCACCCGAGGTAATTCCCAGGGAGCGGGCGAGTTCTGTTTTGCCGATGGTTGCCGGTTCCATCCCTAAAACCTAGCGGATTTCAGGCTGAGCGCGAACTGAGCCTATCTAGGTAATTTAGAGCCCCAAAAATAGCGAAATCCTATTTACCGGGGCTGGCT
>JAZGFI010000196.1:0-2787 GCA_036479435.1 Planctomycetota bacterium | reverse complement strand
AACAAGACTCGCAATTCGAAGGCGCTATTCTCCGCATCAAACCTACGCCCCGCCTCTAAACCACCTTTGAGGCTCGTTGGCCTTGCCTGAAGGGATGGCGAGAACCAGCAGATGCGGAATCGCTGCATCGAGGGAACCGTTTTTGGGTATTTAGATGCCCTATTCCGGTTGACAGTTTGGCTAAATTGTAGAGACTCACCGCGGTTGAATTTATTAACGGGAGGGGCAGCGTACATGCCGTCCGACGAAATCCAGTCTTTCGACTGTGACACTTACTTAAAGGCTTGGTCCGCGGGAACGCGGATCGACCAGGTAACGCGTCACATCGACCACTGTGATTTCTGCCACGCCGTCATCGAGGGCGAGGTCGAAACAGGAGTTGATAAAAAGAAGTGGTGCGAGCAGCGCGATCTCCGAACGGATCGTCGACAACGTAGCCGCCGCAGGTTCGTTGCGATGAGCATCGCCAGTCTGGCGATGGTGAGCACCATCGGCTTGACCACGGTTCTTCAATCGTCGACAGCAGGCCGCGCGCCCTTCGGCACGAACACCGACAAGATCTTTGAGGGCGACCTGCGAGGTTGGGACCGATTCCAAGCCAAGTTCGGCGATACGCAGATCACCAAACGCCTCCGCTTCGGCACGATGAAAGAAGCCAAAGACATTCTCGATTGGATTGTCGACCGCGGCAAAGGCCAGTTCGTCGGTCTTCTCATCGAAAGCACTCAAGACGTCCGCACGTCCGTGCGCACCACCGCCTTCCGTACGCTGCAAAAAGTCAACCTGCGTCAAGCACGCGATTTCATCCAAGAAATCGACAAAGCCATCATCCTTGAGCCAATCCCCGTGCTGAAGACCCGTCTCAGCAAGTTTCGTCAAAGGGTGTTGGACGGTAGATGAACCTCATAGGTCCTTACATTGCCAGCCCCGGCGCCTTGGTGAAGATCATGGTGATGGGAGTTCAAGGAGCCCTTGACGGCTACGTCGTCATCAATGGGGTCCGGAATCCGTTGCGTCTTACGAGATTGCCGCACGGTCTTGCTTCCATCGCGGTGCTGATCCCCAGCACCGCTAAGGGCGACATCCTCGTTCGTGTCTCCAACGACCGGATGCAGTGTTCCCACACGATCTTGGTCGTCTGAATTCAGCCTCTAGGCGATTAACGACAACTGAATTCCAAGCGAGAAGGGACCAGCCGCCGAAATGCGTTTTTTCGTATTCTTGTTTTTGGTGACGGTGAGACTGCGCGCCCAAGAGCAGGATACCGACACAAATGAGCTGGCGACGCGGCTTCAATCAGAAGTCGCCGAGTTACGCGGCTTAAGCTTCAGGCGGCCCTGCAAAGTTGGGGTCTACACGCGCGCCCAACTCCGAGAAGTCGTTCAAGAATTGACCGCAATGGAGCTGGATAAGCCGGCGGTGAAGGCTCAGTTTGAAGCCTTTCGCCTCCTTGGCCTGCTCAATGCTGACTTCGACGCCAAAAAAGGAGTTGAGCAGTTGTTGGCGAGTCAGATCGCTGGCTTTTATGACCCCGAGAAAAAAGAACTCTTCCTCATTCGGGAAGAGCCAGGCGCGAGATCAAAGGCTCTCGACCTCGTCGGGAGACGTCGTGGTCGCTCACGAACTAACTCACGCTCTCCAAGACCAGCACTACGACCTCGTCAAGCTCCTCGAGTCGTCTGACAACTGGGATGTTACGCAAGCGCTGCACACTCTCATCGAGGGTGACGCCACCGTCGTGATGACACTCATCGACAAGGCCGGTCCGCTCTTAGCTTTGAACTACCGCATCGCCCCATCTTCGGTGGCCGGTTTGCGGCCACTGTTAAAACTGGCTGAGGCACAAGGTGGCGAGGCGGCGAAGGAAGCGAAACTTCTAAGAACGACCCCCGCCGTGCTGCTCGATCCCATGCTCTTTGACTACCACGAGGGCTATCGCTTCGTCCGCAAGCTCGTGAAAAAAACCGACGACGGCGAGTGGGACTTCGGACGTGTGGACGCGGCATTTCGAAGCCCTCCGCTTTCCACCGAGCAGATTCTTCACCCCAAAAAGTACCGCGGCGACGAGCCCGATTGGCCAACGCAACTGGAACTACCGGACCTCTGCGAGACCTTGGGTCCAACCTACATGCGCGCGGGCGGCAACACTCTCGGCGAGATGCTCATTCGGACGCTCTTAGGGCGCTACAAGGTTCGCGGCCGCAGACGAAAACACCGCGGCTGGGATGGCGATCGATTTGAGATCTACCGCTCAAAAAACGACGGTGCAGCATTGCTGTGGATGAGCGTCTGGGACTCAGCCAAAGACGCCCGAGAATTCGGTGAGGGGCTGCGAAGTATCCAAACGTCACGTTGGCCAGACCTCGAGTTCCGCTCAAAAGGCAAACAAGAAATCTGGGCTCAAGATGACAACAAGGTCTTCGGCCACTACCGCCAAGACGACATCGTCATCGCCTTCCAAAACTGGCCCCAAGAGCGCCTGCAAGCGAGCCTAAAACGACTGCTCAGCGAAACCCAACGCATCGAACGCAAGCCGCTATTACCACCACGATAAAGGTGTCTATTGGGTGCCTGGCACCGCTTGGTCACCTCTCCCTGCAGATCCCGCCAAGTACGACCGAGCGACAACTGGCGCAAGGGAGATAGGTGTCGTTGGCTATTTGTGGATGGCTTGGCCGTGGACGTCGAGGGCGGCTTCTTTGATGATCTCGGGCAGAGTTGGGTGCGCGTGGCAGGTGCGGGCTAAGTCTTCGGAAGAGGCGCCGAACTCGATGGCGGTGACGGCTT
>JAZGFI010000195.1:0-46953 GCA_036479435.1 Planctomycetota bacterium | reverse complement strand
TGTACCGTCGTCATGCTCGACGTCACGATGTTTCAGATGCTCTTCGGCAACAAGAAGGGCAAGTTTCGCGAGATGATCGACGCGCGCTACAAAGAAACCGCGCTCGCCCATCACCTTGATACCGCGCCTCTTTTCAAAGGGCTCTCACACGACGTCCTTAAGCAATTTGCTGAACATGCGGAGCTCTTAAGCTACGCCAATGGCGACGCGCTGGCTGTGGAGGGCGAGCCGGCCGATGCGGTCTATCTCGTGCGAGCGGGCATCATCAAGCGTACGACGCCAAACGCGGAAGGCGAAATCGAGGTGCTTGAGTACCTGTGTGACAACTCATCATTTGGCGAGAGGTGTCTATCGGAGCAGGCGGTTTGGCACAGCACCTACACCACGATGAGTCAGGTCAATCTCATACGGGTGTCGAATGAGGTGTTCAAAGATGTCTTTGGCCGCAACGACGAGACGGTCAAAAACCAGCTGATGACCACGGCCTTCAGAATTGCCGATGGGCAGCTCGACGCCGCGAATGCGCTGAACACGGGCAAGGCCCTCAGTGATGATCAGATTGAGCTCTTGGTCGGCCGCGAGGCGATCAAGGGCACCGAGGCTCTCGTTATCGACCTTAAGCGTTGCACGCGCTGCAACGCCTGCGTTGAATCCTGCGTCGCGGTCCACGAAGACGGAGTGCCACGTTTGTCGAAGCGCGGCATCCGAGTTGGCGAAGACACGATGCTCTCGTCGGCTTGCTACAACTGCAAGATCCCGGAGTGCATGCTTTCCTGCAAGTTCGGTGCGATTCGGCGCGACGTTGATGGGCAGATTCACATCGTCGTCGACAATTGTGTCGGCTGCAGTATCTGCGAGTCGCATTGCCCCTACGGGGTGATTCGGATGGCCCATGTCATTGGCGCCGAAGAGCAAGAAGACAAAACCCTGTCGTTCCTGAAGAGCATCCCGTTCCTGAGCAGGATGTTCAAGGACTCAGAACCGATCGCAGAAGAAGAACCGAAAACGAAGAAGAAGGACAAAGCCAAGGCCATCAAGTGTGACCTGTGCGCGGGTTTGCCCTTCGAAGCTTGTGTTTACAACTGTCCTTGCGCGGCCATCAGCCGACAAAGCCCGGAATCCTTGAAGGGATCGGGAACCATTACGATGTAGCGACGGCCTAAGCCGCTGCACAAAACTCGCGGGTTCTTGCCCGCGCATGAGGAAAAATCTTGGCGAAGTTCACCGTCAAAGAAAAACGCAAAGACGACATCGTCCGCGAAGGGGCCATGCTGACGGTTGGCACCCGTTCGTCGTGTGCGTACTCGATCAGCGATCCCATGGCCGCCGAGGAGCACTGCGCCATCCACGGGCCCGGTGGCGGGAACTTCTTGGTCGAGGACCTCGGAACCTCCGTAGGCACCTTTGTCGACGGTGTGGCCACGAAGGGCCGAACACCGATCGAAGACGGCTCGGAGATCATCATCGGCGTCACGCGCATCGTCGCGAAGATCGACGTCGAAAACGACGAGTTGCTGCTAACCATCAAGGGTGCTTTTTACTACGACGACAAAAAAGACGCCTTAGCTTGGTCGCGTAAGGAAGTCGGATTTGGCCGTTTTCGCCCTTTGAGTCTTGGAAACTACCTGGCGATTGGCGCGGCACTTATTGCGCTGCCTCTGTGTTTTTTGGGCAGCACTAGTGACGCGGTCATGGAGCCCGGGCCGACTTACCACGATCAAATGTCGGCCTACCACGCTCAGCTTGCGACCTTGGGTGAAGACGCCCAAGACTGTAATGCCTGCCACGACGCCTTTAACGGTACTCCCGCCGGTAAGTGCATGAGCTGTCACGCCGAAGATATCGACGTTGGGCACCATCCTTTCTACGGCGATGCGAATGCCTGGGAACAGGCATGCGTGCACTGCCACATCGATCACCGCGGCCAAGGCGAGATGGCTTTGATTGCGGTGCCTGCGGAGGAATCTTGCGCGGGATGCCATGAAGCAGATAAGTCGATGGCCCCGACGGCCCGTCCGGTCGGCGACCGGCACCTTGTCGACGTGCCCTTGTTCTACGACACTTTTTCGCACGAAGATCACTACAAAAAGGCCGCCGCGAATGGCGCGGAGCTAGATTGCTCAAGCTGCCATAAGATGAGTGAGGGGCAGACGCTTGTCGACGGCCGCATGCGGGAGTTTATCCCGGTCGACTATGACGCCTGCATGGCCTGTCACGCTAAGGATGCGACGGTTGCCCTGCGTTCTGAGACGACGTTCACCGTGCGTTGGCACGGCACCGAGGATGCCAAGCAAAAGTGTGAGACTTGCCACACCAAGCTCTTCAGCGATGAAATGAAGACCAGTCCCCACACTCCTCGCGAATACCGCTACGAGTTCGACAGCCAAGCTCACCACGAGTTCTTGACCGCGCGCGTCGTGGATCCGAATGGTAAAGACGCCTGTATCGAGTGCCACAAAAATGGTGCGGAGCTTCAAGGTGAAGGCCGCCTGAAGGCGCGCATCTTCGAGCACCAAACGCACAGTTGGGACGTTCAACCCGGCGATGAAGCCGGTAAGCTCCGCGTCAGTGGCCTAGTGAAAGGGCAGACCGGTCGCGGCGACTGCATGCAGTGCCATCGTGAACTCGCCGGGGCGGAGAATCTGGGTAACGCTATGGCGGAGTCCTACGTCGATGACGCCTGCGCGGAGTGCCACAAACCCAAAGCACCGCTTAAAGTGATTGAGGCCGGTGCGATCGTGAATCGAACAGATTTCCCGCACTCTTTGCACCAAGACCTCGCCGGCGGATGCTTTGCCTGTCATACCTTCCCCTCCGTCGAAGGACAGATCGCGCCCAACCCGGTGACGGCCTCCGATATCAAGGATTGCACGGCCTGCCACTCAGTTCACCAAAACATCGGCGGCGACGGGTCAATGGACAGTGGCGATTGCAACGAGTGCCACCGCGAGGGCGATCCGAGCTACTTCGGCACAACTCAGCCGAAGATCTGGAAACGTCACGCCGACACGACCTTCCGGCACATGAGCCGAGGCCATCAAGATTGGACGGCGGGCAAACGTTGCGAAGAGTGTCATACTGAGGGAGTCTGGACGGCGAAGAGTCTGGCCGAGATCCATATTCCGAAGGAAGACGAAGCTTCGTGCCGCAAATGCCATGTGGAACAGAAAACGCGATTCCATTGGCGTTAGCCGATTCCTCGGCGCTTTGGCCTAGCGGAGAGTTACTAACGAGACTTCCGCAGTCTGAGCCTCCAGCAGAGCTCGCAGAGGCCTATCGGGAAGCTCTGCGAGCGGAGGAATATCAAAATTCCCTTCCCGAGCCGGATACTTTCCCGCATTTCGAAATCCCGTCCTTCGTCGCTGTCTTGTTCGAGATCTTGGCTTGGATCTTTTTGGCCGCGGTGGTCGTGTTCCTCGTGACGATGCTCGTCAGATTGATCTTGGCTCGGCGGCGTCATCGCCTCGACTCATCCATTGAAAAAGACGAACTTGTATCTGGCCCGCTCATCAAGGTGGAAGACCTGGATATCGACCTTGAGAGAATCAAGGCGATGGCTGGCGCAGGGGCCTTGGCCGAGGCCATCCACTTGCTGTTGATACAAACGCTCCAGTCGCTTGGGCGCCTCAGCAAGATTGAGCTCGATCCCTCTTGGACCAGCCGCGAGATCTTGGGGCGAATCGAGCTCGCGCCGGGGGCAAAAACTGCCCTTGTGGGGCTCGTCTCCACCGTAGAAGTTAGCCATTTCGGCGATTCCGACCCGACGCCCGAAGATTTTGAGCGCAGCTTGCAGAGCTACGAGGCCTTCGTTCAGGCGCTGCGGGTGCCTCGATCATGAAGCCATCGTCTTTTTCTAGCACTAGCATCGTCTGGATCGTCTCCTTATTGGGAGTGTCGTTTCTGGGGGGGCTTTTGCTCTTGGTGTTCGCGGATGTGTTTTCTCCCGGCTCCGTCGACGCCGACTCGTCGAGCATCTCGGCAATCGGCCACCATGCGGTTGCCGCGACCTTTGAGAACTACGGTTGGACCGTTATTCGCTCGACGGCCAATACTCTCGATCGCGTGATCGACGGCGATGTGTTGATTGTCGCAGAACCCGTCTTGCCGGAAGACGACGAGGAACGCTGGGAGACTTTGGCGCTGCTGTTGAGTGAGTCACACGCAAGACTCTTGGTGTTGCCGAAGCGTAGAGGGACCGCAGGCAAAGACAACAAGCGTTGGCTTGGTCGCACGGGTTTTGTTGACGAGGGCCTCTGCGTCCGCGTTTTGGAAGCCGCAGGGATCAGTGGCGAAGTCACTCGCATATCGCAACGCGAGCCCATGAACCAAGACGACTTTGACGCAAACAAACTTGAGTTCACGACCAATCGTTACGGAATCCAACCTCACCTTGAGGCACCGCAGCTCGTACGAAGCCAGCAATTGGAAGCGATCATCGAGGCGAAAGAGGGGATCTTGCTCGGTGCGGTTGAGACTCAATGGGGTAAGTTCTTTGTGCTGTCCGACCCGGACTTGATGGCCAATCACGGGATTGGAACGGGCGAGAATCTTGAACTTGTCTATCACCTGCTGAGCGACTTGCGAGAAGGCGATAGCGCCTTAGTTTTTGACGAGTCGATGCACGGCATTGCTGCCCCCGAGAGCTTTTGGCGCGAACTTTTGAGGTTCCCGCTGGTTTTGGTTTCTATCACCGGCTTGCTGCTGCTGTTGGCGGCACTTTGGAAATCGATGGGGCGCTTTGGGCAACCAGAGCCCGTCAAGAGGACTCTGGCCTTGGGCAAGTCCTATCTCATCGAGAACACCGCTCGCTTGTTGGCCCTGGGCGGATACAGTCACCACAGTTTGCAGCGCTACCACGAGCAGTCAACTGACGAAGTTTGGCAGTCCCTTCGTTCTGGTCAGCCAGCGGAGAAAGCCAAGCAAACAGAAACCCTCGAGAGAATCGAGCAATCGCGTCAAACAAAAGATCACATCGGCGAGCTCGGAAGGCTCGTCAAGGGACAAAAGAAACATAAGGCCCTCGGAACTCAGGGGCGAGAACTCGCAACTCGTCTTTACCGTTGGCGAAGGGAGATGATCGATGGAATTGGAGTCGATAACAGTCGCCGCTAGCCGCCTACGGGAGCAAGTAGGCCGCGTCGTCATTGGCCAAGATCGAGTCGTAGACTTGATGTTGACTGCGCTCTTGGCGGAAGGCCATGTCTTGCTGGAAGGCGTTCCCGGTACGGCGAAAACTCTGTTGGCGCGAACTTTCGCCTGCTGTCTTGACCTGGACTTCAGCCGCATTCAGTTCACCCCGGACTTGATGCCAGGGGACGTCTTGGGGACCAATCTCTACGACTTCAAGACCGCGACTTTTACGCTGACCAAAGGTCCTATTTTTACTCAACTGCTTCTGGCAGATGAGATCAACCGAACGGCACCGAAGACTCAGGCGGCCCTACTAGAGGCGATGCAAGAGCGCTCTGTCACGCTCGATGGAACGAGACATGAGTTGGGGGCAGGGTTTTTGGTCGTTGCGACTCAGAACCCCATTGAGCAAGAGGGAACCTATCCCTTGCCCGAAGCGCAGTTAGACCGCTTTTTGTTCAAGGTAGATGTCGACTATCCAAGTCGCGACGCCGAACGCGCCATGGTCGCGACTCACGGCCAGCGCACCGCGATGCCTCACCTCGACGATTTCGGTCTCGAAACGGTGGCTGATCTCGCCACTCTTGAGGCGGCGCGGGCCACGGTGCGGCAGTTGCGGCTCTCTGATGAGATGATCGACTACATTGTCGACATCGTGCGAGCAACGCGCGACGATGCCGCCTTGTTGTGTGGCGCTTCGCCGCGCGCGGCCAATATGCTGGCGAGCGCTTCGCGGGCTTGGGCCGCGATGCAAGGTCGAGAGTTCGTCATCCCGGACGACGTCAAAGAACTGGCCTTGCCGACACTCGCTCACCGCGTGGTCATGGCACCGGGTTCAGAAATCGACGGTCACCGCGCCCGCGATGTCATTCGCGCCGTCCTCGACCAAGTTCCCGCTCCTCGATGATCCGACCGTCGACCAAGATGCTCGTGCTTTTGGGACTCTTGCTCATTCCGGCGCTGCTGCCGGCAATGGGGGTTCCCGCGCTTTGGCCACTTTGGGTGGCGCTCTTGGGCTTGTTGGTCTTGGCGTTCGCGATCGATGCGGCCTTGCTGCCCCGAGCTCGAAGATTCAAACTGGAGGCCGAACCGCCGTCAAGGGTCTACATCGGCGAGCCGGAGACCCTGCTAGTCCGATTTCAGAACACGATGGCGAGGCCCTGGCCGCTCGAGTTAAAAGTAGACAGCGATCCCCAACTTGAGGTGGCCCATCCTGCTGCAGAAACTCTGCCTTCAGGCGACTCTGAGCAAGCTTGGGCCGTGCGCGCCAAGCGGCGCGGTGACTTCAAGATCTATCGCATTTGGATGCGTTGGCCGGGGCCCTTGGGACTGGCTCTTCGAACCGTCACTCAGCACGACGAGCTTGTGTTTCCCGTCGTTCCGAACACCCGTGCGGTCAAGGCCGCCGCAATCCGATTTTTCAACGACCCGAACTTCCTGAGTGGTCTGAAAGTTGAGCGTTATGCCGGTGATGGTTCCGAGTTCGACAACTTGCGAGAGTTCTTGCCGGGCATGGACCATCGCCATCTGGACTGGAAAGCGTCGGCGCGTCACCGGAAACTTTTGGTGCGGGAGTTCAGGGCTGAGCGCAATCACCAGGTGATCTTCGCCTTGGACACGGGGCACACCATGTCCGAGCCGATCGCCGGATTGTCGCGCTTGGACCACTCGGTGAACTCAGCGTTGTTGCTCGCTTACTGCGTGCTGAAGACGGGAGACCGCGCGGCGCTCTTTGCCTTCGATGATGCCGTGCGGCTCTATTCGGCCGCCGAGGCGGGTGTCCACTCTATTCAACATCTCCAGCAGAAAGCGGCTGAGATAGAGTACGGCAGCGCAGAAACGAATTTCACGCTCGGCCTGACGGATTTGGCGACGCGGCTTAAGCGCCGTTCGTTGGTCATTTTATTCACTGAGTTCAATGACACCATTGGCGCGGAGTTGATGGTGGAGAATCTCAGCCGCCTTAGCGCACGACACGTCGTCATCTTCGTCACCATGCGCGATCCCGATCTCGAAGATCTGTCACGCGCTCGCCCCGAGGGCGACCTCGCCTTGAATCGAGCCGTGGTTGCCACCGATATTCTTAGGGAACGACGAAAAGTCTTGAGCAAGCTGGAGCGATTCGGAATTCACACGATCGATGTGCATCCGCGCGAGTTGTCTGCGGCGTTGATCAGCGAGTACCTCACCATCAAACGCCGAGAGTTGGTTTAAGATGGGTACCGGCTTCGTTCTCAAGAGCTACGAGTTTCGTCGCGAGCGTGAAAAGATCTGGAGGCGTTTGGAAAAGCTCGTCCTCCGGGTGGAGAGCAGTGGCATCAAGTCGCTGAGCGCGCGCGAACTGGAGGAGTTGCCTCAGCTTTACCGCGCCACGCTTTCATCGCTTTCGGTGGCACGATCGATCTCCTTAGACCGCAACGTCGTCGAGTTTCTAGAAGCCTTAACGCAGCGCGCCTATTTTTGTGTCTACGGCACTAAGTCGCGTCTCAGCACGGCGATCATCGACTTCTTTGTGCACCTTTTTCCCGGAATGATGTGGCGATACCGACGAGAGCTCGTCCTTTCGATGGCCGTCGTTTTTGCCGGCACGATGGTTGGCTATCGCACAGTGCGGCAAGACGAAGGTCGCTTTTACTCCTTTGTCGACCGCTCCCTTGCCCAAGAACGCGGCCCGCAATCAAGTCGTGAAGAGTTGTTGTCGGTGCTCTACGACGAGGGCGATCGCGACGGTGAAGAGCTAGCGATTTTCTCGGCGTCGCTTTTCAATCACAACGCGGGAATCGGAATTTTAGCTTTTGCCTTGGGCTTTTTGGCCGGAGTGCCAACGGTCTTGTTGCTCTTTCAGAATGGTTTGATGTTGGGTGCATTTTGGGCGCTGCACGCAAATCGTGGCATCAGCTACGACTTGTGGGGTTGGCTGCTGATCCACGGCGTCACCGAGATTTTGGCCATCATGGTGTGCGGCGCCGCCGGGTTTATTATCGCGCGAGCGCTCATTTTTCCCGGCCGCTTCACGCGAATCGAGAACCTGGCGATCGAGGGGCGCCGCGCCGGTGTCATTGTGCTCGGCGCGGTTTTCATGTTTTGCCTGGCGGGATTCATCGAGGGTGTTTTGAGGCAGGTGGTCACTTCGCCTTTGTTGCGTTACGGATTTGCCGCTGCTTCGGCGGTGGCTTGGATCTGGTATTTCGCATTCCGCGGCCGGTGGAGCCAAGCCAAGATCGAAGGCCAACGGTGAGTGCCGTCGCACTGAGGAGAGCCGAGATCCGCGAGGCTCGCGTTGTCACGCCCGAGGGCGTGCCTCTCCAGTTTGAAATTGCTCCCGCGGGGTCGCGACTCTACGCCTTTACGATCGATTTCTTGATTTTGGCCGCGGTTGTCTTCGTCTTTGCGGTTGGGGTCGTCCTGTCCGGGATGTACATCGGCGGTTGGGCTTTAGCCGCGATGACGGTGCTTTGGTTTTTACTGATGAATTTTTGGTTCATCTATTTTGAAGTCAGTTGGCACGGGCGCACCGTTGGAAAACGCATGGCGAGGATCCGCGTCATTGATAGCAAGGGCGGAGAGCTAACTGCGGCTGCGGTTTTCGCGCGCAACTTCATGCGCGAGATTGAGCTGTGGTTACCCATGAAAGTCATCTTGTTTGGGTCGGCGATCTACGGCGACTTACCCGGTTGGGCTATGCCGCTTTGCGTGCTGTGGGCTATCGTCTTGGTACTCATTCCCGCTTTCAACCGAGACCGGCTTCGCCTCGGCGACATGGTCGGCGGAACCTTGGTGGTGCGAGATCCGAAGACGCGTCTATTGCCAGACCTTGTTGACGACGCCAAACGCCGCGAAGAATACCAGCCAACTTATCGCTTTACGCGGGAGCAGCTGGACATCTACGGCATTTACGAACTTCAAGTCCTAGAAGATTTGTTGCGGCAAGGAGTCAAGGCCGAGAAGTCTAGCCTCGAAATTGTTGCCCAGAAAATTGCGAGCAAGATCAAGTGGCGATCGCCCAGCCGACAGGTCGACACGCGAACGTTCCTTGACGATTTTTATCGTGCTCAACGTGTGCGCCTCGAAAAGAAGGCCTTGTTTGGCGATCGTCAAGAATTCAAGCGCGGCTACGAAGAGTAACCTCGCCGCGAGCGCCTCATCAATCAAAGATGGCGGCGATGTCTTCATCCACGAGACCTTCTTTTGCAGCGCGTATGTCGTGGTAGCTGACGGCTTGCGAAATCCCGATGATGGTCGTGGCGAAAATGCCGGTTAGCCAGCCGATGATGACCCCCAAGCGGTCATCGATCAACGCGAAGATCTGAGAAGTCACGCCGCTACCGATCATGCCAATGCCGATCACGAAGATCAGCCCGATGGCGAGGATCGGCCAAAAGCTGCCTTTTACGAGTTCGATGCTGCGACCAAAGGAACCGAGCCCGGAGTTCTCGACGACGGCGGCCGGAATGACGAGGTAGAAGAACACCCAGGCGATGATGCCCGGGACACAGCAAAACAGCGCGCCAAAGGCGACGACGATTCCCACTACGAAGCTCAGCAAAATGAGCATTGGCAGTCGCTTCAGCGCTATGCCCAGGCACTCACGGATGATGACGGGCTGGCCGCGCATGTCTTTGAAGGTGCCGTAGACTAAGCTGGCCGTGGCCAAAGACTGCAGGCAGATGTTCAAGAATATCACCCCGCACATGATACCCATGAAGGAGAGGAGGAACATCATGGCCTCCTTCGCCGCCTGCTGGTCGTTGGGGTCGAGCTCCTGCATCTGCTCGATCTCTTGCAGGGAGGAGATAAGGAAGAGATTGGCAATCAACACCGGGAGCATGACGATGGCCACGAGGAGAACGAAGCGCGTCCAATGGCGTGCGAAGCAAGAAAAACTCTTGCTCAAGACGTTTCCAATGTCGAATCCTTGCATGTTGATAGTCCCAGTTCTTTCTCAGTGCTCCCGGCGAGATTCCATCTCGCGAATCCTTGTGGGTGAACTGTCGCCCGAGCGCATCGATCTCGCAAGTCCCCCGCTCTATACTGTTCGCAAGGAGAGCGGCCATTGAAGGATCGAATAAGGGGCATGATGTTGGCGGCAGCCTGGGCTCACCCGGGTGCGAATCTGTCCTGTGAACTTGACTTGGTGCAAGTTGCGACCGTTCTGCCAGACGATCGGGCTGAGTTGGGGCCCCCTGAAGATGTGTTTGGGACGCTTCTAGAGTCCGGAGTCAGGAAGGCTGTCGTCCGGGCATTTTGGCGGCTTTTCGTCGCCGCGGCCCTGTGTGAGTCGGGAACCGGACACCACCTTCATTTTTGGTTCTCTAAGCGCGTAAGAGCGTGGCTACCCATCTGGATTGCCGTGGCGGAGAAAAAGGGCGAGACCGATTTGATCCGAAGCCTCCAAATTCTGCGCCAGCGGATTCAGGACGTCGTTTCCTTGGGTATCAACTTACGCCGCCGCGAGGCTTGGGAGCTAAACGCCAGTTTGGACGATCTCGAAGAGAACGCGGCTTTTCGCAGTCCCAAAGGATGCGAAGAATCGTCCCTGCTCTGGACTTTGAGTTTGGCTTTTGCGGCCGCCAGTTGGGCGGGGCGCAACTTGCCCCGAGCGATCGGCCTGCTGCAAGGTCGTGTGGACCGAGGCCCTGAAGCGGCGGGGCTGCTAAGCATGATTACCGGCGCTCTTTATGGTGAAGCCTACTTCGTCGAGGAATTTCGCCAGTTGGGGCGGGCGGAGATTAAGTCCGAGTTGAAAGAGACTGAGAAAAAACTCAAGCGCGAAGGCGTCGATGTCGATCAAAGAGCCGATGGGTTCTTGGGTTCGCGCCGGAGCGGGTGATACCGATGGATACAAAGAGCTATTTGCGACGTCTCGACTTAGACGAGATCAGCGGCGCGGATTTTTCCAGCCTTGAGAGGATGCAAGAGCGGCATCTGCTGCTCGTTCCCTTCGAAAACCTGGACATCATGGAAGGGCTGCCGATTTCACTCGAGCCCTCCGCCGTCTACGACAAGATCGTTACGCGGCGGCGAGGTGGCATTTGTTACGAGCTGAATTCCTCATTTGCTGCGCTTCTTGAAGCCCTCGGATACAAAGTCCAAATGTTGGCTGCGGAGCTTCGTCAGCAAGATGGTAGCTACGGTATTCCCTACGACCACATGACCTTGCGCGTCGATTTGCCGGAGGGTCCTTACCTTGTCGACGTTGGTTACCGGCGTTCTTTTCGCCACCCGATCCCCTTGGTCGCGACCGAGGAGATTCGGCAGTTCGGCGAGACCTATGGTCTGCGTAAAGATGGTGACGACTGGATACTGGAGCGCTACGAACGAACCGAGATGGGCATGATGCCGCTCTATCGATTCAAAGAAGGTGCCTGCGAGATCGCCGATTTTGATGGCGCCTGTCAGTTCCACCAAACTTCGCCAGCAAGCGGGTTGACGAAAGGCCTCGTCGTCACGGCCGCGACGCCCGATGGTCGCGTGCGTTTGGACGAAAGCGAGCTTCGGATTAATCAGCGAGGGCGTTTAGAAGTGATCGCAATCAAGGATTTTGAAGATCGCAGTCGCATGCTTCGACGCTACTTCGGTATCAAGTCCGCCGTGAGAATGTTCTAAGCTGGCTGAGAAAGTCCGGCGGATCGGATTTCAACGCCGCCGAACGCCGAGTTCGATCATGAGGCGTCCGCCGAACTCGAGCCACCTGACGCTGCCATCACGTTCCCAGCGGTTTCCCGGTTTTTGATCATCTTTCAGCCCATCCAGTTCGGCATCCAAGATCCGCGCCACCGATTGCGGAACATGATCGAGGATGAGAAATTGCCCGAACTCCTGGCGGCTGATCTCAAACTGCAGATTCCGGGCATGCTTCCAATCACTACAAAGCGAGATGTGGCCACCGTAGGGGTTGTCAGACGAAGAGATGGGGTGGCTGATGTAGGGCCCATTCCAACCTTCGTAGTGTTGCTTCATGGAGAGGCGGTGAAAGCTCGTGGATGACCAGTCGTGGCCAGCCTGAGGTGCCGCGAACTCAATCGCGAGGATGTTCGTGTCGTCGCGGTGTTTCTCGCAAGCGGTCCTCAAGGTTTCAACCAAGCCGAGGATGGCCTTGCTGTTCTTCTGAGTGCGATGGCGCACCGCCGAAGGCACTGCAGCGGAAGCCATGACGGTCAAGAAGGTGACGCCGATTAGCAAGCGAACAATGACGATGTTGCTGGTCGAACTCATTTTTTGCTTACTTCCTTCACTTCGTTCAAGTTGAGCTTGATGATCAAGGCCCCGCCGCCGCTCGGTTGCCATTCGACTCGGCCTTGCTCTTGCCACTCCTGGTCATCCCCGTCGAGACGTTCGTTGACGGCAAGGGCGATTTCTTTGGGCACGCCATAGAAGACGATGTATTGCCCCGGCCCATCGCGCAGAGGCGCGGAAGGTGTGCTGGAACGAAGCTTGAATCCACGGGCAGGATCGGCGCCGAGCTTGTTTTGCAGGTACACCGCGCCGCCGAAGGGGTTGTCTTCGGAACTCAGTGGTTGCTCAAGGTAAGGGCCGCGCCAGCCGGAAGTTCCAGGACTCATCGAGAGCTGGTGGTAGCGCGGCGAGCTGTACTGCCCGGTTCTCGAGGGTGAAAACTCAAGCGCAAAAGTCTTGGTGTCGGCGTAGTGCTGCCGACATGCCGTTTCGAGGGTTCGCGTGGTGTCGATCAGTTCTGCAACGCGACGGTCCCCGCGGATCTTGCCCGCGGCGGGAAAGGCGACCGCCAAAACCAGCACGGTCACCGCGAACCAGATGATCGAATTAACGAGAAGATGCCCTCCCTCGGGCCGTCTCGAGTGTTGGTTCATGCGATTTCCTTCCAGCCGAGCGGTCTCCGAAAAAGGAGGCTCTACCGACTATTTCGTCAGGAAATCAATAGCGGCTTGATGCATACAAATGCAGGCCTCTTTTGAGGCCTGGGGATAGAGCGGCTGACCCAAAGGGTGGTGACTTTGGTCTGACGCTAATGTTGAGGGTTTGGGCTTAGGGGAGGTCGCGGGCGAGGCGGAAGCCGAGGGTGATGGAGACGTAGTCCCAGGGGGTGCGGTTCCATGGCCAGCAGACGTACATGTATTCGGAGCCGAATCCGAAGGCGCCGCCGGTAAACCAGTAGAACTGGTTGATGGCCTGAGCGCTATCTGGCCCGTCCGCTAACCACTCCGAGGCGTTACCGGCCAGGTCGAAAACGCCGTAAAGGCTTTGGTCAAAAGGCTGGGAGCGGGGAGCCCGAGGGTACTCCCGCGGGCTGTCTCGCTTCTCGGCGTGGCGGCTGCTCGCGTAGGACCATTCGAATCGCGACCCCCAGGGGAAAATCCGTCCGTCCACCCCGCGGGCGGCTTTTTGCCACTCGTCACTTCGGGGCAGGCGCGTTTGCAGGCCCTCGTTGGCGGGGTCGGCGAGCCACTCGATGTACTTTTCAACGTCCGGCTTTGATATCCCTGTGACGGCGCCCTCCGGATCGAAATCTGGCTTGTTGGGAAACTGCACCCCCTCGCTATTGAGCGCCAGCATTGCGTTCGCGAATTCGGTAAATCGCGGAATGAGGATCAGCTCGCGCTTGGGCTCACCGTCTGCACCCAGTTCGTTCATGCGCGCCAAGACGAGTTGGAAAGTCTTGGGATCTTCGAGAAACTCCGCGTACTCGGAATTGCGGGTTTCTTCACGCGCTAAGAGGAAGTCATCGCACCAACGCCATTCGAGTTCGAGGCCGAGCCTTGGTTCAAGACCTACATAGTCTTCGCGCGTCGCAAGAAAGGGGCCCGCAGGAATAAACGCCCAGTCCGCATCAGAGAGACTGTCCTGGGCTGGGAGCCGAAGCGTCCAGTCGCGATCGGCGTACATCCCGTCGTGCCAATCCGCGGAGCCCCAGGTCTCGCCGCGCTCAACCAGCACCGGATAACGCGCTGTCTTTCGTCCGGTCGCTTTCACTTCGATGAGCCAAAGTCCGGCTTCGCATACTTGGTCTTTGAGCGGCAACTCGCCGAGGTCTTCACCGGCGGCGAGGTCGGGCAGCTTGCGTCCGTCCGCGCGAAGCGGGCAGGGGTAGATGACGGCGCGAGCTCCAGGCGTATCGCAAACTAGGCAAATCTTGCCCTCGCCTTTTGCGAAGTCTTTGGCTCCCGCGGCCTCCAAGAAAACCCGGTAGGTCGCCATCTGCGCGAGGTTGCCTTCGCTCTCGGCCTCAGCATAGAGCTTGGCGTAAAGCAGAACCCGTTCGCGATCATCGGGAGCGTGGGGATCGACGGCCTCCCTGGAACGCTGCAGCAGAAACTCGATGCGTCCTCCGAGGCTGGCCAATTCGCGCTCGTTGCGCGATACGTTTTGGCGAAGGCGAAAGATCTTTTGTTTGTCCTCGTGGTCCGCGGCTAGGTGTTTGGGCGTCGTGCGTACCGCAAGGTTCAATTCTTGTCGCGTCGTCGAAAGCCGTGTCCTGAGCTCGCTGCGGTCTTCGTCGAGGACTTGGGCGCCTCGAATGTGTTTGGTGTACTCGGCGACTCGCTCTTGCTCTGCTTGCTCTCGCAGATGAGAGACCGCGAAGATTGTCGGCAAGACGATGGCGGCGATGAGCCCGATCAGGGCAGCAAAGGCGAGGATTGGTTGACGATTGGCCCAGCGCGCTAGCTTGACGATGCGGGTGACCGGGCGTGCGTCAATCTCTTGCATCAAGCGCAGGTTCCTAAGATCTTGAGAGAGGTCGGCAGCGGTTTGATAACGATGCTCCGGGTTCTTCTCGATGGCCTTCAAGATCACCGTTTCAAGATCTCTGGAAATCTGAGATCGTAATGACCGCGGCGCCAGCGGTGCGGTGCCGATGATTTTGAACATCAAGGCTTCCGCCGTGTCCGCTCTAAACGGCCGGACGCCGCAGACACACTCGTACAAAGTGACGCCGAGAGCGTAGATGTCGGCGCGGTGGTCAATTCGTTCCTGGTCGCCGTTGAAGACTTCAGGTGCGATGTAGGGCACCGTGCCGATGATATTACCCGTACGCGAACGGTCGCTGTTTAGATCAAGAGTCCCCGTCATTTTCACGAGACCGAAGTCGAGCAGTTGTGGATTCCCTTCGCTATCAACCATGATGTTGGAGGGTTTGATGTCGCGGTGAAGGATTCCTTGGCGATGAGCGAAGTCCAAACCGGCCGCGCTCTTTTCAATCAAAGTGGTGATGACGCTGATGTCTTCACCGTCACCACCTTTGGCCTCAAACGCGAAGGCGTCATCTTGGTGTTCGGTGTTGGTCGGCGAAAGTGCAGGAGCGCTCTCTGGGGTTTCCTTTTTGGCTGAACCCGAAAGGACCGTTAGGGCGTCGGGGTCATCTGCGGAATCAGATTCCCAAGTGTCGTCAAAGCCATCGCGCTTTTTCTCTGGCCGGGCGGTCGGCTTCGATCGATCGGCTGCAGGCTCGGTGGCGCCCTGTGGGTTTTCGTCCAATAGCTCCCAGTGGAGTTTTTTGACGAAGGAATTGAGAGGGTCACCGTCGACGAAGCGCATGACGAAAAAGTGCAGGTCACCCGCGACGCCCAACTCGTAGATCGGAACGATGTAGGGGTGTTCGAGAGCCGACACCGCCGTAGCTTCGCGCTCGAATCGTTGAATCCACGCGGGGTCAGCCGCCATGCGGCGGGGCAGGATCTTAATCGCGACTTGACGGCGGAGCTGCTCGTCGAATCCCAAAAAGACCTCACCCATGCCTCCTCGGCCGATCCTTTTTAGGATCGGGTAGCGCCCAATACGAACCGGCGCACCACTGTCTTTTTTGCCCGCAGGTCCGGGCGGCATATCTTGGTCGGCGTCATTCATCGCGCGCATCATCGCCCTTTGTCGCGACATTTTCGAGTGTTTTGTCTTATCCCGGCAGAACTTGTGTCGATTTGCGGATTGAGAGAATATTCGGAGAAAGACCTAATCGGTCGGCGGTCCTTCCGCGTTTAGTCCGCTGACGGCAATCTCTTAGGCAGCCCCTTCGAAGCCGCATCTCGGCCGCCGTCTCACAAGGTTTCGAATGCCTTTGGGCCATGTTGGCGCCATCGCTACGATGGACGAGTTCCATTTCCGTCTTTGTAGGTACCCGGCGGAAGCCCTTGCCCGTTAAAGCGATCCCTAAGTCATGAACAGATATATCCCGCTTGCTCTTGCGTCTCTCCTCCTCGCCAGCGTCGTCGCCAACGCGCAGTTCGAGCGCACCGTCGCCATTACCGGAAGCGCCAACTCGGGCCTGAGTTTCGTGCTGAAGATCACATCGACGGCCTTGACGCGCACGATTGAATTCGGCCCTTTGGAAACCGACTTCAGCGAAGCCGCCGTTGCCGCCCTCATGATCGAGGGCATCAATGACAACTACAGCCTGAACGGAAAGACCGGTTTTCAGGCTCGCGCGCTCAAAAAGCCCGATACCAAGGAAAAGATCTCGAACGGCTTTGTCGTCCTGGCGACCAGCATGATCACCGAGATTGCGATTGGGCCTTCGGGCGGGACGACGACCGCTCCGCGCGCCCCGGGCGTTGCCTTCAACCCAACTTTCAGCGATTTTCAATCGGACGACCCGACGCCCTTCCTTGGCATCCAACCGCAGAATCCCAACGCCCGCTTGTTTCTATCAGGGCACAACATGATTGCGCCCGGCGACCCCACCGAGGATTTCTTTCGCGAAGTCGAAGTGCCCATGACGATGGCGGCCGGCGGCGACTTGGGCCTGGTCATGAACTCGGGTGTGAATGCCTTTGCCAACATCGCGCTTCTCGTCGGACCGTTCCGGCCGAACGGCGACGGTGTCTACCATGCACCCTGGGGCGATTTTCTTGAAATCGGCATTGCTCAACCCTTCCCCGCATTGCCCACGGGCAACGCCTTTTTGTTCGACGGGATCTTTGCTGGCGGGCCTTTCAGCACCGACGGAAACGGGAACTTCAGCGTCAGTAACGTCAACTTTCCCTTCGCCACAATTGCCGCCCAACAGGCCGCAGGCGTACCTCACGACGGATTCCAGGGGCTCTTCGTCGACCCGACAATGCCGCCGCTCAACCTCGCGTTCTCGGCGGCGGTGGTGCCGATCTACGGGGCCGGGCGCGTGCGACAAATTCCGCTGCCCACGAACGGCTCGGTCACCATTGATTTCCTGCCGAACATGGTTTTTGAATTCTACGGACAGACCTACACCGAAGTGACGGCTTACGAGAACGGCCTTTTGACTTTCGGTCCCAACCTCGTGGCGGGTGGCGCGGTGGCTGTCGATCCGGTAGCCGTGTCCACATCGCCCATCCCCGCGGTGTTCGTGAACTGGGCCGACTATGATTTGGTCGGGTCCACGGGTGCCGTCGGCATGCTACGCATCTACGAATTCGAGAACGAAATCCGCATTACCTGGGGTGAGCCAGGAGTCAGCAGTCTGAGCCACGCCAACGATATCGACAACGCGCAACTCGAAGTGACGCTGACCTTGCAAGATCCCATGCTGGCGCCGCCTCCCGCGGCGGGCACGATCAGGATGGACTTCTTGCTCGATGCGACCGCAAACGAAGGTAACGACGGCGTCGTAGGTATCTCGCCGGGCCTGTTGACGGCGATGCCAGTCAACGTTGATTTGGGTCTTAGTCGCTTTGCGGCGGGACTCAATGAACCCTTGCTGCAACAGGCCACGACCAATTCGTTTCCGACTAGTTCGCTCAACGTCGTCAGCGGTGGGGTTGCGGCCTACTCCAATGGAAGCGGTTGGAATCGGCGTTCGATCACTTTTTACCCTCCGACCTTCAGCGGCTTAGGACCTGCGATGGACCGCTACCACTCCGTGCCCGAACGTTCGCGCCCCGACGACTTCGCGGGCGTTGTGGGAGCCGCGGTTGGCGGTAATCAGCTGTCGAACTCGGCACCAGCCCTACAGAGCCTCGCTCTCATCGGCTACTTCCAGTTCGTATTTGACACCCTCGGTGCGCCTCAAGTCACCATCGAGCTGGTCGATCCGACAGGGACTTTCTTTGCAAACCCATTCCCGCTCACGCCCTCAGCCCTCGCTGTCGGTCCGGACCAGGCTGATCTGATCCCCAGCGCGGTGACGACCATTCCCATCCCCAGCGGCTTTCGCGACTTCGAAGTCCTTCAAGTCAGTGCGATGGCCCCGTTGACGGTGGTCGCGGTTCCGGCGGGTGGAGTCCCACTCGACCTCGCCGTGACTTTTCCCGGATTTGCGGCACCCATCATCATTCCCAACGCGGTCACGCTGGTGCCATGAATTGGGCGGCAACGCGATCCTGAGAGCCGTGGAATCGCCTTTTTTCCTGTCTGCCGAAAGGCGGGAGTTCGGTAGCGGTTTAAGACAAGGCAGAAGCTTCTAGCCTCCCTGGGCTGACCTTTCGGCTGGCCCCAGGTAGGATACGCGTCGCCGAACCTGTCTTTTGACTCCCGGACTCACCATGCCGCAACCAAGTCGCTATCTACTAACGGGTCTTTTTTGCTTGGCGGCCTCCATCATCTTGGGAACCCCCGCTCTGGCCCAAGACGACGGGGCCCCTTCGAGTTCGCGGCCCAGCTCTCAGCCGGCACCCACTGACGCCAAGAAGAAGAAGCCTTCGACCCCCAAGAAGCCAAAAATCAAGCCCGGACTTCCCATCACCAACGAATTGCTGAAGGAAAAGTGCGTCCTTTGTCACCAGCTCGATGATCGTGGTCACATGACACGCATCAGCTACATGCGGAAATCTCCTGAAGGTTGGGAGATCACGTTGAAGCGCATGGTGCGTTTGCAACAGGTGTACTTGGAGGGCGATGATGCCCGGCTTATTTTGCGCTACCTCGCGAGTGAGCATGGACTCACGCGTGAGGAGGCAGCGCGCGGGATGTACGAAAACGAGCGCCGCGTTCATTGGACGGAAGAAAAAGAAGACGAGGACTTTCGGAAGACCTGTGCGGCCTGTCACGCTTTGGGCCGGGTTCTAAACGAGTATCGCGACGCCGACGAGTGGAAGTTGCTGAAGACGACTCATCTCGCCATGTTCCCACTGGCAGACTTTCAGGCTTTTCGCGGCAGCCGGCGGCGTGGCGGCGGAAGCAGCGATAGTTCGGAGCCCGATTGGGCAAGCATGTCCGAATCGGAGATCGATGACTACCGCGAGCGCCAGCGCGCCGAATCCAAGCGCAAAGGCGACCGCGCGGACAAAGTCATGAAAATGCTCGCGAAGGAACAGCCGCTGTTCACCGATTCTTGGAAGTCTTGGAAAAAGAACCGCCGCGAGATCCCCATCGCGGGCACCTGGAACGTGATTGGCTATGAAGTCGGCCGTGGTCAACTGCTCGGCCATTGTACGATTAAAAAAGTCGACGACAGACAGTTCACAACGCAGTGGACTTTGCAGTACCCAAACGGCGACGAGTTTGTGCGCTCGGGCAAGGGACTGCTTTACGGCGGGTTTTCTTGGCGCGGGCGCAACGAAATCGACGGTGCGACCGGCGATGCCGCCGAGGCCATGAAAGAGGTCATGATCCTCGATGAAGCCTGGAATACCTTCAAGGGTCGCCTCTTTCGCGGTGAATACAACGAGCTGGGTATCGAGGTCGAACTCATGCGTCGCGGCTTGGGAACAGCGCTGCACGGGGTGATCGATGAGCCGCTACAAATCCCTGCGACCGACGCAAAAGTCGTGGTCGTGGGTTCGGGCTTCCCTCCGGTGATTTCCGCCAGTGACTTTCACCTCGGCCAAGGGGTCACCATCAAGGGCACACGGCGTCTCGACAACGAGCACATCGAGTTGACGGTCGATGTTGCTTTGGGGTCCGAGCCGGGCTTGCGATGCGTTTCCTTTGGAGCCATCAAGGGCAAAGAGTGTTTGACACTCTACGACTACATCGACTACCTGAAAATTGAGCCCTTGCGCGGCTTTTCCAGAATTGGGGGTGGCCGCATGCCGAAGCAGTTCGAACGCTTCGAGGCCATCGCCATGAATCGTGGTCCTGATGACAAGATCGGTACCGCCGACGACATTCGCGTGAAACGCGTCGATGCGACCTGGAAGCTCGAGGAATTTCCGGTTCGCGATGGTGACGACGACGTCCTTTACGTTGGCGTCATTGACGCTCAGACCGGGGTGTTTACGCCCGGCATTGACGGGCCGAATCCCAAGAGAAAATGGCAGGCCAACAACATTGGCGACGTCTACGTCGCCGCCAGTGTCGAACTCAAAGTGCGCAAACGCTTTGAGAAGAAGAAAAAGAAGTCCGGCCGTCGTGGCGGACGAAAAGGCAGACGCGGCGGCCGCCGGGGAGCGGACGCCGAAGCGCAAGAAAATTCGGCGGAGGCGAAGCCCGTTGAAGAAGAAAAGCCGGCATCAAAGCCCGTGGTGGCGAAGAAACCCGAACCAGAAAAAGTCGTTTTCGAAACTCGGCTCTTTCGATCGCGAGGCCACCTTCTGGTCACAGTCCCGATCTACACGCGCTATGATCGACTAAACTGGGAGTCAGAAGACTAGTGAATTTCCGAACGGTCACCCATCGTCGCTTTAAGGCAGGGGATAGCCACTACGCTTATCTGATGCCCTCAGCGGCCGTGATGCGCCTAGACGAGGTGTCAACCGCGATCATGGACGCCTTTGGCTCCGACGAAGGCGTTGACCTGGACGCTTGGTTCGAAACCAAGAACCAGTTGGAGGACTTTGACGACTACCGTCAAACCTTTAATGACATGGTCGCCATGAACATGATCCGTCCCGCTGACGAGATCATGCCTCCGCCTTCCGATGCGCCGCCGGAGAACTATCCGCTGGCGACTTTGGTGCTTAACGTCACCAATAAGTGCAACCTGTCGTGCACCTACTGCTACGAGTATGGCGAGGACAAGTTGCCGGGCACGAATGCCGCTGGGGGTGTCCCGCGGAAGGCGATGATGTCCACTGAAACGGCGCGTGAGTCCATCGACTTTTTATTCGATAGCGCAAAGGATCGCCCCAAAGTCACGATTACGTTTTTCGGGGGCGAGACGCTCCTGAACTTCGGCACCGTTAAGCAAGCGGCAGAGTACGCCCTGAAGCGCGCTCGCGAAGGTAACATGCGCGTTGATTTTTCGCTGACGACGAACGCGACGCTCTTGAGCGACGAGGTGATCGACTGCTTGGTTGAGTACGGCTTTGGCGTCAGTATTTCAATCGACGGCAACCGCCAAGCTCACGACAAGCACCGCGTCTTCAAAAGTGGCAACGGCAGCTACGACATGATCGTGCCGCGAATCAAAAAGCTGCTCGCAAAGAACAAGGGCCGCGGCCGTCCCATTGGCGCTCGCGTCACGGTCACTGCCGGCGACACCAACTTGCGCGAGCTCTACCGCCATCTCACGCAAGACATCGGCTTTGACGACGTTGGTTTTGCTCCCGTGACAAGCGCACCCGGAAACGACTACGCCCTCGACGGCGGCGACTACCGCGTCTTGCTGGACGAGTTTTCAGCTCTCGCTGGCGAGTTCGTCGAACATGCCTCGCGAGGCGAACGCCACGGTTTTTCAAACCTGTCGGACATCCTGCGCGAGGTGCATCTGGGCACGAACAAGGCTCACCCTTGCGGCGCGGGCTTGGGACTGCTCGGGGTTTCGACCGAGGGCGATCTCGGACTTTGCCACCGCTTCGTCGAATCCGGCGATCACGAGGTTGGCAATGTGCGCGACGGAATCGATGAGGCAAAGCGCACCGAGTTTCTGCGCAAGGGCCACATCTCGAACAAACTCGATTGCGCCAACTGCTATGCCCGGCCGATCTGCGCCGGTGGCTGCTACCACGAAGCACAAGTGCGCTACGGCGACGCCTCGAAAGCTAACCTCCACTACTGCGATTGGATTCGCGGCTGGATGGATCTCGGTTTGAATAGCTACGCGCGCATCATGGAAAAGAACCCTTCCTTCTTCAAAGCTTACGAGAGGGCCTAATTGTGAAACACTTGAAAGCGATTAACCGAAAAGCCAAACGTCTTGAGTCCTGGGCCTTAGACGCCAAGGGTACCGTGCGAGGCATGGCCGAAGACGAGACGCCCTTTGGGTGCACGACGATCTTCGGGCCGGGCTGGGAAGTCGATTCGAGCGGCGGAACTTACGGTTTGTGCCAGCCGATCGAGCGCGATCTCTACGACTGCTACCATTCCTGTTATTGGCCCGCTCAGGTTCCGGACGGGCTCACCAATTGGCCGGCTTGGGCCGAGACTTGTGGTGCACCCATGAACGACTGGAAGAGCATCGACCTCGTCTTCCCCTAAGACGCCGAGTTCGCCAATCAAGATCAAGTCCTCGTGAATATCACTTTCTCTTCGCCAGCTACCGGAGCGTTGCAAATGCGCAGCTCTTTTTCACTCATCGCTGTACTTAGTCTGTTGGTCGCCTCCTTGACGGCGCAAGAAGCCTCGGACGCGAAACACTTCTTCTACATGCCGATGTGGCCGGGTGCCGTCTGCAAATTCGATCCGGCAACGGACGAGGTGGTGAAGATCACGAAATTCAAGCGCGGGCTTCATTTCGGAGTGCGCTTGAGCTGGGATAGGAAACAGTTCTACGGCATCACCGCCAAAAAGCAGGTCGTCGAAGTGGTGGACCGGGCCACGATGACGGTGGTCGAAGAACACGACTTCGGGCAAAAAGGCTACATCATTCGCGTGGGCACCATTCGCGAAGTGCCCGGCGGCAGGGAGTGGTATGTACAGCTCGACCGCATCAAGAAGAATCTTGACCGTTACAAGATTGAAGATGATCAGTTTCTGCACTACGACCGCGTCGAAAAGAAGATCCTGAAGAAATTGAAGAAGATGCCGCGCGCCATCCGCAGCGCCAAGATTTCGCCCTGTGGCAAGTTTTGGCACGTTTTCGGCAAGGATCTAAAGATCCTCGATCCCAAAAAAGATAACGAGGAGGTCGGCATCATTGAGCTGTCCAAGCCCCTTTATCGCGGTATGGGAGCCATCCGCCTTCGAGGAGCGGACTTTTTAGACGGCAAGGATCACGACCGTTACCGCATGATGTACACGATGAAAGACCCGGTTAAGACCAAGCGCAGCATCGCGGGCATTGTGGACATCAACCTGAAGGAGAAGCGGCTCGAGAACTTGATCGAGTGGGGCAGAGATCCTGGGCTATGGAATCTTCGAGTTTCGCAGAACAAAAAGTGGGGCGTCGCCAGTAAAGGTGGTGGTGGTGGTGGTGGTGGTGGTGGTGGCGGAGGAGGCCGCGGCCGGTCCTCAAGCGATGAACGGGAAACGAAGCTCGTCGTCTACAACCTTGAGACCGGCCAAAAGGTCGGCGAGAAAGACTATGTCTTCCGCCCCCGCCGCAGCCTCGCCACGATTTCGCCTGATGGGCTAAAGATCTATGTCGGTGGCGCTGGCAATGACTTCGATGTCTACGATCGCAACTTCAACAAATTGAAGACAGTCAACTTTCCCGGCGACCTTAGCGGTCGCGTGTGGACGCTCGAAGGCTGACTCAAGCCGGAGAACTTCAGCCCGTTCGAGTCGCCATCTTAGACAGCGGGATCAATCCCACCCACTCGCACCTGAGCCCTGCCCATTCCTTGGAGTTTGGGCGCGGTTTTGTCGATGGCGATGAATCTCAATTGGATACGAATGGTCACGGCACTGCCGTGGCCGCGGCGATTCTCGATCTCTGCCCCAATGTTCATTTGATCTCGGTCAAGATCTTCGATGAAGACCTGAGTTGCTCCGCTGACCGGCTCGTCGAGGCGCTTGAGTACGCCCTGACGCTTAGTCCACGTGTCGATTTTGTCAATCTCTCCTTGGGTTCGCCGAGGCTTGAGGCGGCCGAGAGTTTTCGCCAGGTCCTCGCCAAATGTGCTCCCACCAAGATTGTGGCGCCCGCCACCTTGGGCGGTGTTCCTTCTTACCCCGGCGCGCTCGATGGTGCCATCGCCGTCGTCGACGACCTGAGCCGAGACCGTGCCCAGCCCCAAAGGAAAGAATGGCAGGGCCGGACCTTTTGGTACGCCTCCCCCTATCCTCGCTCTCTTCCCGGCCTCTCCCGTGCCCGCAACCTCTCCGGCATCAGCTTCGCCACCGCCAACATCACCGGCTACCTCGCCAACTCTCAATCCCAAACCTAAACCAGTCATACCGTGTCAGTCAAAATTCTCCCACTTTTCGAAGGTGGCCGGCTATCGATGTTGCGAAAACCGGGAGAATAGTGTCTGACGCGGTATAGCCGGTTTTGCGGTATTGGTATTCATGGTCGGGTTGAGTCGCTTGAGGATTATTGATGAGTCCAGCCACAACTAAGAGCAGGTGGGCTTCGGCGGTCGGGGCGGCGATTTTGGTTTTGTCGCTGTTTGCGACTTTGGGCTCGCGAGGGCTCAACGAGCCAGATGAGGGGCGCTACGGCGAGATCGCCCGCGAGATGCTGGTGACGGGCGACTATCTCGTCCCTCGGATCAAAGGCGTGCCGCATTACGCCAAGCCTCCGCTGACTTACTGGGCGGTGGCGGGCTCGATGGCAGTCTTTGGGTTTGAAGAATGGGCTTTGCGTTTACCCGGAGCGCTGGCATCGCTTTTGGTACTGGCTTTTGTCTTTGATTGGGCTCGCCGGGATTTTGGCCAGCGAGTAGGAGTGATTGCAGTCTTGGGCTTGGCGACGAGTTTTCACTTCGTCGCCATGCAACGGATCTTGACCACGGACATGATCATGGCGGCGACGGTCATGATGGCACTCTGGGCGCACTGCCGATGGCGCGAAGGCGGACGGAGGATGTTTGCGCTCTTGTTTTGGATCGCCCTGGGCCTCGCGTTCTTGACGAAAGGCCCCGTGCCGATCTTGGTGGTCCTCGCGGCGCTGGTTGGCGGCTTCCGCGGTTTCGCCGGGTTCCGAGGCCTGGGACTATCCTGGGGCCTGCCAATGTTCTTGCTGCTCGGGGCGTCTTGGTACTTGGCGCTTTTTCGCTTGGATGCTGGTCTTTTCGATGGCCTGATCTCAAAAGAGATCGGCGGCCGCGTCACCAGCGGACTCGGGAGGAGCAAACCCTGGTGGTACTTTTTGCCAGTGCTCCTCTTGGGAACTCTGCCTTGGACTTATCTTGTCGCGCGAGCGACGTTTGCCGGCCGGGCCTGGTCCAAGAGCCAAAGCGATAGGGGGCAACTGGCTCTTCGCATCCTTGCGCATGGCTGCTTGTGGCCCTTTGTGATGTTCAGCCTGTCATCGTCGAAACTTTGGACCTATCTTTTGCCCTTGATGCCCATGTTGGCAATAAGCGCGGCGGCCTGGGTCTCGAGCCGACCCATGAAAAGTGGACATCCGCGCGCCGGGCTGCTGTGGATCGCAATCGCCACGCTGACTCTGGTTCAGGTGGGTTTGTTGGTCGCCTCAGCGAACGAAGATCGGCTGGGGCACAACACGAGCTACCGAGAACTTTTTGAGTCTCTCGATCGCAACGAGCTGGTGGGAGCGGCCATTCCCCGCGGGGTTGAACCCGAGCTGGACCCTCCGCGCTTCTCCGCGTCGGGCTTGGCAGTTCTGACTTTTCGATTTCGGTCACCCTCGGCGGCGATCTACCTCTTGCAGGATCGAGCGGAGTACTTACCGAACTACGGCGGTGGGAGTCTTTGGGAATTCGCAGCAGATCGAAAGCGGCATCGACTTCCCCTCGGAGCTGACCTCGTCCGTCTTTTGAGCACGCGCAATCGACTGCTCGTGTTGACGAAAGCTAAGCACCTTGAGGAACTCAAGATTTTGGCCAATGCGAGCGTAAGAATCGTCGCTGAACAGGGCGAGGGCAAGAGTCGCGCTCTCGCCGTCTTGCTTGAACGCTAGTTCTCATCGCTCAACTGAGCGGCAGCAAAAAAAAGCGCCGCGAAACTCCGAAGAGCCCCGCGACGCATGCCAGACATTGCCTAGGCTGGACGCTACCATTCCCAGCAAATAGACTGATGGTTTCTCTTTTTCGAGGGAATGCCCCAGCACGCGGTGGGGGCCCGGTATTGGTCTCTCAGAGCAAAATTAGTTCACTAAAGGGAGCTGAGGAAGGCGAGGATTGCCTCGAGATCTTCAGTACTTCCTTCGAAATCAGGCATCGTCGTTTTGGGCTTTTTGGCTTTGGGGTTGCGAACCCAAACTCGTATTTCGCCCCGCGACAAACGGCCGCTGATCCCGCTTAGGTTGGGGCCCATGCCGAGCTCGACACCAGAGGTCTTGTGGCAAAGAGCGCATCCCAACTTCCGAAACAGCCGGCCACCCTGTCGCTGAACCTTGCTGTCCGAATAATCGACGGTGGGCGCTTTGGTCAGCGGTTCCGCCGTGGGTCGCGATGAGACGGCCTTTTTCATCTCGGTCTTGGCTTCTTTGGCGGGTTGATCGACGGCCTTTTCAGCGCCGAGGTCGGCTCCCGTTTCGGTCTTGACCTCGACTTTGGGGGACGCCGGCGGCTTCGCGTAAGTTCGCGGCCCGCAGGCCACGATGGCAAGGCTGGAAAAGAGCATGGCCACAAGAAAAAATCGCTGGCAGCGTTCAAAATAGTTCATTGGGAGTCTCGAGTTCCGAGTCGCAGCGATCCGTCTTCGCTCAAGATTTCGAGAGGCCCCACTGGTCCGACGCGTATCACGCGGGCTGAGCCGAGGTCCCGAAACCGTCGCCGATGGCCTCCGGGCCAAGTGACGGTGATTTCGCCCACGATCTTGGTGCTTCCCAGGCCAAAAACCAAGTCGCCATGGGAGCAAGTCAGAAAACTCGATCCCGCAGCGCTCGTGGCGACCTGCGATCCGAACTTCGTTGTGATCTGAACGCGTACACCGGGACAAAAAGCGCCTTCCTTCGATTTCACCTGAACTCGGAGCGATCGTCCTTCGACGCGGTTGATCAAGACCTGTGGGACATCGGCAACGTTCAAGACAATGACATCCACGTCGCCGTCGCGATCGAGATCTCCGCAAACCAACCCGCGGCTAGCTTGCTGACGCGACAAAGGCCCGGTCTTTGATCCCGAAAACTCTTTGAATTGGCCGGAGACCAAGCCGCAAAACAGCCGGTTGCGTTGTTTCCACTGCGAGCCCTCGCGGATTTTGGAGGCATTGTCATAGACATGTCCGTTAACCACGAAGAGATCTTTGCGGCCGTCGAGATCAAAGTCCGCCATCGTGATTCCCCACCCCAGATCTTTCCTGGTTGCGTAGCCGAGCCCCACATCCCACGCGACTTCCTCGAACAACTCATCGCCTTCATTGTGATAAAGCGCGTTGACCTGGTCCTCGAAGTTTGTGACGGCGATGTCTGGCAACAGGTCGTTGTCATAGTCTTCAAAAGCGATGCCCATCCCCGCCTCGGACTCACCGTCACGGCTCACTTGGACGCCCGCTATGTCGCCTATGGCTTCGAAATTGAAGTTGCCATCGTTGCGAAAGAGAAAGTTCGGGGTCTGGTCATTGGCAACGTAGATGTCAAGATCACCGTCGAGATCGAAGTCGGATAGGGCCACTCCGAGTCCCTTACCTGCGGGCGCGTTGGCGAAAGCCAAATCGCTCATGTCCCTAAAGACGCCTCCGCCAAGATTGCGGTAGACGCGATCTTGGGCGCCTTCCCATCGTTGAGGACCGCAGTAGATAGGGGTCGTACCGCGGTAGCAGTCCACATGGTCGGCTAACTTGAACTGAAGATAGTTGCTCAAGTATAGGTCCACCAAACCGTCACCATCGAGATCTCCGAAGGCTGCACTCGCGCCCCATGAATCGCATTCCAAGCCCGAATGTTGGACGCGCTTAAAGCGACCCTTGCCGTCATTCAAAAACAGATGGTTGAGGCCGAAGTTACTTACGAAGACGTCGATATCGCCGTCGTTGTCGACGTCCGCAGCGGCGCAGCCTACCCCGTAGTCACCACCGGCCTCTAAGTCGCCGAGATCATCCGAGCGCCGAAAAATACCATCGCCTTGGTTGAGGAAAAGGACATTCAGTTTGGGTGCCGCTGAGCCGGGCAAAGGACCACCGTTTAGGCACAACAGATCGAGGTCGCCGTCGCCGTCGGCATCGAACAGAGCACCGCCGGAGCCAAGTTGCTCGGGGGCGAAGCGTCGCCCCGACATCCCCGCATCGTGCCGAAAATCGATTCCCGAGGCCTTGGACGCGTCGGCGAAGGACATCGGTTTTGTGCCCACCGTCGCATTGCTGATTTCGAGTGCGGCGTCCGATCGAAGGCCCGGCACCTTGGACGTCTCAGATTCTCTGTCGCCGCAAGCTGGCTGAAGCCAAGCCAGCGCGAGCAAGATCAATAGGAGGCGCGGGGTTGTGCCCTGGTTTTGCATGTCACCATCGTTTCACCTCAGCTCTGGCCGGTCAATGTCCGGTCTGACTTGATACCGCCGGGGGAGATGGTCATAAGCCCGTCATGGCCAACGACACCCTCACCATCCGTGTCCTGCGATTCTTGCCCAAGAACTTGATCAGCCGAGGTTTTGGCTGGATCGCTCGTCTCGAACGTCCGCGCTTTTTCGTGCGGCCCTTCATGCGTTGGTTCGCGAACCGCTTTCAGATCGATTTCGAGGAGGCCGCGAAGCGATTTGAGGATTATCCCTCGCTTCTGGCGATGTTTACGCGCGAATTGAAGGAAGGAGTGCGGCCCATCAATCAAGATCGCGGTGTTCTCGTCAATCCAGTCGATGGCAGGGTCGGTGCCTATGGCCGCATTGAGCGGGGGAGGTTGGTTCAGGCCAAGGGCATGGACTACAGCCTTGAAGCCTTGCTTGGTTCGGCCGAAGCGGCGGAGCCTTTTGCCGGTGGCCGCTTCGCGACGATTTATCTTTCACCGCGCGACTACCATCGCTTGCATTCTCCCGACGATGCAAAGATTGAGCGTACGCTTTACGAACCTGGGAAGCTCTGGCCGGTGAACGCCGCGGCGGTAAAGAACGTTCCGTCCTTGTTTGCCGTCAACGAACGCGTCACGGCATTTTTGGCGACCGAACGCGCGCCCCTGGCGTTCGTGATGGTGGGAGCAACCAACGTGGGCAAGATACGGCTCGCCTACGAGGACTTTGTTTCCAACTGCGGTGGTCAACGAGAACTTTTTGAGCACTCACCTGCGGTGCCGGTTGCGCGCGGCGAGCACTTGGCGACTTTCGAACTCGGATCGACCGTCATCGTGATCGTCGGATCGGACTCTTTCGAGTGGGGTGACCTGAAAACGGGCGAGTGGATACCCTTGGGTAGCGCCCTCGGCCGCTACCAGGATTGAGGTCTTAGGTCACGAGCGTAGTTGATTGCGGTCGGGTTGAGAAATCATAGACGCCCCACGAAAGAGCTCGCGACTTGGTGCGTGTCCCCATCGCAGGCGGCGCCCTCTTGCATTTTCGAGCCTCTCCGGTTTCGATGGCGCTTCGCTGAGTCTCCTGGAGTGCGATTGTCATGCGACCAACATCACTGGGCCCCATCTTCCTTTTGTTTGTGTGCGGGCTGGTCAACGGCCTGAAGGCACAAGACGAAGCCCCCGCCCTCAGCTACATGACGCCAGCTCAAGTCGTGGAGGGAATGCGGCGACTTGCGGCAAACGCCAAGGATGAAGGCCTTGATGTCGCGGTGGTCGTGATGGGCCGCAGCCATCAGGGGCGCGAGATCTTAGCCCTGGAGATTCAACCGTCCGCGACCTTGCCGGCGATACCAGCGAGTGCTCAAACGAAGGGGTTGATCAAACGAAGCGCGGGACGCCGTCCGGCGCTGCTGATCGTGGCGGGCGAAGCGGGCGATCGGCTCATCGGTACCAGCATCGCCATGCACCTCGCAGCGAAGTTTCTTGAATTGCCCCCTAAGGAAAGCCTGGAGCTCTTGGGCGGTGCAGCCCTCTACCTCGTCCCCCAGCTGAACCCCGATGGCGCTGCCCGCTACTTCGAAGGCGTCTTTGATCCGGAACTTGAACTCGGCAAAAGGGCCTTCGCCGAAAACGCCGGCAATGCGCGCACCGTGGATTGGGACCGCGATGGGCGTAGCGCAAATGAAGATGTTCCCGTCGATCTCGACGGTGATGGTCTCATCACGATGATGCGCATCCCCGACCCCGAAGGGGCCTGGATTGCCGTTCCGGATGAGCCGCGATTGACAAAGAAAGCTGACGTTGAAAAAGGCGAGAACGGGACTTTTCGCTACTTCATCGAGTCGCGCGACCGCGACGGAGATGGTGACTACGGCGAGAACCCGAGCTGGGGCGTACATCTAAACCTCAACTTCCCACGCGGATTCAAGATCCACGATCTATCGTCGGGACTCCATGCCGTGAGCGAACCCGAGACAAAAGCTATCCTCGACTATGTTCATGCTCGTCCCAACATCGCCATGACTCTGGTTTACGGTGCTTACGACAACCTCGCGAAGATTCCCAAGGCGGCAAAAGCTCCAAAGGGCGGGCGTTTTCGCCGCGAGCGCCCGACGGGGATTTGGTCCGAAGACCGTGCCTTGCTTGAGGTCTTTCGCAAGATGCGCAAAGACGAAGGAGCGGTTCTCGGTAAGAACGCGGGCAGCGATGACGGCAGCTTTGCGGCTTGGTCTTACTACCAGTTCGGCGTCCCGACCCTGGCCGTGAATCTCTTCGAGGTGGATACCGCCGCCAAGAAGAAAGAGTCCGACAAGAAAAAGGCTAAGGGCTCAAAGTCAAAATCAGACCCGAAGGAAAAGTCAAAATCGGACTCGGAATCGAAAGACGATGAGCCGAGAGACGGCGACGCCGATACTTCAAAGGCTAAGTCAGAAAAGAAACCCGATCCGGTAAAAGAGCACCTCAGCGAGCGCAAGCAAAGCGCTTTTTCCGCGTGGCGCCCCTTCGATCACCCTCAACTGGGCAAGATCGAGATCGGTGGCTGGAAACCCTACTTGACGAAAAACCCGAGCGAGGTAGTCGCGGGTCATATCGCGCGCGCCGAATTCGCCTTCATGAAGCAACTCTTCGCCAAACTGACGAAGGTCACGGTAGCGTCGCCAGTCGTCAAGCAGCTGGCGAATGGCCTGTATGAGATTCGACTGCACGTTGTCAACGAGGGCGGCATTCCAACCGCCTGCAAGCAGGGCGCCTACAACCGCATCGTGGGCCCGGTGCTGATCGAATTGGATCTTCCCAAGGATCGCCTTGTTCACGGGCGGTCGCGCAACCGTGTCGAGAGTCTCGCGGCAAAGGCCGGGGAATTTCACGGGCGCTGGGTTATCCGCGGCAAGAGCGGTGACTCGATCTTAATCTGGGTCGCCGAAGCCAAAGCGCATCCGCAGCTAAAAGAGGTGGTGTTGCCGTGAGGATTAGCATGTTGACCAAAATCACGATCCTGATTCTGCTCGCAGGCCTTTTTGGGGCGCCTTTGTTGGCGCAAACCGGACGTCAGTCGGACCCGAAGGTGAATATCGCTTTCAACCGTTACTACGACCACGCTGAGATCGGCGACCTTCTGCGTCGCATGGAAAAAGCATGGCCCGAGTTCTTGTCGCTCAGCAGTATCGGCAAGAGCCACGAAGGTCGCGACATCTGGTTGATGACCATCCAGAACAAAAAGACCGGTGCCGAGTTCGAAAAGGCCGCGATGTACATCGACGGCAATATTCACGGCAACGAAGTTCAAGCCAGCGAAGTCTGCATCTACACGATCTGGTACTTGATGGAGAACTACGGGAAACTCGAGGAAGTCACGAAAGTCGTCGACGAACGGGTTTTCTACATCGCCCCTAGCGTGAATCCCGATGGGCGCGACTATTGGTTCCACCGCGCCAACACTTCAAGTTCGTCGCGCAGTGGCACTCAGCCCACGGACAACGATGGTGATGGTCTCTTCGATGAAGACGGTCCCGAAGATCTCGACGGCGACGGCAGCATCACGCGCATGCGCAAAAAAGTTGCCAAGGGTGGAACTCATAAGTTAGATCCCGAAGATCCCCGCTTCATGATCCGCGTGAAGGCCGGCGAAGAAGGCGACTACATTCTTTTGGGAAGCGAAGGCATCGACAACGACGCCGATGGCCGCAAGAACGAAGATGGGATCGGCGGTTACGACATGAATCGCAACAATCCGACGGATTGGCAGCCGAACTACATTCAGCGCGGCGCCGGATGGTATCCATTCTCGAAAAACGAGCCCCGCGCGGTGGGGGCTTTTGTCAAGGCGCATCCGAATATCGCGGCGGGGCAGAGCTACCACAACTCTGGAGGCATGATTCTACGCGGGCCCGGTAACGCGAAGATCCCCGAGTATCCCCGCGGCGACCTCGCGGTGTACGACGAGATCGGAAGAAAGGGCGAGCGGATTCTGCCGTTTTACCGCTACATGATTATTCACAAGGATCTTTACAACGTCCACGGCGGCTTCGTGAACTTCTTGGCCGAAGGGCTCGGCATCGTCAGCTTCACTAACGAGCTGTGGTCGAACCCGCGCTACTTCATGTCGAAGGACCGCAAACCCGACGATCGAAAGGCCTTCAACGACCTCGTCATGCTCGGCGGGTTCTACAAGAATTGGTCACCTTTCACTCACCCGGAGTACGGTGAGATTGAGATCGGCGGTTGGAACAAATGGTCGTCGCGGCAAAACCCAGGCTTTACGCTTGAGGAAACTTGCCATCGCAACTGTGCGTTTTCTCTGCTGCACGCCAAAGAAATGCCTTTGGTCGTCATGGATGATCACAAGATCGAAGCCCTCGGCGACGGGCTTTTTCGCGTTCGCGTCACACTCAAGAACGAGCGCTTGATCCCGTCACGGACGGCGCACGCCTCCAAGTACAAGTGTGGCCTGCCGGACTTTGTGGAACTGCGAGGCGGTAGAGTTGTCGCGGCTGGACGCGTCACGGGTCGCTATCCGAACGAAAGGATTGTCCCGATCGAAAAAGATCTGGCTCGCGTGCGCTTAGAATCCGGTATCGGCAGCAAGGCTAAAGTCACGGTCGAGTGGATTGTGGAAGGCAGGGCTCCCTACGAAGTCGAATTTCGTTCCCAAAAAGGCGGCGCGATCCGACGTTCGCTGAAAATTCCCTAAACCGGTCCATACCATGCCGGCGGCCTATCTACTCTTGCAATTGCCTCTATAATCCTCATTGGAACTTCTTCGGCGGCGGCGCATGAGTGCCCGGCGTTGAATAATACCGGTCGAGGTGGCGGAGAAGATGGACGCGGCGCAGCTTTGGGTCTTGGCAGTCCTGGTAGGGACCATCGTGTTGTTGGTTTGGGAACTCGTTCCTGCCGGCATCACGGGTTTGCTTACGATCGCCGCCATACTTCTCGGCAACGCCGTTCTCAGTGAACCAATCCTCGCCGGCCAAGAGCCCTTTTTGGGCTTCATCGACCGGGCGGTGATTGCCGTCGCCAGCATGTTCGTGATTTCCTTGGGTGTGCAGCGCACTGGGGCGGTGGGCATCATTACGGATGTCCTGTTCACGGGCCGCGGTCTCAGTACGCAACGCCACTACTGGGCGGTGCTCCTCATCGTCATGGTCGCTTCGGCCTTTTTGAACAACACTCCCCTAGTCTTGATCTTCATGCCGCTGGTGCTCGGCATGGCCGATCCACTCAAAGAAGCGCCAAGCAAGCTGCTCATCCCGTTGTCTTTTGTTTCGATCTTGGGGGGGATGTGCACCCTCATCGGCACCTCTACTAACCTCATTGTCGCTTCTTCGTTGGCGTCCTCGTCCAAGGGGCAAGTCACCCTGGGCATGTTTGACTTTCTGCCGATGGGGGCGATCTTTGCCGTCGTCGGTTCGGTCTATTTGTTCTCCTTTGGCAAGCGTCTGCTGCCCGAGCGGCCGTCTTTGGGATTGGGAACGGGTAGCGGCATCGCGGCGGAGTACATGACCGAGGTCGAGATCCAAAAGGGCTCGAAGTCGATCGGGAAATCGATCGCCGAGGCCTTCCCTCGTGGCGAGAAGAAATCCCTACGAGTCTTGCAGCTCATTCGCAACGATGTCATTCACAGTGCGCTCCCCGATAAGGTCATCGAGCCAGGCGATGTGCTGCTCATCAAAGGTGATCCCGCGTCACTCGTGAAGTTTCATCGGCCGGGCCAAACCGGGATCGTCTCGGTGCAGGATGTTTCCGGCGATGAATCCACGGATGCCGGCAAGACCATTTCTGTGACTTTGGCCGAAATCGTGGTCACCCCTGGTTCGCGCTGGGTGGATCGCCAAGTTGGTGAGGTGCGTTTTCGCGAGCGCTACAATGTGAGCGTTTTTGCCGTGCAACGTCACGGCACGCATTTGCGCGAGAAAGTCGAAGAGTTGCGGCTTAAGACCGGTGATATTCTCCTGGTTCAGGGCAGCCTCGACAATATCCGTGGCTTGAAGGCTTCGGAGAACTTCCTCGTCGTCGAAGGGGTAGGACGAAACATCCCCCACACCCAACGCGCTCCGGTGGCCATTGCGGCCTTGTTTGTCTTCATGGCTCTGGCGATTTCGCTTCCCGGTCAAGTTCACATCGCCGCGCTCGTTGCGGCCCTGTTGATGGTGTTAGGGCGTTGCGCAACGGCGGCCGAGGCCTATTCATCCATGGATTGGGACGTCCTGTTTTTACTTGGAGGCACTCTCGCGTTAGGCCGGGCCTTCGCTCAAACCGGATTGGCGGGATTGACGGCGGAGCGTTTAGTGGACACTTGCGGGCCATTGGGCATTGCCGCGACGGTGGGAGGCATTTACGTCTTCACGGCGCTGATGACTCAAGTCCTTTCAAACAACGCGGCGGCAGCCATCATGACGCCCTTGGCTTACCAGACCGGGATCGAATTCCCCGGCGCGGACACGCCGATACCTTTTGTCATGGCCGTCGCTTTTGGGGCTAGCTGCTGCTTTTTGACCCCCATCGGCTACAACACGAACTTGTTGGTCTATGGGCCCGGTGGCTATAAATTCACCGACTTTCTGAAGATAGGAGCGCCCTTGACCCTTATCTTCTGTGTGCTCGCGGCGATTTTTCTGCCTTGGATTTACGGTTGATGCAAAATTGCTGAGAAAGCGCGCTGAAGCACGTTCTAATCAAGCACTTGTGTCGATCTGGTCGATCCATGAAATTCCAGAGGAATCGAAGAGAATTCCGTCGACAGCGGCAACAAGGAGACACTTTAGGCAATGAGTTCGCTAGGTGTTGACGAGAAATTGCTCGACCAGGTGATGGCGGGCGATCAGGAGGCTTTTCGAAGTCTCGTGGGTCGCTGCGATCGCCTCGTGACGGCTTTGCTTGTCGATCGCGTAGGGAACCGCGAAGAAATCGCTGATCTCAGACAAGAAGTTTTCTTTCGAGTCTACCGCGGCCTCGAACGGCTGCGCGATCAAAAGAAGTTCACTTCTTGGCTTCGCGGAATTTGTCGAAACGTCGTTCGTGAGTTTTGGGCCGCTCGAGCCCGGGGCCACGCCTCGCTCGATGATTCCGTTGATCCGGAGGCACCGGAGCAAATCGACGAGGAAGTAGATTCGATCGAGTTTGCGATCGGTCGCGCCCTCGACGTTCTGCCCGTGCGCTACCGGGAAGTCCTGCGACTCCGTTACTTCGCGAAGCTCTCCTACGAGGAGATCGCTGAAACTCTCGGCCTCTCTTTCATGGCGGTGGACGCTCTCATGCGTCGCGCCAAAGGGAGGTTGCGAGAAGTGGTGACGCCGATCCTGGAACGGGAAAATCTGAAGTGAATCAACGCCGAGACTTCGAACGGCTCCTTGAGGCTTACGTCCTAGGAGATGCAGCGGATCACGAACGCCGTCTAGTGGAAGGTGTTTTGGCCGGTGGCGAAGGTGAGGTCCGGGCCGCAGAAGCGCGCGAGGCGCTCAAGTTCGAACAATCGCTGCATGTCGCTTTTGACGCGAGTCTAGAGCTTCAAAGTTCCGGCGAGCAAGGGGAAGCCTCGGCGGCGGCCGGAAGCCTCGGTGTGGACTCTAAGGCCTTGGCCGATCAGGTGCTCGCCCGCGTCTATCGCCGGCCCGCCTCGCGCGACCGCCGCTGCTTCGAGAACAGTGTCGCGCAAAACACCCTTAACCAACTCCGCCGCAGTTCGCAGATTCGTGAGACCAAGAGCCGCAGCCGCTACTATTTTCAGCGGCCAGGTTTTCTTCGCGTAGCGGTGCTGATGATCCTTTTTACCTCGATGGCATTTTTTGGTCTGCGGGACTATCGCCGCGAGCAAAACAAAGAAGTCTTCAACTCGGGGCCGAATCAGATGGCCGCGGCGCTTGGCGACGTCGCCTACGTGTCGTCCTCTAACTTGAGTGGTTCGATTCCCAAAGGGTCGAAGGCTCGCAGTAGATTAGTGATCCCTTCGGAGATCACCACGAGGTCCGACCAGGTCGCGATCGTCCGACTGTCGAAACGCGGTCGCCTCATGATCAAGCCGCAGAGCCGAGTCAGGTTGCTACGCAGCAAGACGACCGGCGCCATCATCGTGCAAATCGAACGCGGCGGTATTCGAGCTCAGATGCAGCGTGAGAACCAGTTGCGTATCATCGCGGTGAACGGCCGCGACGGATATGTCAGGGGGGTTGTGACGGGAGATAGCGAGATCGTTCGTGCAAGCGACGCCCTCGGCAAGAATCGCTCCCTCGTGGCCCCGGTTTTTGACCGGACATTCCTCATTACGGTACGCAAGGGTGGCAGTGCGGTGTTCCGCAATGCGGACGATGAATTGCGCCTTGTCGATGGCGATCTCGGTGTTGTCGGCGATGCGACTCTCGTCAAGCTTCCACATCGCTCTGTCTTGTCGACGGAAGTTCCGAGCCGGAGCTGGACCTTTGATGAAGTCGTTGAGAATGCGGGCGAAACGGCGCTGTCAATCGGACCTGAGGCCACTTTCAGTCGAGCCTTTTTGGCGCGAGAAGCCATGCGCGTCTATGGTGCGGACCTTGTCGAGGCGATCACCAAGAGTCATGTCATCAGCGCCGAGCTGAAGCGAAGGAATCTACAAATTCCGCGCGCAAACGACCGCATCGCGATGGCCTTTGTCACCTCTAACGAGTTGATGCAGGTGACGCCTATGCGTTCCCGCTTTGCTATCGACGAACGCGCCTACCAAGTGGCCGGCCTGTTGACTCTGGCGGCAGGGGGAAGTGCAGTCAGTCGTAACCAAGGCTTTGCCAAGCAACTTGGTCAGATTTGCGACCGCACTTGGAATGCGCTTCAGGCCGGGGTTCAGATACGCTGGGCCGACAAGATCAGCGTGGATCGTGCCCTTGACATTAGCTATCGGGGTCGTGTCTTTCGCGTCGGCCTCAAAGACGCCTGGGAGACGCTGCGGCGCAGCCTGCGAGAGGCCGAGATGGATCGAGTCATCGATGACTTCATCGAACGCCATCTCATCGAGAAGTGGTTGCGCAGCCAAGGAGAATCCTGGCCCGCCTTGAGCTGGACGCCGGACCCCGATCCCGTGCGCCGTTCGGCGCAGAAAATCTTAGTCCGCATGACGGGTTTGACGCTGCGCCAGTACATCGACCGCCTCGCCGTGCAACGGGCCATCTTGGCCTTCATTCCCGAGCCCGAAGAGGCGGACGTCAGCCGCTTTTTGGTCGAGAAACTGCCGGATCGCACGCAGGTCTTTTTTCAGCATTTCGTCTATCCCTTTGGCAGCGGCGATCAGGGCATCGTTGATTCTCTCGATCAAGGTCCACGCGAACTCGCCTACAAGGCAGCACAAGCGGCAACCGATCAAATGCGCGAGGGGCTCATGCCGACTCCCGTAACGGCCGAAACCCAGCACCCGAGCCTGTGGCGCACTCGCTGGGGAATTGGGCCTCGCCCCTGGTGGGACGAGGTCTACGGTTCCTCATTCCGCCCGGCGGTGTTGGCGCTCGATGACAATGAGGTCAGTGCACCGATCGAGGGTCGTGAGGGTTATCACGTCATCCGAATGCGACGCACGAAGCGCTCCGTTGCCGTCTCGACCCAGCTTCGGGCCGCGGCTCGAAATTTGGTCAAAGTCGATCAGGTACGCCGTGACATCGAAAAACTTCTCAAGGAAGTTGAGATGAAGCGCGAGCCCGCCGCCGATCTTTTGCGTTAGCGGTCTTTTCCGACAAGATTCGCGGTAAATCTCGCCCGCTCTTGCGGTGGCGGTACGGCCCGTAAAAATGGGGGCGTGACTCGTCCCAATCTCATTCTTTGGTGGATCGCTTACGGGGTCTTGCGGTCTTTGGCGGCAAGCTGTTACCGCACGCGCCACCTCACCCCTCCCTTGCAGCTTGAAGGACCGGTCATCTGGGTCTCAAAGCACTGCTACTATTGGGACATCCCGATGCTAGGACAAATCACTCGCCGGCACGCCAAGCGAATGGTCTCCTTCGAGATGGCGAGTTTTCACGGTTATGCCTGGCTGGGCCAAGTCAGTTGGCTATTGAACAACCTTGGTGGTTTCAGCGTCATGCGGCCCAAGGACTTGCTGCGTCTTCGAAAAACCGGGTCCCAAACCAGGGAGCAGCTAAGAGAGATCATGGCGAAAGCCAACGCCAAAGCGGACGCGAGGCGGGCGGGTATCTTGCGTGCCAATGAGACCTACTGCTTTTTTCCGGAAGGAACTCGTGAGACGGAGCGCCTACGGAACTTCAAGTCGACGCATGAGCTGACGGAAGCGCGGCGGCTCGCCGACGAAGAGGGCATCGATGTCACGGTCGTCCCGGTTGCCTTGAATTATGGCAAGCGGTCAAAGCGCTTTATCCCCTGGATCACGCGTGCCCCCATGACCATGGAGGCACTCGAACCGATCTCGATCAAGAGCATGCCCCCGGCCGAACTGTCGGCCTTAGTTGAAGCCCGGCTTCGCGAGGCTTGGCAGACCCCGGAAGAAGTCCTACGAGTCGGTGCTCAAAGTCATTGACGCGCTCTCCACTCCTCGACCTGTTTGAGGAGTTTCTTTTTGTCCATACGGCAGATCAAGAACGCCCCGTGCACGGTTGATCTGAATTCGATGGTGCCGGGAATTACCGGCAAAGTCTGAGCGAGGTGCATTTGCTTGGGGTCCATCCTTGGCGACCCCAGCCAAATCTGGGCGTCTTTTTCGAGGCCTGGTAGCAAGTAGTTTACCGCTTCGAGGAACCCGTCGTGCCCGTGGAACAGCGGCAAGATTGGAGTCTGGGCGTAATACCGAACGCTGTGCGAATCGATGTTGGTGATGAGGATCGCGTCGTTGCCGAGGCGCTCGTCAATCCAAGACGCGACTGCTTGGGAGTCATCATCGGCGAAGCGCGCGTGAAAAGTCTTCGCTCGTTGGGCTTGCGTGAACAGCAGAGCCGCAATGGCCAACCACAACAGTCCTTGCGTCCACCCCGAACGATGGCGGTGGGCGGCTTCAGTGGCCATCCGAAGCGGAACGGCCGCCAGCATGGCCAAACCGGGAAGCGCAGGGATGATCCAAAAGTCGTGCGTCATGGCGCGGGCGTAGAAAAGGCAGGACGAAAAAAGACCTGCGGCAAACAGCAAGAATGCGGCGTAGGCAAAATCGTTGCGCCAGGGCGAAAGGGCCAGACCCGCACCCAGTCCGGCCAAGCCGATGATCCAAGGTCCAGCTCCTTGTTGGAACCATTGATTCATGACCGTGAGCCAGCCGGACAGACTCGTGCCATGACCACCTCCGTCGTCGCTGGTCACCACGGACATCAACCATGAAAGCCTGGTGCCCATCGGTTCTTCGGCGGCCGAAAGCCAAAAAAGCCAGAGCAAGTAGCTGATGAGGGCGATGCCGTAGGGCAGGCCCGCGTAGAAGGCGGTCCTCCAGGGGCGTTGAAATCTTTGGCGCCGCAACAAGATGTCGAGCCAAAAAACGATGACGAGCAGATAGCAGAACCAGTCGATAAGGCCGCCCAAGAGCGAGGTGAAGAAAAAGGCCTTCCAGCCCGTGCCCCCGCTGCTCTGGCGGACTCGCCACCAAGCCACAAAACCCCAGGGCAAAAACGCCATGGCGTGTACGATCGCGTCGATCATCCTTCCGTGCTGCAAGACCGCGGGCATGAGGGCAAAAATCGCCAAGCTGTAGAATGTTGCCGATCTTCCTTTGGTCAAACGACCGAGCACAAGCAAGCCGCCGATCGCAAGGACCAGCAACACGGCGCTTGAGTAGTTGAGCCCTCGAACGCTTGGGTCGCGGTGGTAAAAAGTAAAAGTATAAAGGTAGGGAAGCGTCGGGTGGTTCAGATAGGGCCAAGCGGATTCCGGACGCCCGGGCTGAAAAAAGAGCAGGGGCGCCCCCAAGCGCTCCTTCAGTCCGAAGGTTTCGTATCCCCGACAGACCATCCCGGAATAGCGGGCGCTGATTCCGGCCCCCATTGATCGATCAAAGGGGTCGTTGCGCTCTGACCACAGCGTTCCAAACAAGAACGCCAAGGCCAAAAAGGCAAGGATGGCCGAGAACCAGAGTTTTTGGCGGGGTTTTGAATCAGACATGGTCCCTGACCATAGCCAGAATGAAACGGTGATTTACGCGCTGCACCTGTAACGGTCACCCTACCATTCCGCCATCTGGTGAGAGCGTCGTTTTCAAAATGCCCCAGTCATGAGATCATGAACGGGCCAATTTGCTGCAACAGGACATCCTTCGCCGTGACGCCCTCATCGTCTTTCACTTTCGAAGCCATCGCTAGGCTTGAGACGCCTTTCGACGAAAAGTTCGGCGTACCGCGTCAGCCGGGACTGGTCCCCGAAGTCATCGGCCGCGTCAAGTTCTGTGAGCCCTACAACAATCCGGCCGCCTTGCGCGGCCTCGAGGGCTTTTCGCACCTATGGTTGTTGTTTGTGTTTCACCTCATCAAACCACAGGCAGAGTTTCGCCCGACCGTAAGGCCGCCGCGGCTCGGTGGCGAAGAACGTCGCGGCGTCTTTGCCACTCGAAGCGGCTTTAGGCCCAATCCCATTGGCTTGTCGCTGGTCAAAATTGAAAGGGTCGACGCCGCCAGCGGTCTCCTCGAATTGGGAGGCGTAGACCTCGTCAACGGCACGCCCATTCTAGATCTAAAGCCCTACCTCCCCTGGGTCGAATCGATCCCCGACGCGCGCGCCGGATTCGCCCCCGAACCGCCTTTGCCCTTGAACTCCGTCGAGATCGACGCTGCCGCGCGCGACGACTTACGCCGCCTCCGGCCCGAAACCGCAGCGAGCGACGAAGTGCTCTTGAGCAAGATCATCGCGAGCGACCCGCGCCCCGCCTGGGATCGAAAGCGTACCGAAATTCAAAAATTCGCCGCGCGAATCCTCGGCTGCGATCTACATTGGGAAGTACAAAAAGACCGCGCGATCCTCCGCCGCGTACTGGAGCCCAAAAAGGAATGCTAACCGTTCACCTGCTACGCCACGGCAACTCAGATTTCGGAGGCCCAGACTTAGACCGCACGCTAAGCGGTGACGGGGCCGACGAACTCCGACTCGTCCTATCCCAATTCCGCCCCGAACGCGTCGCCGAACTCACCATCCTCGCCAGCCACGCGCAGCGCTGCCAACAAAGCGCCGAAATCGTCCGCTCACACCTCGACTGCCTACCCTGGACTTCAACGCCCGAGCTCTACCTCGCAACTCACTCCGAAATACTCCAGGTCCTCGCCAAGACCCCCCGCACAACTCGCGAACTCATGATCGTCGGTCACAACCCCGGCCTCTCACAACTCGCCACAAGTTGGGCCGCCGGCCGTCCCATCGGTCTCCCCACTGCAGGCCTAGCTTCTTTCCGCCTCGACATCAGCGATCCCGACTTCCTCGAAATCGCCACGGCAACCCCGATCGCGTTCCTAAGCCCCTGATCTGAATTTCGAGCCGTTGAGGCGAAGCCAGCGTGTCCTGACAGAACAAGAGCCACCCTCAACTCAATCCATGATGAGTTCAGTTGGCACCTTCGCCGAGCTGAAAGGACCGAAGAGGCGCTGGTGCCCGCTGCGCCATTTTCTGCCCCGTTCGGGGCCGGAGGGGCGTTCGACCAAAAAGTAGATCGATTGTACATTGCTCGGAAGCAGCCATTCCTGCTCGTCACCCAAGGCAACCGTGGGAAACTGCCTGGACCCAAGGGAAACGGGACCGCCGCCCGGGCCAAGCGGAGGCGGACTCGACCACATAGCGACTCGTATGTCACCCGCTGGTTTTCCGCTGGCCGCACGCACGACTATGCGGTGCTTTTTCAAGCGATCGCGCAGGTCGATCACGCCCAAATCGATCTGGCCCGCCCGGCTATCCTGGGGAAACTCGTCGGCGACAATGCGGTGCACCTCGGCCCCGGGCCCCGCCGTTACGCTCACTTTAGTCAGGCTTCCTCGGAAGGGGAGGGCGAAGTGCCCTTGCTCGTCGAACAGCACCCATACGACGCGAGGCTCACTATCGGTCGCCGCAACCGTTGCCCTAATCTCAACTCCGCGGCTGCCGGTACCGTTTGGTAGCAACACTTGTCCAACCAAGACGCGTTCAGGCGAAGTAACGTGTTGATCACTTGTCGGTCCTCCTCGGCATGCGAAGCCAACGGCGAAGACCAATAGCAGGGCGAAGAGGACGGCAGCAAGTGACTTCATATGACGTATGCCCAATCAACACTGTTCTCTAAGAATCAGGAGCCGGGAGGCCTTGCCGCATGAACGGCTGGAGTGACCACCGACACCGACGACTCCTGGAATGTCCGTTTAGTTGAAGGCGCTGAGCGGAATCGTCCCCGAAGTGGAAATCCTCTAGATCCATGCGTCTTGTTCAGCCGAGCCGACCCTCAGCGCTTCCTCGCGAGCTAAAGGATCAGGCGAGCCCCATGATCACCAGCAACATCACGCCGACGACAAGGCCAACGAGGCGATTGTTGCGGTCCCAGTCGAGCATTTCATCAAGGGCAATGACAGTCGTCCCGTGGGCCTCAAGGCCATAGGTCCTCTTAAATCGTGCGTCTTGCTCGGGGTCGTAGAGAAGGCGGACCGGGAGGCCCTCAGGGATCGTTTCGCTGAGAGTCTTGTTCCCGGGCATGTCACGAGAGTGGGTGAAGGCATTTGTTTGGCCGGAAATGGTGAGGCGGATGCTCCTTGTGTTTTGGTTGTGGTGCACTTCGCGGGAGGTGACCGTGCCTTCGCTCCAAGTCAATTCACTTGGAAAAGGGGGGCCCTGAAACCAGCCCCAAACCAAATAGACTCCCAGGCACAACGCAGCCAGTCCGAAGACATGGAGGATCCCGAATTTCATCTCTTGGCGGTGTGCCCCTCAGCTTGCGGATTAGGGCGGTAAAGGAGCAACCCCATTGCCGCGAGAGCTGCGAACGATGCTCCGGCAACAAACGTGGCCGAGGCACTGAATGCGCTCCACAATGACCCCGCGATGACGCTTGCCAGCAAAAGCGCTCCGCTACTTGCCAAATTGAAAACCCCGAAGGCCGTGCCGCGAAGCTCAGGAGGTGCCGTATCGGCAATCATTTTCGAGAGCAACCCTTGGGTGAAGGCCATGTGCAGGCCCCAGAAAGCCGCGCCAAGGAATGCGATCCAAGGCGACGCAGCCATCGCCAACACGACATTAGCGGCGACGAGGACCCCAAGTCCGAACACCAACATCGAGACAAATCCCAGCACCCAAATGCCTCGCGGAAACTTGCGATAGATCCCCTTGGTGGAAGCTGGCGACTCAGGGTTTCTATCCCCCAGGGCCCTCCACGCAAAGAGATTGCTTCTGAGTATACTTCTCGCCCGGTTAACGAATGCCGGGTCGGCTGCGGCGCCCAGGGCCGTCGGCTGCATCGGCTAATTGGGCACCTCTCAAGTTGCTCACCACGGTGCTCTCGTGTGGCCGCCCTCGCTTGCGGCGAACCAGACACCACCATCCTCGCTGCTTACGTCGAAGAAGCCAACACGATGCTTCTCCGCCAGCTCGAACATTGTGGCTCGCGCCGCCTCGGCCTGCGACCATGCGAAGGCGGTGTAGATGACAACCGTACCGACGCTCCCCCAAGACGATTCGAACAGAACCCCCGTCTTTGGCTGAATAGCGGTATCGTCCTTGCTGTTCAGCGACAATTAGCACTCTCCATCGTGCTGCCTCATCCGAGAAAGTTACCGAAGAAGCCCGCGGCCGCGCATAGCTTCCAGGGCAGCCCAGACCGCGACCCGAACCCAAGCTAACTTCGAGCGAAAAGGAACTTCTTGGCGCCTTTGCCTTTGCAGCCATTATCCGCATTCGGCAATTCAGAATCCGGTAACATCTTGATGAGGCAACGGGCTGCGTTTCGGTAGCTAAACCGATGAGTCGAGAAGCGCGGCGTTAGGCCGATGGCGCGTTACTTCAAAGTTGACACGAAACCAGTAGGTAAAACTGAGGCAGGGTGTACCGAGCACCGTATGCTGTCGAACCTGAAGGAGACAAGACATGAGAGTAGTACTGCTGCTAGCGCTTGGTTTGCTGGGGTGCACCGAGGGTCAGGTGCCTCAGGCAGAGAAAACGATTTCGATCACAAGCGCCGACTTCGGGGGGTACCCGGCGGTGTTTCTATCCCTAAGAACCGGTGAAGTGACTCCAGTTCCTCGAAGTCTCGAGGGCTTTGTTACCCATGCCGACCTTTGGATTGAGCCCGGTGATCCGGAGGTTTGCGGCCTGACGAGTAGCTTCGAAGGAGCCACTCACACGGGCGACGACACAGTTGTTGCGGAGCTAGAGAATTACGATGCTCCAGTCGGACCGAGCTCCGCTTGGCAGAAAAGACTACACAGAGCAACGGTTAAGACGGGGCTGTGTTTCGCCGTGCGCGCGAGCGATGGCAGGCACTACAGAGTACAGATTGTGCACAGCGACAAACAAGACTCAACCTTGACGCTTCGTTACCGTTCTGCAGACCTACCCTAAATCGACCCAAGAGTTTGGCTGTCAGCAGCCAACTTAGATGAGGGCAACTCGGCGGTTCATCGCCACGCATTGAGGGCAACGCGAACGAGCAACAAAACGGAGCCAAGCTAGAGAATGACGTAACCAAGGGTATAGGGCAACACGGCCGGATCCGGAATGTAGGTGATTCCAGGGCCAACACCGTGAGTGTTGAACTGCTCAATCCCGATGAGGTCAATCGGGTTTGGGGTGGGGGTCGTACCGTGATCAAAATATTCGAAGCCCGGCACGCCCGCCCCTAAGACTGTCGCGAAGCCGACGTCAGCACTAAGATCACGGCCGTAAGCAGTCGTAAGCTGAGCAATAGGGTGAGGCCCTGCAACAATTCCCACACCTGTGCCATAGGCTGAGAAGGAGTTGTATCCCGCCACGTACACCGCAATCTCTCCCAGCTCCGTAATCGTGATCTGACCTCCATGAGTCCCCGTCGGGCCGCCGATTTGTTCCAGAAATTCGTGCACGAACTTAATTTTACGGATGCTGTTTTCGACAACACACTGAGCGTAGATGCGAGGAGTCAATGCTGGCTGAGGTGAGAACACCATGTCCGTGAAAAAACTCATGATCTTGGGATTGCCGTTGTTGATGTAGCTCATCGTAGCAACCGAAAACGTGCTCATCCCAGCGTCGGTGCCGAACTGAATGTAGCCGTTTTCAGAAACCCAAACGCTGCTGTAACTATTGCCGTAGAAGCTAAACGTAAATCCGCTCGGAAAGTTGTAAAGGAATTTGTTATCTGCCGGCGTCGTCGTAAACGGTCCGAATGGAAACTCGGTATAGCAGTTGACGAAAGACACCACCCCAGCCCCGGTACTTGAGATGTTGAAAGGCGAGCTGGTCGGATCTTGGACGAGCGCTTGAACCGAAACTTCAAAAGTCGGGACGGTGATGCAGCTGACCGCCCCATTTACGAAAGGACAGGCGGGAATCCGAAAGGTAGCGTCCCAGACTCCCGTCGAGTCGGTAAAAGTATTTGGAAAGGGACGCGCGTAACCGTCGACGATGACCTGATCGCTAAATCCAGCGCTTCCAACATCGGCCAGATCAAGTTGAACACCGAAATCGTCAAAAGAGGCGATGTCGATCGTCGAGCCAGCCGCCCCGCCGATTGAGTAAAGCAAGACGACGGGGGTGTTGGATTGGGCTAGAAGATTTACCGAAACCGGCGAATCGGTCATCGCATTGACGGCGGTGGGAACAACGCCGACTTGAGCGGAAGCCGGCGCATCGATCGCCAAAGAGCTGAAGAAACCATTGACTTGCGGTGCCTGAGCTGCGGCCAATCCTCCAGTGACCACAAAGGCGAGTACTGTCAAAAACAGTCGGCGAGATTTGGTCTTCATATCCAACTCCGATCAACTAGAACCAAAGCGTCGGACACGCGCCACGTCTGGACCCGCATCGGCCATCAAAGAACTCCTTTTCTACCATTTCGAGATCAAGACTCGGCAGCAATTAGCCTTCGGTGTCAGGATAGTTGCCGCCTGCTCTAGAGTCGGGAGGATTCGCCGACTATCGCAGCTCCTCCGTGGACTCGACAAAGCTCGCTGTCAGCGACCCGGACTCTTTGGCCTTGAGTCGAGGCGGTGACGATGGTCGAGTTTGGCACGGGTGACGATTGAATGCGTAAGACAGGGTTCGCGGGCCAGGCGTCTATCCGACATTGTCAAGACTGCAGTCAGAGGCTGGTCCTCACCCTTTCGATGAGTTCGGGGCTCGAGTTGACTAGAGGGTCGGCGCGATAGAAAGCCCAATCGCGACTAAGCTCGTCAATGGAAGCGATATTCTCACGGAGGGCTGCTAGGTTGATCGCACCTTCTCGGTCTCGCGGATCAAGCCTGCCGCGCGCCATCGCCGGCCGGGCTCGCTTGTGGCATCGGCAACTGGCCGACGGATTCACCACGCCGCACAAGCGATTCAAGTAAGTGCGCACCTTCTGACGGGGAGTTATGACCAAAAGTTGTGTTTCGGACCGGCTGTACGAAAGGCGGCGTATCCTCTCGGTTAGTTGAAAACCGAAACGCCCAAAGTGGGCTGAAAGGACACGCCGTGCTTGAAGAAACCGTAGC
>JAZGFI010000194.1:0-18251 GCA_036479435.1 Planctomycetota bacterium | reverse complement strand
GGGCGCATGACTCGGGGCCACCACGGGTGGCTAACCCTTTAGTGTAAGGCTCTTTCATCCTCTGCTTTCTGCCGGTTTTAATCGGCGCATCACGGCGTCAGACTAAATTCTCCCGCTTTTTTAGGTCTGACCTAAAAAAGCGGGAGAATTTAGTCTGACTCCGTACAACCGGTTAGTTGGGGAGGTGGGAGCGGGCGTAGCTGAGGTAGCGAGCGGCGCTGTCTTGGAGGCTGGCGAATTCTTCTTCGCGCACTTGGCGGACGACGCGCCCGGGAGTGCCAAGGACGAGGGAGCGCGGGGGGATGATGACCCCTTGGGGGATGAGGGTTCCGGCGCCGATGATGGAACCTGCGCCAATGACGGAACCCGGGAGCAAGATCGCCTTGATGCCGATGAGGCAATCGTCCTCGATGATGCGACCGTGGATCACGGCTGCGTGTCCAATCGTCACCCGCTTGCCGATGTAAATATCCTCGTCGTGCTGCGGATGAATCATCGTGAGATCTTGGACGTTGGTTTCTTCGTCAATGACGATGGGAGCAACGTCACCGCGCACGACCGTACCGTACCAGACGGAAACACCCTTCTTCAGGTCGACGTCTCCCACAATTGTCGCGTTGTCGGCAATGAAGGCACCGTCGACTTCGATGAGATGCGGCTTGCGCATGAAGGTCCTCAATCGGGGCTGGCGAAACGCCAAAAGTACACGAATGCAATCAAGTTGTGGAGCATGTGAACCGCAATCGGAACCCACAAAGTTCGCGTGATCTCGTAGACGATGCCCAGCACGGCCCCTAAGAGCAGGACTTGGGGCCAAAGTTCGCGTTCGTGCACCAGCATGAAAAGAAGCGATGCGATGAAAATGCTCAAGCCGCCTTCATTGGCGCGACGCAAACCTCCTTGGATCAAGCCGCGAAAAACGACTTCCTCGAAGAAGGGAGTAATCAACACCAAAGTCGCAAACATGACGACGCTCAAGCCAGTCGACTCGCTGTCTAAGAGCTGCTGGGCCGAATTCTGAACCACTTCCTTGTTGCGGAACAAGCCCATGAACAACACGAAGGGCAAAACGGAGACGTAGATGCCGAGCCCCCAAGTGACTTTATGCCAAGAGCTCGCAAATTCGAGTCGAAGAGGATTGCCCGAAGCCAAAAGCCGGCGGGCCGCCACCACTACCAGCAAGGCAAACCCCAAGCGCTGGAGGCCGGCGAGGAGAAAAAACTCACGCGGCGATGACTCGCGCAACGAAAAGTAAAACAAAGGTTGAGCGAGTAGATAGGCCGCTGCACCGACGATCACGATGGGAAAGGCAAGATCGCGCTCCCCAAACGAATCCGAAGAGCGGGGGCAACGGCTCATGAGCCACCAGGCCAGGGCCAGGCCAGGGACGACGAGTACGGTCGTAAACCAATCTAGCGCGCCGAAAGATTCGAAGACGCTGGCAAAAAAGTGACTAGCCCCTTCCATGATTTCTCCGGCTCTACTCCGATGCGCTCGCGATAACGCCATCCACTGGCGAGGATGCGTTGGCGTACAGTTTTTTCGGCATACGCCCCGCAAAGAACGCGCGGCGGCCCGCCGTCGTCGCATCCTTCATGGCCATCGCCATGCACACGGGATCTTGCGCCGAGGCGACGGCCGTATTCAACAAGACGCCGGCTACTCCAAGCTCCATGGCCAAGGCCGCGTCCGAGGCGGTTCCAATCCCGGCGTCCACGATGATCGGCAAGTCGACGGTCTCGAGAATGATGCGGATATTGTTCGGGTTCAAGACACCTTGTCCGGACCCGATCGGAGAACCGGCTGGCATCACACTCGCGACCCCAAGGTCTGCCAAGCGCCGCGCCATGATCGGATCATCCGAGGTGTAGGCCAAGACGGTAAAACCCTCATCGACCAGGGTTTTGGTCGCGGCCAGGGTCTCGATGGGCTCAGGAAGCAGGGTTTTCGGGTCCGCGAGCACTTCGAGTTTGATGAGTTCGGTATCCAGAGCCTCTCTGGCCAAGCGAGCTGTGCGCACGGCGTCTTCGGCGCTAAAGCAACCCGCAGTGTTCGGCAACAATGTATAGCGTTCAAGGTCGATGTGAGTGAGAAAGTTGGCGCTCGAGCGATCAGAGAGGTCGACCCGCCTCACGGCGAGCGTGACACACTCGGTTCCCGAAGCCTGCAAGCTTGCGACCATCTCTTCGTTGGTCCGATACTTACCGGTGCCCAAGAATAGGCGCGATTTGAATTGAAAACGACCGATCTGCAGGGGTTCTTCGGCAGCATGCATGGCTGGTTCTCATCGACTCCGAAAAAGATGTAGCTCAAAGGACCTAGAGTTTATGACTAACCGCCGCCAACGAAACAGACGATTTCAATGCGGTCCCCATCTTGAAGCAGGCACTTTTGGTGCTTCGCCTTCGGCACGACCTCGCCATTGACTTCGGCCGCGATTCTCTGCCCGGAAAACCCAAGGGATTCAATCAACTCGCTAAGCCGAATATCGGCGGCCACTAATCGCGGCTCACCGTTCACGGTCAGCGAGATCGCGGTGTTTTCGGGCAAAGAGTTCTCAGTCATCTTTGAGGCCATCATCTGGGCTTTCCGCGGAGCTGTTCTCGGCGGTTTCTGGCCCGCGCATTTTCTCAAGACGGTACTGGAGCGTCCGGCGCGTCAAGCCCAGAACCCGAGCCGCCTGGGAGACGTTTCCTTGGCAGTGATCCAACGCCATCATGATGAGCGCCCTTTCGACTTCATCCAAGGTCAGATCGGTATGAATGATCTGATTCAGGATCTCGGTAGCAACCCCGTCCTTACGTTGGCTTCCGAGGGCGAAATCACTAGCTTGCAGCTGCGCCCCACGTGCCATCACGACGGCGCGCTCCATGCAGTTTTCAAGCTCACGGACGTTGCCAGGCCATTCATAGCTGGCGAGACGGGCCAAAGCTTCTTGGCTCAAGGGTCCCAACTCCCGGCCATTCTGCTCGCAAAACTTGCGGAGAAAGTGCTGGGCGAGGGGTTCGAGATCCTCCATACGCACTCGCAACGGCGGCAAGTCCATCGGGATGACGTTGAGGCGATAAAAAAGATCCTCGCGAAAGTCGCCCGCCTCGACCATTTCTTTCAGGTCGCGATTCGTCGCCGCCACGACTCTCACGTCGACGCGGACGACCTCGTTGCTCCCGACCGGCTCAAATTCCCGCTCCTGCAAGACGCGCAAAATCTTCGGCTGCAAGTGGATCGGCATCTCGCCGATCTCATCCAGAAAAATGGTGCCGCCGTCTGCGATCTTGAACTTCCCGTCGCGCTTCGCAACCGCGCCGGTGAAGGCTCCGATCTCATGGCCGAAGAGTTCTGTCTCGAGGAGATTCTCCGGAATCGCGGCGCAATTGACCTTGACGTAGTTGCCATCGACGCGCGGACTCTTCGAATGGAGAGTACGCGCCACCATTTCCTTGCCGGTCCCGCTTTCGCCGCTGATCAATACCGTCGCCGAACTGGGCGCGATGTGTTCGATGTCCGCAAGAACGGAGAGCATCGCTGAGGATCGAGCGATAATCTCCATGCCGCCAAGACGACTGAGTCTCTTTTTTAGCTGGACATTCTCATTCTCAAGGGTCTTTAGCTTGAGGGCTTTGCGCAACTTGATGACGAGTTCATCGGTATCGACCGGCTTGGTCAAAAAATCGTGGACGCCGGCCTTAAGGGCTTTCACCGCGGTATCCAAAGAACCAAACCCTGTCGCGATGATGAAGAGCATGTCGGGATGGTCTTGGCAGACGCGATGATAAAGATCGAGGCCGCTCATCGAGCCCATTCGAAAGTCGGAAACGATAGCGGCGGGCACCCGGCGGCCAAGCTCTTCTAGAGCCGCAGAAGGTGAATCGACGGCGATAGCGTCAAAACCGTCGATAGCGAGAACACGCCGAAGCGCTTCCGCCTGGGCGCGGTCATCGTCGACGATCAAGATGCGTGCGGCATGCACGGACAACCCTCTTGTCCCGGCGTTCCCATCCACGCCAGCCGAGATAGAACTGGCCACGTGACCAAGTCATCGACTATTGCTGGGACTAGGGCCGCATCATAGCCGGAATTCGTATTCTTGCCGCCCCACCCAGAATCAGAGTCGCCGAGGCAGCCAGATATCTAAGCAACAGCCTCCGCCGGGAGGCGAAACCGCCTCAATGGTGCCGCCATGGGCCTCAACGATGGTCTTGGCCAGGGTAAGACCGAGCCCCATCGCCGAAGAGCGCGTGGTATAAAAGGGATCAAACATCGATTTCAGGACTTCCGGCTCCAGAGTCTCGCCCCCATTCTCCACGGAGCAGCTCACGAAGCTGCGATCGCTGTCGAGCCGCAGCTTCATCACTCTTTCGCCGTCCTCCCCCGCCAAGGCTTCCAAAGCGTTCCGAATCACGGCCTTCAGGGCTTGGGACAGCTTCGCTCGGTCGCCCCGAAAGTCCGTTTCGCGGCGGTCCTTTCGATCGAGCTTGACCCCGATGTCATTGGAAAACGGCTCCATCTCGCGCAGCACATCGTCCACGACCTCCGCGAACGAAAACGACTCGAGTTCGATGTCTTCGAGACGGGAAAAAGTGACGAAGTCGTCAATGACGTTCTTGATCTTGGTGAGCTCGCCGTAAACGCGGTGATAGTCTTCACTCGAAGGGCTCGCGCCTTTCTCTTGCAGTTTCTCTAAGTACTGCACATTCAAGGAAATGCCGTTGAGGGGGTTGCGCACCTCATGGGCAATACCCTCGGCGATTTGGGCCATCGCATTGAGGCGGATCGACTTCTCTTGGCCTTGCATTTTCAAACCCATCCGTCGTCGCTCGAGGTAGTAGACGACCATGACGATCAACCACAGCATGACGAGGTAAGAGCAAACGAGCAGCGCGGCGAAGGTGCCGCCACGATCGCCAAGCGATGGCGACTGGTACCGGAGCACGCAGCGAAAGGCGAAACCAATCGCTTTTAGGTCTTCGGGACTGCCCTCGGGCGCCTTCAATGGCCCCCACGCAATCACCAAGGTGGTGCCGTCGCGCCGCTCGACGGCAATCGTGATGCTGCCGAGTCGCTCGCCGGATTCGGGATAGGGAGCAAAAGTCTCCCCGATGGTCACCACCGTGCCGTCGAAGCCCGCGGCGAGGTCGCGCTGGCGGGGGTCGATCAGGCTGATTTCATTGGCCGCAAGGGCCGAAGATGAGCTGATCTGTCGTTCGAGTCCTCGAAACACCTGGGGAAAAATAGTTCGCCACTCGCGGTAGGGCCGGAAATGCTCGCGGATGAGCTGAGCCTCCAGATGGCGATCCAATTCTTCCTTGATGGCCTGAGCTCGGCCAAATCCCTGGTCTCGAAAATAGCGTGATTCTTGCTCAGCGAGGTGCTGAGTCCATAGCTGCACGAAGAGCCAGGCGAGCAAAGCACTGACCAGTGCGATAAAGGCGAGGCCGCACATAGTCCACTTAAGCGACATTCCAGTTGATTTGGTCATCGCATCTCCGAGGCCGCTGATCGCGACAAACCTCAACACTGCATAAGGTTAAGGCTATTGACCCTAATCCACAAGCCTCGCCTCGCAGCCAATTATCAATCATTATCATATTCACGAGGTACTTGCAGGAACTTCAGTCCGCCCCCTGGCATCAGGGCGCTTAGGGCGTTAATTTCGCCTTGCTCATTCTCGGCGGACGAGGGATTTTCCCTTGCCCGGCGGGCCGGCTGCGGGAAAGTCCCGTGGTCAGATGGACGCCCCGCGCCAAGTGCGCGGAGGGGAGAGACGCATGCGCGACTAAGTTCCCTCACTCGGTTTCCCTCTTCGAGTTTCGGCTCCGAATTAAGCCCTCGGTCCCGGACACTCGCGGCCACCGCCATGGATCCAAAAGATCCCCGGCGGATGAGCCGCCGTGAAAAGTCGGTCTTCCGGCTTTTTTTGTTGGGTGCTCAGACCCAAGACCGCACGGCGCAGTGACTGGCAAGGGTCGATTCATCGACCCGGTGGCGATAAACCCGGCGACTAAGTCGCCGGCAGAATGAGGGTCAATAATGGCCGAAGGTGCCGAAGTCGTAAAGATCATCGGAGCTCTCGCTCGCGAGAAAGAGCTCGACGCCGAGATCCTGTTTGAGGGTCTAGAGACGGCGATGATCGCCGCGGCGCGTAAAAAATACGACGAAGCGATCGAACTCGATATTTCGGTCGACCGCGAATCTGGTGAAATCATCGGGTTCCGCGACGGCAAACTCATTGACACCGCGACTTTGGGCCGAATTGCGGCTCAAACGGCCAAGCAGGTCATGATCCAAAAGATCCGCGAAGCCGAGCAGGATGTCGTCTTCAACGAGTACGAGGGCCGTCGCGGCCAGCTAGTCAACGGAACCGTGCAACGCTTTGAGGGCGAAGCTGTCATCATCGACCTCAACAAGGCCGAGGCGATCATGCCGCGCCACGAGCGCGTGCGCACCGAAACCTACAACCCCGGCGACCGCATCCGCTGCGTCATCGCCGACGTCCGCAAAGTTGGCCAACGCGTTCGCATCGTGTTGTCGCGCACCCACCCGGACTTGATTCGCCGGCTCTTCGAACTCGAGATCCCCGAGATTGCTGATCACGTCATCGAAGTCAAAGGCCTGGCCCGAGAGCCCGGTTTTCGCACCAAATTGGCTGTCGTCTCCTACGACTCCAAAGTCGACTGCGTCGGAGCCTGTGTCGGAATTCGTGGGTCGCGTATTCGCAATGTCATCGACGAGCTAAATGGCGAAAAGATCGACATCATTCGCTGGAGCGAGTCGCCCGAAGTCTTGATCATGAACGCCTTGAAGCCAGCGGAGATCATCTCGATCACGCTCGATGACGACACCGGGGAAGCCGTGGTCACGGTATCCGAAGACCAACTTTCCCTGGCCATCGGCAAACGCGGTCAGAACGTCCGGCTCGCCGCGCGCCTCACGGGCTGGGATGTGAACATCACCTCGCCGGGTGGCAACTCCCGCCGCGGCGAAGACAAGGGTGCCGCGCTCTCCGACAACGAAAAGCGCATCTTGGAGCAGTTCCGCGAAGGCGGTGAGATCACGGCGCCGATTACGCCCGTCGCTCCGAGCGCTATCGAATCGGCCGAAGACACGCCAGCCGATGATCACGATCCCTTGGCGGAAATGGCCAAGCTGGCCCTGGCTGGCGCCGCCGCCACAACCGCCGCCGACAGCAACAAAGACGACGATCACGATCCTTTGGCACAAGCCGCTCAGAAGATCATGGCCAGCGATGAGTCGGCAGAGACGAAAAGCGACAGCGCCCAAGAGGACGCTGCGCGTGCTTTTTTGACCGGTAAAGACGACAGCCCAGCATCGACCGAATCCTCGGCCGACGACGCGACGACCCAAGACGCGGACGAAAACCTGGGAGGCGACGACGCCGCGGAGGAATCCGCAGAGACGACGCCTGACACTTCGGGCGATAGTCGCGTCGAAGACAGCGATTCACCCGAGAGACCTTAGAGAGAATCCTCATCGTATGCCCATTCGCGTACATAAATTGGCGAAGGAACTCGGTGTCACCTCGAAGGACATCATGACGGAGGCGCTCAACCACGGAGTTGAGATCGCCAACCACATGGCGTCGCTTTCGGAAGCCGACGCGAACATGATTCGCGCCTTCTTGCAGACCGCTCCGCCCTCCCAAGAGGAGAAGGACAAGGAGGCAGCTGACAAGGCTGCCGCCGAAGCCGCGGTTCTCGAAGACGCCAAACAAAAAATGGCCGTCGCCAAAGCTAAAAAAGAAGTCGCTCAGGCCAAGAAAGAAGCCGCAGAGGCAGGAGCCACTGAGGCCGAAGGGCTAGTAGCTGGGGACGAGGTAGCCGAAGAGGGCTATCTTCCTTCGGCCAGCGCCGAGCCTGCCATTGCTAGCGACGAAAGATCTTTCGACGCGTTGACGCCGCCAGACATCAGTGGCGAAGCCGCTCGTGCGCGCGAGAACGAAATTGCTGAGGCCGAGGCCCGGGAATTGGCGCGAACAGGACGAGTCCTTTCGGTCTCCACTGAGTCTATCGCGGGCTCGGTCGTGAACGCCCTGCCGCAACCGCTGACCCCGGAGACCCCAGAGGAAGAAGAGGCACCAGCCGAAGAATCCGTCCAACCGCGACAGATCAACCTGGTTTCGCCGACTGACTCTAGTACGGTCGTCTCGAAATCGGCCAACTCAATGTCGGATCGCAAACCGACCCGAGAGTTGCCGCAGCGCCGCCAAGCCCAGATCTTGGGGCACAAAGAGATTCCGATCGCCAGAAGAGCCCCGACGACGCGAGGACGCAGCAACGCACCGGGCAGTCGGCCGGGTACCGGAACTCCGGGCGATCCTCCCGGAATGATCCAGACCAAGTCGTCGGGCAGCAAACGCACTTTTGTGCGCGCTCCCCAACGCGGTGGCGGCGGTCGCTTCGGTGGCGGCCCCGGGCGCGGAGGCCCTGGCGGCGGTGGACGCGGCGGACGCGGCGGCAATCAGCCGCGTATGCAGCAGCCCAAGCGCCAGGCCGTGGAGATCAAGCCCAAGGACTGCATGGTTCAGCTGCCGATCAACATCAAGACTCTGTCCGCCGCGATGGGCGTCAAGTCGGGGATGATCATCGAGAAGTTGCTCAAGAACCACGGCATGTTCTTGAGCATCAACTCTCAGCTCGACAATGACCTACTCGAAACGATCTCGCTCGAATTCGAGTGTGAAATCCAAATCCAAGACGAAAAAGACTTGGAAAAGGAGTTCGTCAGCGAGGAAGTCGAGTCCTTCGAAAGCGACACGGACGACATGGAGCCCAGGGCTCCGATCGTCACCTTCCTCGGCCACGTCGATCACGGCAAGACCTCTCTCCTCGACTTCATTCGCAAATCGCGAGTGGCGGACAAAGAAGACGGTGGCATCACCCAGCACATCGGTGCTTACCGCGTCGAAACCGATGGCGGCCCCGTGGTCTTTCTCGATACACCGGGTCACCGAGCGTTTACCGACATGCGGGCGCGTGGCGCCAACGTCACGGACGTCGTGGTCTTGGTGGTTGCGGCTGACGATGGCGTCATGCCTCAAACCGAAGAGGCCATCGCTCACGCCAAAGCCGCCGACGCTCAGATCATTGTGGCGATCAACAAGTGTGACAAACCCGACGCCAACCCGGCACAGGTCAAACAGCAGCTCTCCGGTCTTGGCCTCCAGCCGGAAGATTGGGGTGGCGACACCGTCTGTGTGGAAGTTTCGGCGGTCACCGGTGCTGGCATCGACAGTTTGCTCGAGTACCTTTCGCTCGTCACCGAGATCCTCGATCTCAAAGCAGACCCGACGCGACCGGCGGTGGGAACGGTCATCGAGTCCTTGCAGAAAAAGGGCGAGGGCAACGTCGCCCGGGTAATCATTACCGACGGTACCCTGAGTCGCGGCGACAGCTACTTGGTCGGTCACGTCTTTGGCAAAGTCAAAGCCATCAAAGATTCCGACGGCAAGATGCTCAAAGAAGCTGGCCCCGCCGTCCCGGTCGAAGTCTCGGGTCTCGCCGAGCTACCGGCCGCCGGTGAGAGGTTCTTCGTCGTTAGGGACATGGCGAAGGCCAAGCAGCTGGCAGAAGAGCGCCAGCGAGTCCTGCGCGATCAGCGCCTTGGCGCCTCAACCGCCAGTGGCCTCGAAGGGCTTCTCAAAAGAGCCACCACCGCTCAGGTGCAGCTCATTGTCAAAGCCGATACGGTGGGGTCCTTGGAGGTCTTGAAAAAGACCATCAAAGAACTCGAGCACGCTGAAGTTGAACCGAAGATCATTCACTCCGCCGTAGGCGGGGTGACCGATACCGACGTCACCTTGGCTGACGCCTCGGACGCCATCATCCTCGGCTTCCACGTCACCGACAGTGCTACCGCCCGCCGTTTGGCGGACGAAAAAGGCGTTGAGATTCGCCACTATAGCGTCATCTACAACCTTCTCGATGAGCTCAAGTTGGCCCTTGAGGGCAAGCTCGCTCCCGAGGAACGAGAGACCATCACGGGGCACCTCGAAGTCAACAAGATCTTCAAGGTTTCGCGCGTCGGCACGATTGCCGGTTGCCAGGTTTCCGATGGACTCATCCGCAGCATTGCGCGCGCGCGGCTCACTCGCGATGGCATCGTCATTTTCGAAGGCAAGATCGCTTCCCTCCGCCACGTCAAAGACGACGTGAAGGAAATGAAGGACGGTCAAGAGTGTGGTGTTCGCCTGGAAGGCTTTGATGACATCAAAGTCGGCGACATCATCGAGCCCTACGAAATCGAGAAGATCAAACGCACGCTCAGCGATTAGAAAACAAAGTCGGGCCGCAACACACCTGCCGTGTTGCGGCCCAACGTTTTTTCGGTTGATCGGAACCATGCGAATTGAGCTCTTGTGGTGTTGATCGAGACCATACAGCTTGAATTATCAATGTGTTAATCGGGATCATTCAGCTTGAACTGTCGATTCCTTGGGCCAACAGCCTGAAGGACAAGCGTCGAGCCATTAAGGGCTTGAAGCAAAAAATCGGGCAGCGCTTCAACGTCAGCGTGGCCGAAGTTGCGGACAACGACATTTGGCGCAGTGCCGTGCTGGGAGTCGCCACGGTCGGCAACGACGCGCAGTTCCTGCAAAGTGTTTGCCAAAAAATCGTCAACTTCGTCGAGGAATACGGAGACGCCGAACTCGCCGACTTCAGTATCGAGATCATTTAGTCGTTGCGAGCCCGGTCTTAGGTCGCGGCAAGCAACTCACTTCGGGAATCCGACTCATGGGCCACAAAATCCCTCGCCTCGAGCAAGTCATCAAGTTCAGAGTGGCCACCGTCTTGCAGCGGGAGATTGCAGATCCGCGTTTGGGCCTGCTAACGATCACCACCGTCAACCTCGCAAAAGACCTGTCTCAATGTGTCGTGAAGTACTCGGTACTCGGCAGTGACGGAGACCGTGCGAATGCCGCCCGACTCTTAGCTGCCAGCCGTGGCTACATTCAGCGAGAGGTGGCAAGGATTCTCCGCACCAAACGCTCGCCCCAATTGACTTTTGAGTTTGACGAGTCAATTGAAGGCAGCATCCGCATCGCGGAGACCTTGCGCCGCGAACTTGGGCCAGATCGCGATTCAGATCGTGATTCAGATCGCGATTCAGATCGTGATGCAGAACCGGTCAATGAAGATGCCAACCCCGACAACGAGCCCGATGAAACCGAGCCGAATTCTGATGACGGAGATGAGCGCGAGGCCTAATGCGTCCTCAGCCTATCCTCAGCGCTGAACGCCAAGTTCACGATCCCGAGGGACGAAGGCGCGTCCTCATCGTCAAGCTGAGCTCCATTGGCGACATCGTGTTCTCACTTCCGGCCCTCGAAGCCCTGAGACGAACCCGCCCTGACGATTTCATCGCATGGGTGGTTGAAGACCGGGCCGCCGCCCTGCTCGAAAACCACCCCCTCCTCGATCAAGTCATCACCCTGCCGCGCAAGGAATGGCGACGGCTCCGTCGCGAGGAGGGTCTTTTGGCCGCCGCCCGCGCGATCTGGCAATTCCGAATGAAGCTTAGATCGCTGCGCTTTGACCTCGCCTTTGATCTGCAGGGCAACATCAAGAGCGGCTTAGTCGCCTGGGCATCGCGAGCGCGCCGCAGGTTCGGGTTTGCCCGCCAAGACTGCCGCGAACCAAACTGGATTTTTACCCACGCACGCCTGGCGCCGCAGCCCAAAGGCCAGCACCGCATTGACCGCGACCTCGCCTTGCTAAAGCAGGCTGGGATCAAAGCTGAGTGGTCAGCGATTACGCCGCCCTGCACCAAAAATGACGGCGTCACCGTCGACGATTGGTTGGAGAAGCACCTAAGCGCTGATGAGCCCTTGGTCGTGATGATTCCGGGGACGAGTGAATGGCTCAAGACCAAGCGCTGGCCTGTGGAACGCTACGCCGAACTCGCAAGGCGCTTGCAACAAAAGCAGAAAACAAGGGTCGTCCTTTCGGGAGGCCCGGGCGAAGAGTCTTTGTTGGCGCAAATTGCGGACGCAGCACCAAACGCCACCTTGGCGCCCAGCAAACCTTGGTCACTCGCGGAGACCGCGTACTTATTCATGCGCGCCGACCTGGTCTTGGGAAGCGAGACGGGGCCGATTCACCTGGCGGCTACGCTTAAGGCGCCGACGCTCGCAATGTTCGGGCCTTACGACCCGGGCCCCTTATTCCCCTACCAACACCCGGAATACGCCATCTATGCCGCCGTGGCCTGCAGCCCCTGTCGGTACCGAAGCTGCCCTAGGCCGGTTTGCATGACGCAAATCGGCCTAGAAGAGGTCCAAACCCTGGCCGAGTCGATCCTGAACGCCATCCCGGATCCAGCTCGCTGCCCCGCAGCGAACAAGACCGTGTTTCTACGCCGGTAGCGGCGCCGAATAGCCAGCAGGTGTGTTAAGAAGCCGCTATTCTCAATAGCGTAACGTCGCAACTTCAGCTCCTTACAGAGCTTGGAGAGGATCATTTTTGCTTGGATGTATATGCACTCCCGTGATAGACTCGCGGCCCGTGTTCCGCCAGAATCCGCCGGTTAGTGGCGTTCTGTGGCCAAGCATGGCCGGGCCTCACCCCCCATTTCGTCGCATGATGGATCGATTGACGCGGTGGTGGGCTAACCCGGGTTTGTTTCGACGATAATTCCTGTTCTTTTTAAAATTGTTTCGCCCCGAGTTCGGCCTTTGCCAGGGTGCGGGACGAATCAGTTGTTGCACTGGCCCCGAATAGGGCCCGCCGAAACAAAAACAAAAGCAATCAAGCAGGTCCGGGGCAACTCGGACCTACTCGGAAGTCGTGACAGCGTGTTGCGGCTCACATCGCGGCTGCGGTGATGTCATCGACAGGTTTGCGTTCGCTCTTGGGCGAAGCAAATCCAAGGATGAGGTCTTCCCAGCGCAGCCTCGTTGGGCGCAAGCCCTAAGTAAAGGGAAGGCGTCAGCACGTTTTTCCGCTGTCACAGGAACTCAAGGTGTCGTCTTTTTGACGGCATCACCAGATGAGCCCCCTAAGAAACTGGAGAATTATCACATGAGAGAGATGAGTAAATTCCTCTGCTGCGCCCTCGCGATCGCCCTCTTGGCGGTTCCGGGTATGGCCCAGCAAGGTGAAGGCACCGGTGCCGACTTCGTGCTCGACACCGCCCACAATGGCGCCCTTTCTACGGACGCTGACAAGTACATTTGTGAAGGCGACACGCTCGCCGTCAGCATGACTTCGCCCCTTGGCGCCTTCAGCGGCGCGGGCCTCATGCTTCTCGGCGATGTGGCCCCCATCAGCTTCGACATCCTCGAAGACCTGGGTGTCGCCGCTGGCCTCGGAACCGGTATCAACCGTTTCGTGCTTTTGAACGGCATCACCCAGATGGGTGCGTCGCTCCCCGCCGCCGCGGGTGCGCCTTTCACCGCCACCTTCATCATCCCCGCCCAAACCGGCACCGAGTGGGATGACGGCGGAACCTTCAACACCAACGGAATCGTCGCTGACGATTGGGGTATCTACCTCCAGGCTTTCGTCGCCAGCCCCACCGGAATCTTCGGTCTCATCGAAGTTTCCAACACCGTGAAGCACGAAGTCGACACTTCCTGCCTCTTGTCTGACACCTGCGCGGATGCGGTCACCAACACGGCTGGCCTCACGGACGCCGATGCGGGCACCGTGTTCCACGTCAACAACGGCCTCTTCACGAACACTGCCGAAACCTCTGGCACTGCTGGCTTCGGCACGCAGACTGGCTGGACCTTGGAAGCCGCTGGCGCTGGAACTCGCCAAGAAGCTCCGGAAGCTTTCTTCCGCTTCGACGCGGTCGCCGATGGCATCTACACCTTCGACCTCTGCGCCAGTGACTACGATTCCGCGATCTACACCATCGAAACGGATTGCGTCACCTCGAGTATTCTCAACGACGACCATGATGGCGATTGCGCTCCTGGTTCGGGCAATCTCACTTCGAGACTCAGCGTTTGCCTTGACGCTGGCGATTCGATCATTGTCGCTATCGATGGCTTTGGCGCAGGCTCAATCGGCCGCGCGGAAATCGTCATCTCGATCGAGCCCTTTGGCGTCGACAGCCAAGACATCAACACTGGCAATATCGCCGGTGGTGAAACCGTCAACTTCACTGGGTGCAACCTCGCGAGTATCTCCTCGGTGACCGTGGGTGGCGTTGCCGCTACGGGTGTTGTTGCGACCGCGACGACCCTTTCGGCCGTCGTCCCTGCTAGCGCCGCGGCTGGCCTCGTCGACATTGAGTTCGACGGCACCATGGTTGGAACTTGGCTCTACATCGACCCGGTTCTGATTCTCCCCTTCCCCCAGTGCGTAAGCCCCGCTGCTTTCATCACGACCGGTTCGCCCGTTGCGAGCGGACTCATGGTCAACGAAGGCGCAGGCGCCACGATTGACGCCGGCTCCGTTACGGTCGACCTCGACGTCGTTCACACCTTTGCCGGTGACTTGGATATGCTCTTGACCAGCCCCGCTGGTACCACTGTCAGCCTTTGGGCCGGATCCGGTGGTGGCACCGACCTCACCCTCCCCTGGACCTTGCCAGGCGTAAACCCGGACACGGGAGACTTCGCGCCGCTCGGCGCCGGAGACTTCAGCGAGTTCGACGGAGAAAACCCGAACGGCTCCTGGACGCTCGACATCATCGATAACGCAGGTGGCGACGATGGCACCCTCAACATGTGGTGTGTGGATGCGACGGTGAGCTTTGCTCCGGTTTCCGCATCTCAAGCGCCTGCCGCCTTCATCACCACGGGAACGCCTGTTGCCGATGTGCTGACTGTTGTCGGAGACACGACCATCGGCAGCTTGACGGTCGACCTCGACGTTGTTCACACCTTCGCCGGTGACTTGGACATGCTCCTGACCAGCCCCGCGCTGACCACCGTCAGCCTATGGGCCGGAACCGGTGGTGGCACCGACCTCACCCTCCCCTGGACCTTGCCGGGCGCAAACCCGGACACCGGAGACTTCGCGCCGCTCGGTGCCGGAGACTTCAGTGAGTTCGACGGAGAGACCACGGCTGGCGCCTGGACCCTCGACATCATCGATAACGCAGGTGGCGACGATGGCACCCTGAACGCTTGGGGTATCAACGCCAACTAGTCGAAGTCATCTGAACTTTGCATGTTTTTGAGGGCCCGCGGCTTTTGCCGGGGGCCCTTTTTCATGGCTGCCGTTGACCAACTACTGGCCAAAAGCCTCGTAGCTGGGTCCTACAGCGCGCTTGGGGCAATTAATAGGACCCCACCAAGGAATGTTGCATTAAGAACAAGTCTCCGTGAACTCCTCCTTTCCATCGCATTTAGATGTCAGAATCAACCCATGAGATCAGCCCACGCCAAACAACGATCGCTTCGATGCTCCCTCCAATCCCATGCCCGGATAGCCCTAGCGTCCTTATTCTTCTTTGGGTTTTTGAACTGCACGACCGCCCAAGATGAGCAGATCCTGAAGGGACTCGCCTCCGCGAAAACCGAGACCGTCTCGCGAGCATTGCAGCAAGTAAAAGGCGTCCATTTCGGCATCGAAACCTACGTGGCTCCTCTGCTTCGGCTGGCGGCGTCCAATGAGAAGCAACTGTCACGACCAGCATTCACCATCCTTCAAGATTGGTCTCTTCGAATCAAGGAACCGTTGTTGATCGCGTGTTTGGGCAAGGCGCGGCAAGAGGCAATCATCGCCATCAAGCTGCTGGCTAGAACCAAAGACAAGTCTTTAGCCAAACGCCTCTATCCCCTGCTGGACCACCTCGATGCGAAAACCGCGGCCGAGGCCACGAAGGCGGTCTTCGATTTGGGCAGCGACAAGACCGACGAGTTCATGTTGGCGCGCCTCAGTCACCTCAAGACTCCTGCGCCCAATGAGTCACCGAAGGCACCAAGACCTCGTCACTACATCAATGCTCTGTACTACTGTGGAAATCGTCCGCTCAAGGAGGCCTTCCCTTACTTATGCGAGGGATTCCAGTCGCAAGACGCGACTTTGGCGCGCGTCAGTTCCTTCCTTTTGAAAAAACACTACCGAGAGCGATTCGAATCGCTGTCTCGGAAGTCGCTGGAGTCCGCGAGCGGAGAACGCTTGTTTCGCATGCTGGACTTCATTCTTGACCACGACTCCACTCATGACCGCACATTGGGCCTTAGTCATTTGCCAATCGGAGAACTGAAATCTCTGCTCACGGAGATCTCAAAACACAATCAAATTTGGTGTTCGCCGATGCCAATGACGGCAACACTAAAAAACCTCCGCGCAATACTCAGCATTCAGAACTTACGCTCGAAGAAAGAAAGGTCGCTCACTCTGGGACCGCAAGGCCGGCTTCCGTGGGCTGAGTTTTGTCGAGGCATCAGCTTTGATCTGCCGATTTTCGATGTCCTACGTCGCCCATACCGGTACACGATCACCATCGAGCGCAAGCCGAATTCCCTGACCTTGCTTTGCAAGAACTTAGAGTCAAGACCTCCTAAGGGCGTCATTGGCATCGGAAACGCCGTGATGGGGGTGTGGTACGGACGCGAAACCTGGCTTGGGAGTGACATTAGAATCCGCTTCGATAAAGACCTCCGTCCGGTGGAGACCAAATTGGTCGACAGCAAGGATCAAGACACCTTGACCGTCAACTACATTAAGTGGCTGCAATCACCAAGTGGCCGGGTGGCACCTCAAGCCATTCAGGTCGAATCGCAACGCATCGTGATCAGGTCCAGCTTTACTTGGGGGCCGGAAGAAATCTGGTTTTTCGAACGCGCGCGCACGGCAATGAAACAAGCAGCGCCAGGCGGAAAGATAGAACTGCAAGCCATCGCTACCGGCAACTATCAGGTTATCGAGGCAGCGAAGAAACCAACTCAGAGCGAAGTCGAATTCAAGGACAAGCGGGGGTCCTAGCCAGGTTCTTGGCCTTGAACAACTCGGTGATAGCGATCGACCGCCAAACTTCCCAGGTCATGTCTTTCGCCGTTTGGCCAAACGATGACGAGCGAGTCAACCTTCATCACCTTGCCAAGACCGAAAATGAGTCGTCTGTCGTGAGCGCTCTGAAAGCTACCTCGCTGCTCGTGCCGATATTTGCGAACCCGATCACCGATCTTGAGTTCCAAACTAGCTCCGAACCCGTCGCGGTTTTTCCCCTTGGCGACAAGCTCAAGACCAAGCCAGTGGTTTCCCGACTTATGGTCATTGCGAAGCAGCAGAGGTGCTTCGCCGTTGTTGGTGGTGGCGTAACTTCTCTTCTGTACTTTCCACTTCGGCCTCTCTTCTCAGCTGCGGGGCCCCGAGTGATGGCGAAGCCATCGCTTGGGCGCAGCCTGCGTTTGCCGGTTTCGGCAGGCCCCCAGCGCCATGCCCGTTTCGGGCATGGCGAGAAGTTTGAGTTGAAAGAGCGAGCCATTTCCTGTCTCTTGTAAGCACTTCTACTTCAAGGAACACGAAAATGACTCGACCCGAAAATGATCCTACGGTGATGGACGGCGTTTTGGAACTACTCACCGAAAATGGTTTCGACGGCATGGCCAAGTGCATGGAGATCCTCATGAATGAGGCCATGAAGCACGAGCGCTCCGCTTTCATCGGCGCTGGGCCTTACCAGCGAAGCGAATCCAGGCACGGTTTTGCCAACGGCTACAAACCCAAGAGTATTGACACGCGTGCTGGCAAAGTCGAGCTCAAGGTCCCACAGGTCAGAGGGCTGGATGAGGGTGACGACCGATTCTATCCCAAGGCTTTGACCCGAGGGTCGCGTGGCGAGCGAGCCTTGAAGCTGGCTGTCGCTGAGGCCTACGTCCAAGGAGTCTCCACTCGCAAGGTCGCCGCCATTACCGAGAAACTTTGCGGTTTGAGCATCACCTCCACGCAGGTTTCACGAGCTGCGGCTCTTTTGGATGAAGAGCTGGAAATCTGGCGCAACAGAGCGATCGGAAAAACCCGCTACCTCACCGTAGATGCCAAGTACGTCAAGGTACGCCACTGTGGAAGCGTTATCGACGTCGCGGTCTTGATTGCGATCGGCGTCATGGAGAACGGCAAGAGGTCCATCCTTGGAGTGAGTGTTGCGCTCTCTGAGGCAGAGACTCACTGGCGAGACTTCTTCGAAAGCTTGCAGAATCGTGGGCGATGGATGTCAAGATAGTTGTCCCAATTTCAAATTAGTTACGCCACACCTGGTCTCGGGTTCAGTCTGACCACATCGACGCGATTCCAAGCCCTTGTTCTTCCGGACCACCGATTTGGGTTCCG
>JAZGFI010000193.1:0-6894 GCA_036479435.1 Planctomycetota bacterium | reverse complement strand
GGTCCTCTTTTTTGATCAACATCGCTAGCGCGGAAAGAAAACACCCGAAGAGCAAGAAAGAAGAAAAAGCGACGGACATCCCTTGACTAGCGGGGCCCTCTCATGGAAGGCACCACGCCGTCACTATTTTGTGCCTGGCACGGAAAAGTGACGGTGCGGTGCCTGGCACCGCGCCGTCACTAGCGAATTTAGTGCAGTTCTTTGGTGATGCGTTCGACGCTTCGGGTGGCGGCGCCGCTGCGAGTGCGGCCTTCGGAGCGGGCGCGGTCGCGCATGTCTCTGAGGCCTCGACCTTGGTTTTTCATGAGGTCGCTGAGGTACCACTCCAAATCGATGTTGTCGCGGGCCTTGACGGCCACGCCCTGTTGGACGAACCAGTCGGCGGTGCGATCTTCGACGCCGGGGGTGGGCCGCACCAAGATCATGGGCAGGCCAGCGGCGAAGGCCTCCGCCATGGTGTGACCGGAAGCACGGGTGATCATGAGGTCGGCAACCCCCATGATCTCGCGGATGTTCTCAACGAATCCGAAGGGCTTGAGCTGAGCGCCGCGCGGGGTTTTTAGGCCTTTGAGGGCGCGCAGAAGGGGTTCATTTTTCCCGGCAAGCACCATGAGGTTGAAGTTGCCACCGACGGACAACATCCCCTTGATGCTCTCAATCAGGGTGTCGTTATCACCGATCCCCCCGGGCCTCAGCAGGACGGTGGGCTGACCGTTTTTTAGCCCGAGATCGCGCTTAACTTTATCGCGGTCAACGTCCTCTTCGAATCGCGGGTGCACCGGCAAGCCGATGGTCTCGATGGACTGCGCGGGGACCCCCGCGCGGATCATCTTGTAGCGGATCTTTTCGCTGGGGACGTGGTACTGATCGACACCTTCAGCGATCCAGTGCGGGTGCAAATCGAGTTCGGTCACCACCACCGCCAGTTTCAATCGCAAGTCGTTGTCGCGCTTGAGTTCGGCGATGCGTTTGAGCGGCAGGTAGTGGGTAAGAACGATTTGATCGGGGCGCTTCTCAAGAATCAGGTTGTCGAGTTTCTTGTCGAAGATTCCGTCGAAGACCGATGCTGGTGCTTCAGCGGCGACCGGCGCTTGGCCGTCGTCATGTTCTTCGGCCTGACCGTTGTCTTCGGCATTCGCGGAAATCGGCCACGAAAACGAGGACTCGTCGGCGTGGAGTTCTCGCACGCGATCGGAGATTTCTTCCGCATCAACGCCGTTCCCGAGGTAATCGAGAATGTTGATCTGGCGCACTTTTAGATTCTGGTCAAAAGTCCGAAATGACTCATAAATCGCCTCGCCGGCGCGGTGCTGGCCATTGGTCGCGGCTAACGAGAGCACAAAGACGTTCTTGGGAGGACGCAAGAACGGCATGAGATCGCGCAAGGTCAGCCGTGGGTCAAGATCTCTCAGACGCTGGCTGGCTGCTTCAATGTCGATCTCATCCTCTTCGCCATCCTTGCCTTCTTTGCCCTTATTGCTGACGACTTCGGAATCCTCGGTTTCGTCAGATTCGGCGTCGGCGTTTGCGCCCCGACCTCGGCCGCGACCGCGTTCCCGGCGGCGGCGACGAGGTGCGGTGCCTTCTTCTTCATCGGAGGTCTCTTCGTTTGCATCTCGTTCTGAGTCTTCGTCTTGATCCTCCGAGTGATCCTCCGAGTGATCCTCCGAGTGATCCTCCGAGCGGTCTTCCGCTTGAGTTTCCTCAGGGCGACGGCGACGTGAACGCCGACGACGGCGACGGCGGAGGCCCAGGCCCTCTTCCTCTTCCTCTTCGTCGTCATCGTCACCGGGACGAGCGCCAGAATCCACTTCGGACGGGGACTCCTCATCAGGCGATTCTAGGTCTTTGTCGTCGGCCCTCTCCTCTGCCCCTCGACGTCCTCGACCTCGGCGCGAGCGGGGACGCGGCGTTGCCTCGTCATCCTCGGCTTCGGCCGCATCACGAGGGTCTGCATTGCGGGACTCCTCATCCCCATCCTCAGGGGCCGCATCTTCTTCTACTTGCTCGACCTTGGTCGCCGTCAGGCCCAAGACATCCTCGCAGAGCGCATGTACCCGGTCGACGGCGATGCCGATGTCGAGTCTTTGCGCGTATTCAAAAGAGCTATCTTGCACTTCAATCAAGCGGTCGCCGTCTTCAAGAAGCGATAGCAATTCCCTTGCCGCTTCTTCGCTGTCATCCGACAAGATTATGGCGCCACTGTTTTCGATCGTGGCCATCATCGCTTCGGCCTTCTTGACCGAGCAAGCCACAGCGCAGCGCATGGCCATCGCCTCTAAGAGCTCACTCTCAGACGCACGGCTATCGGCGGGCGCAAAGTACAAGCGTGCCACGCAGTAAGCCGTACAAAGATCGCGCTGCGAAAGGCGACCGAGAATCTTGACATGCTGCCGAAGGCCAGCGTCATTGATGGCGTTCTCAACCGTCTCAGGGTCATCGAGATGGCCGGCGATGGTGAAGACGATGTCTTGGCGTTCTTTGACCAAGCTTTCCAGCACTGGAAGTGCCGCGACCATGGTCTCGGCGCGAATGTTCTCGCGAGCGTAGAGCAGGACCGTGCGATCCTCGAGTTCATACTTTTCACGAAAAGCATCCAGGTCAAAAGCGCGAACTCGGTTGGGATTGAACAGAGTGAGATCGACGCATTTTTCGATGACCCGCACATCGCCGTCAAAGACCTCCCGCAACAAGTCGGCGCAGTGTTCGGAACTCGCTGCGGCAATGTCGGCATAACCCAACATGGTTGCCACACGTTTTTTGAGTGCCGAAGGCGTCAAACGCCGCTCGCCGCCGATGCTATGGACAATCCCGGAAGCGTCGGAAAGCACACGCAGAATACAGGCTGAACTGGCGCGCTTCGCGGCCTTCACGGTAACTGCCGAAAGCGGCGTCAATCCCTCAGCGAAGAGGAGCTGAACTTCATTCTCTTTGAGAAACTTGGTGATGGCTTTGCCCATGAGCGAATCCCGACGCGCATGGCCCTTGGCTCCCGGTGTCTCGCGCAGGCGAAGAAGCTCAATGCCATCGACATCGATGGGTTCATCAACCGGAGTAGAAATGACCGAAACTTCGTGGCCGCGTTCTTGGAACTTGCGCACGAGGGTTTCGATATGCCGGCCCGCTCGGCCCGCGGCGGGAAAAAGATGTTCGAAAGCGAAGCAGATCTTCATTGCACTCAAGCTCCCCATCGGCCACCACGAAGGCGGCATGGTTTCGTTCGACGAGAAAACGCCGACGAGGAGCGAGCTCTTCGGGCCCCAAGAGGCCCGGTGGCGCAGGTGTCTACTAAGACCGCGGACTAGGCGTGGCGCCTATCTTGGGCACCTACTAAACCACCGCGATTTTCTGCGCAAACTCAAGGTGTCCGCCATCCTTTACAGACGGCGGTCACAGATCTCCGACTCGACCGGAGCCAAGCCTGTGTTCGTCGGTATTCCCTCGAGGGAATTCCGTGGTGAAGGGCCGGCTTGCAAACCTGTTTCCTGAGCGGTTTGCCTCGGCTCTTCTTCGTTGTCTCTTCATGTCGATCGGGGATCGACTCGTTTCCTTGTCACGACGCGCTCAGCCGAAGTTACGACCAGGGGCCGCCGATCAGTTCAAAGCGCTTCCACCGCCGCCGCGAGACGCCGATACTCGGCGTCGAAATCGCCGAAGATGTTGCGCAAGAGATACAAGGGGCGTTTCGCAGCGCGAGCATCTCCTCGCTCCACCGCCGCTTCGATCTCTTCGACCAAATTCAGCTTTCGTCCGACGCTTCGCTCATCGATAGCCTTTCGAAGGCGTACCGCCTCCGCACCTTCGACTTCGTCCCTCCCTACCGCTCTTGCGAGCCGGCGTCGGGCGTCATCGAATTCATCCTGAGCGAGATAAGACTCCAGCTGCTCGTTGAGCGTCTGATCGCTGTCGTCTTCCGGAAACCCTTGCGAATAGCCAGCTTCTGCGTCGTCAGGCACTGTGCCAAGAACACCCTTAAACAACAAATAGAGGCCACCGTTGAGCAAAACCATGATGCCGATGGTAATCGCCATCGATATCCACCGAGCGCGCGGTGATTTGGGGCCGGCACCTCGCGGCTCCTCTTCGCTGCCGCCTTCTCCATCTGCGATGCCCTCTCGGGTAGGCCTGGCTCTTGATTTCAGATCTTGAGCGGCCCGGGCCCCGGCACGCCCTGGTGCCGAGGGACGGCTCCTACTGCTCTCAAGGGCTTTTTCCAAGGCGGCTCGAATCGCGGCGACCCGCATCGGGCGATCTTTGGGATCTTGTTGCAACAAGTTCAGCAGCAGATCGTTGAGCCCCTCCACCAGGTCACGGCGACGGTCTTTCGGGTCCTGGTAAAGGCCGTGCTCGACATTCTTCGCCACCGCCTGGTAGCTCTTGCCCTCCGCGACCACGGAGCCGATGAGCATCTGGAATAAGACGGCACCGAACGAGTAGAAGTCGCTCCGTTGACAGGTCACCCCTTTAGGAACAAGGGTTTCCGGCGCAACGCTCGACAAATCATCTGCGAAGCCGTCCTCGATCTCGGCCAAAAGTTGGGCCGGCATGCTTGAGAACCCTAAGTGTGGCCGGCCTTTTTCGTCGAGCAAGATTCGACTCGCGCGCAAACTCCATACGCGCTGCCCCGCGTCGTGAATCTCCTCGACTTGATCGAGAATAGCCAAGGCGAGCTCGACGGCCGTTCCTTGGGCGAGGCGCTTTTCATCCCTGATCTTTTGCGCGAGCGTGCCGCTTCGGCCCCACTGCTCCAAGAGAACGCATTCCCCCTGCGGAGTTTCAACTAACTCAATGGTGCCGACGCCCGTTTCTTCGAGCCGCCGCCAGTCAGCCACCGCCTTCCGAAGCCAATCCATATACTTGGGGTTGCTTCGCCAACACGACTTGATGACATGGCCGGCTCGCCGTGGCCCGTCCTCACGGCGATACGAAAAAAGATAGGCCCAGGCGTTTTGGCCCAAAAACTCGGCGCCTTCATAGCCCTCTAATTCAGGGCAATCCGGGGCCGCGTCCGCGCCGTTTTCTTCATCCCCGCTGACATCGGCAGCCACGCCTTCAGGTTCGCCGCCTTTGGCGTCGCCGAGAAAAGTCAGGGTAATGTTGCCGATGGCGACTTCGGCCCCGCGAGTTAAGCGGCCTTGCCGAACGCGTTCGCCATTTAGCAGGGTGCCATTGCCGGAGCCCAGGTCCTTGATGACCCAACTCCCACCTTCAGCCCGAATCAACTCGGCGTGACGGCGCGAAACCGACGAATGATCGAATTGAAGATCGCAATCATCATCACGGCCGATGAGAATACGATCTTGAGTCAGAGTCCGGCGTCCCAACACGCCGTCATCGTCGATTATGAATTCCGCCATCTGCCCGTCCTGAAACGACCGCCGTCCTCGTCGGCCTCAGTCTACGCGTAGCCGGGACTGTGCCAAGGACGGCCGATTCGCCGGTTTCTGGGTTGGATCGCGACAAGCCCGCCCTTGATCTCAACCCGGCCCTAAGATGGGCCCAGCCCTCAAGATTCACAAAAACGAGGCCCAAATTCAGTAGACTGCCAAGGTCGCTCGAATAAGGAGAAGGGGAAAACAGCACAAATGGGTACCGCCCGTCTCAAACTTACCGCGTTCTTGGCGACGATGATTTGCTGCAGCGCCCTGGCCGTCGTGACGGCTCAGGAAAACAAAGCGGCGGAAGCTCCGCTGACGGTTGCGGAACATCAGCAGGTCAAAGGGCTTATCGCGGCGCTTGGCCATCGGAACTTCCGAGAGCGTGAACGTGCTTTCCAGTCGTTATTGCCCTTCGGGATGAGGATCCAAAAAGACCTCAGGCAGGCCCTTAAGCATCCAGATCTCGAAGTGAGGCTCCGCATTCAGACGATACTCAGCTCTTTGCCCTCAGCCATGAGACTTCAGGTCGTGGATCTCAGCCCGACTCTGTTGAGCCTAAATGCCGATGCGCTCAGTATCGAACAGGTCATTGCGGTCTTGGAGCGCCAAAGCAAGCTGGTTTTCCAAAGGCCACTCGCCATTCCGGCCAAAATCCCCATTACGCTCGATCTGGACCAACGACCGCTGTTTGAGGTCTTGGATCAAATCTCGCTCAACACCGGACACCGCTGGTACCGCAAATTCGGCGGCGGCGAAGTCCTTTTTGGGCGCATCGCAGATGAGCGCAGACCAATGGTCCGCTACCAGGGGCCACTGCGCATTGCCCTTGCCAGTATCAGTCGCAACGCAGCGTTGCACTTCGGCAGTGGTAAGAGTGAATCTTGTTACGTCCAAGGACAGGTCGACATCGAACCCGGCGCCGCCGTATTGGGAGCTTGGCTTCCCCCGCTGATTGAGGTGGCCTTAGACGATCAAGGCCGCAAGCTGCTTCCTGATAAGACGATCGCGGCGAACTTCACGCCGATCGTCAACCGCCCGTCATTTCACTTTTCGACCGCATTGAAACCACCGGAGCGCGACGCCAAAAAGATCGCGAAGCTAAAAGGAGCCTTCGAGGTCGCCGTGGCCCAGGGCTACCGACAAGTCGTGTTGAGCCTCGGCCGAGAGGGTGGTGCCAAAGAGATTCAAGTCAAAGGTCTACGGGTTCGGCTCATCGCCAACGTCCTCCAAAAGGACGAACGCACGCTCACTTTTGAGATCCAAGGTGAGCCCTTTTACGCCGATGAAAGCCGTAAATACCCGGTACAAGACCAGATCGTCGAATTCTTGGACGCGGGGGGCGAATCCGTCGAGACCTTGGCGCCGATCCGTAGGAACCGCCAAGGAGAACTCGACATCATTGTGGCGCGGCTACCACGACTAGAAATTCACGACATCCGCGTGCGTAGCCTCGCGATGATTGCGCGCCGAAAAATCGAATTTGAATTCGAGAACATCCCGCTGCCTTAGATCTAGT
>JAZGFI010000192.1:0-5515 GCA_036479435.1 Planctomycetota bacterium | reverse complement strand
ATGCCCGCTTCCGAGTCCTTGGATCGTGCTCTTGGATTTGGCCCAGTCGAGCACATTCAGGGAGTCTTAAACGGATCGACGGGGATCGTCCTAGACGAAATGTCGCGCGGCGTATCTCGCTTGGAAGCCGTTGCCGCCGCAAGAAGGGCGGGAGCGCTGGAGTCAGACGCCGACGAGGATCTCAGCGGCCGAGACGCCGCACGCAAACTCCTTATCTTGGCGCGGCGCGCTTTTGGTGGGGGATTTCAATTGAGTGACATCGATATCCAAGGAGTACCGGCCGACTTAGAGGCCTTGTCTGATCCTTCAGCTCGTGTCCGAATCGTGGCCGAAGCCCGACTTGGCAAAGACGGACCAAAACTCTCGGTGCAACCGCGCGTGCTCTCGGATGACAACGTTCTTTTCGACGCTCGATCATCGTGGAATCGGCTAAGTGTGATGTGTCGCTCGGGAGAGATCGTGGAAGCACAGGGGGCAGGTGCTGGCCGTTATCCTAGCGCGGAAGCGGTGATTGCAGATGTCTTGAGGGCATCTGAATTGCCAGTCAAATCACCAAGTGGGAGTGTTTCACATGGAGGCTAGTCGAAATCTTGAAAGCCGCGTAAGCGCCAAGGCTCCGGCGTCGATCGGCAATCTCGCCGTGGGATTTGATGTGCTCGGGGTTGCGTTTCCCTTGCTGTGGGACGAAGTCACCGTGGCGCGGCGCATCGACGATCGTGTGGTCATCCAAGAGATCATTGGATCGGATTTGTCTTTGCCGCGCCGGGCGGAATCCAACACCGCATCGCGTGCGCTCCTCGCAATGCGTGCTGATGTTTCTTCTTTGGGAGGTTTTGACCTGTGGATTCGAAAGGGAATCCCGTTGTCCGCGGGACTGGGGGGATCGGCGGCTTCGGCCGTTGCCGCCGTCGTGGCGGCCGTTGAACTGACGGGGCTTCAAGCCAGTGTCGATGACCTTCTGAGTTGGAGCGCCCAAGGTGAAGAGGCCGCTTCCGGCGTTGCGCACCGAGACAATGTTGCGCCGAGCTTACTAGGAGGCGCGGTCTTAACGAGCGGAACCAAGGCTCTGAGTTTGAAATTACCGCAGGAACTGGCCCTCGTAGTCGTGTTGCCCCAACAAGAAATCAAGACCAAAGACGCGCGTTCACTGCTGTCGGCTGACTGTCGACTTGAGAAACACGCCGAGCAGTCATCCCGATTGGCGCAATTTGTCATCGCCTGCGAACGCGCTGATGTCTCTTTGTTGGAGGGCTGTATCCGCGACGAGATCGTTGAGCCCCAGCGGCGATTTTTGCTCCCGGGCTTTTCTCGGGTGAAGAATGCGGCTCTTACCGAGGGCGCCATTGGTTGCAGTTTTTCGGGGTCGGGACCGGCCATGTTCGCTTTGAGTCTCGAAGAATTTGCCGCCCCAGTTGCCAAATCGATGCAGGATGCTTTTCGAGTCGAAGGACTCGATTCGAGATCTTGGTCAATATCCGTTCAGCGCAGTGAAGGTGCTCAGATCTTGGAAGGGCTGTCATCGTTCTCGACAGCGAAGAACGAGGTGGAGTCTTGAAGTTTATTGGAACTCGATCCGGAGAAGAGTGTCGCTTTGAAGACGCGCTCGTTCGATGTTTGGATGGCCAGGGGGGGCTTTTTGTTCCGGAGTCTTTGCCCTGGCGTTCTTTTGACGAATGGGGAGCGATGCGATCTGAAGAGGAACTTTTGACGGCCCTTCTTCAGCCATTCCTTGAAGATAGTGCCCTATCCGCTGATGACCCGAGGCTGTTGTCTTCGATACTTGAGTGGCCTCGTCCTCTCAAGTCGCTGCGAGAAAACCTTGGAATCTTGGAGCTCTTTCATGGCCCGACTGCGGCCTTCAAAGATTTTGGTGCCTCCTTTCTAGCCAAGAGTCTGGCCTTGAGTCGTAGTGGTGCGGGCGGGACGATCTTGGTGGCGACCTCTGGAGATACGGGAAGTGCGGTGGCCGCAGCCTTTTCAAAACTTGAAGGTTTTCGTGTCATCTTGTTGTACCCGCGCGGTCGGGTCTCGGGCGACCAAGAGAGACTTCTTAGCGGTTGGGGTGATTCAGTGCGCTCCTTCGCGGTGGAAGGGAGTTTCGATGATGCCCAGGCTATGGTGAAGGCAGTCTTGTCGGATACGGACTACGCCCAAAAAATGAGCCTTTTCTCCGCGAACAGCATCAACCTCGGGCGGCTCTTGCCGCAGGCCTACTTCTATCTCAAGTCTTCCTGCGACATCTTTAGGACCCGCGGGAAAAAAATGTCGGTGGTCGTACCGAGCGGAAATCTTGGCAATGGTCTGGCGGCCATCTGGGCGCGGGCGATGGGCGCCCCTATCCAGAAAATTGTCTTGGCGGCAAACGCCAATGACGCCATCGCCCCCGTCCTCAAGCACCGAAGTCTTCACGCAAAAACTTCAGTGAAGACTCTCGCAACGGCGATGGATGTCGGCACACCCAGCAATGCAGAGCGACTCTTGTGGCAGCTTGAAAGGGAACAGATTTCGGTCGATGGCATCCTATCGTGCGCCTCGTCAGACGCCGACATCACCAGTGCCCTCATCAAGTCCTCGAAAGAGCTTGGTCGTCCGATTTGCCCCCACACCGCCACCGCATTGGATGCCTACGGCCGACACGGCGAGGGGAGTGAACCATGGGTCTTGGCGGCCACCGCACACCCGGCGAAGTTCGCGGACACGCTCTTCACATTGACCGGCGAATCTCCATTGCTTCCAAGCAAACTTCGTGAGCATCTCGAAAGAGAAAGCAGTGCTTTACCCATGGAGGCCAATCAACGCGCCCTGAGAATGGAAATTGAAGCTTTCGATGGTTCTTGAGTAAGCGTCCGGTGAGCGGGTGAAATCTAAGACTCGGAATCCAAAGCCTCAGATTTTTCGGCGTTCGCCCATCCCCACGGCGTCAAAACGCCAAGTTCAGAGACCGGAGTAGTCTCCAGCCTCGGCAGCACGTCCGCCAAGTATGCTTCGGGGTCGATCTCCATCGCCTTGCACGAAGCTACAATCGAAAAGATCGTGGCTCCCGCCGCCGCACCAGCTTCACTGCCTGCAAAGTTCCAATTTTTGCGGCCCACCGCGATGTGCTTCATGTCCCGTTCGACTTCGTTGTTGTCGATCTCGAAAACCGGTTCCAAGAGGAATGCCTCTAATAGCTTCTTTTGGTTTGCGATGTAGGTCACAGCCTTGCCCAGCAGGTTACCATCCGTCGCCAAGCCTCGACGCTCCATGTCACCAACAGTCTTCAGCAAGCGTGCCAATACTCTCCGGGAAAAGCGTAGACGGATTTCTTTCCTCAGCTCGAAGAAGGCCTCGTCTGCAAGCTGGTCTTGTGCGCGGCGTTCTCTAAGGAGAGCCTCGATTCGAAATAGGCGGTTGATCTGGATCAAAGCCAGCGACGCTGGCACTTTGAAACTCGGCAAGGCCTCGACGAATTTGCGCCGAGCATGCGCCCAGCATCCAGCGCGAGTGATTCCATTCTTCGCGCAGATCTCGTTGTAGCCGGAATACCCATCCGCCTGCAGGAGCCCAGAAAACTTCGCGAGGAATGCAGTAGGCCCAGCCGCTACCCGCGTCAAGGTGAAGTCGTAAACGACTTTGTCTTTGCCACGGTAAGCCCACAGAAACCCGGTCTGTAGGTTCTTTCGGTTGTTGATGGCCACCTTCAAAGTGGTTTCGTCCGCCTTTATGTACTTGGACGCCAAAACTTCGGCTTTCATCACTTCGTAGATCGGTGTCATCAGTTCGGCTGTGCGCTTGACCATGTCCCACATCGTTTGCTTCGGGATGCGAAAACCCTGTCGCTTGAAGATTCCCTCTAAACGACTCAAGGGCATATGGTCGGCGTACTTTTTGGTCGCGATGTGCGCGTAAACCGAGGCTTCGTTCTTCGCCCGCTCGATGACGCCAGGCGCAGCAGGAGCGGTCACGATGCTGTGCCCATTGGGGCAAGCGTAGCGATGGCGGCGGTACTGCTTTACGATGACTCGCGCTGGAATTAGCTCACCGCGCTCACTGACATCGACTCCGATGTCGCGCATGTGCTCTCCGCAGGCTTGGCAGCTGCGTTCACACTCCGAAAGTTCGAGCTCGACGAGCTCGCGTTCTAAATGGTCGGGGAAAACAGCGCGACCGTGGCCCTTCGCCTTCGACTTTGATTTCTTCGTCGTCGAAGCCTCGGGGTCTTTTTCAGCTTTGACCGCCGATGATTCTCCAACGCTGTCAAAGTAGAGTTGACCGGGATCGAGCGCCTCGCTCTTGGAGCCATAGATCTTGGCGTAGAGCAAGTTGATCTGCGCTTCCATCTGCTTGATGGCAATCGCCTGCTGGCGGTTCTCGTCCAAGAGCGCAGCGATCTTTTCGGCGTCGTTCACGCAAATAATCTAGCGAAGGCCCAGACTTCTTCAAGCGTTTTCGACTTCTTTGCTTAGTTGAAATCGCTCGCCTCGTGAGGCTTCGCGTAAGTCGATTCCCTCGAGAATCAATGCGAGGTCTGCGGCATCAAGTTGAAAGCGGCCTTCGCTATCGCTGGCTTGATCGAAGATCGAAAAGCGACCCTTCTCAAGCCGTTTGTAATGCAGCCAGTATCCGTTGCGCTCCCAAAAAAGAATCTTGACCCGGTCAGAACGACGGTTGAAGAAAACGAAACAATGACCGGAGCGAGGATCCTCGTCCATCGCGTTGATGACGAGACCAGACAAGCCATCGAACGCTTTCCTCATGTCGGCGGGTTCGCGGGCCACGAAGATGCGCGCACCAACCGGAAGGTTCAGCATCCGCGAATCTCTGTCAGCACCCGACGGAGAAGCTCGCCATCAAAGCCAGCGGGCACCTCGACCCGTAAGTCTCCAGCGAAGATCTGCAGAGATTCTGAGCTGTCGCTCCGCTTTGCCTTTGGCGTCGGCAACTTCATCTCGACGAAGGGCGATTCGTCTGTGGTGAGGTAGGGGCGCAATCGGCTGCGCCAACGGTAAACCGACTGCACGCTCAAGCGTAAGTGTCCGGTGTGATCTGAGAGTCGTGGAGCCAGAATCACAGCAAGGATCCGAGTTGTTGATGATTGCTTAGGCTTCGCCGACGGCTGAGCGCGCTTCCGCCCAAGCCCAGGGCGTCAAAGAGGCGATTTCTGATGCCGGGGTCGAGTCGATGCGCGTCATGACATCTTCGAGATACTCAGCCGGATCGATTTCAAGCGCTTTGCACGCGGTTACGAGCGAGTAGAGATGAGCCGCACACTGGCCTCCGCGCGGGCTCCCCAAGAGCATGTAGTTACGGCGTCCCATGGCGACGGGCCGCATGGCCCGTTCGCATGCGTTGTTGTCGATGTCGATCCGGCCATCGCCATAGAAAACACGAAGCGTCTCTCGCTGGTTATTGAGGTAGGTGAGCGCTTTGCCGATCCTGCTTTTTGGCAGCAAGTCTCTTCGGCTTCTAAAGTCATCCACCATCGCTTCGATTTTCGCCACGATGGAGCGGCTAAGCCGCTTCCTAACCTGGAATC
>JAZGFI010000191.1:0-2345 GCA_036479435.1 Planctomycetota bacterium | reverse complement strand
ACCTGCGGCGCCTCAAGGAGTTAGGCCAGGATCCCGCCATCAATTGCGTTTACGATTCCCAGCGCGATGAGAATCCAGGTCCCATCCAGACGGACGTGTTTTCCTTTCACGTGGACAGCGCTTTGGGGGCGTGGATGACGCGGTCTTTCGCGGATACCTCCACGAGCAGCACTTTGACTTGCACTATGCGCCTGGGCCCGGCGCACAGCCCTTCTCCTTTGGGGTCGGCAACCTTTGGCGCCTGGCGGTCGAGTGGCCTGGTAGCCCAGTCTCTCCCAGCATCCACCGCGCCCCAGCGGAGATACCTGGCGCGCCTCCTCGGCTTTTGTTGATCGCTTAGGGCTGGTTCGGCGAAGTTGGGAAAGCGGGGATATGGTGCCCCAAACCAATACGATGGTGTGCGGCACCGTGTGCGCCGGGAGACTGGCAGGATGGAGAGAATGAAAGAGTCTTACATTGAAGAGCTAGCCACTCACAGTGGCCCCGAGTCATGCGGATGCCCCCGTGAGGGTGCAGCCGAAGCGTTGACAGGGGTATGCATAGGCCGGGTATTGAGCCGCGAAAAGCACGAACCGAGGAGGCCGACGACGTACGGTGTACGGAAGGCAACACAAAGGCGGGCGCTATTGGCAAGGCCGTCTTTGCTCCTCCGCGGTCTGAGACCCCGAGCATGTGCAGAACCATCTTGCACGGGAACCGGGAGATCTCCTGTTTGGTCATGGCATCTAATGGCAAGCATGACCCGTATTGGCAATCCAAAAGGAGTAATCCAATGATGGACGGACAGGAGAAGTCGGACAGACGCGTAGTACCTAAGAAGCCTGCGAACAAAAGGCGAGCTGCGGCCCGCCCGGCGGAGCGGGTGGAGGAAAGGCGTTTGACCAAGGGGAATTCGCAGGCGGAAACCAAGGACCGAGCACAGGACCGGGAAACCTTGCAACAAAACCTCCTGCGGATACGCAAAGCAGTAGAGAAGGATAAGGAGAGAGCATTCACCTCGCTCTGGCACCACGTGTACAACATCGTCAATCTGCGAGCGACATTCTTCCGCATGCGAAAGAATGCAGCACCAGGAGTCGATGGCGTCACGTGGCATGACTACGCCGAGAACTTGGAGAGCAATCTTCAAGATCTCAGCGATCGTCTGCGCCGAGGAGCGTACCGCGCGAGACCCGTGCAACGGGTCCATATTCCAAAACCGGACGGGCGCACGCGCCCGTTGGGCATCCCAACGACGGAGGATAAACTCGTCCAAGGGCTGACCACAAAGGTCTTGGAACAGGTCTATGAGCTGGAATTTCGCGGTTTCTCTTACGGCTGTCGACCGGATCGCGGGGCCCACGGGGCACTTGATGCGCTCTCGGTCGCAATCGAAAGCAAGAAGGTGAATTGGGTGCTTGATGCAGACATTCGTGGCTTCTTTGATGCCATTGACCACGATTGTCTAATGCAATTCATCGAGCGCCGGATCAGTGACAAGCGCGTCCTGCGTCACATTAAGAAGTGGCTCAACGCAGGCGTGCTTGAAGATGGGAAGAAGACATTTGCGGAGAGTGGAACGCCACAAGGAGGGAGCATTAGCCCCCTGCTTGCGAACATCTACCTCCACTATGTACTCGACCTATGGGTAGAGGAATGGAGAAGTACGGACGCACGCGGCGAGGTTTTCATCGTGCGCTACGTCGACGATTTCGTAGTCTGTTTTCAGCATCACGATGATGCGCAGAGTTTTCTAGCCGCCCTCAAAACACGGCTCGCAGACTTCCACCTTGAGCTTCACCCGGAAAAGACGCGTCTTCTCCGCTTTGGGCGTTTTGCGCCCAAAGATCGCCAACGACGGGGCGAGGGAAAACCCGAGACCTTCGATTTCTTAGGCTTCACGCACTACTGCGGGATGACGAAGGCCGGACGTTTCAAGGTCGGGCGCAAAACACGCAGGAAAACAAAAGTGGCCAAGCTAGCACTGCTCAAAGAGCATATCCGAAAACGGATGCACGCCCCCGTACCAGTGACGGGAGCGTGGCTCAGACGGGTGCTGCAAGGCCACTATCAATACTACGGAGTCCCCGGCAACGGCGCATCAATGAACGCATTTCGTAATCAGGTAACCCGTCTCTGGCGGCAGGCGCTTCGGCGTCGCAGCCAGAAATCGCGGCTCACCTGGGAGCGCGTGAATCGATACGCCGTCCGCTGGCTCCCGCACCCCAAGATCTGTCATCCCTATCCCGACCAGCGCTTTGGCGTCAAATACCCGAGGTAGGAGCCCAGTGCGGTAATGCCGCTCGCTGGGATCTGTGCGGGGGGCGCCCGGGACTCTACGTCCCGGGCGGCTCTACCGCGACATC
>JAZGFI010000190.1:0-12193 GCA_036479435.1 Planctomycetota bacterium | reverse complement strand
AACGATCTTCCGGTGCCGATCGAATTCAGGATTGGGGCGATAAGCGCGCATGTTGAGCCCGGGGGAATGCAGACCCTTCAAGGTTTAGCCCGCGGCGAAACCGAGATGAGCGCCTACGATCGCGAAGGCAACTTGCTCGAACAGACCACGATTGAGCTGGGTGGTCCCGATCTTGTTCAGGTCTACGCTGTCCTCGGCGCAACACCCTTGGTGGTTCGCGTCATCGATGTGAAGGCAGACGGCACGCGCTCCTACGAAAACGAAGCGGTCATCCGGCACGGGCGCCCAGCCATTCAGTTCAACGCCTTTGACCTGGTCTTGCCGCCGTCGGATCAGATCGACGGTCTAGTTGCCGGGCGCTATCGCGTGTTGGATCGTCAAAGCGGCGGCTGGGCCGCAGCCCTGGCCGAGCAACTCAACCAGCGAACCTCAATGGAAGTCGCCTCCGTCGCGAGGAAAATTGCGAGCTTGCCGGGCCTCGACGGCGATGATCGCTTGCGCACCCTCGACTTTGTGGCCTTTGCGGAGTCGCCGAAAGTCGCCGGTCGTTTTGGTTTCGAGTTGGCGGGGGAGTTTCCGGCCGAAGCTGAGTTTCGGCGCGAGGTCTTGCGCTTGCGACAAAGCCATGATGATCGAGCCCGCTTGATTTGTGACTATGAAACTCGGCATCGCGAAGGCCTGAGCGACGCTTTGAGCTGTGAGTTGTTGGTGAAAGTCCTGGGGCCGCGCGAAGGCACCGCGGTTCTAAGCCAGGGCCTCGAGAGTTACCCGGCGTCGAGTGCGATTCAACTATTGGCGGGAATGGCGGCGCACTTTGCCAAAGACTTTGACCGCTCCGACAAGCACCTTGCAAAGGTCCATGACCTTGGAGCCGAGGCCGCGTCCGCGGCCACTGAGCTGCGGTTTCGAAACGGCTTTCGGCTCGGGCAGCCGCGTTCGGCGGCGGGGGCCTTTGTCAAAGCGCTGAGCACCCACAAAGAGGGCGAGTTTGCCCGCCTGTTTTTGATCTGGGAACGAGTTCGCGAGCGCGCGGACTTTCCTCCGAATCTCGCGGATTTGCATGCGTTAATGACTTCACTTCTGGGTGAGGAACCTTCCGAGGGCCTTTATCGGGCCCTGTTGGTCGCGACCCGCCCCGCAGAGTTTTCGGCTGACCAGCTGGCAAACTACGAACCGGTATCGATGCGCAAGACGCTGTTGTTGCGTTTGAAGTTGGAGGAAGGCGGGGGCGGAGCCGCAGGGCTTGCCGCCTCAAAAGCCGCCGTTCAAAAAGAGAGCGACGATGTCCTCGGCAGGCTTGATGACGAAGCACGGGCTTTTACCGTCGGCTTGCTTTTGGCGACGGGCGAAAAAGTGCGGGCGGTCGCTTTGCTAGTTTCACTGGATGACGAAACACGCCGCGTGATGATCCCCTACCTGGAGGAGTCGAACGACCTTGTGATCGATGACACCTGGCTGTTGCCCGAGCGTCGCGCGCTCTTGCGCTTTCTGCGCGCGGAGTTGTTTTTAACCGGCGAGAATCAACCAGAGCTGCGCCGGGCTTTACGCAAACGAGCTTCTGAAGATGACCTGCTGGGAGGCCTCGCGGCGCGGTTCATGGCACGCCAAGGCTGACGTCGCCGGCGACCAATGGGTAGTGAAAAACGTCTGACGCGAATGTTGCGGGTTAGACCGGGACTCCCTTGAAGAAGTTTTCGCGGTAAAAGCGGAGTTCTTCGATCGACTCTTTGATGTCGCTAAGGGCGATGTGGTTGCCTTGTTTTTGGTACTTGGCGGCATCGCCGTACCAGCGGCGCGCGAGTTCCTTGACGGTGCTCACGTCGATGTGGCGGTAGTGGAGGAACTTCGAGAGATCGGGCATGTAGCGTTTGATGAATAGGCGGTCGTGATGAACACTATTTCCGCACAAAGGCGACACGCCGGCGTCGATGTGCTCTTTCAAAAACTTCAGGGTTTGCGACTCGGCGCCGAAGAGTCCTAAGTCTGATTTTTTCACCCGCTCGGTCAAACCGGTTTTGGCGTGTTGAGCGCAGTTCCAAGAGTCCATCGACAACAAGACATCACTCGGTTGGTGGATGGCGAGATTGGGGCCATTTGCGATGACCTTCAGATTGCCGTCGGTGACGATCGTGGCGATCTCAAGAATCGTGCAGCGTTCGGGGTCGAGACCCGACATTTCGAGGTCAATCCAAACTAGCCGATCGGCTCTACTCATGCGTTTGCTCCAGACAGTTGGCGTCGCAAAAAGTCGCCAATAGCAGTGATCTCTTCGGGAACCACCTGGTGTTCCATCGGATAAGCGTGGAACTCGACTGAATGCCCCAGAGAAATGAGGCGATCTCGGGCTGATTCGCCCCAGGCAAAGGGCACCATCGGATCGTACTGCCCGTGCGCCTGAAACACGGCTACTTCACGATTTGCGTCAGATTGCTCGGCGTCGATCTCGTCGTCGCGAACCATGTAGGTCGATAACGCCATCAAGCCCGCGAGGCGATGCTGATAGCGCAGGCCAGCATGCAAGGCGATGGCTCCACCCTGGGAAAATCCCGCCAAAACGATGCGTTCGGAAGCGACGCCGCGTTTGATTTCGCGGTCCAAAAGCGCGTAGATTTGACGGCTTGACAGCAGGATGTCGTCGTCGCGGTAGTGGCGCTTGTCATCCATCATCTCGATGTCGTACCAGGCCCGCATTTCATGGCCCATGTTCAAGGTCACCGGCCGCACCGGGGCGTGGGGGAAGACGAAGCGAGTGGGGATGTTCTTCGGGATGCCGAGCATCGGGACCACATCGAGAAAGTCGTTTCCGTCGGCACCCAGACCATGCAACCAAATGACGGCGGCGGTGGCGGTTTTTTCGGGTTCGAGCTCGGCGCAAGGAAGCAGTTCTTGATCAGTCATGCGGGACTTTATCAGCCCTCGTTTGCGACCGAAAGCCGCTCGAAGATCTGCTGCGCGAAGCCGTTCAGGCCGGGGTCGCGGGCCCCCATGCTCAAAACGACGTCACCCGATAAGGCGGTGTTGGCCAGTTTCTCGCAAAGAGCTTTGCGCGTTGATCCCAACGAGGCGTTGACCCCCCTATCCTGCAGGTCATGGATCACTTCTGCAGAGCTGATGTCTTTGACCGCGCTGCCCCCGGCGAAGAAAATCTCTTGCAAAAAGGCCTGATCGTCGGGGTCCAAGATCTCGGCAAAAGCCTCAACAAGTTCACTGCGATAGAACTTGGTGGGCGCGAACCCGTGAGGCTGGAAAATCGCGAGCAGCCTGCCGCCGCGGGCCCGGGCTTGTCGTCTTGCGGCTTTGAGGCTGGCGGCGATCTTGGCCGGATTGTGGGCGAAGTCGTCGATGACGAGCACGCCTTCGGCTTCACCCACCACTTCGTAGCGGCGATGGATGCCGCCAAAGCACTCCAATCCCACCGAAACGGCGGGCATCGCCGCCCCGAGCATTTTGGCCGCCGCCAGAGCGGCTAGCGCGTTTTCGGCGTTGTGACGTCCAGGCATGGGCACTGCGACTTCAATGCCCTCAAACTCGAACCGGCTGCCGAAGGGCTCAAGTTGCAAGTTGTGGCCGCGAAGCCCGGCTTCTTCGCCAAAACCGAAGACTTCGGCCCCGACTCGCAAGGGGCGCAGTGCCGGATCATCGCCTAGCAAGCAGGCCTCACGGCATTGGTCTTTGAAGCTCCTAAACGCCGGCAGGATTTCTTCGGCCGGGGCATGGTCTTTGTGGAGATTCAAGATCAGACCTAAAGACGGCGCGTAGCGCGAAACGCTGCGATCACTCTCGTCGGCCTCAACGATCAAAGGACCGCTGCCAACAGCTGCATTGCCGCGCGCCGTGGGGCCGCGCAAGGCCATCAGCTCGCCGCCGGTGATGAGGGCCGGGTCTTCCTTCGCGGCGCGCAAAGCCGACCACAGCATGCCGACGACCGTGGACTTGCCACTCGTGCCCGTGACGGCGACGCTGCGACCTCTGCGAATGAAGCTGGCCAGGATTTCTGACCGGTGATAGATGGGGCGCTCGCAGCGGCGCGCCTCGACCAGATCGGGAATCGCGGCCTCGACGGCCGTGGACGCCGCCACGATGTCGGCCGAAGCGATTCCCCGTCCGTCTTGCACTAAGACCCTGGCGCCCAAGTCCTCAAAGCGACGCTTTTCGTCGCTGAGCTCACCCCGGTCAAAAAAACGGTCAGAGCCGGACACCGCGCCGCCACCCCGAAGCCTAAATTCGGCGAGGGCGCTCATTCCGGCTCCGGCGAGGCCCACGAAATGCACTCGGCAGCTGGGATCGGACAGAATCCGATCCAGCACCTCGTCGGGGGATTCACGATGGGTTTCCTCAGCACTCTTCACGCTATGGTCAGGTCCCTAAGTACTCAATTTCAAACATCTTAAACTCTGTCGCCCACCTTCGGGGCAACCTCAACGAGCCCTTTGGGGCCCGGGCCTTCGGCCTTGAAAGGCCTCCTCGGCTCGCTATGATCGCGGCCCGAAACAAACGCTCTGCTCTGAGGACGAAGACATGGCGAAATGCCAAATCACCGGTGCTGGCCCGAAAACGGGTAAGAAGATCGTTCGGCGCGGTAAGCCCAAAAAAGAAGGCGGTATCGGCCTGAATACCACGGGAATCACCTTCCGTACCTTCAAGCCCAACCTCCAAAAGAAGCGGATCTTCGTTCCCGAGCTTAATCGCTGGGTGACCGTTCGCCTCACGACGCGCGCCTTGAAGACCATCGACCGTGATGGCCCCTATCCGGTGCTGCTGAAGGCTGGCCTCGTCAAGCCGCCGAAGGCCCGCCGCAAGTAGGCAATTTCTGCGCCCCTGGCGCGGAAAGCGCTGACCACCAGAACCCCTTAGTCGAAACACCCGTTGCGTTTGCGTGACGGGTCTTTTCGTGCCCTCATTCAGACGCTCAAACCATACACCTTTTGTTCAAAGTCTGCTTTGTAGGGTTTGACGACACCCGACTAAAGCTCGACGGAGCGCTCCAGGCTCTTGCCGCGGCGCCAAACCTTCAAATCAAGGCGTCCGTCTTGGCTCGCCATCTCCAGCGCTGAGAACAGCTGACTATTGCTCAAGACCCGCGTGCCATTCACATGCGTAATGATGTCGCCATCGCGCGTCACGCGTCGTTGGCGATCCATCACCGTCCCTTGCAGTCCAGCGCGGTCTGCGGGTGAGCCTTCAATCACGCCGGCCACGTAGATCCCCGCCATCTTAGGCATCGGTCGCAGCATGCTGGTCGCGATAGCATTGATACCCAGTTGCACCCGCTTCAGCTCGCCGTGGCCTATGAGCTGCGCCACGACCCAGTTCACGGTATCGACCGGGATGGCAAATCCGATTCCTGGGCTGCGACTATTGGTCGATGCGATCGCGGTGTTCACGCCGATCAAGCGACCGGCACTATCCAGTAACGGCCCCCCGGAATTGCCTTTGTTGATATCCGCATCGGTCTGAATGACCTCTTCGATGACGCGGTCCGTTTGCGATTTGATCTGCCGGCCAAGTCCCGAAATCACTCCGGTCGTCAGCGTGTGGGGAAGACCAAAGGGGTTGCCAATGGCGACGGCGGTCTGCCCAACTTTGAGGCTGCTGCTTTCGCCGATGGCAATCGGAAACAACTTCGCAGCATTGATGTCGACTTTGAGCACCGCCAGATCATATTCGGGCGCTACTCCCGTCACTCGGGCCGTAACGGGCTCCCGAAACCCCGGCAAGTGTACGGTGATCTTGTCTTGGACCGGCGCCGGAATTCCCCGTCGGCTCGACCCCGTCGCTTCAATCACATGATAGTTGGTGACGATGTGTCCGTCGCGATCCCAGACAATGCCGGTCCCCGCTCCGTCCGGAGTATCCACCGTGCGCGACTCGCCGAAGCGCGGCGACACGCGCACCACGCGCGCCGTCGCAACACTGACCACCGACCTTCGTCCGCGATCAAAGATCTCAATGATCGTCTTCTCAGAACTGGCGAGATCACCGCGCGCCGTCACGGCTTTTAGCCCGTGGTCCGGAACCTCATCCGCTCCGAGAAACTTCGCCGCCGCAAAGGCACCTGCGGCAACCGCCACCACCAAAAGCAATAGCGGTAGCCAGCCAAACGCAGGCCCCGATTCAATCGCACGTTGTGAGCCACTCATGGTTCAAATCATGCCCCCCGCATCCGCTTCCGACAAGCGCTCCGACGTTTACATTTGAATTTGTGGTGCCAAGGCTTCACGCGACTCTCATTGGCTGCATCTTTCTCTTAATCCAAACAAAGGAATCCCCACCGAGGCGAGATTAACCCGGTGAGGATTCAAGGCCGATGGGATCCTTAGGAGAAAAGACCCAGAGCTTGAGATTCACCGCGGTAGCCAACAAACCATGACTGGGCGATCCGCAGCCCAGTGGAAGCCGTCACCGCGTGGGGGCGCCAAGCGTTGAAGAGCACCAGGTCACCTGGTTTCGGGTGAATCACGGCCGCGGGGCGGCCGAGGATCTCGCGTTGCAGCGAGTAGTCTCCGGAAACCTGCATGGCTTGATAAGTGCTCCGGTCAGGTTTCATCCACCACAACTGCAAAGCGCCACCCCCGCGGGGATTGGACAGGTAAAGATTGCCCGCGAACTGTCCCTTGAGGGCCAGCGTGGTGGGCGTCGGCAGATCCCAATCCGCACGGTCGGTATGAGGGCGAGCTTCTCCGGCCTGATTGAACCCACGGAGCAAACCCGCAAAGGTTCGCTGGCCGTCAATCTTCAAAACCCCGGCTCCCTTGGGCCAGAGGTAGTTGAGATCCTCGATCACCCGGTCAATAGGCAAAGGCAATCCCGCCGCGATGTAACGCAGGGGTTCTTCGTGGCTCTTTGCGAGGGCAAAGTACTCCGCAACTTTCTCCGGGGTATCGCACTCATAAAGAGTCTGGCCGATCTTGAGAACCTCGTTCGAGTTAAGGCCCGAGCTGTAGGCGCCGAGCTGGCCAGATTGCTCGATGCGTTTGGCGAGGGCGGCGACGGTTTTGGCATCGAAGTACTGAGGAATCACGATGGCCAAGCGCTGGCCCGAAAACAGATCCTGAAGATCGGCGAGCTGGAGTTTGCTGCGTTTAGCGACAGGTGACTTGCAGGGCCCTGCGTGCCCAGTGGTGTTGAGAGCTTTAGACATGACGAATCTCCTTGAGTTCAGCGATGGCCATCCCATCGCGCAGGGAGTCGTCGATTGAGTTTCGAAAACCGTAGGCTGGCCGCGCCTTTTTCGCAGCAGTTTCCTGACGGCCCAACACGAGCCTGCTATATTCGGGCTCTCAGGTCGTGGAGGGAGTATCGGTGGCGTCCAATAGATATGTGTTTGCAGTCAGCGCCGAGTCTGCCACGCCCTTGGGCGGCCCGCGCGACGTGACGGCAATGTGGAACTGCTTGGCCAAGCCGAGCATCGGGGGGTGCAGACCTGAGATTGAAGGCCAGACTCCTGGCCTCCTTATGGGCGCCAATGCGACCTTGTTTCGGATCGAGTTAGTCCGGTTCTTGGATGTTCTGCCCAAGACCGCGGAGCTCTTCTTCTACTACAGCGGTCATGGACAGCGCGCAGAACGTGGTGGCTTTGAGTTCTTGTTTGGCGCCGAAGCGGTTCCGTTTTTGGGGATTATTGAGACGCTGCAGGAGTGTGGCTTTCACCGAGTCGTGTTCATCCTCGATGCTTGCGACGCTGCTGAAGCCCAAGATGACCTTAAGTCAGACGGCATTCGAAAAGGACCTGCGCCAGCATCCGCCTCGCTCGCGGAAATCCCAGAAGGCTTCACTCTCATCGCGTCAAGTTTCGGCGACAGCTTCGTTGACGAGAAAAACCAAGAAAGCTACTTCAGCCAACAGTTCGTTGAAGGCCTAAGCTGCGGCTTGAAGACAGATGGGCCCTCGCCCGCCAATGCGAAAAAGATGCTCAGCATTGCCGATGTCTTATCGTGGGTAAACCCAAAGCTCAAAGAAAAGGGTGCACCCGAAGCCTCGGTCTACCCTGAATCCCGAGCCGATGAACCAGTTTTCGGAAACCCCAAATTCGACGAGGCTAAGCCCGCCGGCCTCACGCCAGTTCTAGGTCGCTATCTCGAAAAGCTCGCAAAGAGCACCAGCCGCTTAGAACTTCCCGCCCCCAAAGACCCCGAAAAGTCTCATGCAGATTTGGATATCCGCACGACGTTCGCCGAACTCGAAACACGGATCACGGAGCCTCAATCTCGCCGAAGCGAAGCCACTCTTCTTCGTGCGGACTCCGATCAGCGCGAGCCTCTTCAGACTCGCCTCAAAGAGCGCTTTTTGACCTTGATTGGCGATCCTGGCTCTGGCAAGAGCACTTTCCTTAGACGGCTCGCCTTTGTCGCCGCAGAGGCCGCTCTCACCGAAGACCCAGTCCCCAGGGATTCATGGCTTACTGACTTGCCCTCGGACATCATTCCCTTGCTCGTTGATGCCGCCGTCCTCTCGCCGCCTTTGGCCGCGATGAAACCAGAGGACGCCAGCTTGAATTCGGCAGAGGATCCCAATTTGAGTTCAGACTTCTTCGAGGTCCTAAGCTCCCTGGTGACGCCAGATTGCGAGACGCTGTTTCGCACCCAACCCGTGCTCCTTCTTGTGGACGGTCTCGACGAAGCAGCCGCGCCAGCGCTCATTGCAAAAACCCTCAGTAAGCTCTCCGACGACGACTACCCTGAACTCCGAATCGTCGTCACGGTGCGGCCAGGGGCCTTCAAGGCCGGAGAGATACGCCTACCACGTTTTTTGCAGGTCAACGTGGAAGACTTGTCAAAGACGGCCATCAAGGCCTTCGCAGGGCAGGCTTTTTTGGGCCTCAACAAAAATGACTTGTGCGAGAGTTTTCTCGAGCGCGTTACCAGCGGCAGCGATCCCGAGCTTGGCGAGCTGGCTCGCAATCCCTTGATGCTCGCCTGCATGATCGCCATGTTTTCGTCCGAGCACGATTTGCCCAAACAGCGAGTACGGCTGTTCGAAGAAATCATCAACTGGCTCCTCACTAGCCGCAAAGATGAATCCGGTGGTCTGGGCAGTAACCGAAGACTCTTTTTGGAACGCCTGGCCTTCCATTTCCACTCTCAGAACCCGCCGTTGACCAGGATCTCGCGGCGCAAGGCAGTTCAGGCTTTGCAGGCTATTGCCAAAGGGGCCATGATCGAGGATCGCGTTGAGGATTTGAAAGCCCTTCTCGACGCCGAAGAGAAAAAGAGCGGCATCATCGTTCGGGACGATTCGGAGGTCTTTTTTTGGCACGCCCGTCTCCGTGAATATCTTGCCGCTCATCGCCTTTGTGACCTCGACGACCCCGAACGCCTCAATCGATTCCTGAACGATCGCGCACTTTGCCTTCAAGAACGGTCTGGCGAAGTCTTGTCCATGGCCGCGGAACACCACGCCTTAGAGCTCGACCGCGACCTCAGCGGCTTGCTTTCGCCTTTAGTCGAGATGGCTTTAGAAAAAGATTGCCCCGTCGCCGAAAGCCTGCAACTTTTGTCACGGCTCGGCGACATCCACCGCCGCGCCGAGCCAGGATCTTGGCGAGACCCCCGCTACCGTGAATTACTCACAAAGTCCCTTCTTCGGGTGCAGGACGAAACCCTCGATCTCCGCTTGCGTTGTGGCGCCGCCGAGGCCATCGGGCAAGAAGAGAACGGGGCCCTTTGGTTCGCCGACCATCCCTCCGAGTTCGTCACAATCCCCGGTGACAGCTTCATGCTTGGGGGTGATGCGGTTGTCGAGAAACGTGGATGGTCGCAGCTTGGGAGCAAGCGTCAAACGGTCCCCAAATTCTCGATAGGTCGTTACCCGGTCACCGTAGCGGAGTACGCGAAGTTCTTGGATGCCGTTGCTGAAGATGTGCGAAAGCCAGCGGCTTGGCTTAGGCAACAAAGCTTCCCAACTCGCCCCGTGGTCGGAATGAGTTACTCAGAGGCCGCCGCCTACGCCAAATGGCGCGGCAAAGGGGTTCGCCTACTCACCGACATTGAATGGGAGTTCGCAGCCCGCGGGACCGACTCGCGGCCTTTTCCTTGGGGTGAAACTATGCCAGATTCGCAACGCTGTAACTTTGTTGAGGCCAAGATCGGTCATCCGAGTCCGGTTGGCTTGTTCGCGAGGGACGTCACGCCCGAAGGGGTCATTGACATGGGCGGCAATGTTGTGGAATGGTGCCAGGATTCCGTGGTTCGCGGCGGGGCCTTCGGCGGCGATGCGGTCAGCTGTCGCGCGGCCAACCGCAACGTTTGGTCAGACGGCCCCGACGATCGCTACGCCGGCCTCGGCTTTCGCCTTGCGCAGGGCACCCCTTGATTCTTTACGACTTCGCGTCTTTCTGCACTCATTCGAATTTTCCTGGCCTTTTCGGGACTGTCCGCCGCGTCACGAAAAACGTCCCGCCACGAACGTCGGCCTTTCGCGCCTACCATCCATGGCGAGACTGATCTTTGCTCTCCGCGCCAAAGGCACGCGAACAGACGGGAGCGAGACCTGGGCACCGCGCGGCACGGCGCGCCAGACTTCGCCCGCAGGGGCGAAGAGTGAGCGCGATCTGGCCTAGATAGGGCGGCGCATTGCGCAAGGCGAAAGCCGAGGTTGGCGTTGCGATTGTCGGGGTTGTCCGATAAGTCGTTGCGGTTGGCTGCGCGACAGTTGTCCGCATCGTTGTCGAAGGCCCCGCCGCGAACCACGGCGAAAAGTGACGATCTCAGTTCCCAGAATCATTAGCTTGCTGAGTTTGATCCAGTCAGGGAGCTCCCGGAACTTCCACCCAATCCAGAAAAAGTCGGCGCCGAAGCCCCTGGGCTCCGCCTGCATCCAAATGCGCCAAGACCGAGCGCACCGCAGACACAAAAGTCTCTTCCGAGATCTCCCCTCGAACCCGCCGGTAGGCCTGTTCGCGAAGACGGTTCTTGCTGCGCTGGATGCTGTCTCGGCGCAACCTCATCAACCTTGGATATACCATCCAGCCCAAAAAGGGGAGACCACCCGAACTTGGCCCTCGTACAGTCGCGGCGCTTTTGATCTGCAGACCTAGGACCTCGACGAGGAATCGTTCAAGCTGTTGTTCGGCCCGGCGGAGTTGTTGGCGGTCGTCGCCAAAGAGCACGAAGTCATCCATGTAGCGCAGGTAGCCCCTAACGCGAAGCTGCTCTTTCACGAAATGGTCGAGGCGATCCAAAGTCAGATTGGCCAGCCATTGGCTGGTGAGATTCCCCAAAGGCAAGCCATGGGATTGCGGATGCCGCACGATGACCTCCATGAGTTGGCCCACACGGTGATCTTTGACGCAGCGATACAGGCTTTCTAAGACCACGCGGTGATCAAGTGAGGCGAAGAACTGTCGGATGTCGAGTTTGATAAAGAACTCGTGGCGACGAAGTTGTTTTTGGGCGTAAAAAAGAGCCGCGTGCTGCCCCTTTCGTTTGCGACAAGCAAAGCTCTCAAACACCATGCGGCGCTCAAAGATCGGAGCGAGAACCGACATCATGCAATGATGGACGACGCGGTCACGAAAGGGTGCTGCGCTGATCTTGCGGACTTTGGGGTCGAAGATGGTGAATTCAAAAAGCGGGCCCGGGCGGTAGGTGCCATCGCGCAGCTCACGCTCAAGTTCAAAGGCCTCGGTTTCGGCATCTACAAGGAAACGTGCGACGGCCCCGGACCGACGAGATTTGCCACGGGCGGCAAGATGGCTGGCCTTAAGGATGTTGTCGAAAGAGACCATCGTGTCGAAGAGTTGTCCGCTACGCCTGACGATGGCTTACCTCCTTTCGCTCATGGCTGACGCGCCATCCGTGGAGCATGCGCCCGGTTTCATCAAGAGATCGAAGGATGTTTTCAAATCCCCTCCCAGAGCAGACATTCAGTTGATGAGCCACGCGCATCAAAAAGCGCATACGTTCGAGAATCATGTTGCATTCCGCCAAATTCTGGCTGCGTTGAGATGGTTCGTAGCGGGCTTGGACCAGTTTCTCCAGAACGTCGAGCGTGAGATTCTGCAGGCGTTGGCTGAGGGTGAAACGGTGAATTTTGGGCCATCGATTGGCCTGCCGCAGGAAGCTTGCAGCAAAGGCCTCCCATTGCCGCAAGACCACGAGGTCGGGGCTGGGACCACGCGGCACTTTTTTACCCGTCACGAACGTGGCTTAAGGTCAAGACCGGAGCTTTGGACTTCGCGAATGATCTGGAGGAT
>JAZGFI010000189.1:0-2195 GCA_036479435.1 Planctomycetota bacterium | reverse complement strand
CCAAGGTCGCCGATGATGAACGCAACTTGACCCGCTTCGTTTTGGTTGCCAATGAAGCGGAGCAACCTTCGCCGAGAGTACCCCACAAGATCTCGTTGCGATTGACCCTCAACCATCATCAGGGAGCACTGGCACGTTGTCTTACCGTATTCGATAGAGCAGGAGTCAGCTTGACTCGCATCGAAAGCCGTCCGCAGCCCGGCAGGCCCTGGGAGTACCAGTTCTTCATTGATCTGATGGCACCTCCGGCAGGTTCCGATCTCGATACCTTGTGGTCTGAGCTGCGCCAAAGTTGTCGCACTCTCCGGGAGCTCGGCCGCTATCCCTCGCGCTCCAAGCTGCGAGTTGCAGCCCCGGCCGCGCCGATTCCTTCGGATCTCGACTTGGGGTCGCGGATTCAGGTCGAAGAGAAAGGGCATAGCGTGCAGGTGGGAGATCGGACCATCGGACGGAAGAACTTCACTCTGATTCTGGGCCCCTGCGCGGTGGAAAGCCGTGATCAAATCGAACTGGCCGCGGCAATGGTCAAGCGGCGCGGTGCCCACCTTTTGCGAGGAGGGGCTTTCAAGCCCAGGACTTCGCCTCACTCTTTCCAAGGGCTCGGGGAAGAAGGCTTGCGTTACCTCCGCGATGCGGGCCGTGCTCAAGGTTTGCCGGTGGTCAGCGAGCTGATGCACACCGGCGACTTGGAAGCCATGTTGGCATCGACCGACATGATTCAAGTTGGGGCTCGCAACATGCAGAACTTCGCCTTGTTAAAGGCGCTTGGAAAAGTCGATCGGCCCGTGCTCTTGAAACGAGGACTGAGTGCGACAGTAGCCGAACTACTCGCGGCAGCCGAGTACATCACGAGTGGCGGCAACCACCAGGTCATTCTTTGCGAGCGTGGTATTCGCACCTTTGAAACCGCTACGCGGAGCACGCTTGATGTCGCGGCGATTACTATCTTGAAAGAACGATCGCCCTTTCCCGTCATTGTCGATCCGTCGCACGCCGCAGGCCGTAGAGAGCTCGTGGTGCCTTTGGCTTTAGCGGCGGTCGCCGCGGGGGCGGATGGATTGATCGTCGAGGCCCATCCCGACCCCGATGCGGCGCTCTGCGACAAAGAGCAGGCGCTTCGAGACGAGGATCTGATCGAGTTGATCCGAGGTCTTGATCCAATCTTGGCCGCGCGCGGTCTCAGTCGATGAAGAGGTTTTCTCCTGATAATGCGAAACTGAGCTCCACTCGATTGACGCTCAATCATCGTTTCTCAACCGCAAAGGCCTCGCCGACGATGTCTTTCGCGGCCCGAAGAAGCGCCCACCCCGATCCCATCAACTTGGCGATCGGTGAGCCCGACGCATCTCCACCGCCTGAGGCGATCGCGGCTGCGGTCGCCTGCCTAGAGTCGAATGGGGCGCGATACGGACCAGCCTTGGGGATTAGCGAACTGCGAACAGAGATCGCGAAACAGCAAAGCGAAACGGCAGGTGTTGAGTGGTCCACTGACGAGGTCGCGGTGACTTGCGGCGGCAAACAGGCGCTTGCTGAGACTTTTCGCGTCTTGCTCAATCCGGGTGATGAGGTACTTGTGCTGGCTCCCTATTGGCCGAGTTTTCTGGATCAAGTCGAAAGGGCGGGTGGGGTGCCCGTGGTGGTTCCGGCCCTTTCGGATCTGAGGCCTAGTCTTGCCGCCGCCGAAGAACTCTTGTCGAAGCGGACGCAAGCGGTGGTCATCAACGACCCTTCGAATCCCAGCTCGATTTGTTGGCGTTCAGAGGAGAAATTGGCCTTAGCTCAACTGGCGCGCGAAAAAGAACTCTGGTTGATTGCCGATCAAGTCTACGACGCTCTTCGCTTTGACCCTGACCACACGCCACTGTTGTCGTTGGCCCCGGATCTGAAAGACCAAACGGTCGTCGTGACGAGTTTCTCAAAGAGCTTTGCGATGACTGGATACCGAGTTGGAGCGGCCCTCGCGCCCTCGGCGGTCATCGAGGCTTTGGGTTCTGTGATTGGAGCGACGACAACACACACGGCGATGCCGAGCCAATGCGCCGCGTTGGCCGCCTTGAGTTCGGATAGTTCGGTGGCGCTTGACCTCGTTCGTGCCTCGCGGGCGAAAGTGGAAGTTGCCATGAAAGACCGTGAGGAGCTGAAGACTTGCGGAGTGTCTTTGCCGACACCCGAAGCCGCTTTCTATCTCTTTCCAC
>JAZGFI010000188.1:0-4939 GCA_036479435.1 Planctomycetota bacterium | reverse complement strand
CCTCATGTCGTCTAAGGGCCGCTCCTCCATCCACACGGTTTCTTGGCCGCCGTGTTTACCTTGGAGTTGCGGTTGTCCTTTTGTCGTCCTTCCACCAAGGCCCTAGTCCCAAACGCACGAAGGCGCTGGCGACGGCTTTGGGAGTGGGAAGAAGGACTATCGACAGATGGTCCAAGTGGTGGCGGGAAGATTTCCAACAAAGCCGACCTTGGCGTCGACTCCGCGGGCTTCTTCTTCGAGCAGACGAGCCAGTTCCGAGGCGGTTCATTTTGGTGTTTGATGCTGAGTCTGACGCCAAAAACCAATCGCTCATGATGTCGTTCCTTTGCGGGCCCAGTCCATAATTCACCAAGTTCTTTGTCTCGATGATTGAAGATGACGATCCACGCAGAAGATGTCCCAAGGCACGAAATCGCCAAGCGAACGATCTCGAGTTCGCACCAAAGGAGCGCGCAACCTATCGCAAAGTCATGTTTGAACGGAAAAACGAGCGACTCCGATGGTGGCGGTTTTCGCCGATCATTGGCGGCGCTGTGGAGTGACAGCCCGGGTACGCGCGACAAATGCCGATCGGCATCGTCAACCAGAAAGCGTGCGCTGCCAGCCGAATTGCCCTCGACTAAGTTGGCTGCTGACAGGGTATGGAGACATCGCTCCAACGACCCCACTAGCCCAGATGGTTGTTGTGTGGGAGGCTGTCATTGGGCAAGCATACCTGACCATCATCGTCGCCCGCCTGGTGGGCCTTCACCTGGGTTTGTCGCCCGTGTTCCGAGGCACTAGCCATCAGCGGAGTTCTTCTGAATCGCATAGAGACTAACCGATATGGATTCAGGTTTTGCTGTGTCTGAGATGCGGTTGCGCCAGGCTTTCAGATAGTTTTGCCAATGGCCTTCGAAACTCTTCTTCGCGAATGCCGACCGATTTTATTCGTCCTCTCCTGGTTCTTCGCGATCGCTTTCAATCTGGCGAGCCATGATTTCGGCTTCGTGGACCAGTTGAGGTTCGAGCTCGGCGATGCGGTTTGGCAAGTCCATCACGGCAGCGCGTAAAGCAAGAACGAAGATGTCGTCGCCGATCACGTCGCAGACAAGAACGTGCTCACGCACTCGGTAGAAACGCAGCCGCAGAGATGTTTCTGGCCGCTCCTTCAGGAGGTTTGGGCTCTCGCCAAGACGTGCCGCGCCTGCGTGCAGGTCGGCGAGGTAGTGCGCAGCCACGTCGTCGCCCCATTTGTCGATGGAGTAGAGATCGATCTCTTCGATTTCGAACAGTGCTCGACGGGTCAGGTGGACTTTCACCATCAACTCCAGCCGTGGGCGTCGCGACGCTTCGCTTCAGCGATCATTGACCGGAGGTCTCCGTTGAGCGGGAGTGTGCGGCCGTGCAGGACGTCGTCATAGCCTTCAAGTACGGCCTTACGGAGCTCCGCGGCTTCCTCGCGTTCCTTCCTTTCTCGGATCAGTGCTCGAACGAACTCGCTTGGCGTCGAGAACAGCGTTCCGTCGCCTGAGTTGTCGTCGAGGAACGCTCGCAGCTCGTCTGTGAGTGAGAGGTTGATTGATCGTGCCATGGGGGACCTCCGTGTTGTTTCCGATCTACTATGACATGTGTGGCGGATATTGTCAAATATCGGCACGCATGAGCTCGGCCTTGAGACCATGACTGCCGAGGTCCCTCTCGCAACAAAAGTATAACCCATAACGTCTTTTATGGGATGCTCTTACGAGTTTGAAAGAGCTGGAATTCAGGCCTCTTCATCAGGCAGAAGGCCTCGAGCGCGGAACTCCTCTCGAAGACGCTTCACGGCGCGGCTCCAGCGTTTGCTCACGGTGCTTACGGATAGCCCGAGCTCCTGAGCAATCTCGCGATGAGTCCGCCCCGTGAGACGAAGTGCAGCCACTTCGAACGTGGGCTCCGGCATCTCTCGTAGGAGCTCGGCGAGAATCGTCTCCATCTCGACACGCGCAAAAGCGGCGTCCGGGTCCTCGGTCTTGGGAGAGATGAATTCGTGCTCGGGTATGGCTGACTGCTCCAAGGAGAGTTCTGCCAGCGGCCAGTAGGGAGAGGGAGGCCATCTCCAAGGCGGATCCATCCACCATCTAATGTCACGTTGCACGGCATGGAGCTCGTCGCTCGAAAAGCTGTCCTCTCCTTTGAGGACTCGTGATAGCCGGGCCCTGACCTCGGGCGGGTCTTTCCGGTGGAGATAACGACTGAGGAACTCGGAGAGTAACTCTGCACCGGTAGGTCTGTTCAGCGACAATCAGACCTCCCCAGAAACGACAACTAGAATTCCCCATGGTTGGCCGTGACCAGAATTGGTGTAAGCCGTTTTCCTCGCATTACTTTGCGGAGGAATCCGGTGGTCACAGACCAGCAAGTGAGAAGACTGATGGAAGAGATGAGCAAGCACGGACAGGTTGGCCTGGCCGCAGTGAAATCCGGGATGGATAGGAAGACGGCACGGGGCTACTTGGCCTCGGAGGAGTTCCCGTCGCAGAAGACAATAGATCGTAGCTATCGAACAAGGCCGGACCCATTTTCGAAGGATTGGTCAAAGATCAAGTCGATGCTAGGCAAAGCCCCGGGTTTGCAAACGAAGACGATTTTTGACTACCTTCAAGGCAAGCATCCTGGCCGTTACCAAGACGGCCAGATCCGAACTTTGCAGCGCCGAATCAAGCAATGGCGAGCGCAGGAAGGACCACCCAAGGAGGTTTTCTTCACGCAGGACCATCGCCCCGGCGAAGCGCTGCAGACCGACTTTACTTGGTGCAACAAGCTTAGGATCACGATCAACGGCGAGGACTTTCCTCACATGCTTTGCCACTCGGTGCTGCCGTACTCGAATTGGGAGTCGGTATCGGTGTGCATGTCGGAGTCGATGCCGGCCTTGAAGCGTGGGGTTCAGACATCGTTATTTCGTTTGGGTCGTGTGCCGAAGTGGCACCAAACAGACCACTCAACCGCAGCGACGCATCGCGAGTTTATCGCGAAAAAGAGCGGTGTTTCAACGATGAGTACCTCGAATTCTGCAAGCACTTTGCGATGGCTCCCCGGACTACAGCGGTGGGCGCTAAGGAGCAAAATGGCGATGTGGAGTCGTCGCACCGGGTGCTAAAGAATCGTCTCGATCAGCGTTTGATGCTGCGCGGTAACCGCGACTTTCCATCGCTCGAGTCTTACGAGGTTTGGCTTTGGGAGGATTGTCAGCTTGCAAATCGTGGTCGCAGTCAAGGGCTCGGTGAGGAAATGCCTCTGATGAGACCTCTTCCGTCGAGCCGATTTGCCGAGTACTCAGAGATTGAAGTCCGAGTGACATCAGCAAGCACGATCTCAGTGAAGAAGAACATCTACTCGGTAGCTTCAAGGCTGATTGGCGAAAAAGTCCGAGTGCGAGTTTTTGACACGATCATCGAGGTCTTCTACGACGGCGCTTACCAGTTTCGAACGGAACGCATACGTGGCAAGCGGAAGCACCGGATCAACTATCGGCACGTCATTGACTCCCTGGTGCGCAAGGCAGGGGCTTTTGAGCGCTATCGCTATCACGATGACCTTTTCCCCAATTTGGATTTCCGTCGTGCATTTGACTGCCTTCGGGATCACTTCGCCGAGCGAAAAGCAGACCTGCATTATCTTCGGATCTTGAAGCTCGCCGCGGAAACAACAGAAGCCCAGGTGGAGTCAGCTCTGATTGAGATTTACGCCAGCAAAAACGTGCCGACGATCGAAGCGGTGCAAGAACTTTGTCCTTCGGAGAAGTTCGAGACTCCGCAATTCGCCGAGTTCGAGATCGACCTTGAGGTCTTCGACGAGCTTCTGACCAACACGGAGGCACCGACTTCATGAGCGGTACCAACCAATCTCCGGCGAGCTTGGGCATTCTTTTGAAGGCGCTCAGGCTGCCGACCATCGCGACGCAGTATGACGATGTCGCGGCGAAAGCTGTAGCCGATGGCTGGACTCATCAAAACTATCTCGGGTATCTTTTGGAACTCGAGATAGAAGACCGACGGGTCAGGCGAGTCTCTCGGCATCTCAAAAAGTCGAAGCTGCCGTCGGGCAAAACACTGGCGACTCTGGACCTGAAGTGTCTGCCCACCAAAGTCGCCCAGGCCTTACCGAGTTTGTGCGATGGAGGCTTTGTCGGTCGGGCCGAAAACATCTTGGCCTTTGGCAATCCGGGTACGGGCAAGAGCCACATTGCATGCGCCATTGGTCATGAGCTCGTAAACAAAGGCTTTGCCGTTTTGTTTGTGCCAGCATTTTGTTTGGTGCAGCACCTGCTCGTAGCCAAGCGAGACCTTTGCCTTGACACCGTGATGCGCCGCCTCGATCGATTCGATGTCGTTATCCTGGACGACATCGGCTACGTCCAACAGGACCGAGCGGAGATGGAAGTGCTTTTCACTTTTCTCTCCGAAAGATACGAGCGCCGAAGCGTCATGATCACGAGCAACCTGGTCTTCTCGCAGTGGGACAAAATCTTTAAAGACGCGATGACGACCGCCGCGGCGATCGATCGTGTCGTCCATCACTCAACGATCCTGGAACTCACTGGCAAGAGCTTCAGAACCGAGGCGGCGAAGAAGAGGGGGAGGAAAAAGAAGATGGATGACTGACATGACAGAATTTTCCCCCCTCGGGGGGAACCGCCTTGCGGGCGGTAAGATCCAGACCCCAGACAGGGCGCCGCCCTGACCGGGACCCCTGGAGGCCCAAAAACGTCGGCCCCCATGGGGAATTCTAATTGTCGCCAGTGGGTAGAGCTACTTGACGCTGAACAGCGGAGCCGCCAATAAGGGTCCCACCACCGCAAAGCGCAGCCTGGCTCGCGCTTCACTGCGACATTTTTCTAAGTTTCGATTCACGGTCTTTGTCTCCTTGGAATATCAGTCCAAGCAGCCTATGAGCGTGGTGATGGTGCGGAATC
>JAZGFI010000187.1:0-9546 GCA_036479435.1 Planctomycetota bacterium | reverse complement strand
CGCCGCAAGGATGCACAACACCAAGCTCGTTCTCATCAAAGTCATGACCCGTGGTCTCCATTGTGTACTTGTCCCGCCAAATTGACGACGTCACTTAGGATTCAGAACAGCAATTATGGTCACTTTTGTTGCGGAGTAGAGACATCAAGAAGTAACCGTTGTAGCTGGTTACCGGGAGACATAAAAAAAGCCCCTATGACCTAAGTCACAGGGGCCAGTTTTCGGTCGTTACTAGGTGACCGACAGGCTAGGGCCTACCAGCTGTCGCGACCGCCGCCACCGCCGCTACGGCCACCGCCGCCGCCGCCGTAGCCGCCACCACCGCCGCCGCTACGGCCACCGCCGCCGCCGCCGCCGTAGCCGCCACGACCACCGCCGCCGCCGCCGCCGCCGCCGCCAGCGCCGCCACGATCTTCACGCGGGCGCGCGACATTCACGCGGAGCTGACGCCCGCCGAAGTCTTGGTCGTTCAGGGCGTCGATCGCAGCTTGTGCGTCATCATCTGTCGCCATTTCGACAAATCCGAAGCCGCGGCTGCGGCCAGTGTCACGATCCATGACGATCTTGACTGACTCAACGGTACCGAAGGGCTGGAAGGCCGTTTCAAGATCCGTTTCCGTCGTGTTGAAGGGGAAATTGGCGACGTAGAGCTTTCTCTCAGACATTGCTTTGCTTTCGAAAATGGGCCCACTTCTCGAAAGCTCGAAGCCCTAAGGCCGCGATTGATCGGAGCGAGCGAAAGAGCCATATTGCGGCTCGTAAAACAAGAGACCCGTAAGAACGGGGGCCAACCCGAGGGTTGCGCCGCGGAGAGCTTAGCAGTTTTATACCGCTGACCCACGGTTCTGAGGCCAAGCTGACTTTCCGAGCGAAGCGAAGGGAGTAGAATCCATATCTCGTGGGGAGAGATTCCTCCCTCAAAAACCCCGCTTAGGACTTAGGAAACCGACATGATCAGCTCTCGAAAAGCCCTCACAGCCCTCCTCTGGGCGGGGATTCTACTTCTATTTGCGATTTCTTCACGTTCACAAGCACAAGACGACCTATCGTTTTACGTCAATCCCGAGAATGTTCCGGTTCGCGCCCTGGAGGCTCGGGCTGACTTTGAGGCCTTGACGCCCAAAGAAAAGCTCTACGCCCATTGGATGGCCCGCGCGAGTTGGGTTGGGAGCCTGATCACTTGGGAACAGCTCTCCCCGGAATCGCCGGATTTGCTCCGACTTTTCCAAGGAATTTTCGGAAAAGACCCCGTTGGCTTGCGCCGAGAGGCCAGTCGCCGAGGCGTCAGCGGCAAGGAATTGACTTGGCTCGAGCAATACGCTGCACGCTGCTATTCGAATTGCGGCAACTACCTGAGCTTTGGCGACACAAAGTTCGTGCCCAAACTCAGTGTCGACAAGTTTGCCGAGATTGCCGCCGGAGCTGACTCCCTGGGACGCGGCGATGGCCGCCTTAGCGCTCTTTTCGAGAGCCTGCGCGAACGCATCTATTCGCTCGAAAAGCACGAGCGTTCCCTGGGCATCGGCATGGATGGAGTTTCCGCATATTACTCGGAAAACATCACTATGGCTGACCTTGCCTTGGTGGCGGCCTTCATGAAGGAAAAAAGGATCGAGGGCTGGAACACGCGCGTCTTCAAGGACGACGCCAGCGGGGTCCTCAGCATTCGATTTGCCTCCGCGTTGCAACAGCCGGATCAAGAGTTTGAGTTTCGCGGTCGCAAGATCGCGCTCGTCTACGGCGACTACGCTTCGATCTTGGCCGAAGTCGTCGAATCTTTTGAAGAAGCTCTCAAATACGTCGCGAACGACAATCAACGCCGCATGGTCTTGGCCTACATCAATCACTTTAACGGCGGCGAAACCGACGACCACAAAGCGTCGCAGCGTTTTTGGGTGAAGGACAAGGGCCCCGCGGTGGAAACCAACGTCGGCTTCATCGAGACCTATCGCGATCCGATGGGCGTCCGCGCCGAGTGGGAAGGCCTAGTCGCCATGGTCAACAAAGAGCAGACCAAAAAGTTCGGCGCCCTCGTCGAAAGCGCCCCCCGCATGCTGCCGCTTTTGCCTTGGGCCCGCGCCTTCGAAAAAGACACATTCCAGCGCCCCGACTTCACATCCCTGGAAGTTCTTTGCTTCGCCAACAGTGGCATCCCGGCGGGAATCAACATCCCCAACTACGATGACATTCGCGGCAATTTCGGCTTTAAGAACGTGAGCCTTGGCAACGTACTCAGAGCCGGTGGCAAGAGCACGGCTCGCATCAGCTTTCTTGAGGACGCCGACCAAGAGCTCTATCGCGACCTCATCTCCGAGGCCTTCGAAGTCCAAGTCGGCCTGCACGAACTGCTCGGACACGGCTCCGGCAAGATGTTCGTGGAAGACGCCAAGGGCAAAGTCAACTTCGACCGCAAGCTCATCAACCCGGTCACGAAAAAAGAGATCGCCACATGGTACAAACCCGGCGAAGACTGGGGAACCCAGTTCACCACGATTGCTTCGTCCTTCGAGGAGTGCCGGGCGGAAGCCGTGGGGCTCTACCTTTGCCTCGACAAGGGAGCTCTAAAGGTCTTCGGCCACGAAGGCGAAGAGGCCAACGACATCATCTACGTCAACTGGCTCAACATGGCCCGCGCCGGCATGATGGGACTCACTTTCTACACGCCCGAGCAAACAAAGTGGCGCCAGGCCCACATGCAGGGCCGTTTCGCCTTGTTGCAGATGATGCTCGAAGTCGGTGACGACCTCATCAAGATTTATAAGAGCAAAGAGGGCGACTGGCGCGTCCACCTCAACCGTGAGGCCATCGAAACCAAGGGGCACCCCGCCCTCGCCGACTTCCTCATGAAGCTGAATCTCTACAAGGCCACCGCCGATACCCAACGTGGACGTGAACTTTACCGCCGCTACACCAAGGTCGATGGCCGCTTTTTAGAGATCCGTGACTACGTCCTCTCAAAGCGGAAGCCGCGCCACCTTTGGGTGCAACCCGTGACCGATCTCGACCACGAAGGGCGCGCCATCATGCGCAGCTACCCCGCAACCTACCGTGGTGTCATCGACTCCTTTTTGGATCGATTCGACTTTTTGATCGGTAACTAATCTTTGACGCGCGCTCGTATTCACCTCATTTCCCTCACTTGCCTCGTCCTTATGGGTACCGGGGCGAGTGAGGCTTGGCCGCAAGGCCGCGCGGCCGACTACGAGCGCGCAGATTCTCTCAACAAACGGTTTGGCTCACTCGGCTCTCGGCTATCGCTACAAGTGAGTTGGGACCACTCGGGTCGGAATTTCTGGTACGAGACCAGATCAAGCTGTGGTGGAAGGGAGTATCGGAAAGTCCACGCGGCGACGGGTAAGAAATCGGCGCTCTTCGACGGTGTGCTATTGGCTCGCGCCATGAAACTAGATTCAGACGCGGCTAGCCAAAACTCCAAACTCGAGCTGCAGGGAATCGTGCTGCGCGATCGTGCCTTGTGGCTATGGCCTCGCGGATCGGACCTCGTCTATGTCAGGAAGAACGGCAAGCCGAAGTTCGAATCGCGCTCTCTCTCGGCTGCCCTTGGATTTCATCTAAAAGACCAGCCCAGTCTGCGACGATCTTTGTCGGGACCGAGGAGTTCCGTCTATTTCCTCAACCGAAGCGGCAAGGAGCTGTCGCGATTCTGGGTCAACACGAAGGGCAAAGAAATCCCCTACGGAATGATCAAACCAGGGTCGCAATCTAGTACCAGTACCTACGCTGGTCACCTTTGGCTACTTCGAAACCCGGCGGGCGAGGAGGTCGGGCGCTACCGCGCAAAAAAGAGCGCGGGGATCGTCTTCCTAGATCGTTCCCGCCGGGCGAAGAAACCGAAGGCCAACACCAACAAGAGCCGCAACAAGAATCGAAAGCCCAAAGGCACTTCGCCCAACGGCAGATTTCAACACCGTTTTGAAAACCACGGCTTGTTGATCGAGGATCTAAAAAGCGGCAAAATCTGGCGCCCCATTCCCGAGGGCGACAAAAAGCGCCCCTTCCGTGGCCAGGTGTTTTGGTCGCCCAATTCCAAGTTTTTGATCGGCTACACCGAAGCCGCGGGCGAAGAACGCCGCATTCACTTCGTCGAGTCGAGCCCCAAGGAAAGCCCTCAACCCAAGCTCCACGAGCTGCGTTACGAAAAACCCGGTGACCGGCGCAATGAGAGATCGCCCTGGCTGTTTGATCTTGAGCGAAAGCGAGTGCGCAAGATCGACGACTCGTTATTCCGCAACGCCTACGACAAGGGATACATGTCCTGGGCTCCAGACTCCAGTAGTTTTAGATTCCGTTTCAATGCCCGTGGCCACCAAACTCTGAGCATGCTCGCCGTCGATGCGAAGACCGCCGAAGTGCGAGTGCTAGTCGAAGAAAAGAGTGAGACTTTCGTCGACTACGCGGGCAAGTTCTTTCTTCGCTGGATCAAAGGTAGCGACGACTTCATTTGGATGACCGAGCGCAGCGGTTGGAATCACCTGGTCCTCGTCGATGGTCGCAAGGGCGGCATCAAGCACGAGATCACTTCGGGTGATTGGGTCGTTCGTAAAGTTGAGCGCGTCGATCTTGCAAAACGCAAAATATGGTTTTGGATTGGGGGCTACCAACCCCAGCAAGACCCCTACTATCTTCATCTCGCCCGCACCGACTTCGACGGTAAGAACTTTACGGTATTGACGGAGGGAGATGGCAGCCATCAAGTCGAGTTCTCAAAAGACAATAAGACCTTTCTCGACACTTGGTCGCGCGTCGACCTCGCACCCATCACGGTTTTGCGCCGCAGCCGCGACGGCAAGCTGCTGGCTGAAATCCACCGGGGCTCATTGTCGGCGCCAAAGAAGAAAGGCTGGCCGCAACCGACACGATTCAAATCCAAGGGGCGCGACGGAAAGACCAACATTTACGGTCTGATCTTTAAGCCCTCAAACTTCGATCCCAAAAGAAGATACCCGGTCATTGAAGACATCTACGCGGGCCCGCATTCGGCTTTCGTTCCCAAGGTCTTTCAAGCGGTCCATGGCCCCCAAGCGATGGCGGAACTCGGCTTCGTCGTCGTCAAGATCGACGGCATGGGAACCTCACACCGGTCCAAAGCCTTCCACGATGTCTGCTGGCAGAATCTCGCCGACTCCGGTTTCCCCGACCGCAAACTCTGGATTCGCGCCGCGGCGAAGACTCGGCCCTACATGGATCTCAGCCGCGTCGGTATCTACGGTGGATCGGCCGGGGGTCAAAGTGCTTTTCGCGCGCTCATCGACCATCACGATTTCTATCATGTGGCGGTCGCCGACTGCGGTTGCCACGACAATCGCATCGACAAGATCTGGTGGAACGAGCTTTGGATGGGATGGCCGATAGGTCCGGCCTACGAAAAGAGCTCCAATGTCGACCAGGCCCACCGCATGCAGGGCAAGCTGTTGTTGATCGTGGGAGAACTCGATCGCAACGTCGACCCCGCTTCTACCATGCAAGTCGTCGACGCCCTGGTGAAGGCGGACAAGGATTTCGATCTGCTCGTCATCCCCGGCGCGGGCCACGGTGCCGCGGGAACACCCTACGGCAAAAGGCGCCAACGAGACTTTTTCGTTCGGCACTTGCTGGGCGTCGAGCCCCGGCTTCCTTAGATCATGAAAAGGAAGGGCTAATGCCGGAGCTTCCGGAAGTCGAACGCGGCCGTAAGATCGCCGAGAGCGTCGCTCTCGGTCGACGCATCAAAAGAGTGCAATGCCACGAAGACGAGATCGTCTTTCAGGGCGTAGCCCCCTCGGACTTTGCTGCGGCCCTAAAGGGCAAAACTGTGCTCGCGGTGAAAAGGCGGGGCAAACAGATTTGGTTCGAGTTAGATCGAGCGCCCCACCCTTTGTTTCACTTCGGCATGACCGGAGCCTTCTACTCGCCCACCAGTGAGCATTTAAAGCTCGCAACTGGGCCGCGCACGTTATCAGGGGATTGGCCTCCGCGGTTTTGGAAAATCCTCATCGAATTCGACGACGGCGGCGAGCTTTGCATGACGAACGCCCGGCGCTTGGGACGTATCTTGCTACGCGAAGAACCCGAAACATCGCCACCCATTTCCAAGCTCGGCTTTGATCCTCTCATTGATATGCCTACTCCAAAGGAGTTCGAAGCACTCCTTCGCCATCGAAAAGCACGCATCAAAGCGGTGCTTCTCGATCAGTCTTTTTGCGCCGGGATCGGAAACTGGATCGCTGACGAGATTCTCTACCAGGCTAAGATCGCTCCCCTTCGTCTCGCCTGCGATCTCGACGTTGCCGAGGTTTCAGCCCTCAGATCAAGGCTAAAGACTATCGTGGACCGAACCGTCGCCGTCGATGCCGACAAGTCGCGGCTTCCAAAGTCCTGGTTGTTCCACCGCCGCTGGGGCAAGAAGACCGGAACTAAAACCTTGGATGGACTAGCGATCGAACACCTGGACGTCGGGGGTCGCACCACAGCTTGGGTCCCAAAACGGCAACGCTAAGAGTTATCCCCTGATATTGCTCACCAATCCTTAACTCAGACCGCCTTTGAGTGCAGAGTCTTCCTCGACGGATTCCCTCATACATGCTATTAGTAGGTACTATGGGGGTGATCATGCGACGCCACAGCGACCGAGCATTTTTCATTCCCTTTGGACGATACCTAACGCAACTCCGCTCCCATTACTTTAGACAAGGACAAATCATGAACATTCGCGCCGACCGGTGGCTCGCATTGTTAGCTCGACAATGCCAAGCCTTCACCCCACTGTTCATCGTCACCGCCATTCTTGCCTTCCAAGCCAGCCTTGTGGCCCAGAGTTTCTCGGTCCCAATTGTGAACTCAGGATTCGAACAAGACGACATCGCCGATGGCACGCGTACGTTTGACACAAGCGTGGTCGCGGGATGGACATTTACTGCCGTCGGAGGATTCATCGACGACGGTTTGACCGACCCGAACAGCGGCACCGTTGACGCCTTTCTGATCCCCCTTCCCGAAGGCGACCAGGCGCTCATCATTCAAGAGGCGACGCTGGAGCAAGTTCTCAGTTTCCAAGCTAACGTCGGTGCTTGTACCTTCAGTGCCTCGGTTTACGTCGAAACCCTCGCCACGAGTACCAACTCGATCAGCCTCTTCGCCGGTAGCGAACTGTTGGCGACCTTAACTCCCGATGCCGACGGAGTGTGGCAAGACCTCTCCGCGACCTTCGTCATTTCTGCGGGCAGTGCCGCCATCGGACAAAACTTTCGAATTGAGATCGATCAATGGGCAAACCCCAACACCTTCACTTACTACGACAACATCGCGCTTGAGTGTGGGCTTGACCCGAACGTCTGCTTTGCCGCCTTTGCCTCCGAAGTCATCGACTTCTACCAGGGTCCCGGAAGTAACTCCTGGCAGATGCCCAACGATGCCCTGGGGAACACGCCCAGCACGCGATTCAGCTCGGGTGTCGGTGGCTTCATCACCCTAGGATTCGGGCAAGCATTTTCGACATCTGGCACGGCTGCCGCGGACATTTGCGTGAGCGAATTTGGCGTCGTCGATTGCTACACGATCGAACTTGATCCCGCCGACGACGTGACAGAAGCCATCCTCATCGCGGCGGGCTTTGACCAAGACGGTGACTTTTTCACCAACAACGTCATCTATTGTGGTGATTCCAACATCGACCTCGACGCCGAGATCCCCGGGTTCGCCGAGGGTCAGCTCAGCTTCGACGCTATTAAGATCGTCGACGACGGCAGTTCAGGTGACGGTCACGAGATCGAACGGGTAGAGGCGAAGTTCATCTGCCCCGGTCCTCCGACCGTGGAGTGCGCGCCGGCCTTCGCCTTTTCAGTCGTGGACTTCACGCAGGGTGCCAACGCCATTTCCGGCGACGGTCCGAGCGGAGCCCTCGGAAGCGACACCAACACGAAGTTCTCTGCGGGCCTCGGAGGGCAAATCGCCCTAAATTTCGGGGCGATCTTCACCACCAGTGGTGACAGCGATGCCGACATCTGCATCGACGAATTCAACGTCATCGACTGCTACAGCCTGCAGCTCGACCCCGCCGACGCCGCGACCGAAGCGGCTCTGGTCGCCGCGGGCTTCACCCAAAACGGCGACTACTGGGATGCCAACGTCAGCTATTGTGGCGACCAAAACATCGACATCGACGACCTCATACCGGGCTTCGACCTGTTGGATTTGCGATTCGTCGCCGTTCAGTTGGTCGACGACGGAAGTGCGGGCAACGGCTTCGAACTGGTTCAAATCGAAGCTAAGTTGGTGTGCGGCGATCCCGCTTTCTCCCTCTTCGCCAAGATCGGTGATTTCGTTTTTGTCGACGACAACTGCGATGGCATCCAGCAGAGCGACGAAAGTGGCCTGGCCGGAATCACGGTCGAACTCCTCGACGAAACTGGCACCAACGTGCTCATGACCGAAGTAACGGACGTCGACGGCGCCTACTTGTTCTGTGTCGATCCCGGAAGCTACGTGGTACGCGTCAACTTTGATGCCGCCGAGTACTTCCTCGCCGCTTCGGGACAAGGCAGCGACGGAACCCTCGACAGTGACTTCAATCCGGCGACCGGCGAAACAGCCCTGTTCTCGGTCGTGACGAGCGAGATCAACTACGACATCGACGCCGCCCTCTGCGAGGTTTGCCCGGGACCGGCAGCCTTTGTGAACAACGACGATTTCCCGTCCTGTGGTGCCGGAATCGACCAGCTTCTGGTTGGAACCGCTCCGGTGATCGGCAACGTTTGGGAGCTGTTTTTGAACAGCGACATGCCCAACGTGCCCTTTTTTGTCTTCGCCGCCCCGGGCGCGCCGGTTCCGATCACGATCCCGAACTCGAGCTGCTTGATCTGGCCCAACCTCGCAGGGATTGAGCTGTTCTACGAGGGCATCACCGATCAAAACGGCAACAACTTCTTCTCTTTGGTGATCCCGAATATCCCGGCTTTGGCCGGCATTCAGTTCACCTTCCAGGCTCGTGTCTGTGATCCGGCCCAAACCGGCCCGATCCCGGGAACGCCCGACTTCCCGACGAACGCGGTTCACGTTCAGATTGGATGTCCCGAGTAGAGAGCACCTGCACCAAGTTCAATGGATCGCAAAGGGAGTCGTGGCTGGCCACGGCTCCCTTTTTTGAAGATTTCAGCTTCGACGCAACCAGTCCCAGGCCCGCTGCATCGCACGGCAGAACGCAGATTTCCCGAGTTGATCGGAGCGCCAACTGTCGATCTCATCCATGAGCTGTGTCACGCTTTGGTGTCGGTCCGCAGGCTCCTTTGCCATCGCTTTCATGACGATCAGGTCCAATGCGACCGGAATCTGGCGACCCGGTGCGCGTTTTGACGGCGACGGGAAGTCGCCCTTTCGCACCCGCATCAGAGTTTCGCTGCGGCTCTCGGCTCGCACCGCCGGAGTTGAGGTCAAGATGTGGTAGAGCACTGCCCCTAGTGAGTAGACATCGCCGCGTTCCTCGACGGCGTAAAGCCGTCCGGCCGCTTGCTCGGGTGACATATAGGAGGGGGTCCCCACCACCACTCCCCG
>JAZGFI010000186.1:0-2624 GCA_036479435.1 Planctomycetota bacterium | reverse complement strand
GCCTCCAACTGGGCCCAGTCAACACCCAACCCTTCTGCATGCCCCGGTGGCCAGTTGTTGTAGTCCCCGCTCAAGTCCGCTATCACTCGCGATACCTTCTCAAAGTGTGGATCCGCTCCGCCGCGGTAACGGTACGTATCCAGCTCACCGTTCACCACCAACTGATAAAACTCATCGTTCCAGTCCGCACGGCCCAATAGCGCAACCCCACCCGGCATATCCCGCATACCACCCTCATTCAACTGCGTGGTCAGATCCTGCACTTCCTGTGGAATGCCCGCCATCGCTGTCAACACCTCGCCCGACTCCGGCGCATCAACCTCCGGCGTGCCTACCGTGCGGTAGTGCTCCGTCAGACCCAACCGCTCGATCGTGATATCCATCGCCTCGCTCTCATTCATCGGCTTCGCTGCCTGCACCAACGGGTTATTCAACGCTGCCAGGTAGATGCTTATCGTTTCGGTTAACTGATTCTCCACATGCGTCAACGAACCCGGCTCCACCGTACTCAAGATCCGCTCGACAATCTCCGGCGGTATCGTCAACAACACCGGATGCTGCGCTATCTTTGCCGCAAACGTATACGCCTCCCCTGACTCGTTTATACCCTTGCCCGACATCCCATCCATCCAGGCATTGAAACTCTGCCCTGCCTGCGTGCCCGATCCGCCCAAGCGATCTGCCAGTGTGATGTATCGATTCTCCAGCATCTGCCCATAACTCATCTCTGCGGCATCACTCTTCTGGTGTATCCGGTTGCCCACCAATCCTGAGCCATACGAGGCCATGCTCAGTCCCGGCTGACCATTGACACCGCCCTGTCCATTGAGCGCATCGGCCGCGTTCAGCCCATCGGCCAGCGCTTCATCTATCGCTCGCATCTGGGCAAATGTCGACTTATAGTCCCTGATCACTTCATAGCGTTCGTGACGACCCTTGTCCTGTAACTCATGCATCGAGAACGAGGTGATGCCAAACGGGCTTTCCATCCGTAAGAACACATCCTTGTTGTCATTCGCCCCGGTATGCAACAGCAGACCATCCTCTACCGTTCCGGCATTCAGTGCCGCTACATCTCCAGGCGCCGTACTCTGTTCCTGTGGGCTACTCGTCGAAAAGTGCGCATTCACCTCTCGATCCCCCAGGCCGAACACCTTCGATAAATCACCGAGTAAAAACTGGCTTATATTCGCTCGGTCCGGACCATTGTCAATCATATCGGTGATCGAGGCTGCAGCGTTTACCACCACACCGGCAATCATTAAACCCCAACCCACCGGGTTCCAGAAATTGGCGCTAGCGCCGGTCACCAGTGCAGCAGTAACCCCGGTTGTTATCAACGTCGTTTTAAACGCATCGAGTGACTGGATCGCCTTGGTGGTATCGTCCAACTCGTCATTATCGGCAATCTGTGAAATCTTAAATCCCATCATCGCTACGTTGAAGACCACCGCTGCGACACCCATAGCTGTCGGGATGACGCTACTCGTGGCAGATTCCACCATGCTTGATGCTATCTGGTGAGCCGCTGCGTCTGATAACACAACACCCTGCTCCAACAAGGTGACCTCCTGCACCAGCAGCGCAAGCTTCATGATGGTCGCCTCCAATGCAACCCCTGCCTCCATTGCCGTCAGAGCGCCTGCCAGCGTACTGGCCATCTCACCAAACTCGGGCGCTAGCTCTACGCCCGCTATATCCAATACCTGCACAACCGCTGTGGCACTCAGAGCCGCTATCGAGCCAGCGGCAGGACCACTCGTGTTTACCGCCTTGAACAAGTCATAACCGGTTCCCAACAGGGCCGAGAACTTTCTGAATTGTTCGCCATCTTCTCCGCTGATCAGCACACCCGCGATGTTCAGCCCCAGCCGTGCACCCGCCACACCCCCACCGATGTAGTCCTGATTATTGATCAACGTCGCAATGGAGTCACCACCGAGCACCGTGTAGGCATCCGACCATATCTGCCCCGTCTGGATCAGCGTCTCATCCCCTGTCAACAATCCAACGGATTTGGCGACCGCGCCACCCAGCGCCATACCACCTCCGACGGCCGTTATCCCGTTGTGTCCCTCTCCGGCAACCCCTGCAAAGAAGTCGGCAACTCCCGTGGTCAACGTGCCGGCGGCCATCGCCTCGGGGCTGCCCGCCGCACTTCCGATAGCAAACGTCAAATCACCCAAACCGCGCGCGGCAAATGCCGCCGTGCGCATCTCTTCGCCACTGGCATTGGCCATGTAGCCACGACCAAAATCATCCGCAACAGCTGCAAAAGCCACCAGATCACCCTCGCCTATCATCTGCATGATCTGCTTGAACGTCTTGCCCGTCACCAGCGAAAGCTCCTTGATCGCGGCGGCATCGGCCAGCACCGGGTTATCCTCCGACGCGTGGGCTTCTGCAATATCCACCGCGCCCTTGAGCACCGTCAGCGCCAGCACGCCTTCGGTGTTACCCAGCGCTTGCTGCAGCTTGATCATGGCATCCAGATCGCTGCTGAAGGTCTGCATGTCCCCGACCTGCTCGGCCTCTTTCTCCGAGACCACCTGCGCCAGCGTCATCCCGCTACCGAGCTTCTCTCTCACGCCCGCCAGGTCATCCTTCATCTGACCCAACGTCAC
>JAZGFI010000185.1:0-36451 GCA_036479435.1 Planctomycetota bacterium | reverse complement strand
GCGCGGTATCAAGGTGATGGGCGAGCGCGGTTTCTTTGTAGCGCGCGTCGATCATCTCGCGAAACTTGCCCTTCTTGTTGCCGAAGAGCATCTGAAACATCGTGACGTCGAGCATGACGACGGTACATGGGGTGTCGGCCTGCACCGTCGCGGATCGCGCTTGGTGAGAAATGGCCGACATCTCGCCGAACCAATCGCCAGCGACAAAGGAACTCAAACGGCGGCTTTGGCCGTCGTCCTCCATGCGATAGGCACTCGCGATTCCGTCGAGGATGACATAAAACTCGGTATCGAGTTCGCCTTGGCGGACGATATTCTCACCCGCTGCGTAGCGAAACAGCTGGCAATGCTTCTCATCATTGAGCTTTTTCAAGTCGCCCTTTTTGAGGTCGCCGAAAAGCACAAGCTCTTGGAGCAGCGTCGGTACGTCGATGGTGTCGGTCATGAATTCACCTCAATACCACCAGACTTGAACAATGTGGACAAATACCACGACCATGAGCACGATCGACAAGGGCACGTGGACCACACGCCAAAAGTTCATAAGAAAGCGAATGCGCATAAGGCCCGCCAGACCTTTTTCGATTCGGCGACGCTGACCGAGCAAGACCATGACGTCTTGCAACAAGACCTTGGCGTCGGGCTTCGCCGCAACCGCGGTGGCAAGTTCGCGTTTCGCAACATCATCGAAGTTGCCGCCCGCCTTTTGGGCCTTGCGGATTTGCGCGGCGAGTTCGGGCTCGTCCTCAAACTTGGTCATCGCCTCGTTGAACTTCTCTTCGAGGCTATGGGTAAGGACGTACTGTTGTTCGAAGCTAATATCCTGCTCGGCCTTCGCGATCCAACTTGGCCCCATCGCGAAAAGAAAAAGGCCCACGATGCCGGTGACGATGACTACGAGCGTCAAGACGTTCAGCGCGATCCCCATCGGCTCGTCGAACTTCATGCCACCGTGCAACCAGACTAAAACACCGGAGGCAATGCCGTAGTAGGCATGAGCGTGAAGCCAGCTCACCATACGGCCGTAGGGCTCGGTTGGTCTCGCCATGACTTTGAGGCTCGGCTCACCACGACTGGTGTCACCTTCTTCGACGTCACACACGATGACCTTCTGCACGCCTTCATCCCGCAGAATGTTCGCGGTTAAAGTCTTGACCTCTTTCAGGTCTGTTAAGGATCCTTGAGCGATACGACGCCGAACGTCATTCAGCCGCGAGTCGGTGCGCTCAAGAACGGCCACGGGCATCTTCATCCTCAGCTCGGGAGACCAGCCGAGTTTGTGGATGTACTTGCGGAGAACATAAAGACAGGCGACCACCATAAGAGCAAAGGCGATCCAACCCGACCACAGCAAGTAGTTGACGTCACCGCCCGTAACAGGGCCGATGCGAGCGCCGATGAGCTGCGGCCAAACGCCGAAGCCGATACAGATCAGCAGCGCGTAAATCGCGTGGGGTGACTTAAAGAGCGCGGTATTCACGTTCGATTCGTCCCCTAACGTCCGGCCGGCAACGGACCCAAGGTGCTGCCGTACTGTTTACGAATAACGGTTTCGGATTTTCCCAACTTGTGCCGCATCTTGTAGACCGGGCTGTTTGCCTGGTGCCAATGGCATTCTAAGCATCGGTCGTGCAGCTTGGCGCCGCCGCCATCGGCCAGACGGTGAAAACCGTTGTTTGGATAGCCGACTCGCGTACCGCGAACTTGAGTTAGGGCCGCCACCTCATCACCGCCGATCATGGTCATCGGCTGCAACTTGTGGCAGGCAGCACAGGCTTTTTCCTGCGGCAAGGGATGAAACTGAGTCCCGCCGAGGCCTCGCGCTTCAATGCGCCGGATGGGCAGCTCTGAGCCCTTCGCCGGCACGCCGACTTCGTGGCAAGCCATGCAACCCTCGACGTAGTTCTGGTCGACGTTTCCGGTTTGTTTGTACTTAGACTGATGGTCGTGACAAGCAAGGCAGTCCAAAGTCCCCTGCGCGTAGCCGTAGTCATGACCGGTTGAGGCTACCGCGGCAGAGTCTTGCGACTCGTGGCAGGCGAGGCAGAGTTTTTCCTTCAACGCCGGGTCGAGCGCCAAAGCCGCTTCGGACAAGTGGTCGTGATGCGAAAAGAGGACCACCGTCTCTTTGCGTGACTTAAAGCTCAATGGACTTAGTTCGGTCTTGCCGACTTCGCGGTGACACTCAAGGCAGCTTTTGGCTTCGTAGTTGATGTGGCCGCCCTCGACGACTCCCATCTCCATCCGCCCGTGCTCCTTCGCCGCAGTGTGGCAGGCGGCACATTCCGCGGTCTGCAGCTTGGCGTTGGAGTTGAGGTGCGGTTTGTGCTTGAAGGGTTTTTGCCGAATCCTGGACGGCAACTCGTGGCGCTCGGACACATGGCACTCGGTACAGGACCGAGTCTTTCCATCCGCCCCGGTGATATGCGGGTGCGCGTGAGACAAAAACCTGAAATCGCCCGGATGGCGGCGGTCAATCTCAACCAACGGTCGATTGGTCTTCATGTCCGTGTCTTCGCCGCCGACCGAGTGGCAACCAAAGCAGTTGTCGACTTCACCGTGATCCGGAATATCTCGAGCAATGCCGCCACCGACGCTTCCCTGTTTATGACATTCGACACAGCCCGCGAAAGTCTGGTAGCGCGGCTTGACCGGGTAACGATCTCCCTCGGATACGGCGGAGGCCTTGTAGTCGTGGCAGACAAAACAACCCTGCCGACCCAGGCGACCGTCTTTCTTCAGCGCTTTTGCTGAGAGATGGTCGGCGTGCAGAAAGGTGTAGTCGGCCTTAGAGATGGGTTTTGCGCCTGCGACTTCTTGGATGCCAATGCGCATCGGCTGGTTGGCTCCTGCCAAGTGGCAGGCGGTGCAGTCACTTTCGCGAAAGAGTTTTTCGCCGATCATCGGGTCTGCGGTCGCCATCCCTTGGTGACAGCTATCGCAAACTTTGGGGCTTCCCGAGCGCAGCTCCGAAGAACTGAGGTGGTCGGAGTGGAGGAAAACATCACTCGGCTTACCCACCATTCCTGGCGAGCCATTAATCTTGCGTTGAAAACCTTGGTGCACTGCCGGTTTGTCGGCGGCGCGATTGAACTTGTAGGCACGGTTGGAGCTTGGATCGTGGCACTTGGTGCACCAGCCGAGGCCGCGCGGGATCCAAATCTCATCAACCATGAACTTAGACTTCGAGTTGGGATCGACGTGGCATTCGGCGCAGTCCATGCCCTTCGGCACATGATCTTCGTGCTTAAAAGACGGCATCGTGCGCTGGTAATTGGCGACCCGCCCCTGCACGCTAAGCGTCGCGGCGCCGCTTCCCTGCTGATTGTAGTGGCAGCTCACACACGCGGATGCAGGCTCATGGTTGGGCGTCGTGAAGTCGTGACATATTTGGCAGTCGCGCTTAGTTTCGCCCTTCGTAATCCACTGTCTCGATACGTGTTTCGAGTGAGGGAAGATCCCAGCCCTCGTCACGGTTTCAACGGGCGCGACAAGCTTCGCCGCACCGTAACCGCCAATCAAAGAATCCGGCCCCAAAAGCCAAAAGAGCCCGACCAAGGATGCGAAGCTCAACGCAAGGGACGCGAAGCGACTCATCCCTCGCCTCCGCCGAAGAGGCCCGAGAATAAGTCCGGCTTAAAGACAATGATCCCCAACAGCACCACAATGACGATCCATTGGATCAGGACGAGCATCGCGTACTTTTTGGTCTTAGACGTCGCCTCTTTTTGAATGAGATCGAACATCTCGCCGCGACGGTAGGCGCGAACCCAGTCGTCAACTCGAAGTACGCCGTTCTTAAGCAACAGCTCGCCGGGGTGACAACCAGCTTCCGCCGCGTCGCGAAAGGCCTGCTCGCCCTGAAGGGCGGAAACCCGGCCCTCGGCTACGAGTAGCTGCAAGGCCGACCGATAACGCTTTCGGTCGAGCTTCTTGCCGGTCTCATCACAGTCAATGACAAAGAGCCCCTCGACGGCACCGATTCGAACCGTGCTCTCGCTGCGAAGTTCTTTGGCGGTTTCGGCCCCCAACATCTCACCGTCGGCGAAGGTGTGGTTCTTGCTGCCGAGATCTTGCAGGTAGAAGCGATCGTTTTTGAAGAAGACCTTGCAGTGAGCGCCGGAGATCGCGGGGTGATCGATGATGTGGTGTGCGCCCGCTTCAGGATTGCGCCCGAAGATGAACTCGATCTTGTCGATAGGGACGATCTCTTTGATCGCTTCGTTGCAGATGACGATGCGAGGACTCGCCGCCCGTAGAGATGCCGCGCTGGCAAGATTCTGGACACCTTCCGTGGCGATCGAGGTCAGAGTCTCGTGACCAAGCATCGGCATCGCAATTGTCTTGTCGGCGACTTTTCTGTCCGGCGCCTTGGCCTTGTCGCCTTTTTCCTCGCTCACTCTCTCATCTCCGTGCTGGTCGACTCTGACTCTAAACCCAGCCCACCACGGTGGGCGTGCAGCCGGTAAACGAGGCCGGGACCGATGAATCATCGGCCCCTATTGGTTCCTTAGATGCTAACCCTTAGCGATCGTGAAGCGCCCGCGTCCGTGGTTTGTTGCTCACCTTCCAAATCTTTCCGTTCTTCATGTAGAGACGGCGCATTTCCTTGAGGTTCATCGGCCGACCCCCAATACGGCCAAAGGCCGTCATCTGGTTGCCCGACTCATCGACCGCGCGGTCCCGGTCAAGACCCTTGGAGATCGCAAAAGCACGACCCTTGGTCTTGAACTGCGATACCAACCGGGGCTTGGGACGGGGCGCGAACCCGTAGGCGCTGCGGCCACCGTCCTTCGGCGTCACCAAAGAGGCGACGCGCAGACCATTGTGTCCGTCGGCGAGGTAAGCGTAGACACTGTCGTTGGTCATGCCGACTTTCACTTGCCACAGGTCGTTGATCTGTCCGTTGGCATTCCAGACCTGGTCCACCGTTGGCTTCGTCGGATTCTCGAGATTCACGATCACCAGGCCCTTAGTGCCCGAACTGACGTAACCCCAGGTGCGGGCAACGTAAATATCGCGCGCCTGCGGAATCTTGAGAGTGGCAGCGCTAAGAAGCTTCATCTGCTGCGGCGCCGTGATGTCGACGACTTTCAGCCCATCGGCATCGGCGACAAAGGCATAGCGGAACTGAACCTGCACGGCTTCCGGTTTACGAATTGTGGTGACCTTCGAGATCACCCGCGGCGCGCGCGGATCACTAATGTCGACCGCGACGAGACCCGTATCACACCCGATGTAGAGCGTTTGCCCGGCGAATGCGATGCACTCCGCACCGTTCAAGATGCCGTCCGGATTGAAACTCAGCAGCTTCTCCAAGAAGTTGTTCATCGGATCGCCGTCCGTCAGCGGATTGACGTCAATGACAACGAGCCCTTCTTGGCGATCGGTCACGTAGCAGTAGCGATAAGTTTCGTGGAGGTTCTGTTTTTTGCCTTTGTACTCGTAGGCCGTCTCTTTGTTTTCGGGACGGTATAGGCGATCCATGTTGGTCGGGTTGTTGATCGGCAACACGAAGGAAGTCGCGTAGGGCAGGGCCACATGGGTGTCTTGCCCCAATGGCGACACCGGAGCCGTGATGATCTTCTGCGAAAAGTCCTTGTTGTTGACATTGGCAACGTCGTAAACGCGAAAGCCTCCGGGGCCCGCGGCGGTGTAGAGATACTCTCCGCGCAGCTGAAGTTCTAAGACCGGCGAACGTCCGTGGTGGTTGTCGTGGTCGAGTTGGCGTCCGCGATCCAAGTGCTTTTTGTAGTCGTCGGGGTATGCCATGCGATGCAACTCGGAGCCGATCACGGCTTGAGGCTCAAGCCACTCGCTCACGCGAATGGCGTGGAAGCCGTCCGCGCCGGTGCCCACAAAGGCGTTGTGGCCGACAAAGTTCACATAGTTCGTGCCGAGGAGAAAAACCTGCGCCAGCCAGGCGTTGTTGTCGTCCTTGTCTGACAGGTGACAGTCATCGCAAGCCCGCGTCTCCGTCGTCCTGACCGTGTGCGGAAAGTGGGTATTGAAAATCTGACTCGACATGCCGTTGGAAGCCATCGTCGGCAGCTGACCGTAGATCTTGCGTCGCAGGGCATCCTGAGACGATATCAGCACCGCAGAGGATGACCGCACCGGCGTAATGCGATTGTGCTTCACGTCGCCGGACACGCCGAGGAGAAAGGCATCATCGCGCGCCACCTGCGGATTGTAGGTGGCGTAGTTACGTAGATTCTTTTCTTCGTAGTGGTGCATCGGCGTCTTCATGTTCGCCCGTTGCGGCAAATGGCAGCCAAAGCAAGCCGTCACCCATGAAGTGTGACAGGTGTAGCACTCCATGCCACCGGTACTGCCTTTCTCCAAACCACCATGCGCTAGAGTCATCGCGTCAATCTCGTCGGGGTCTCCGCCCCAAGTTGAGTTGTCCTTGCGAATCGTCTTGGCGTAAGTCGCTTCCTTGTTGTACTTGGGACTCGTCGGATCCACGGAATCGCGCACCTGTGGAACTGGCCAGCGCTTGCCCTTTTCGACCATCGAGTTCTGGTAGTAGACCGGCACGCCGTTCTCAGTTTCGACTTCGAACATGGGATCGCCGAAAGGCGTCTCGATGCTAAGCAAGCTCTGAGGATCTTTCCCGAAGGCGATCGCCGCTTCTGCCACCGGGCCTGAAGTCGTTAGCTCGGCGTACTCGGTGACGGTACCGTGGCAATCTTGGCAACGAACCTGAACTGCAGCCTGGTATTCCGCGTGGGTATTACCGTCGCCATGAACACCATTGCTGACATGGCAATCGACGCAGTGCATTCCTTTTTCAGCGTGGATGTCCTTCAGGTGGACTGCGCGACGAGCATTGCCGACGGCTTCGCGAAAGAACTCGTCTTGAGTCCCCTTGAGCGGAATGACGCCTTTAAACTTGTCGGGGTCGTCGTAGGGGATGACGTTGCCATCTTTGTCCAACAGATTGCCTTTGCGATCCATCTTGAACACAGCGCGGAACATCCAACCGTGGCCGTGGTAGTCGGCAAACTGCGTGTGCTTCATTTTCGGGTTCATGCGAAAGGCAACGTCACGCAGGAAATCCGGGTCGCCCCATTTGCCGCGCGCGGCGGCTTCTTCGGGGTTGCGATCGAAACGCTCAAATAGCTCTTTGTGAGTGGGGTACTGCTGTTCCTTCGGCCACATGTCGTCGCCGTCGGTTTCGTAGGTCCACATCTGGAAACCGTAGTAGGAGTTCACAAAGGAGTTCGGCTGGTGCATGTGGCAAACCATGCACTGACTCGAGGGGATAGCCGAAGTGAACTCGTGGCGCAGCGGGTGCCCCTTTTCGCGCTTGTCGATCGTGGGATCTGGGTTGTCACCGCGGGTCTGACCATCGTTACCGTGACGAGCATAGGGGCCAGAGTGAACCGGGCTGCGGTCATTCGCGTAGACGACGTGACAGGCCGTGCAGCCGGACGAACGGTAGTCTCCAGGATTGTCGTTCGTACCCAAAAACGACAGGTGCGGATCATTCAGGCGCGACTTGTGAACGTTCAAGATCGGCAAGTCAATGCGGTTGAGGGTTCCGAGTCCGCGGTCGGAGAACTTGTTGTTGGGGCGACCGGCGTCTTCCAGCTTGTCGGGAATTCCGACCAGGGGAACCGGTAGGCCATTGAAGGCAAGACCAGGACCGCCCAGACGGCTGCCCTGTTCGAACACGCGGTAAATGTTGCCAACCTGCGTGATTTCCCAGTGTGGCAAAGGAAGCAAGACCGGCGCCCAACCGTGGCGTTCGATCTCTTCTTGCGTCGGGGCGCGCCACTCGTCCGTGTCGGCGTCGCGCACCAGCTGATTGACTTTGCGGGTCGTTCCGTCGGCGGCGTAAGATTCGCCAAATACACTGCGTTTGATTGAGACGATGCCGTTGGCGTAGGCCGCGACGCCGAAGAAGTGAGACGCCGTCGTCATCACTCCTTTGGACACGTTCAAGACGTACTCGGCGTGACAGGCACCACAGGTTGTACTCGCGACGCGAAGGTCGCCGGGATTCACAAAGCGAATCCAATCCCACTCCTCGGTGTTCAGCAAGCCGTAGGTGCGCTCGGGATTGCCAGCCGTCGGCCAGCGTTTCGGAAAGCGCGGCTTCGGGTGAGCGGTTTCTTTGTCGGTCGCGGCACCGTTACCACCGTGACAATCAACGCAGCCCATCTGACGACTACCGCCGATGATTTCGCCGCTATCGTCGCGCTGAATGTGCGGGTCATCGCTGCCCTCATGGCAGGCGATACAGCCCGAGTTGCGCGCTTCATAGTCTGCGGTGAGGTCACCAGCTGACACGCGCCGCATGCCGTCGTCGAAGACGTCAGATCCTGTGAAGGAATCAGCGGTCTCGGGCGGCGCACCAATACGGGCGTGGCCGCAAGAGAAAATGAACACGATGAGCGCCAAGCCTGCAAGGCTGGGAACCATGTATTGAAACAGGCTTCGGATAGAGGTGGTCACATCTGTTCTCATTGCCGGGCCTAGTAAGTCACGATGAGATCGAAGAACACAGAGTACTGCGTCTCATCAGTTTGATAGATCTTTTCGAACCCGTCGCCGGGGAAAAATACAGAGGCGCCGAAGTTGGCGATGATGTTGTTGGTCAACAATGGACGCCATTGCGCGCTGAAGTAAAGCTCGTTGCCGATTTCGTTGCTGATGTCTTCGACTTCGAGATAAACCTCAAGCACCGCAGACTCATCGAACCGCAAGTGGTTAAACCCGATTTGCCCGCGCAAGGTTGGCGTGATGTCGGCATTGATCGCCGCACCAAAAAGCCACAACCCTGGGTTCACGAAGTTCGATTGCCCTTCGAGCCTGGACGTGGTGAGGTCGGGCAAGAAACTAAAGCGCGTCGTGAGGCCCACGCCGATCAACTGAATTTGTTGACGGTTGAAGTAGCTGACTTCACCGCCCGCGAAGTTGGCGAGGTCGCGGATCGCGTCGAAACCTTCCGCCTCTTTGTCAAAGGGGTCTTTGTCGCCCGAGGCGTACATCCCGTAGACCCGAATGCGCCACCAGTCCAAGTCATAGGACAGCTCAATGGCCGCAAACTGCGCATCGATATTGGTATCTCGTGCCGCAAAAGCGTTGTTCGTCTCTGATCCGTACACCTGATAGAAGGCGTGAGTGATGTTGACGCGGCCGAATTTCCCGTCGCCGGCGAAACCGAAATAGTAGGCGTGAATCTCTTTTTCCTTGGCGAGCCCAACGGGTTGCGGCCGCACGAGGAAGTCATTCACGTTGAAGTGAGTCGACGGTTCGTCGTGATTGTAGTGAAAGGAAAGATTCAGGGTGTAGCCGAGCCACAAGAAGTCCTGTCGGTAGACGTTGAGAATCAAAACCTGTTGGTCGCGCTCGTCGAAAGTCAACAGATCCGAGTTCGTGTCGTTCTCCAGCATGTGGAAAAACACGGCGTTGTACTGCCACTTGTTGTCGTCGGCGTTGCCGAACAAGCGCACGCCAAGGTTGACGTCATCAAAAATGAATCCGCGAAAATCGCTGCGGAAGGGGAAAATCCCAACTTCACTCGAGATGAAGTCGAAGCGATCGTTGAGGTCGAAGAGGTGAATCTCGACCAGAGCCTCTTGCAGTGACAAGTCGCCGGTTTCGCGTGTGCGAGGGTCGCCGATATTGATGTTGACGCCGCCGTACTCGCTAATGGCGAGCAAGGTGTAGTCGACGACACCGGTGACTCGGACTCGCCAATCCACGGGTTTGAAAGCCTCTTGCCCCTTGAAGAGATCCACAGTCAAAGCCGTCTTTGATGTGAAGAAAAATTGATCACTTTTGCCAAAGAAACCGAAGCCGCCCGGTGAAGGACTGGACAAGGGCGCTTGCAAGGGAATAGAGCGGCCTTCCACAATGGCGCGCTCGGTAAGCGTCAAACGCAGAAAAAGGTCCTCGCCCATGATGGGAAAATCACCCTTCAGTACGTTCTGCCGGTAGGGATCGAGGAGATTATCACCCGGCTCATTGATGACGTAGGGGGGACCGGGCAAGAGGCTCCAGGGGTCGCGATACCAGCGGGAAGGCATGGGTTCGAAATGCACCGGCTGCTTCAGCTCTTCCTGGAGATTCTCGCGGAGTTCCTCCCGCCGCTCCTGCATTTCTTGTTGCTTGGCGACTTCGTCGTCTTGAAACAATCGACGAAGAGGGCGCGCGTTGAAAGCGACCTGAGGACGCGGAAAACGCTCTGAAACGCCGTTTTGACGCGCAACTCGAGATTCATTACTCGAGCTTTTGCCAGTGGATCTTATGAGATATTGACAAGCCTCTTTGAGCTTAGCGGCAGCCCGAACGGAAGGCGAAACGCCACTCTCTCGATCAACGCGGTTGTTTACCGGTGTCCTCTGTTGACCTGCTACCGCTCCGCTCGCAAGCGAAGGGTTTACCGCGATGAACGCGGTAACAGCGCAGAACAAACAGAAGAAACCCGACCAAGCATGGGGTCGAGTTCTCATTGCTTTCTCCCTCGGACCCTAATTGTCAATTAGCACAACACCTGACGGGATCGCCCGGTTGGCCTGTGGCGATTTGCCCACAATCCGGCACTTCGGTCAAGCCCTCCTCTCAAATTTTGATGAACCCTCTTCCGCCAATCGCAACCCTCCTTTATCTTCAGAGGGTAGATAGGGGCCCAGATTACGGGCCTCACGCTCTGAATGTTGGGGCGCGATGAAGGAATTAGCCACGCTGTTTTTTAGTGGCGAGTTTGAAAAAGGGAACGACTCATGACGAAGATGGCGCGATCAACGGCGGGCTATCGGGTCTTAGTATTGGCTTTCGTCGCAGCTTTGTTGCCGGTGGTGACAACCTGTGGTGGCGGCGTCGGCAGCGGAGACAACATCTCATTGCCTAGTTTTGCTCCGGTCGTGCCCATGACCATGCAAGAGGTCGACATTATTCTCCGACGTGCTGCGGAAGCCTCCGACCGGCAAAACATGAGCGTCGCCATCGTCGACCGAGTCGGTCGTGTGCTCGCCCTTTGGACGCGGCGCACCGACATGAGCGTGGCGACCGAAGACCATCTAAACATCGCGGTTTCGATGGCGCGCACCGGGGCCTTCATGAGTTCGAGCCAAGGGCCGATTACCACGCGCACGCTTGAGTTCATCAGCACCTTCCATTTTCCAGCCACCTTCGGCGCGCCGACGCGCAACCCGATCCCGAGCACCGCGTTCGCCTTGGATGCGACATTGGCATCACAGCGCGAAACTTCCGGCATCGCCGGAACGGCGCAAGGTCCTTTGTGGCAGATATTTTCGTCAAATCGCGGCGCGCCCTATGCCGGCACTGACCTCGACGACGTCGGAGCGCAAACGGTGCCGCCAACGCAATTTTCTGTCGCCTCGCAGCGCATTCCCCCGGCGACCCGCATCGACATCAATGGCGTCGCCGACCCCACGCGCTCCGGTCCAGGTCTTTCGTATCTACCGGGTGGCGTTTCGGCCTATAAACTCGGCGATCTTACCGGAGGCCCCTTCGATTTTGCTGGACGCGTCGTCGGAGGTATCGGGGTCTACATCACCGACGCCATGGGCAACCCCGATGTGCCCGCAATGGAGTTCACTGCGATCGAGGCGCTGCGCGGCCCCAACTCTGAGGCGGGCAATTTCGGCGTCGCGGCCGCTGACCTTGCCGGCGATCCGATGACGGACTTGGACTTTTTGTTCCCGCTCTCAATCGTCCCACCCGTGGGCCGCATTTTTCTGGTTGGCGTGCTCTTGCCCTATGTCGAACAGATCACGCGGCCCGCGAACTTGAGTCCTGGAATGTTCAGTGACGACGGCATCACCGCCCGTACTGTCATTGCTCCCATGGCAGGGATGACGCAACCTTTTGGAGCGATCATCGCGGCGCGGGAAGATCCAGATCGCAACCTTTTGGCTGGCGATCCCTTCCTCAACGTCAACGGCCTCACCCAGGCCGAAGTCCAACAAATCGTTGATCAATCGATCGACTTCAGCGACGGCACGCGGGCGGCAATCCGCTTGCCAATCGGAAGCGCGACGAAAATGGTCATCGCCGTTTCAAACTTGCGTGGCCTTATTCTCGCCGCTCACCGGATGGAAGACGCGCCAATTTTCTCCTACGACGTTTCACTCGCGAAGGCGCGCTGCGTCACCTACTACAGCAGCGCTCCCGGTCAGATCCCGAACATTCAGCCCGCTGATGTAGCACTCTTAAATGGTGCGGGAATCCCGACCGGCATTGCGGGAAGCCCCGGAGAGAACGGGGTCGCGATTACCACCCGAAGCTTGGCGTTTTTGACGCAGCCTTTTTACCCGCCGGGCATCGACAGCTCGAGTTTTGCGCCGGGTCCATTGTTCGATTTGGCGGCTCAAAACGCCGTTCCGAGCACGTTCATGAGCATGGGCAACGCGCTGGCAAGCCCGGGGATGCAAAGCGGCATCATCTTTTTTCCCGGCGCAACACCTCTCTACAAAAACGGCCAACTCGTAGGGGGTTTGGGGATTTCTGGAGACGGTGTTGAGCAGGATGACTTCGTGACCAACGGCGGCTTTCGCGGCTTCGAACCGCCTTCGAACATTCGCGTCGACAACTTCAGTTTCGGTGGCGTTACGATCCCCTACTTCAAGTTTCCACAGCTTCCCGGGCCGGGCGGCGACGGCAACTAATCCAAGCCATCGGCCAAGCTAAAAAGGCCCTTCGTGACCGTGGTCACGAAGGGCCTTTTTCTGGACTTGGAACTCCGGATTACTTCATCAAAAACCAGGCCAAGACGCAGCCCAGGATGATGATGATGCCACCGATGATAAGGAGCCTCGATTTTGCAGCCCGACTTGCCGACTTTACGTCGCGCGCGATTTGACCGCCACTCACCGCTTGCGCCCATTGCTCGATGCCGATCTTGCGGTCGAGGATCAGGACTTCTCCGATGTGACGGTTCTCCGCCGATCCTCGCTTGGCTGCTTGTTCGCGTTCGGATTTAGTCAAGAATCCTCGCCGTTCAAGCGCCTCCGCGGCGGCGGCGTAACGGTTCGGGTTGACAGGGCTACCGTCGGCCATGAGGTCCGAGACATAAAGCCCCTTCACGTTGCCAAAGACGAGCGGCGTATCAGGCTGTAGCTCTTTGAAATTCATCAGGGCCATAGGCTTGCCGTCGAGCAAAGTACCGTTTTTGCTGCCGCAGTCCTCGATGAAGAAACGCCCTTCCATGAAACGAATGCGCGCATGACGGGTCGAAACCGAAGGACTGTCGATCACCCCATAAGTGTCGGAGCGATCGGCCGTCTTGCGACCGATCGTGAAGTCTCCCGACAGCACTTCAAGAACTTCCGTCTTGCCGTAGTTGTCGAGGATAATTCGCGGGCGTATTGCGGCGATGTCTTCTGGCCGTCCCATGAGCTTGGCTGCCGAAATGGCAACCGTTGCGTTGTAGAGCTTCGGCGGCGCCTTCTCTTCTTCAGATTCTTCAGCCGCCGCGACCTTCTTCGCTGCGGCTTTCTTGGCGGCCGCCTTTTTCACAGCGGCTTTTTTAGCTGCCGCCTTCTTGGCCGCGGCGTCGCCCGCGGCCCCGTCGGCACCGGATTCGGCCGCTGGCTTTTTCTTGGCTGCCGGTGCCTTATCGGCACCAGATTCGGACGCGGCTTTTTTCTTGGCCGCCGCCTTTTTGATGGCGGCCGCGCGTGCAGCGTTGCGCTTTTTGGTCGCGGCATCCTCCTCCTCGGAGGGGGTCGCGCTATCGGCAGGCGGGGCGTCATCATCGCCATCAAGCCCTGCCCGTGCGGCGTCGTTCGCCTCGGCCAGAATGTCGATGGCGGCCATCACCCGCGTCTTGTTCGCGGCTGGCGGTTCTTCCTCCGGCGTTTTGTCCTCGGCCTTGGGATCTGGCATCGCGGGCGCGCTCGCCTGAGTCTGCGCGGCAAGCGGGTCCGCCATCGCGGGAGTCGCCAGTCGGGTAACGTCGTTGGGATCTGGGCCAACGATCGCCTGGCTATCCGTTTTGTCTTGGTCCCCGGGCGCCACCGGGCTTTCACCGTCGGGGTCAACCGCGGCCTGAGAATCCGTCGCCGATTCGTCAGAAGTCTTCGGAATGGGCCGTCCCGTGGTCTTGGATTCCGACGAGGGAGAGGCCTTCGCACTGGGCTCGGCGTCCAAATTCATGGCGGGCATGATCGTCGTGGCGGCGATGGGTGCGGCGACGGCGACATCGATGTTACAGCGGCCGATCACGATCGAAGTGCCAACGACGAGCGGATAAACTTGTTGTCCTCCAAGCTCAGGGCCACCGAGAATCTTGGTGCCGTTCGACGAACCGAGATCACGAATAACGAAGCCGCCCGAACCGTCGTCGACGACTTCGGCGTGCCAGGCCGAGGTTTTGCCATCGTGCAAAACGCAGTCGTTGTCCGGGTGCCGACCAATTCGCAAGCCAACCCGTACGTCGACCTTGCGAATGTCGCGACCGGGTTCCTGAATACTCAAAACCAGACTGGCCATGGCCTCTGTTTTCCTTTTCTCGCCACGTTCATCTAGGCCCCCTAAATTCGAAGCAACCCGGCGAACGCGCCTCCTGAGCGTGCTGAGATTATAGCGCGAGATCACCCGTCAGTCAGGAGGACCCTGAAGATCTCCTGCCAAATTCAGGTGGCGCCGGAGCGCCCAAACGCCGAGGTAGCAAAGCGGAGTATCGAGCAATGCAATCGCCAGTTTGAAGAGGTAGATGACCAGCATCACCTCAACTCCGGCCCAAAACCCCCAGCCAAAGGCCCCATAAAACAAAAAACAACCCACAATGAAGGTGTCCACAAGCTGCGACACGGGGGTCGAAAGGTTGTTTCGCAACCACAAATGCCGCCCTTTGGTGAGCCGTCGCCAAAAATGAAAAAGGTAGTTGTCACACAATTGAGCGGCGAGATAGGCACACATGGAGCCACACACCAACCATTTGCCGACGCCAAAACTCGCGAGCCAGCCCTTCTGCATCAAGGTTGCGTTGTCGAACTCGGGAACGTACTGCGAGGTCCAAAAAGGCGACGCGGGGACGGAAATCGATATTTGGACGACCGCCAGCATGAGAAGGCTCATCACAAAACCAATGATGACCATGCGGTCGGCACGGTGTTTCCCGTAGATTTCCGAGACGACGTCGGTGATGAGAAAGGTCAAAGGATAGGTGATGATGCCGGTGGTCAATGTCTGGCCGAAGAAGGGGTCAACAAAGAGCTTCGCGCCAATGACATTCGTCAGTACCAGCAGGGTCGCGAAAGTCGTGACCAAAAAGAGATAGGCTCTTTCTTCGACGCTTTGCCTCAGGTGATACAGTGTGGAATGCTTGGCTTCGCCGTCGGACATGAATAAATCGTATCAGCGCCGACCGTCATGAAAAGTACGGCGGCGGGAATTCCCCCTCGCAAAGGTCCCCCGAAGGAAATCTTTTGTGGAAGAAAAACGCTTCCGGCGGGTCATCGAGAACTTTTTTTGTGTTCACTGCCGCGAGGAGGTGCGCGGTGACGGTTATACCAATCACTGCCCCGCCTGTTTGACAAGCCTGCATGTCGACATCAATCCCGGTGATCGCGCCGCCGAATGCGATTGGCCCATGCCTGCGGTGCAAGTTCGCCGCGACGGAAAGCGGGGCTTCGTAATCCTGCACCGTTGCGACGGCTGTGGTCATGAAAAGTGGAACCGCGCGGCGGAACAAGATGATCGCGCGGAACTTTCACGCCTGCTGATCTGAGTCCAAGACCTCAACTATGGCAGTTCGACTTTAGAGGCCATACTCTTCGAGGATTCTCATGAAGCGCGGACGGCCTCGATAGCGATCTCTGATAGCGTCCAGAGAGCGCGTGAACGACGCAAGCTGGCCGTTTTGGGCACTCGCGCGGCGAACGGCGTCGAGCCAAATCGCGGCCTGCCGGTAGTGCTCAAGTCGAGGCTCTCGCAACAAGGAATGGGACGCGATCAACAGCCAACCCGCCGCCCGGTCGGGGTGCGTTGCCATGACGCGCTGCGACGCGGCAGCAAGGACGTGGGGATCGACGGGTTGGGTTACGACCACTCCATCGGCATCCGTCACCATGTCTTCTTCGAGGTAGAGTTGAAACACCAAGCCCGGCCAACTTTGCGATCGCTGCAACTCACCGAGAAGGCCTTCGGCCATGGCCCGCCACGAAGCGGCCGGGCATTTGGCCTTCAGGGCGCGAAAACTCTCAACGCTCGGCGCGTCTAGGAAGTCCTGTTTTTCGAGTTCGAGTCTCTCTCCGGCCTTAGGGGCAGCATCGACTAAGTGATCGAACAGGCTCTGGAGTTCTGAGCGCCGCACGAGATGAGGAAGGTGAAGGGCGCGGCGCGCGACTTCGAGCGCTTCGGTCTTGAGGTTTGCGCGCACCAAGCACGCGACATAGTCGTAGGCATCGTCAGTGAGATTCCAATGTCGTTTGGCCGCGAACACCGAATACTCGAATTTGCCCCGCCGCGCAAAAATCTCGCCGATCATCCTCTCGACGCGGTAGCGCTCAACCTCGAGAACGCTGCGTTCGATCTCTAGCTTTCGACCCTGCGGTGTCGGAAAAACCAGAGGGGCGTCGCGCAGGTAAAGGCGAGCAATCTCAAAAAGCGCACCCTCGTCAGCTCGATTCGCCAGGGCGTCCAACAACATTTCGGACAGCCCCGCGAGCATGCCACTTCCGTCCTGGGTCCAGATTTCGAAGAGCTCTTCGAAGACGGCATAGCGATTGATCGCCGACCGCGGATCGTCCGCGACGTCGAGCAGCAAGTCCACAAGAAACTTCATCCCGAGATCAATGGTGGCGGACAAATGGCTATAGGGATCGTCCAAATCCTCAAAAAGGCTCGGCACGGCTTGGTGGAACCCGATTAGCTCGATGATCACAGCATCAGGATCATTGTCCCCGGATCTCTGCAAGCCATTCAAATACCGGGTGCATTCTTGGCCAGTGAGCCGGACGAGGTCTTTCGCGTCCAAATTCGGACGCCGGCGCATGAGCGCAATCGCGCGGCGGAGTCCTCTTAATCCGGTGGTTTGGGCCATCAAAAAATGCCATCTACTCGTAACGTGGAATCGACCGGCGCATGATGACACAGCTCGACGCGATCTTGAAGCACTGAAGGCCACCTTTCGGCGACTCGGTGTACCTAGGACGTCCTCTGTTAGGATCTCGGACCGATCAATTCAAGACTGCCTTCGCAATTGGAGTCCCTGCATGCATTCGATTCGCGCCTCTTTACTCGCGGCGGCAGTCCTTTCACTCTTGGTATGCGGCGCGTTCGCACAGGGATCAAGGGATGAGAAAGCACGCCGCCTTGAGGCGCGTCGGCTCATCGCCCAGCTTGATGAGGCCGCTGCCAAACTCAAGAAGCCGCCAAAGACGGGTCGGCGAGAGCTTCCCGATCCCTCTTTCGCGGCCTTGGATCTCGCCGGCCGGATTCAGAGTTTTGTCGACAAATACTCTGATTTGCCGGAAGGAGCGCGCGCCTGGGATCTTTTATTGCAAGCTCACCAGGCAGCTGGGGACTTAGCGGGCGTCATCAGAGTCCATCACGACGTTGCCGCCGCGGCCCCAAACGTCCTCATCAAGAATCGGCACCTCGAAGCCGTGGCGGATGTCGAATCTAGATGGGGCGGTTATCACGCCGCGATTGCGATCCTCGAATCTCTCGAAAAGGCGAGCAAGTCCTCGCAACGCAAGACGGCTCTCGCCTCGCAAATAAAGAAGCTTCAAACGGCCGCTGCGCCTCTAGTCCACGAGGTTCAAAGCTTGATGCCAGACCTCCGGCCAAAATTTGGAAAAGCAGGAACTCGCGCGCTGCGTCACGCCGACCGATTCGTTCGGCGTTGGCCGCGGCACAAGAGCGCACCAACTTTGCTCGCCGGGATCTTGTCCGCACTTTCCAAAATTCCGCCCGTGGAACGCTTGCCGCAACAAGACTGGTTGGCGTTTTATCATCCAGATCACGACTTGGGCCGCGCGGCCATGTCAAAAATCATGGCGCTGCTCATGCAAGAGGGTTTTTACGAACGCGCCCTGCTCTATGCTCAGCGCCTCGGATCCAAAAAGCTCGCCCAGCAACTCACTAGCAGTCTTCGGGCCATCAACGCGAGAGATCTCGGCCTCGATCGCAACACCAAAAAAACCCGCATGTTCGATCTTCAGCGGCGGCGAAATCGCAGTTCGGAAGCTCTTGAGACTCTCGACGTCGCGCGAGGATTTGCGGCTGATTATCCAAGATGCCGCGAGCGCCGCACGATTCTTTTCGAGGCCGCGCGAGCTGCGCTAGCTTTGGCCCCCGACGAGGCGCTCGCCTTGCTCAAGGAACTGCTCAGCAACCAAGAGCCCTGGCCCCAACGCGAAGAAGCCCTCGGGTTGGCCATCAAGATCAGCACCGACGCCGATGATGCCGACGCGGCCTTGTCTTTGCTCAACGGGCAGATGGGGCAGCTTCGAAAAGACCCGGCGCTCTGGCAGCGACTGACCCTTAAGAAAGTCGATTTGCTAGTCAAACTCGAACGTAGAGAAGACGCGCTCGAGTTCCTTCAAACCGCGCTGGCACAGACGAAGGATCCGGAACAAAAATCGCAGCTCGAATCGAAGATCAAAGCCTTAGAAAGCGAGATCACCGGCGGCTGACTCGCTTTTTTCGGGCGGTGATTCAGGCAAAGCCACAGCCTGGGTGGCGATCAAGTCGACGTAGGCGCCTTCCAAAAGATCAGCCGCAGTGACACCGAGCTTTATCATGAGCGCTTCCGCTTCGCGCTGACCCTCAGACTCCGATTCCCCTTTTTTCAGCACGACTTCGAGTTCCAAGAAATCTCCGAGGCCCTCGACTCGGTCGAGGTGAATGCGCGTGCGGCCGTGCAGATAAAGGTCTCGAGTCTTGATGACCTCACCGCTGATGCCCAAGGCCCGCGACAAAGCTAGTCGCATGGCGGCTGTTTCGGACTTGGCAACTCTCACAATCGTGTAGTTGGAAGTCTTGGGTCCGGTTTGATCCGGTCGTTCGTACTGAATCAACTCGCTGCGATCATCCAACTCGCGCAATTTCAAGCGACCCTTCTTGGCCATAAAGAAGGTGTCGCGTTGATGGATGCGCTCGGGATCATGACCGGTGAGCGCCCGAGATAAAGCCGCGGCAGCGCGAAGGTCGGAAAGAATCGCTTTGATTTCGACGTTACGTGCCATGCGGCCAAGTCTGGCTTAGCACCCAAGCATTGGCAAGGTCTTCGCCCCGCCTTTTGCCTTGATTGGTTTTCCCGCCGGACGACTGGGGCTCGGATTTTGAGGCGGTGTCGGAGCGAGTCCGGTCTTCGATGCCCGCTTGGAGCCTGGGAGTTGTTTCGTTCTGCTTTTCTTCTTCAGCTTGAATTCATAGGTCCCTCCCTCAAGACACTCACGCAGCTTTAGCTCCCATACTCCCGGGCGGTCAGAGCTGTTTTTGCGCCTACTTTTCAGTTCATGCCGCTCTATGAGCGCGAGTCTGTCGAGAGCCAGTTGCTCTTTTGCCTGGCGTAGGTTCTGGTACTCCTCAGCTCTGAGATTCAAGTCCCGCCGCAGTTGCTGAAGAGTCATCTGCCGTAGCTCCAATTCCTCTTTCCTCTTGTCGATTTCCCTTCGCCCAAGCTCCTGCAACCTGAGGTAATCCTGCAGGGTCGCCTCTTCTGCCGAAATCTGGGCAAGTTTTGCGTGCAGCTCGTCCATCTTGGCCCGCCCGCGTCTAGGGTTCGAGCGGCGAAGGATTGCTCTTTTGATGACGAGTGCGTCCAAGCGATCCGCGCAAGCGGCGATTTCGTGCTTGAGGGGGGCGCTGGGCGCGCGCCTCATGACGCGCTTCAGGCGTTTGATGACGGCTTTTTCGATTCGAATCTCCTGGGGCAGATTCGATTGAGACTGTTGCTGCTTCGCGAGGCGCAGACTGGCGCGAGCGGAGGCGAGGTTCTTCAGTTCTTGCGCCTCTCTTAGCGCTTGATGCTCTTGTGGCTCCGGTGGCTCAGGTAGCTCTCTTTCTTCGAGCTCGATCAACTCCGCGAGTTGCGCTTCCTCCGTCGATAGGTCTTGCGCAAAGGTCGGCAACAAAGGCAGCACGAAAAGGGCCAGGGCAACTAGGCCCATGCGCGTCAGCCATGACAAGCGTTTCGAAGTCTGTTTTTGCATGATTATCTCCACTCTTTTCAAAAGAAATCCCGCGTCGCCAAGCGGGCTGGCAACCGGCGGTACCGGTTGAGCCACTCCGGCGACGTAATCAACACAACGAATAAGGGCACGGGCATAGGCCTTGCGCAGCGCGGGCCGAGCCGACACGACCCAGGCGTCGCAGGCTGCTTCTTCAGCGCGCCGCAACTCGCGACGCGCCCACCACAAAACCGGGTGCCACCAAAAGACGATGCCAACCACGAGTTCCACGACTCGCACCCAGTGATCTCGCCGCTGGTAGTGAGCCAACTCGTGCAACAAAAGCGCTTCGAGTTCGTTCGCGCGTAGTTTTCGCTCGAGGCCCGCCGGAATAAGCAAGGTCGTCCACGGACCAACACCGAACAACATCGGCGACAATCGAGCTTCAAGGCAAAGCAAGCGCGGCGGGCGCTCAAGGCCCATTGAGTCACTGATCCGCCGCAAGCGACGAAAAAGGGCGGGGCTCGGATTGGAAGCGGCTCGCAAGGCGCGCCGAAAACGCCGGATTCGATTCACAGCGATCGCGCCGACGTGGGCTGAGCCCAGGAGCCAGATCCAGATCGCGAGGGTCCGTGACCGACGCCAGGCATCGGTACTCTCGACCCGAGACCTTGGCCTCATCTGGATTTCGTTCGCATCAAACGTGGCGGGTTCCTGGAAGTCAAAACCGATCTCGTCTGACTCCGCCAAGTTGCCGGCGTGGTAAGAGATCTCATTTGGCGTCATGGTTGCCAACGGCGTTTGCCGGGAGTCAGCCTGATCTACGGACCCCAGGCTGGAAGGCCAGTAGTCAGCCCGCGCTCCCAACAGGGGCAACTCCCAAAGCGGCGGCGTGATCAACTTCAAGAGCACGAGCAGCCATAAGGCGTGCGACAAGGACGGGCGTCTTTTGAACACTCGGCTTGTCAGCCAGGCCAAGGCTGCCAACGGCAGAGCCCAGACCGCGTTGACCAAAAGGGCTTCGACACCAACCACCGGCTAATCCTCCCGCTCTTCCAGCTCATCCATGAGCTGGCGCAGCCGTAATCGCTCTTCAGATGAGAGACGGTTGGCACGGACAAGGTTGGTGAGCAAGGGAGTCAATGACCCCTCGCACAAAGACTCTGCGGTTTCTTGAAGCCGCCGGGCGATGAGGTCGTCACGATCCAAGGCCGCGGCGTATAGGTTTCGCCCGCCTTCGCGGCGGCGAGTCACGAAGCCTTTTTTTTCGAGTCGGGCCAGAAGTTTTTGAACCGTGGCGTAATCCGAGGCGGCACCGCCCGGATAAAGCACATCGGCGAGGCTGCGAATGGAAGGTTCGCCCCCTTTCCACAAGACCTGCAGAACCGCGAGTTCAGCCTTGGTGACGTCTTTTCCGCGACGAACCACGATATTGCTCCCCGGATGGGCCTCGGTCAGACGAATTGTCTGATCCCTATTCGGCCATCCAAGACAATTTGTCTGAGTGCGTCAAGGGGTTTTTTCTCGTCGCGGGGTACTCGGCAGTGGTAATACGTCGAAAACGGGCCCTCAGGGGCTACTATTGAGCGTTTGGAGTTTTGCCAAAACGAGATCAGCATGCCCTTTTGCGTGGACAGGACGCCAAACTTCGGCAACTCTGCCCTCAGGATCAATCAAAACCGTCGACCGGATGACCCCTTTCGTCTTCACGCCCAGGATCGACTTGGGGCCATAACCTCCGTAGGCGGTCATGGTCTCTTTCGAAGGGTCCGAGAGGAGTGAGATCTCAAGGCTGCGCTTTTTGCTGAACTTGCGATGGGACTCGATGGAGTCCGGGCTGCAGCCCAAGACCACGGCGTTGTGCTCTTCGAACTCGGCGACACGCGCCGAGAAGTCGGTGGCTTGAACGTTTCAGCCCGGCGTATCGTCACGAGGGTAAAAATAAAGGGCCACCCATCGCCCCAAGAAGTCCTTCAGATCAATGGAGTGACCATCTTGGTTGGGAAGTTGGAAGGAGGGGGCTACATCGCTGGGGTCGACCATGAGCGTGGGCTCCGTGGGGCTGTTTTGATCGCCAACGATCTTAACAAGACCGCCCCGGGAAGGGGGGTTGCCTGCTATGATGCGACGCATCTTGAAGGAACAGGAAACTTAGATGCATCAGGATCCGAAAAAGCTGAACGCGGTGCTCGTACAACGCGTCGAGATCTCGCCGGGGCTGGCTGTTTTTCGTTTTGAGCCCGACGGTTGGGACCTACACAGCTATCAGCCGGGACAGTTTGGTGTTCTCGGATTGCCGGGCCAAGCGCGGCGCGCCGTGGGTGCTGCGATCGAAGAGACCCCGAGCCCACCCGAGAAGATGATCAAGCGCGCATACTCGATCGCGTCTGGCTCCAACCAGCTCGAGTTCATCGAATTCTATGTCGTCATGGTGCCCGAAGGTGCGCTCACGCCGCGCTTGTTTGCCCTCGAGATCGGCGATCGCGTTTGGCTCTCCCCAGAGATGAAGGGCCACTTCACCCTCGAAGATGTCCCGGCGGATGCCAACCTCGCCTTGATTTCCACCGGCACCGGCCTCGCTCCCTTCATGAGCATGGCGCGAACCCACTTGCCCGAGGATGGTCACCGACGCTGGTCAATTTTCCACGGCGTTCGCGGCCGCAAAGATCTCGGCTACCGGCAAGAGCTCACCAGCCTGAGTCAGGTTTGCAATCACCTCGACTACATCCCCATCTTGAGTCGGGGTTCCGAAGAGGCCATGCCCTGGAATGGCGAGACCGGACACATCAACCACCTCTTCGAACGCCATTACCTCGATGAGAAATGGGGCTTCCCCATGAAGCCCGAAAACACCCACGTCTTTTTGTGCGGCAACCCCGCCATGATCGAGGGCATGAAAACCATGCTCCAAAATCGTGGCTTCGAGATGCACAAGCCCAAAGAACACTCGGGTCAGATCCACATCGAAAGCTACTGGTAGGCCTCGCGCCTGGCCTTGGGGCCGCCGCCTGATTTGCGGGGCGCAAAGGGTAGTGACTTTGGTCTGACCCAGGTGTTCAGGGTTTGCCTGACATGTTTTTGACATGTTTGGCGGGGGTGGGGCTAGACTGGGCTTCATGGCTACCCGAAGTTTTTTGACTCTGCCTTGGCTGCTGACCCTCGTCCTGTTGACAGGCGGGGGTCTGTTGGTCTTTGGGCTAACGAGCTTGTGGCAAACGGCGCGCGACGCAGAGCAAAAGGCGGAGCGTGAGGCCGAACGCGCCACGGATGGGATGGCTAAGAGCCTGCGCCGCGAACTCCAAGACCCCCGCACCCTCGACGCCATCGACAGTTCATTGCGTTTTCAGGTCAAGGATGGGCAACTCGTCGTTGGCAATAACGTGGAGTGGTTAGAGCCACCAGCCTTTCAGCCTTGGGATCTCGACCTTCATTGGCGAGCGCGCGAAGCCATGAAGGCCAGCGCGGGCAAGGAATTTGGCGAGCGCGACAGCGCACAGGCGCTCGAACTTTTGGGCGGCGTCTCGATGCACCAAGAGCTCAGTGAGATCGACAGGTTAGCTCTCAAACGAGCCTGCCTTTGGATACGCGTCCGGCAGTATCAACGCCATCTCGACTCGGCCGCTCCGACTACCCTGAACGATGTGACCAGCGAAAGCCTTCAAAAGGACATTCGCGACTTCGCCACCGCCCTCAACGAAGCCCAACTAACTCCGCTCACAGCCCGCGCCGCCTTCGTCCAGTTGGACCTCATTCGCGCCGTGGCGGGTTTTGAATTCACCGCGAGCTTGGGACTACGACTTGGGCTACTACCTAAGATTCAGGCCGATAACTTTTTTTCGCGCCTCAACGACTTTGCACCCCGCCGCACGCCCGGCCTGCGCCTCGATGCCGAACTGACGCGCCGCCGACGCGCGTTCCTCAAACGCGTAGGCTCCCGACTTGACCTTTTGACGGCCAGCGGCGACAGCGGCATTTGGCGCGACGGCGACAAACTGCTTTTGTGGTATCCCTTGGCCAATGGCGGCAAGCGCGGCGACGGTGCCATCGTGAAAGCTCTCGACCTCGCCGAGTACCTCGCCCGCGACCGATCTCGCCTCAGCTTCGATTTCGGCCTCAGCCCCAGGCATGAGGCGCGGACCCTCGCCCCGGGCCTTGCACTTTTGCCCGCGCCGCGCTCCAACGCTTCTTCGCGAACCGGCGCCCTTTTCCTCACGGGCCTACTGCTTTTGATGGCCTTAGTGTTTGCGCTAACGCTCTTTTCCACCATCAAAGCGGTACGCCGTGAAGCCACAGCCGCCCGCACGCGCGCGGAGTTTCTGACCTCCGTCACCCATGAACTCAAAACCCCCCTCGCCTCGATCCGCCTCCTCACCGAGATGCTTCACGACGGGCGCGTGGCCACTCCCGAAAAAAGAGCTGAATACCATCGCCTGCTTTCGGGTGAATCGGTCCGCTTATCGATGCTGATCGAAAACGTCCTCGACTTGGGTCGTTTAGAACGAGGCGAACGCGCCTACGCCAAACGCCCTGAAACCGTCGACGAGATCGTCGCGGAAACCCTGGCGCTCTTTGAGCCCGTTGCAACCCGTGATGGCTTAGTCATCGAAGCCAACTTGCAAGCACCTTGTTGGCAAACACTCCTAGACCGCGGAGCTTTCGTGCAGGCCATCCTCAACCTCCTTGAGAACGCCCGAAAGTACGCGCCTTCCGGCGAGCGCCTCGAAGTGAGCAGCAGCTTCGACGGCCGACACTACAAGCTCACCATCCGTGACTTTGGGCCCGGCGTCCCGTCGAGCGAACAAGAGACCATCTTCGAACGCTTTGTCCGCGGTGAACGACAACGCGATGGCAGTGTGCCCGGAGTGGGACTCGGCTTGAATCTGGCCCGCAGCATCTTGCGCGACCACGGCGGCGACTTAACGATCCAAAAGCCCCGCGACGGCGGCGGCCCGGGCGCGGCCTTTGTCCTCAGCCTCGTCCAAGAGGAGCCGGCATCGTGAGCGCCCGAATCTTGATCGTCGAAGACGACCCCACCCTTCGTTTAGGCCTCGAAGACGCCTTCACGATGGAGGGTTACGACACGACGGTTGCTGCGGACGGCGGCAGCGCCGAAGAACTGCTTTACTCCCGCCATTTCGACCTCGTCGTTTTGGACATCATGCTTCCCGGGCGCGGCGGCCTTGAGATCTTGCGCGGGCTGCGCGAACACCAGTTGTCGGTTCCCGTCATCTTATTGACCGCGCGCAGCGACGAGAACGATCGCGTCTTGGGCCTTGAGCTCGGCGCCGACGACTACGTCACCAAGCCCTTCAGCCTTCGCGAACTTTTGGCCCGCATGAAGGGCCTTTTGCGCAAAGAACGCCGCCTGAGCGAAGACGATGGCGGCAGCCCGGAAGAGAAGAACTTCAAGATCGGCGAAGTCGAAATCGACCTCGCTCAATTCTGCATTCGCAAAGGCGACCTCAAAGAAGCGATGACCCCCAAAGAGGCGGCCATGCTGGTCTTGCTCAAACGGGAATCCGGCGCGGTCGTGTCGCGAGCGCGGTTTCTAAATGAAGTTTGGGGCGGAGGCGAGTCCGTCACCAACCGCACCGTCGACACGCACGTTTTGAACCTGCGGCGAAAGATCGAGAACGATCCCAAAAACCCGCAGCACATCCTGACTGTCCACGGCGCTGGCTACCGCTTAGAGCTGACCCCGGACTTGACAAGTTCTTGACCGCGAGTTGACGACCTTCGAACACCATGACTTTCAGGAATCCGACAATGATTGCGATGGACACCAAAAAAGGAGACCACGCCATGAAGAACTCAAAAGTCATCTCGATCGCATTCATCGCGATCGTGATTTGTGTCGGCAACCTTTGTCTTGCCGCCCCGCAGACCAGAAAATCGGAACAGCTTCTCGCCAAAGCTCAGACCGTCCTCAGTCAAGAGAACGACATTGACAGCGCCGCCGCAATTTATCGCGAGCTTACCGCGCTGCCGACAATCTCCGCCGAAAAAAGCGCCGAGGCCTGGCTGGGCTTGGCTCGCTGCTATCGCACTCTCGGTAAAGACAACAAGGCCCAAGAGGCTTTCCAGCGCTCCGCCGCCGGCGAGGGCCCCGCGGCGAAACTCGCCAGCGCCATTCTGCGCGGCGAACCTGATCAAGATGACGAGCGCCTGACCGCACGCATTCGCGATGCGATCCACAAAGTGCGTGAGATGACCCAGGATTGGGAGGACGCGCAGAACAGCCTCGTGTTCATCGGCAAGCCCGCGGTTGGGCCCTTGGCCTTTGAGATCAAAAACCGCACCGATGCCTCCGATGACCTGGGCCGACTCGTGGTGACGATCGCCCGTATCGGGGGAAAAATCGCGGCCAAGTTCTTCGATAATGTCCGCGGATCCGGTGACCAGTACCTTCGGCGCGCGGTCATCGGGGGGCTCACGAAGAACTATCGAGAATCCGGAAGGGCTTTGTCCCGGAAGCCGGTGCGCGATGCTGTCTCGCGATTCATGCTCGATGAAGACACTTTCGTTCAGCGGCTAGCCATCGACCTACTCTTTCGTGAGATGGGAGCTCACATGAGTAACGACGTCAGAAATCGTGAAGACCTCGGTGGGCCGAATGCCAAGGTGGCCGTTGAACTCCTGAACGGCCCGAACGATGAGGCCAAAATCTACTTCCTGAACTCAGTGAAAGAGCGTGGATTCGGTTGGGTCAACAGCCATATCATGCCGTCGCTCAACGATCACGAGGCCTTTGCGTCCGCACTGAAAAGTTGCATCGAAAGTCAGAACACCGAGCTGAGCCACCTCGCGTTCCGCACTCTGGTTTCGAGCGCTTTTCCACTCGCCGATTCGGGTCGATTACTCCTGCTTGATTGCCTCGAACAATACGGACCCACTTCCAAAGATGGGATCATTCTGGGAGCTTCGTTCGCAGAACAATTCGCCGGCGCACATGCTTGTCTCGGAGATCCAGATCAGGTGAGCGCCGCCGAGCTCCTCCGCATCGCGAAGGCTTGGGGCCAGAGCAAGACTGCCGCTACTAGCCAGCGGGCGCAAAGCTCCTTAGAACTTCATCTCAGCTCGTGGGTTCAAGGTTTCTTAGGGAGTTCGAAATCCCCAAGCGAAATCGAGGATGTCCTTAGGCTCGCGGCCCACGGGTATGTGAAACCGGGAATCTCGGCCTGGGACCAGTGGATCGTGCGCCACAAGTTGCGTAAGCATAGCTCACTAGTTCTTGAGGTGCTCGGCAAGACGAATGCCGATGACCTCTGGGTCCTGGTGATCTCGCCTTTGGCGGAGCAGTCCTTTCCGAAACTCAAAAAGATGGCCGAGGACCGCATCGATGCGAATGAACATGGCAACTCAAGGCTCGACCGCGCGCTCATCTCTGTGCTCGCAAGCTCCGCCCACGTCATGCCCGGTGCTTTGGCTTTGCTGGAAGGCTTCGTAAAGCCCCATCCAAAGGCGGTGTTCGTTGCAGCGTATTCCAACACCAACAAGGGGGGAGGATTTCACATCGATCTCTTGGCGCCTCTGCTTAGCATCCCAAGCAAATGGCCAGCCTCAAAAGAACGCAATAACTTGTTTCTTGCCGTGCTGACATCAGGAACTGAGGCCTCGTCCAAGCATCTTGTGGCCGCCTACGAAGCGGGCCTCATGTCCGGAGAAATCGACTCTTTTCGGCTCGCTGAATCAGACCAGAATCCTGCCGGTCAATCTGAACGAGTCCTTCGTGGTTTCGCGCATATCGGCGTCGCCGTCTCATCAGGAAACTATTACCGCTCCTCTGACTCTCATTTGGCCGACCCAAGCCTCGCCGCTCGTGCCATCAGTGTGGCCTTGGGTCAAAACATTGCCGCCGCCTGGGAGGACGTCCTCAGTATGTACTGCCATCCCGTCGTCACGTCGGGTGGATACAACAGCCGTCGGATTCCGCCGTCGGTCACGCTTGCGGTGGCGCAGCGCTGGTCGAAGGCCCCCCAACACCTGAAACTCGACCTGCAATCGCAGCTCGCCCGGCGTGCAAGCGATGTCCACTTCCCGAAGGATCTTGCCCGAAGCATCATCGGGACGGCCTTGGCATCCAAGAACGTGGTACTGCGCAAGAGCGCGCTCGATACCGCAGTTCATAAGTACCAAGATCTATTCCGCGAAGAGATCGTGGCATCGCCCAGCTTTAATGGTCATTCCCAACTCCATCGAACGGTCATCCAACGTTGGCCTGCGGATCAGGTGGCGTCCCTTGAGAAGTTCCTTGGGGACTCCCGAGGCAAGATCAGATACGTGGCCGCGGAACGTCTGCTGAATCTTCAGGGCGAAACGGCTTTCGAGAAACTGAAGCCGCTCTTTTCCGATCCCGATGCCAGTGTCCGCAAGTTCATGGCGGAAGCTTCGGTCCGTTTTGCCGACCTTGATGTTGGCCCGGGCTTGCTGAGGCTTCTTAAGGATTCAGATGTTGGTGTTCAGGCCGCGGCGGCGCAATCCATGAATCGGATCGAATTGTATTTTGATCACGTCAAACGCTGGAAGAACTGGGCTGCGGGCGCCGGGCTCAGTGCTGAATCGGCGGCGGATGCCCTCGTTCAACAGGCCCAGAAGGCTAAGACCACGGAGATTCGCGTCCTCGCGATTCAATCGCTCGCCACCCTTGGCAAGGCCGAAGTGCTCCCGATTCTGATCGAACTGTTGTCCCAGGATGACAAGGCGGTCGTTCAGGCCGCACGGGCCGCGATTGAGAAGATCAACGCCAAGAATTAGTTTCCAGAAACATAGACCAAGGAAAGCCCGGAGCTACCATGGCTCCGGGCTTTGCTATGCCCCATGGTCTCGTCATCGTCAGTAAATGGGAATTAGGGAATGAACTCACCGCGATCCAACGAAGCGCTTTTATCGGATATTGTGGCGAAGCGCCTGAGCCGACGAAAGCTGTTGAAAAACGCCGCTTTTCTCGCCGCCGTACAGGTCGTGGGAAGCAGGCTTTTGCTCGCAAGTTCGCCTAAGTCCGCCGGCAAGATCCCCAAGAGCAGCCTGACTTTCCCCGAAATCCAGCGCGGTCGGGATGAGAAGCTTCACGTCGCTAAAGGCTACGAGGCCCAGACATTGTTGCGTTGGGGCGATCCTCTTCACGCCGACTCGCCGCCCTTTTCACCCCTGAAGCAGAACGCCGACGACCAACGACGACAGTTCGGCTACAACTGCGACTACGTCGGCTTTCTTCCGCTGCCCTTCGGAAGTCGCAACTCCGGCCATGGGTTGCTGGGCGTCAACCACGAGTACACCACCCTTCACAACATGCAGCCCGGCCGCACGAAGAAACCGACGGTGGACGGAAAAGGTGTCAGCAAAGAAGAGTTTGACATCGAGTTAGCCGCGCAGGGTTTTTCGGTGGTGGAGATCAAACGCGAGAACGGCCGCTGGAAAACGGTTCTCGATAGTCCCCACAACCGCCGCATCGACATGGGGAAATCGCGATTGGAGATCCGAGGCCCCGCCCGCGGCCATCCGCGGATGCAAAGCAAGACCGACGACAGCCAAGGCTGCGAAGTCATCGGGACTTTCTCGAACTGCGCCGGGGGCATGACACCCTGGGGCACGTTTTTAAGCGCGGAGGAGAACTTTCAGGATTACTTCTACGGCGTCTCGAAAGACCCGCGCGAAGAACGCAACCAGCTCCGTCACGAAATCAACAAAGACGACTACTACTATCGCCAGTTTGACTCGCGCTTCGATGCCGCCAAAGACCCTCGAGAAGCCAACCGTTTTGGCTGGGTGGTCGAGATCGACCCTTACCAACCCGACAAGCCTGCGGTCAAACGAACGGCCTTGGGGCGCTTTCGCCACGAGGCGGCGAATTGCGTTATCAATAGCGACGGTCGCGTGGTGGTCTACAGCGGCGACGACCAAAAAGGCGAATACCTTTACCGATTCGTGACTGCCGGACGCTTCGACCCGAAAAGTCGTGCCGCCAACTTGAACCTGTTGGACGAAGGCGAACTATCCGTGGCGCGCTTTGACGCCGACGGGGGGCTTTGTTGGCTGCCGCTGGTGTTCGGGCAGGGACCGCTGAACAAGGCCAATGGCTTTTCGTCCCAAGCCGACGTGGTTATCGAGGCCCGCTCGGCCGCTGACTTCCTCGGGGCCACCCGCATGGATCGCCCCGAAGACGTCGAAGTCAACCCAGTCACCGGGCTGGTCTACGTCGTTTTGACCAACAACTCGCGGCGCGGGGTCGATTTTCCGCTCGATGCCGCGAACCCTCGCGAGAAAAACCCCCACGGTCACATCCTTGAACTTCACGCACCGATAAGCAAAGGTCATCGCGACCACGCCGCGGGCAAAATGCACTGGGATATGTTCATCCGCGCCGGAGATCCCCAAAACCCCCAGCACGGAGCTGACTACCAAGAGTCTCTGGTCTCGGATTCCGGGTGGCTTTCCTGCCCGGATAACGTGGCCTTTGACGGGCGGGGCCGGCTGTGGATCGCCACCGATGGCGCCAAGCACAGCGCCGATGGTGTCTACGCCTGTGACACCCAAGGCCCCGGCCGCGCCCTTACAAAATTATTCATGCGGAGCCCCCGTGGCGCTGAGGTCTGCGGACCTTGCTTCACGCCCGACGACACGACTTTTTTCTGTGCCATCCAGCACCCTGGTGTGGGCAAGGAATTCCACTTCGCCCAGCCCTCGACCCGCTGGCCGGACTTTGAGGACGGCATGCCAACCCGCCCGAGCGTGGTCGCCATCACCCGCAAAGACGGCGGCATCGTCGGCGATTGAGGCCCCCGGCCTCCAGCCTTCCTCTTTTTTGTCTGGCTGAAGAATTCTCGCCTTGGCCCCCTGGGGTTCCGCGCTCTATGATGGCCCTCCAAGCCCTTAATCCGCGACTCGAGAGTTTCCATGCAGCAACGTTCCCTCGTGCAATCGGCAACGCGCCCCTGGCAGATCGTCTGTCTCCTCGCCGCCACCTTGACCCTCATCATCTCGGGCCTTTGGTATCAGTCCAGCCTCGGCGCCAAGCGCACCATCGAGGATCTTGAAACCTCGCTGAAGGAAGTCAACTCCAGCTCGTCCGACTCGAGCACGCAACTCGCAGGTCTTCGCCTGTTGTCCGAAGAACAAGAGCGCGCCATCGGCACCAAGAGCAAGGCTCTCGAAGAGCTACGCGCGGCCAACCGCCGCCGACTCGAAGAAGCGGATTCCGCTCTGCAGCAGAGCCGGAAAAGCCGCGCCGAACTGCGCGACCAAGCCCTATTGTTGAAGGAAAAGTTCCACGAGCAAAGGAACTTTCTCGCCATCGCCAAAGTCAACTCCCGCGTGGCCGAAGCCGCGCGTGGCTTTTTGAATCGCCGCCTCGACGAAACCGCCTACTACCTCGAAACGAACCTCGAAGGTGCCCAAGACATCGACCCGGAACTCGAAATGAAGTTTCGCGAACTCCAGGTGAAGTACGACAACTCCGACAAGTTGCGCTTAGTCCAAAGTGAACAGAACGCGCAACTCACGCGCTTTCGCCGCGAGTCAGAAACCGCCCTTGAGCACTCCCGAAGCAAGGCTTTGGATTACCGCAAACAACTGGAACGCGAGAAAAAGAAGTTCTACGAAGCCAGCCAACGCGCCAGCGCCCAACGCAAAAAACTTGGTGATCTCTTCAACGAGAAAGGCCGGGCGCTTAGCCAGCTCAAAGAAACTCGTGAAGAGCTGAGAGCATCCCGAGCCAAAGCCAAAAAACGCCTAAGCGCCGTCATCGAATCTAAATCCGAAATGGCCAAAAGCATCCGCGAATTCGAAAAGAGCGCCTTCACCAAGCTCCGCGAACACCCGCGCATGAAACAACGCATCCGCAAACTCGAACGCCAAGTGACCGCGCAGAAACTCCGCCCCAGCGGCAGTAGCGGCGATCTCGAACGCCGCGCCATCACCGCCGAAAGCAAGCTCGCCAAGACCAAATCCGCTTGCAAAAACGCCGAACGCGAAAACATCGACTACAAGCGAACCATGCAGACCGTCCGTAAGGAATTGAAGTCTCTCCACGCCAAGACCGATCAGCTCGAGCGCAATCTTGCCAAGCAAGATCAAGAACTAAGCCGCGCGCGCCGCCTCGCCCGTGAGGCCGTCAAAGACGCCGCCGAACTGCAACGCCGCCTCAAGGCCACACAACGAGAGCTCGAGAAGACGAAAAGCAAGTAGCCGGCGCTCGTCTCGCATCAAGTGTGGGCGACTAAGGCTGGCTTGGCGCCGATATCGTCAGTCGACTTCGACGACGTCATCAGCCACCATGCGGTAGAGACCGATGACGAAGTCTTGTTCGCGTTGTTCTTCGACGATGAGTTTTCCGGTGGCGAGGATGGGGAGAGTTACAAGGTCAACGCCTGGCTCGTCGTCGGGGAGCTTGATGACGACGGCCTGATTGACGTCCGGGGCGATCCCGAAGCAGCAGGCCCAGGCGGATTCGACGAGGAGAAACTCGCGGATGTTTTCGTACTCACCCAGCGACATCATGTAGCCGGCGATGCCGACTTTTTTGCCGTTCAAAGCTTGGACATTGGCTGGCAGCGTCATGCCGACGCTGAACTCGAAGTTGGCGATGGTCTTCCACGACAAGGAAAGATAGCCCATTGGGACGTCGACTTCGTCGATCGCGGGGGCGAGTAAGGGGGCCGGGTCATGATCGAAGTGATCGCCGTCTTGCGCCACAATGCCCTTCAGGGTGTCCCGAAGTCGATCCGCGGTGGTTTGGGCACGGCTAACAATAAACAGGCGTTGCTGGCCGGTGACTTGGCCGGGTTTGCCATCGCGAGGCCGAAACCGTTCGGACTGGCTGATGATCTCATCGATGACGCCGGTGACGGCGGCACCGCGCTTAGCGACTTCACCCAGGCCCAAACGATCGACTTCGAGCCGGAGTTGTTGGACAAGTTCTTCGCGGTTGGCTTTGGTCTTTTTGAGTTCAACGAGGTCGCGGATGATGCCAAACACCGCGTCCGCCAGGACGTCTCCGGTGTGGGCCTCCTTCGATCCGATGTCTAAGTCCTCAGCTTTCACGACCACAGGGGCATCGCGAGGAGCCTCGGAGTCGGAACCCGAGCATGCCGGGGCCAAAGCCATGGTCATGACCGCGACGATGACGGACAGGGTGACTATGAGAGCGGAGCGAGATTCGCCGCGACGTCGGTTCGGTAGGCCTTCCATGCCGGGATCATACCCGCCACGGCGCCCGCTGCGACCACCACCAACAAAACGAGGAGTTCTTGGAAGCGGAATTCCGGACGTTGGAGCGACAAGCCCGCCGCCTCGCGGAGGATACGGTCGGCGCCCAAAAGCAGCAGGCGAGCCGCAATGAAACCGATCAAGCCGCCGACAGCGGCCAAAACGACGGCTTCTCCGACGATGGCGGCGAACACGGCACGACGCCCGGCGCCTAAGGCGCGCAGGATCGCGATCTCGCGGCGGCGCTCGTTCATGGAGTTGTAAATGGCCACCGTGATGCCGATGAGCGCCACGAACAACACGAGGATGGCCATGATGAAGAATAGCTTATCGACGTTGCCAACGATGCTCATCAAGCGTCCGATCTCGGTCGGGACGTCCGCGACTTGCAGGTCACCGCGCTTGCGGAGGTTTGTCAGGACGACGGCCTTGGCGTAGCCGCCGCGGGGAAAGACCAAGATTGCCGACAAGGCGGGTTCGCCGGTGACGGGCATCCGACCCCCGGAGTGCTCTGGTATGCGGTAAAAGGAATCGAGGGTGATGAAGACGACGCGGTCGATGGGCGTGCCGGTCGACTTCAAAACGCCTTTGATGCGCCAACGGTGACGAGCGGAATGGCGATGATCGCCTTCAATGCCGTGCGTCGGTTCGATGTCATCACCGACGCCGAGGCCCAGTTGTTGCGCGACCTCTGCGCCCAAGACGGCCTGACGACCGGCCTCGTCTGGCGGCAAGGGAATTTTTCGGCGCAACAAGTCGAGAGCGTAGTCGAGTTTCTTAGCGTCAAACTCAAAGGGACCACCGGCCGAAAACTTCTCTTTGCCCGCCCCGGCCGGTTGAGGGAAATGCTCTGAGAACACGGCATCCGTGGTCGCGACCACGCGGTAGCCGCGGTAGGAATCGCCGACCGCGTAGGGAACACAGTGTCGAACAAAGCGCTCCCACTCTTTGCCTTCGAGCTCTCTCAGGGCGGAAAACGGCAACAGCCCCGGGCTCATCCCCACGTGGTAGACACTGTTCAAGACCAACTCTAGGGGTGAACCTGCGGGCCCCACGACGAGAGAGTAGCCCGCCGATTGACGCCCGTAGCTGCGTTCGACCTCGTGCTGCACGGCGAGAATCGAGGTCACCAACATCACGCCAAGCGCCACACTTAAAGCCGTAAGCGCCGAGGACAATGGGCGTTGTTTCAAGCCGCGCAGAACGTAGGTGAATAAACTCACGCGCTCAACTCCGACATGCTTTCGACCCGGTCGAACTGAGCCTTGATCGCGGCGTCGTGAGTCACGAGGCACAAGGCACTGCCCGATTCTTTGACGAGCTCGCGCAAGAGCGCCAAGACAGAATCTCGATGTTCGTCGTCCAAGTTGGCGGTCGGTTCGTCGGCTAAGACCAGAGCGGGACGGTTCACAATCGCCCGCGCAATGGCCACGCGCTGTTGCTCGCCCACAGAAAGGCGGCCCGGCTTGACGTCAACCAGTCGGCCGAGACCCACTCGACCCAAAAGGTCCAAGGCATGGGCGCGAGCCGCGTCGCTATTTTGGCCCGCGAAACTCTGGGCGATGAGCAGGTTTTCGAGAGCGCTGAGGCTTTGAAGGAGATTGAAGGTCTGAAAAACGTAGCCGAGTGTCTGCGCTCGCCAGCGGTCACGTTGCGCCTCGGACAAACCCAGGGTGTCGGTTCCTCCCACGCACATGACGGGCGTCGCCCCCCCAGCGACCGAGCGCCGGTCAGGGCGAAGAATCCCCGCGATGAGGTTCAAAAGAGTGGTCTTGCCGCTGCCGGAGCCGCCCACCACACAGACTTCGGCGCCGGACGCCAATTCGAATCGCGGCAGGTCGAGAATCACACGAGCTTGTGAGCCCCGTCCTCGGCTGAAACGCAAATGTTGGATATCGATCGCAGCGCCCATGAATTTCAGTCGCTTGTCCTTTTTTGAACTGAAGGTCCCAGAGGATAGGGGATTATGCGCCACAGGCTTGAAAATGGAAGCCAAGTAGAAGATACCAGATGGCTTCCTCTTTTCACCGACGATAGGAGACTGCCGTGGACGCCGTGACCTTTAGGGACATTCTCCTCGCTCAGTGCCGTTTGAAGCCACATCTGGCGACAACCCCCTTTCGCAACTATGGGGTCTTGGACCAAGAGCTCGGTCACGGCCTCAAAGTTTGGGTCAAGCACGAAAACCACTTGCCGACCAACTCCTTCAAAGTCAGAAATGGCCTTTCCGTGCTGACCTTACTCTCGGCGGAGGCGCGGGCCCGCGGCGTGGTCGCGGCCACCCGCGGCAACCACGGGCTGGGGCTAGCCCACGCTGGCAAGGCCTTCGGCGTGCCCGTCGTCATCTGTGTGCCCCGCGGTAACAATCCCGAAAAAAACGAAGCCATGAAGGCGCTGGGCGCCGAGCTGATCGAAGACGGAGCCGACTATGACGAGGCGATCAAGATCGCCGATCGACTGGTCAGTGAGCGCAACTTGACCTTGGTCCACTCGACGAACAATCGCGAAGTGATCGCGGGCGCGGGCACCTTCAGCCTTGAGATGCTGCAAGAACAGCCAGAGCTCGACGCCTTGGTCTTAGCCGTCGGGGGCGGATCTCAGGTCGCGGGAGCCGTTACGGTGGCCGCCAGCCTCAGTCCAAAGATTGAGATCTACGGCGTCCAAGCGGCCCGGGCCTCCGCGACGCACGATTCATGGCACGCCGGCGAGCCACGCACGACTGCGACCGCCGACACCATCGCCGATGGCTTGGCAACGCGAAGCTGCTACGAGATGACTTTCCCCACGATGCAAAAAGGACTCAAAGGCTTCGTGACCGTAGAAGAAGATGAGATCGGGGCCGCCATGCGGCGCTTACTGCGCACCACTCACAACATCGCGGAAGGGGCCGGAGCCGCGGGCTTGGCCGGGCTCAGCAAGCTAGCGCCACAGCTCGCCGGCAAACGAGTCGGCATCGCGATCTCCGGCGGCAACTTAGATGCAGATTCCCTAAGATGGGCCTGGAGTTGCAAATAACCTGCTATGTCGCGGTAGGGACCTCGGTCACCCGAGGCCCCCCGCACAGATCCCAGCGAGCGGAATTATCGCACTGGGCTCCTGCCTTAGGTAATGACGCACAGGCGTTGTTCCGGGTAGGGGTGGAAGATTTC
>JAZGFI010000184.1:0-4785 GCA_036479435.1 Planctomycetota bacterium | reverse complement strand
GTTCTGGCCCGCCGACTGGATTTCTTGCGCTCAAAGCGCAGAATGAAGGCGCCAGACCCGCAACGTCCGCCTCGAGAGTCTCCATGTTTCAACGCGAGTGCCGCCCGAATCTCGGGATGATCTGGCTCTTCCCCCTCCTTTGGCTTCTCCCCCTCCTTTGGTTTTTGGCCTCCGCCTGTTCCGACGATGCAGCTCAAGACGAAAAATCCCTCGTCATCCGCTGCGGCCGAACCAAAGCCCTCGTCGCCCCCATCCTTGCCGAGTTCGAGAAGTCCACCGGCATCAAGTTGTCGATTGGTTACGACAAGACCGCGACCTTCGCCAACGTCATCGCGGCCGAGGGCGACTTAAGCCCCTGCGATGTCTTCTTCGCCCAAGACTCTGGTCACCTCGGCGCGCTGGCCGCGGCCGAGCACCTCCAAAAGATCTCGCCATCACTCCTTGAGCGCGTGGCCTCGCAGTTTCGCGATGCGGACGGGCGTTGGGTCGGTACGAGTGGGCGCGCCCGCGTCTTGGTCTACAACCCCGACCGCGTCGCCGTCGATTCGCTGCCGGCAAAAATCGAAGATCTGGCCGATCCCAAGTGGAAGGGACGCCTATCTTGGGCTCCCGCCAACGGCAGTTTCAAAGCTCACCTCAGTCACCTTCGGCACCGTTGGGGCGCATCGAAGACGCGCGACTGGCTGAGCGCCGTCAACCGCAACGAACCGATGCGCTTTCAAAAGAACTCGCCCCAAGTCAAAGCCGTGGCCGAGGGCCGCGTTGATATGGGTTGGGTCAACCACTACTACCTTCATCGCGCACGCCAGCAAAACCCCAACCTGAAAGCGCGCAACCACAGCTTTGAAGCCAAAGACCCTGGCAACATCTTGATCGTGGCCGGCGTCGGCATCGTCACTAAAGACCCCCAGCAACAAGCGCTCGCCGAAAAACTCATCGAGTTTTTGCTCAGCGAAAAAGCTCAACGCTACTTCGCCGAGAAAGACTTCGAATATCCGATCGCGGCGGGAGTGAAAGCTCACGCGGATCTTAAGCCCCTCGATGAGATTGGCCTCGACGAAGTCGACCAGCGCCACCTGATCGATATTGGGCCCACCAACGCCCTCCTGAAAAGCCTCGGCATTCGGTGAACAAGGTTCCCAAGGTCGCGACCGGAAAGTCGAGCCACACGCTCGCGCTCAAGGTTTGGGCCGGGCTCGCGGCGGCGGCGGCGCTGTTGCCGCTCTTGGGCCTCATCGCCATCGGGATCAACCCGCCCAGCAGTGGATTCGCAGCTCCCGCCGCCCTCGGTCTCGATGACCTCATGACTCAAATTGGCCCCGACGGGAATCCCGAGCCCGGGCCGCTCCCGCGCAGCCTGCTACTCGCTTTGTTGGTCTGTCCCGCGGCCCTCGCCTTGGGCACGGCTTTGGCTTTTTTGCAACACCGCTGCGATTACCCGGGTCGAAAACTCTTGGGACTCGCGGGGCTGTTGCCTTTCGCCCTGCCGAGCTACTTGATCGCGATGACCTTGCGCGACGCGCTCTCGCCCGGTGGCTTCGCGAGTTTTCTCTACGGCGAACAGAACTTCTTGGGACTGTTCCCGGCGGCCTTCGTTTTAACGTTGGCGACGGCGCCCTACGCGCAGATTCTCATCGGGAGTAGCTTGCTCGGCCTTGGGTGTAGCGAAGACGAAGCCGCGCGCAGCCTCGGGGCCACGGCATTCCAGCGCTTCATCAAGATCACTTTGCCGCGACTGCGACCGGCGCTCACGCAGGCCTTCGTTTTGATCTTGCTCTACACCATCGCCGACTTCGGCGTCGTCGACATCCTCGACTTCCCAGTCCTCACTTGGAGCATCTACCAGGCTTGGCAAGAGCAACAGCTTGGGCTCGCCGTGCTCTTGGGCTTTGGAGTCTTGGCCATCACGCTGCCTCTGCTGATCGCGTCTTATTGGTTTCAGGGACAGCCCAGCGCCATCGACAGACGCGGGCAAGGCGCGCACCGCAAGTCGTCGCCGCGTACCTTGCGCGGAGCGGCGAGGCTCACGGCTTACGCCCTGCACCTGCTGCCGGTCGGATTCGGCGTGGTCTTGCCCTTGGCCGTCTTAGCCGACTGGATCTTCCCCGCGGCCTTTCGCTCCGAAGCTTGGGATTTGGGATGGCGAGATGCGGTCATCGAACCCGCCCTGACCAGCTTGGGGATCGCCATCACCGCGACCACGATCGCCATCCTTTTGGCTTTTGCTCCCGCTTGGTTGGTGGCGCGAGGACGGTCGTTTTGGGGTCGCGGCGTCCAACTTTTTGTCTACGCCTCCAACGCCCTACCCGGCATCCTCGTCGCATTGGGATTGCTATCCGCGGCCCTCGCCGTCAGTCGCCAGACCAACACGCCCTGGCACGATCAAGTGCGCCAAAGCGGTATCCTCATCATGGCGGGCTTGGGCCTACGGTTTTTGGCTCAGGCCTTCGCCGCCCTCCAAGGGGCGATACGCCAGCTCGACATTCGCCAGGAGGAATCGGCCCGAAGCCTGGGAGCGAAGCAAAGTCGCTTGTTTCGCCGTATCCAACTCCCCGTCTTAGCCCCGGGCATCGCCGGCGCCGCCATCCTCGTCGGCGTCTCCATCATCAAAGAACTACCCGTCACCTTGATGCTTCAACCTCGCGGTTGGAGTTCGCTCAGCTACCAGCTTTACGCCAGCTACGACGACGGCAACGACATGCAAGCGGGCCTCGCCGGCGCTACGATCGCCTTGATAGCCGTCGCCGCACAGGTTGCGGTGGCGCGATGGAGACGCCATGTCTGATTCAAACTCACTGCCACTGAAGATCGAAAACCTCAACGTCGACTACGGCGACGGCCCCGTTCTGCGCGCCTTCAGCGGCGATGTCGCCGCCACTCAATTCGTCTCCGTCTTAGGAGCTTCCGGCTGCGGCAAGAGCACCCTGCTCCGTGCCATCGCCGGCTTCGTCAGCCCTCAAAGCGGCACCATCGAAATCGGAGGTCGCCTCGTCGTCGACGGCAAGCGCGAGCTGGTTCCCGCCGAAAAGCGCGGCATCGGCATGGTGTTTCAAGACTACGCCCTCTTCCCTCATCTCGACGTCGCCGCCAACATCGGCTTCGGCGTTCCCCGCCCCCAACGTGCCCAGCGAGTCAAAGAACTCCTGGACTTAGTCGACCTCAAGGGCTTTGAGTTTCGCCGCCCCGCCGAGCTTTCCGGTGGTCAGCAACAACGGGTCGCCTTGGCCCGTGCCTTAGCCCCCCGCCCCACTTTGCTCCTGCTCGACGAGCCCTTCGCCAACCTCGACGCCAAGCTTCGCAACGACCTCGCCACCGAACTAAGACACATGCTTCATAATGTCGCTGCCGCCACTTTGATGGTGACCCACGACCGCGTCGAAGCCTTAGCCATAGCCGACGAAGTCATCGTCTTGGGTACCGACAAAAACGGCCCCTCCCTGTGCCAACGGGGTTCACCGCGCGAGGTCTACGAGGCTCCGGCAACTCCTCAAATCGCCGAACTCACCGGCGGCGGCAGCCTCCGCGCTGCAAGCGCCGCGGGAAAAACGGCAACCACATCTTTTGGCCAAGTGCCCCTCGTCAACGCTCACGAAGGCGCAGTATCCCTCCTCCTCAGACCCGAAGATCTCGCCTTCGAGCCCGACGAAAGTGGATACGCCCGCATCGAAAGCCGTCGCTTCGAAGGCCGCGGCTGGAAGCTCCGCATCCAAGACGAAGACGGCTTCCTCGATCTAGATTGGGAACACCGCGAAGCTCCCGCTATCGGAACCCCCGGCAAACTCCGCGCCCTCCGCCCGCTTTGGGCTTGGTCCCGAAGAACCTAAGCCAGAGTCCTTCATCCAGAGCAACGGTGACACCTGCAGCTTGCCGCGCCGCTAGGGAACTCCCCAACTACCACGGCACCATATCGACGTCCATCACAGGCGATTCTTCGTTTCCTGAGCGCAACGAGGTTAGGATCAGTGAGTGAGGCATCGCGTGCCAAGTCAGGTATTCCTCGGGTATCAAGTTCCCCAGAAGCATCTTCAAGCTCTCCTCTTGGCGAGATCGTCATGTCGCGCAAAACTCAAATCGTTCTTTTTTCGGTTCTTGCCGCCTTCGGACTATGTCTGGCACTTTGGGTTCAGCTTCGCGATGACGCTCTCAACAAACTCGACCTTCAACCTGAGAAGATTGAGCGTCCTTCGGTCGGAGCACGTCGACAACAGCAAGACGAAGCACAGCCGTCTTCCGGAGAAAGCGCGAGGTCGGAAAAGCCGGCCACTTCCCCCGCCGAAGCGATCCCGACCCAGAGGTTCCTGGTCTTGGGCGATGACGATAGCCCTGCCGGCAATGCGCTCGTTCAGTGGGAGTGGGTCGAGCCCGGAGGACGCCGCTGGAATTTGGAGAAGTCCCTTTGGTCCATGCAGTTGGCATCGCGGGCAAGATCACGGGGAGCGACAACGAGTCTCACCGGCGAGTTCGAATTTCCCATCGCCCGAGGCAACTTGCGGCTTCGGGTGGAATCGGAAGACGCTTGTCAGTTTTTCGTCGAGGAGTACTGGCAGCAAGACCTTGATAGGAATCTCACGGTCCTTCGTTTGACCTCCCGAGAATTCGTCAGGGTCACGGTGCTCAATGAGGATGATCAACCCCTCAGCGGCATCCCCATCGGATTGTTCTCTTTTCGGAAGTCACGATGGCACGCCCTCCCGCATCGCTTGCTTTCCCGCGCCTTCAGCAACTCCGACGGTGTGGCATTGATCCCCTGCCCTTCGCTTCGGAATGAGCAGGGTGAATGGCGAA
>JAZGFI010000183.1:0-4787 GCA_036479435.1 Planctomycetota bacterium | reverse complement strand
GTTCTGGCCCGCCGACTGGATTTCTTGCGCTCAAAGCGCAGAATGAAGGCGCCAGACCCGCAACGTCCGCCTCGAGAGTCTCCATGTTTCAACGCGAGTGCCGCCCGAATCTCGGGATGATCTGGCTTTTCCCCCTCCTTTGGTTTTTGGCCTCCGCCTGTTCCGACGATGCGTCCCAAGACGAAAAGACCCTCGTCATCCGCTGCGGCCGAACCAAGGCCCTCGTCGCCCCCATCCTCGCCGAGTTCGAAAAGTCCACCGGCATCAAGTTGTCGATTGGTTACGACAAGACCGCGACCTTCGCCAACGTCATCGCGGCCGAGGGCGACTTAAGCCCCTGTGATGTCTTCTTCGCTCAAGACTCAGGTCACCTCGGCGCGCTGGCCGCGGCCGGTCACCTCCAAAAGATCTCGCCATCACTCCTTGAGCGGGTCTCCCCGCAGTTTCGCGATGCGGACGGGCGTTGGGTCGGTACGAGTGGGCGCGCCCGCGTCTTGGTTTACAACCCCGACCGTGTCACCGTCGATTCGCTGCCGGAAAAAATCGAAGATCTCGCCGATCCTAAGTGGAAGGGACGCCTATCTTGGGCTCCCGCCAACGGCAGTTTCAAAGCTCACCTCAGTCACCTTCGGCACCGTTGGGGCGCATCGAAGACGCGCACATGGCTGAGCGCCGTCAACCGCAACGAACCGATGCGCTTTCAAAAGAACTCGCCCCAAGTCAAAGCCGTGGCCGAGGGCCGCGTTGATATGGCTTGGGTCAACCACTACTACCTTCATCGCGCGCGCCAGCAAAACCCCAACCTGAAAGCGCGCAACCACAGCTTTGAAGCCAAAGACCCTGGCAACATCTTGATCGTGGCCGGCGTCGGCATCGTTACTAAAGATCCCAAGCAACAAGCGCTCGCCGAAAAGCTCATCGAGTTTTTGCTCAGCGAAAAAGCCCAACGCTACTTCGCCGAAAAAGACTTCGAGTACCCGATCGCGGCGGGAGTGAAAGCTCACGCAGATCTTGAGCCCCTCGATGAGGTTGGCCTCGACGAAGTCGACCAACGCCACCTGATCGACATTGGACCCAGCAACGCCCTGCTGAAAAGCCTCGGTATTCGGTGAACAGAGTTCCCAACGTCGCGACCGAAAAGTCGAGCCACACGCTCGCGCTCAAAGCCTGGGCCGGGCTCGCGGCGGCGGCGGCGCTGTTGCCGCTCTTGGGCCTCATCGCCATCGGGCTCAACCCGCCCAGCAGCGGTTTCGCAGCTCCTGCCGAACTCGGCCTCGATGATCTCATGTCGCAAGTCGGCCCCGGCGGGAGTTCCGAACCCGGACCACTCCCGCGCAGCCTTCTGCTCGCCTTGTTGGTCTGTCCCGCGGCCCTCGCCTTGGGCACGGCTTTGGCTTTTTTGCAACACCGCTGCGATTACCCGGGTCGAAAACTCCTGGGGCTGGCGGGGCTGTTGCCTTTCGCCCTGCCGAGTTATTTGATTGCGATGACCTTGCGCGACGCGCTCTCGCCCGGTGGCTTCGCGAGTTTTCTCTACGGCGAACAGAACTTCTTGGGACTGTTTCCCGCGGCCTTCGTCTTGACGCTGGCGACGGCGCCCTACGCGCAGATTCTCATCGGGAGTAGTTTGCTCGGCCTTGGGTGCAGCGAAGACGAAGCCGCGCGCAGCCTCGGGGCCACGGCATTCCAGCGCTTCAGTAAGATCACTTTGCCGCGACTGCGACCGGCGCTCACGCAGGCCTTCGTTTTGATCTTGCTCTACACCATCGCCGACTTCGGCGTCGTCGACATCCTCGACTTTCCGGTGCTCACTTGGAGCATCTACCAGGCTTGGCAAGACCAACAGCTTGGGCTCGCCGTGCTCTTGGGCTTTGGAGTCTTGGCCATCACGCTGCCCTTGCTGATCGCGTCTTATTGGTTTCAGGGACAGCCCAGCGCCATCGACAGACGCGGGCAAGGCGCACACCGAGAATCATCACCGCGAACTTTGCGCGGAGTGGCGCGGCTCACGGCTTATGCCCTGCACCTACTGCCGGTCGGATTCGGCGTGGTCTTGCCCTTGGCCGTCTTGGCCGACTGGATCTTCCCCGCGGCCTTTCGCGCCGAAGCTTGGGATTTAGGATGGCGAGATGCGGTTATCGAACCCGCCCTGACCAGTCTGGGGATCGCCATCACCGCGACCAGCATCGCCATCCTTTTGGCTTTCGCTCCCGCTTGGTTAGTGGCGCGGGGACGGTCCTTTTGGGGCCGCGGCGTCCAACTTTTCGTCTACGCCTCCAACGCCCTGCCCGGCATCCTCGTCGCATTGGGATTGCTGTCTGCGGCCCTCGCCGTCAGTCGCCAGACCAACACTCCCTGGCACGATCAAGTTCGCCAAAGCGGCCTCCTCATCATGGCGGGCTTGGGCCTACGGTTTTTGGCTCAAGCCTTCGCGGCCCTCCAAGGGGCGATTCGCCAACTCGACATTCGGCAGGAAGAGTCGGCCCGAAGTTTGGGAGCGAAGCAAAGTCGATTGTTTCGCCGCATCCAGCTCCCCGTCTTGGCGCCGGGCATCGCCGGCGCCGCCATCCTCGTCGGTGTTTCGATCATCAAAGAACTACCCGTCACCTTGATGCTTCAACCTCGCGGTTGGAGTTCGCTCAGCTACCAGCTTTACGCCAGCTACGACGACGGCAATGACATGCAAGCGGGCCTCGCCGGCGCTACGATCGCACTGATAGCCGTCGCCGCTCAAGTTGCGGTGGCGCGATGGAGACGTCATGTCTGACTCAAACTCACTAGCGCTGCAGATCAAAAACCTGAACGTCGACTACGGCGACGGCCCGGTCTTACGGGCCTTCAGCGGCGACGTCGCCGCCACTCAGTTCGTCTCCGTCTTAGGAGCTTCCGGCTGCGGCAAGAGCACCTTACTGCGGGCCATCGCGGGTTTCGTCAGCCCCCAAAGCGGCACCATCGAAATCGGAGGCCGCCTCGTCGTCGACGGCAAGCGCGAGCTGGTTCCCGCCGAAAAGCGCGGCATCGGCATGGTGTTTCAAGACTACGCCCTCTTCCCTCACCTCGATGTTGCCGCCAACATCGGCTTCGGCGTTCCCCGCCCCCAACGCGCCCAACGAACAAAAGAACTCCTCGACTTAGTCGATCTCAAGGGCTTTGACTCCCGCCGCCCCGCCGAGCTTTCCGGCGGCCAGCAACAACGGGTCGCCTTAGCCCGTGCCTTAGCCCCCCGCCCCACTTTGCTCCTGCTCGACGAGCCCTTCGCCAACCTCGATGCCAAACTTCGCAACGACCTCGCCACCGAGCTAAGGCACATGCTGCAAAACGTCGGTGCCGCAACCCTCATGGTGACCCACGACCGCGTCGAAGCCTTAGCCCTAGCCGACGAAGTCATCGTCTTGGGTACCGACAAAAGCGGCCCATCCTTGTGCCAACGAGGTTCACCGCGCGAGGTCTACGAGGCTCCGGCTACTCCGCAAATCGCCGAACTCACCGGCTGCGGCAGCCTCCGCTCTGCAAGCGCCTCGGGAAAAACGGCAACCACATCTTTTGGCCAAGTGCCCCTCGTCAACGCTCACGAAGGCGAAGTATCCCTCCTCCTCAGACCCGAAGATCTCGCCTTCGAGCCGGACGAAAAAGGAAGTGCCCGCATCGAAAGCCGTCGCTTCGAAGGCCGCGGCTGGAAGCTCCGCATCCAAGACCAAGACGGTGTCCTCGATCTAGATTGGGATCACCGCGAAGCTCCCGCCATCGGAACCCCCGGCAAACTCCGCGCCCTCCGCCCGCTCTGGGCTTGGCCCCGAAAAACCTAAGCCAGAGTCCTTCATCCAGAGCAACGGTGACACCTACAGCTTGCCGCGCCGCTAGGGAACTCCCCAACTACCACGGCATCGTATCGGCGCCCATCACAGACGCTTCTTCGTTTCCTGAGTGCAACGAGGTTAGGATCGGTGAGTGAGGCATCGCGTGCAAAGTCAGGCTCCCGCAAGCCTCGCCAGGTATTTCTCGGGTATCAAGCTCCCCAGAAACATATTCAAGCTCTCCTCTTGGCGAGATGGTCATGTCGCGCAAAACTCAGGTCGTTCTTTTCTCGGTTCTTGCCGCCTTCGGCCTGAGTTTGGCACTCTGGGTTCAACTTCGCGATGACGCTCTCAACAAGCTCGACCATCAGCCCGAGAAAATAGGACGTCCTTCGGTCGGAGCACGTCGACAACAGCAAGACGAAGCACAGCCGTCTTCCGGAGAAAGCGCGAGGTCGGAGAAGCCAGCCACTTCCCCCGCCAATGCGATCCCGACCCACCGATTCCGGGTCTTGAACCATGACGGTCGCCCTGCCGGCAACGCGCTCGTTCAGTGGGAGCGGGTCGAGCCCGGAGGACGCCGCTGGAACTTAGAGAAGTCTCTTTGGTCCATGCAGTTGGCATCGCGGGCGAGATCACAGGGAGCGACAACGGGCTCCACCGGCGAGTTCGAGGTTCCCATCGCCCGAGGCAACTTGCGACTTCGGGTAGAATCTGAAGAAGCCTGTCAGTTTTTCGTCGGGGAGTACTGGCAGCAAGATCTAGATAGGAATTTCACGGTCCTTCGTTTGACGTCCCGAGAATTCGTCAGGGTCACGGTGCTCAATGAGGATGATCAACCCGTCAGCGGCGTCCCCGTCGGACTATTCTCTTTTCGGAAGTCACGATGGCACGCCCTCCCGCATCGCTTGCTTTCCCGCGCCTTCAGCAACTCCGACGGTGTGGCATTGATCCCCTGCCCTTCGCTTCGGAATGAGCAGGGTGAATGGCGAA
>JAZGFI010000182.1:0-11641 GCA_036479435.1 Planctomycetota bacterium | reverse complement strand
GGAGCAACCCGCCAAGGGATAGCCGGGACTCGGAAGCCTTCGGGCAAAGAGGCTCACGACGAGGGAACTCGGCGTGGGCCTCACTTACTTGAAGTCCAAGAGAGGCCTCAAATAGCGCGATGCTGGGAGCCTCAAGATGCGTGGGTGCTTACACCCAGAGGGGAGCACTCCGCTACGCTCCGTGCTCCCCTCTGGGGCGGCTGGGCTGTCGTTATTTTTCTGATCGGTCATCGTGAAAATCCTCCGCCCTTCTACACTAAACTCTGTTTCGAAGATTGTCTCATCGACGTTGACACAAAGGGGGATAGCTTTCGAGTTTTCGGGAAGGACAGGTGAGTCGATCATCAAGCGCTTTCAGCTGAAGAAGGGAAGCCTAGTCGAGTTGGAAGTCGTTGTACCTCGTCCGGTCACGATGAGCCTACAGTTTCTTGGCATCGACGATTCGCAGAAGGTTGATCGCCTCTTCGTCAATACGGGGCGCACTTCTAAAAAGCCTCACATGGAATGGTTGACGAGAATCCACTCGCACCCCTCTCCAGTCGCGAAGAGACTTGCGCATCTAAAGGACAGATGGAGTTTCGCGAATCCCAAGGATGGACTCCGTCTCGCCGCCTTCGATCCGTCTGGAATCGTCTGCTTCACCCTTGAGCTTGAAGGCCGCGAAGACCCGTCGAAAGTCATCGACATCCCATCGTCGGGCACTCACGATCTCAAGATCAACTGGTCCGAAGAACTCGCGACGTGGTCGAAGCAGCAGAGCAGAAAACCAATTGTTTCTCTTCGACTGACGGATGATGCGGGCCCAGTGATAAAGCTCGAGAACCGAGTTCGGATCGAGTTTTTGGACACAGAAGGGGAGTGGATTGAACACCGGATCATTAAGGGTGAATCGCCGGGGGCGTGGTCCTTTCAGTTCGATACCTTGGCCCAAGGTACGCTAAAGGTGTCTTCGAATGCACGCGGCGGCGGCTACCTCGGACGTCGAATCCGAGGTGTCTATGCGGAGATCTCTTTCAACGCACTTAGCGAACACGCTCGCATCGATGTGGGGGAAGTGAAGATCCCAAGCCTGCCGCTCATCGCTAAGGGGCAAGTTCTAGATCATAAAGGTCAGCCCATTGCAGGAGTCGTCCTTGCTTCCAAGACCAAAGCACGGCGCTCGGCTAGATTCTCCCTAGGAGCGTGCGCCACAGAAGAGCTGCCGGAATCGCAACAGCGTTTTCGGACCTGTCTTTGGGTTGATATCGTGTCACAGGAGGGCGATATCGATGGGAACCACGTTCCGCGGATACGAACCAGACCAGTGTTGGTTGTTCCCCGCGTCGCCGCGTGAGTGGCTGCGGGAAGATCATCTGGTGTACTTCATTGCGGACGCGATCGACGAACTCGATCTATCGGCATTCTACGGTCGCTACGACGGAGACGGCCGTCGCGCGCAGCCCTACGATCCCCGAATGCTGTTGCGGGTGTTGGTGTACTCGTACGCGCGAGGAGTGTTTTCTTCGAGGAAGATCGCGAGAGCTGTCGAGGAGGACGTGCCGACGCGCTATTTGGCCGGGACAAATTTCCCGAGCCACCGGACGATCTGCCGGTTTCGTCAACAGCATCTGGATGACTTCGAAAACCTATTCGTACAGCTTCTTCTGATCGCGCGTGAGGCCGGCCTAGCTGTAAGCACCCACGCATCTTGAGGTTTCCGACTCCACGCTCTTTGAGGCTCGAAACGGCAGCGCGATCTTGAGTCTAAATACCGCAATTCGGACAGATGGCCCGTAGTGACGGCGATTTGGCTGGCGGGGCGCTCTTTCGCGTTGACCATGTCGGGGCAGCATTTGCTGCGCCTACTTGGGCAGTCACTCCACAGCGCCGCCAATGATCGGCGAAAATCGCCACCATTGGGGCCGTTCGGTTTCCCGTTCAATCATGACTGTGCGATAGGTTGCGCGTTCCTTTGGTGCAAACTCAAGAGCATTCGTTTGGCGATTTCGAGCCTTGGGACATCTTCTGCGTGGATCGTCATTTTCAGTCGTCGGGACAAAGAACTTGGCGAATTATGGACTGGCTCCGCAAAGAAACGACATCATGAGGGATTGCTTTCTGACGTCAAATTCGGCGTCGAACGCTAAGACGAATCGTCTCGGAACTGGTTCGTCTGCATGCAGAACAAGCCCTCGGAGCCGCCGCCAAAGACGACTTTGCTGGAAATCTTCCCGCCACCACTTGGACCATCTGTCGATGGTCCTTATTCCCACTCCCAAAGCTGCCGCCAGCGCCTTTGTGTGTTTTGGGCTTGGGCCTTGGTGAAAGGCCGACACAAGGACCACCGCCGCTCCAAGGTAGACACGGCGGCCAAGAAAACGGGTGGATGGCGGAGTGGCCCTGCGACGACATGAAGGCGACGAGCAACATAGGCTCAGTCGAAGTTGGAAGACATCACCACGGAGGTCTGGTCCGCCGCGTGGTTTTCGTTCGTAGTCGGCGCGGTCGAGACGCGAACCGCAGTGCATACAGCCCTTAGCCTGCAGTTCGTCGCGCAGTACGACATCCAAACGGAAAAGGAGTGGCCATAGCTTGGACTGGCCCAGTATTGGATTGGTCAAATTCTCGCCTCGTCTATCGCGTGTCGACAGCACTTTGGCTCTGACAACGGAAAAGTCAAGAGACGAAACTGACGGCATTGCCAAGCGGTAGCGCCTGCGGCGCTTGCACAAAGAAGGGGGCCAGCCCCCTTAAACCCCCGAGGTTTTCAAAGGCATAGCTCGGATGCCGAACGCCAAGGTAAACGAGGCTCAGAACCCAACGAGCCTCAAAGAGCGTGGCGATAAATCGTCGATTTGACCTCAAATAAGTTGGCTGCTCACACCTAGCGAAACTCGGGACGATCGGTATCGACGGGACGAAGATCAGAGCCAATGCGAGCAAGCACAAGGCGATGAGCTACGGCCGGATGATTGAGGAAGAGAAGAAGCTGAAGGAGAGAGTTGGCGAATTGACGAAGAAGGCATCGGAGGTTGATGAAGCCGAAGATGGTGAGCACGGAGAGTCTCGTGGCGACGAGCTTCCGGACGAACTTGCTCGGGCGGAGAAGCGGCTCAAAGCAATCCAGGAGGCGAAGGCTCGTTTGGAAGAACGTCAAAAGGCCAAGGATTCAGCGGCGGGCCGCTCGGAGGGGGATGATCAAAAATGCCGGCGTGGCCGACCACATGCGCGTTCCTTTGGGACGCCCCCCGATAAGGCTCAGGACAACTTTACCGACCCCGAGAGCCGAATCATGAAGAGCGCGAAGGGGTATGTGCAGGGCTATAATGCTCAGATTGGCGTTGACCGGGACTCCCAACTCATCGTGGCGACACAAGTCACCGAGCAAGCCTCCGACTTCCAACAACTGATACCGGTGCTCGATCGTACGAAACTCAATTTCAACGGCGTTGATCCCAAGCGCGTACTGGCCGACGCCGGCTATTGCTCCGAAGCAAACCTTCAAGAACTCGAACGACGCTGTGTTGACGGCTACGTCGCAATCGGCCGCGGCGAAAAGGGCGCAAAGAAAAAGATCAATGACAAGCACAGGGCCACCAAGAGGATGGCCAAGAAGATGAACTCCGAGCGAGGAAAAAAGCGCTACCGCGAGCGCAAGTGGGTTGCCGAGGCACCCTTCGGCTGGATCAAATCAGCGATGGGCTTTCGACAATTCAGCGTGAGAGGAAAGAAGAAAGCCGCTGGCGAATTCTCTCTCGTTGCCTTCGTAGTGAACCTGAGGCGGATGAACCAGCTCATCACATGGACATGATTCGACCAAGGGCGGCGGTGCAGACCGCTAAATCAATCAACGACGGCCAAGTGAAATGCCTGCGCCGCCAAGCTGGCTTGGCGATCTCAACAGCGAGCGACTGACGCTCGAAATCCCACAAACGCGATTCGGCTCAAAACAAATGCCGGTGGGCATTCCTCGCGTCGCCAAATCCGTCCAGTGGCGCACGCTCCTAGGCTTCTACTCGAAGGCGAGTGATGCCGACGGGCGATTCGAGATTTGCGGCCATGCCCTTGAGAATGCACAGCATCAGCTATCAGCCCTTGGGCCTTGGCAGGGAGAACCGAGGCCTTTTGAGCCGGGAGATCAAGCCCTTAGCCTTGTCGTTTTCCGAGGTGGTTTCATCAGAGGTTGGCTGGCTATCGGCTAGTTAGAGCTGTTCAACCGTGCGGAGATTTCGGCGCGCGTTATTTCGGAGGACGACAATACTGAGCGCAACATCAGGCTTAGAGGGGGTGGTGCTCTGATTCCGGAGGCATTGAACCCGGGGACTTACACCCTCGAGTTGCTGTATCGAAGAAAGGTCGTGTTGCGAGAAAGCGGCATCGTCGTGATGTCGGGCAAGTCGACCCAATCGGATCGCCTTCAGTCTATCGTCATCGACAACGATCGGCGACGTTACTCGATCAGAGTTCTCGATCCCAAAGGGAAGCCGCTGATTGGGGCAGAAGTCAGGTGCAGCCTTGAACAGCAGACTGGAACCGTTCATGAGAGCGGCAAAACAGAATCCCAGGGTGAGTTCCGCTTTGGGGCAGCAAGCGGTGCCCTGGCCGACATCTACATCAGTCCACCCTTTCAGTTCGCCAGAAATGGCGTTCGAAGCATCGCTGCCAAGAGTCTTCGCAACATTCCCATCCCTGAAGAGGTTCGCTTGGAGTGGGCAGCAATTCTCTCCATTCGGCTTTCAGAGACTTTGCCCACCCTTGGCAACGGTTCTTGGAAAATACGTTTGGCGAGATCAGATGCGCCGCGCGTGGAACTGATGATTCGTTCCTACGTTGATGACGTCCTTTGCTTTCATCTTCCGGCCGAGCGACCAAGGAGCTATGAGCTTCGTGTCGCACCTCGGTCCAGCAAATGGAAACGGGGCGCCATTGAGGGTATCTCCTTGGGACAGGTTACTGGACCATTCGATGTCGATCGGGAAGTACTCCTCGAGATCACCGACAAAAAAAGCGAAGAGATCAAAAGACTGATCTTGGACTTTGATCGAGCGGAGTAAGTGATTCGCGATGGGCAATCAAAGCCCCAAGAACCGCGGCTGAACTTGGCGATGGAGTGGGCGGGAAATCAGCATGAAGGTCTTGTCGGGGGGCGTCGTTGAAAGCGGCTTGTGCTTGGTGGCATTTCTTTTTCTTGCTTCGGGTTGCGCTCGGCCGCAAGAGAAGACTATCGCCGACTTGCACCAGTTTGCCTACCTGAAGCATGGGGATGGAGCTCGCATCGTGACGGAGGAGCATGAGATGCCTGCCCAGGAACGAATTCTTGGAGTTCCTCGGGGTTTGCTGTCATCATCGGTTTCCAAAAAATCCAGGAGTGAAATTCCATGTTCGATCGCAAGCAGTTTCTTGACTCAGTCCGCAGTGAAACGCAGATACTGAAGCATCTTCAGAGCAAGATTCCAGAGGGGGCAATGGGGTTTCGGATCGCAGAGGGAATGAGAAGCACGAAAGAGCTGCTGGTTTACCTTGGGACTTGTGGCTGGTTGCCAGCCTATTGTGCGATCCACGGCTGGGATAAATTCAAGGAGGTCTACGAAGAAAGCGGAGATGCGGACGTCGTGCCTTCGGATTTCCCAGCCCAGCTGGATCGCCAACTTGCGAAGATTGAGTCGATCCTTGTCGAAGTGAGCGACGAAGATCTGGTCAGCCGCAAGGTGGCCTACCCTTGGGGTGGTGAGGCAATGCTGGGCGAGGTGCTCGTCAATACGACATTGAAGTTCTATGCCGCCTACCGAATGCAGCTGTTTTTGCAGGCCAAAGCGGCCGGGGCCAAAGAACTCTCGACGCAGAATTGTTGGCTTGGTCAAGATCCCGCTTAGACCGCAGTGCTGGTGACCAAAGCTGGTTTTCTTGGAGAGGACTTCAAAATCCGGGCGCCGAAGCTATGCCCACATACCCAATGGATTCACGATAGCGCGCCGTGGTCCACCGTTCGGCATGCCAGAATTCGTCGACTTCGTACCCACCGGCTTCACTGCGACGGATGGCCCAGTGATAGTAGTGGTGATCGCCAAAGCTCCTGCCAAGACAAACGCAGCGACCCAAGTGCGTGTCGGAACGGGCTGCTCGCCAGTAGGCCTCAGCTTGATGTTGGCCTGGTCGGGGGAGATCCTCAACAAAAAGGGCGTTGAAGGTTTCAACGAATCGTGTTGCGCGCTCGCTGAGATCGGCATCAACCTTCCATAGGTAGCGAGGTGGTTCTCTGCGGCCTGGCCACGCTGACGTTGTGGAATCTAAGGTGAAAAGAGTCACCGACTCACTTGTAGCGACCACCATCAGCGCATCTTTGGCCAATGCGGCGAGGCCGACGATGGAGTCGTCATCATTGCCCCTCGCCACTTTGCTGGCCGTCTTGACCAGTTCTTGGAGCGACCAGTTTTCCGATTCCCCCAGGGCTTGAGTGAGAGAGTTGATCGCCAGGGGCAGTAGTTTGCCGGTCTGCGCGGGGCGGCCATACAAAGCGGAGGAAGTGACGGCCAGCAGGCGTTGATACTCGGGCATCGTCTCCACCTCAGGCCTTTGGTCTTCGCCAATTTCCTGAAGAGCCTTCATGAGGAGGAAGAACTCAGTCAGCTCTTTGGATTTGACGTAGTAGCCCGCGACGGGCAGGTTTGCTGGTTGTGCTTTGAGTTTTTCGGCGACGCGTCGGGCGCAAGTTAGCAGTTCGCTGCTCTCGTGTTGCATCATCGCCGTGCGGTAAAGCTCGTCTAAACCGGTCAAGAACACTCGGTTATCGACGACACGGGTTTCTCTGGTCATGGTGTTGCTCGCCTTCGTCGACGTCATGCCCGCCGCTTTCACGCCGCGGGATCGCCAAGTTGATGCCTTGTCGGCGCCAGGGCGCTTTTCGAAGAGAAGCGCCTGAGTCCTTCTGATAGGATTCTGCCATGAGATTCTCAAAGCAGTCGGGTCGTAACTCAAGTCAAAATCTTGTGGCTTCGTTGCTAGCGACTTGCCTTTTGGCCTTAACCCTCATTGCCGGGTGTGGATTGAACCGTGTCGATAGCGACGTGGATGTCGATCTGCAGTTTTTGGTCGCGCCGGCGGCGCTTTCGAACCTTGAAGTCGATGTGCCATGGGGATTCAAGCTGACGCTGCTCGGCCCCAAGAGCACGCCGACTTACATCGTGATTTATGGCCCTTCGGGATTGACCGTCGACAACTTGGGGCGGATTACCTGGACTCCAACTCTCGGCGATCTCGGTACTGCGTCGGTTCGGATTGAGGCACGAGACGGCAGGCAGATGGCGAAAGTAAACTTCAGCCTGCGCGTCCACCAGGGCATCTTGATGGGTACGGCTTACTCACCACTGGGCCACGATGTCGGAGTCGTCACGCAAGACGCGCTCGATTTCTTGACGGCGACAACGCACGGTCGACTCGTCGGCTACCACACGAATTGGCGCGACGACGGCGACACCAACGCTGAGATCCCGATGCTGGTGCAAAGCGCCATGGCGGCCCGCGACCAGTTCGGCATCGAGCCGACTTTGGTCTTGGGTTGGGCCGATGGGCAAGGGGTCCCTGACCTGACCAGCGACAGCCAACCCAACAACAACACTTGGACCAATGCCGAAACCCGGCAAGAGTTCTTGGACATGTTGACTGCGGTGGCGGCGACCTACCGTCCTAAGCGGTTAGCGATTGCCAACGAGTTCAACATCTGGTGGGCGACGCACCCATCAGAGTACGCCGATTGGATCTCGCTTTACCAGGATGCCTACGACGCTATCAAGTTGGCGAGTTCCAACACGAAGGTCTACCTGACTTTTCAACTCGAGTTCCTAAAGGGTGAGGGTCAAGGTTGGGCCCACGGGGTTACTTGGCCCGCTTTTGACCAAATGGTGCTCGACGGGCCGATGGATATCGCGGCCTTCACGAGCTACCCCTACCTTGAGTACGCCACGCCAGCCGCGATCCCCGCCAGCCACTACGACGACATCTCTGCGCATTGGGATCGGGGACCGGTGGCTTTTAGCGAGATTGGCTGGTTGGCGGCACCCAGTTTTCCCTACCCGGGTGGCCAAGCTGACCAAGTCGCCTTCCTTGACCGCTTCTTTTCGCTCACCACCAACATCAACATGAAGCTCGTTCAGTGGTTGTTCCTGCACGACGTAGACGGCCAAGCCATGTTCCCGCCCTTTGTGGGAATTGGTTTGCGCAGTAACGACGGCACGATCTTGCGGCCGATCGATCAGGCTTGGCAAGAAGCCGTCTCGCTGCGTGAGCTTTAGGCTCTTGAGCCTCCGAACTGCAAGTTGGCTGATCATGGGCTTGGTCGGCTTGCTGATCGCCATTGTCATAGGGTTGGCCGACGTTAACGACGCCGAAGACCTGGCCGATCCGTCTCAACCCTTAGTCGCTGTGCCTTCGGCCGTCAGAGCAAAAGCACGGCGAAGTTTTGGAGTTCAGCAAGTTCCGGCACGGGCGGTCGACTCCCTTCAGGTAGCCTCCAATGCAGTTCAACGACCCCGGCCCTTTGAAGAAGAGCTGCCCCCAGCGACCTCGCGAGAACTGCCGACGCGCCGGTTTCGCCTCCGCGGTCGCTTGCGCACTCGCGATCCTCAACTTGAGATAGGTGGTCGCCTCGTTTTGCTTCAAGGTCAAAAACCGGCGGTGACGAGCGCTGACGGAAGTTTTGAGTTTGATGGTCTTGTCGAGGGGCCTAGAACCCTGAGAGTTGACAGTGGACTGGCTTTGGATCTGCGAGAGCTGCGAAAGCGATTTCTTGATCTCGACGTTCCAAAAGAGCAAGCGAAGTTCAAACAATCTGGCGAACCGGGTGTTTCCAAAAGTCGAGTTTCTTGGGGTTTGCCAACCATATCTATCTCGGTCTCGGAGCTGAAACCCGACCAGTTCATTGAGATCGATGTTCGTTTGCTTCCTCGACTGAAAGGGCGGGTGCTCTACGCGGGGGAAGACAATCTTCCAGTCGCCGGGGCGAGGATTCGGATTTCTAATTGGGAATCGTGGATATTTCAGTACGCCGCCGGGATCTCTGAAGTCAATGATCCCAAGACGGATGTGGATGGCGCTTTCGATCTGGGAGTGTTGGGCAACGGACACTGGTTCGTCGACGTCTTGGCGGAGGGTTTTTCGACGACGCGCGTTGAGATCGTCGTTGGAGGAGATCAACCTCTTGTGCCCCTCGAGATTCGCTTGGCAAAAATTGATGTCTTGGTCGAGGTGGATCATGACTGCCGCAGTGACTTGGGCAACCTTGCGATCACCATGGTTGCGGCGGTGAACGGAGGAAGCATGGGCGATGCTGAGTTTCTTCTCGGCAGCGCGTCTGGCCTCAGCCGAACCCAGAACCTTGTCGAGGGGCGCTGTGTTTTTCACGGCCTCGCACCGGGAGACTACTGGATCAGTTTCGGCAAAGAGCATTCTCCCTATTTCGTCGTCGGCGGCTATCAGCGTCGCGTGACGATCAAGCCAGATTCCACAACCCAGCGAGTGCGATTTAGATTGAAACCAGCGTTTCAGCATGTCGCCAGACTCCAATTCGGAGGTAAAGACATCATCCCGGGCGCCAAGGTGGTCTTGGCCTATCGCGATGGCAGCGGAAGAACCCTTTCGACGACCACGAGCCGTTGGGGAATCGTGAAGGTAACCCTGGATCGAAGAGTGGATTTGCGTCTACTGTCGGTGGAGGGCTCCCTGGCGCAAGAAAACGGCACTCGCTGGCACGGGCATTTCGAAGATCCTGCTTCCGTTTCACTGAGTGTTTTTGGTACTGATGAGATCAAGGCTCGAGGCCCCAACCGGGGCATCGGTCGTACCGAGTTCATCATCCCTTTGCGCCTAAGGCCCCAATAGCCCAATCTTTTCTGGAAAACGGACTTGAGATTTCGAGTTGTCATCTTGCTGATAGCGATTCTCATGGCCGGAATTCTGGCTTTCGGCTTGAGCTGGCCTGTGGATGCTGATGCCGAAGTCTTGGCCGATCCATCTTTGTCGTCGTTGGATGCGCCTTCGTCCGCCGAAAAGGAAGCTCGGCGCTCGAACTCCCAGCAAGAAGTCCTCGGCCCTGAATCACAAATTGGGCGTTTGGTAGAGGATTTGCCTGAGCTCGCCGAGAAGGTGTTGGCTACTCCCAGCTTTCGTATCCGCGGCCGCTTGCGGTCTCGCGAACGCAAGCTTGAGTTGGGTGGTCGCCAGATCTTTCTCCACGGGCACCAGCCGGCAGTGACGAAGGCGGACGGGAGTTTTGAGTTCGAGGACATTCGTGATGGCCGCATAGCCTTGAGGGTTAGCGGGTTGATTGTCTTGGATCTTCCAGAGTTGCGGAAACGTTATCTCAGCTTCGACACTCCCGAGGGCTCAAAAGAATCCCGAAGGACCGGTGCTCCAGCGGTTAGCGGAGGTCTACGTCATTGGAGTGTGTCCTCTATTTCAGTTGTGGTCTCGATGGCGAACCCCGACCAGTTTTTGGAGATAGATGTCCGCTCGATGGATCGAGTGAGCGGGCAAGTGCTGTTCGCGGGCGTCGAGCGTCGTCCGGTCGTTGGAGCCCGAGTGAGGCTGATGCAAGTGGACGACTGGTTTGAGATGGTGAGCGTCCCCACCCTGGACACTCCGAAAACTGCCACACGGACAGATTTGAATGGTGCTTTTGAGCTTAGGCCTTGGGAGAGTGGCCATTGGTTCGTTGACGTTTTCGCGGATGGCTTTCCGATGACGAGAGTGGAAGTTGTCGTCGGCGGTGAGCAAGCCCTTGCTCCTCTCGAGATCCACCTGGCCAAGATTGATTTTTTGGTCGAAGCTCAGCTTGAAGGCGGCACTGACTTGGGCGGTATCTCAGTAGCCATGGTTGCGGCGTCAGCCGGCTCGAATGTGGCGGGTATGGCCTTGGTCGCAGACTTGACACCGGAGAGCAGCCGCACCGGGAAACTCATCAAAGGCCGTTGCGTTTTTCGCGGGCTTGCACCAGGGAACTACTGGCTAAAGATTGGCGAGGAACATGCTCCCTTTTTGGTTGTCGGCGGCCATCAGCGCCGCATGAAGCTCAAGTCAGAACCCAAGACTCAGCATCTGCGTTTCAAACTAAAGCGAGCGTTTCAGCATGTCGCCAAGCTCCAGTTCGAAGGTAAGAACGTTTCTCCCGGTGCCCACGTTGTTTTGGCCTACCGCGACGGCAGCGGAAGAACCATTTCAACGAGCACGAGTTCTTGGGGAATCGTGACGGTAACCCTTGATCAAGCCGCTGATCTGCGGGTGCAATCTGTAAGGGGCTACTTGCGGCAGAAGAACGGTGCTTCTTCGTACGGGAAATACGTGGCTCGCCCCGATGATTCCTTGAAGGTCTTTGGTTCCGAACAGATAAAGGCGCGAGGTCCTCACTGGGGATTCAACCGAAGCGACCTCATCATCCCTTTGCACCCAAGGCCCAACTAACTCACTCCAAACGGGAAAACGAAGTTGAGATTTCGAGTTGTCATTTTGCTGCTAACGATTCTCGTGGCCGGAGTTCTGGCTTTCGCTTGGAGCTGGCTTGCAGGTAGCGATGCCGAAGATCTGGCCGGTCCATCCTTGTCGTCGTGGGAGGCTCCTTTTTCAGCCGAAAAGGAAGCTCGGCGCCCAAGCTCCAAGCAAGAAATCCTCGGCC
>JAZGFI010000181.1:0-8161 GCA_036479435.1 Planctomycetota bacterium | reverse complement strand
CGAATGATCCCCTTGTGATCGATATAGATGATCGTGGGCCAGCCATTGATGTTCCATTGCTTGGAAATCTTCTCAGCTCTACCTTCCCAAAAACTCCGCCAGTTTAAGTTTTTGCTCTTGATCAACTTCTTTGTTGCTGCTCTATCTTTGTCGTTGTTGACTCCAATCAGAGCGAAAGGCGCGTCCGAGTACTTGCTTACGAGCGACCGCTCGTGTGGGAACATTGCCACGCAGGGGCCTCACCAAAAACCCCAAAAGTCAAGCATGACGACCTGGCCATCGTAGTCCGCGAGCTTAAACGGTACGCCATCAATATCCTCGCCTTCCGTGCTGGGGGCGGCCATCCCTACTTGGAGGTTTTCGGCCTCAAAAATCACGCGCTTGGCATACCCCGCTGCCTGACAATTGGGAGCCAACTCAATAACCCGTCGATACTCTTTGAGGATGGCCGCTGTGGGCTTACCAGGGCCCCTTAACTTCATGGCCTTTGCATATTGCAGCGACGCCTTGACCGATGCGTGAGGGTTGTGGGCGAGCAGTTGCTTCATGAGGTTCTTGGCATTTTTTCGGCCAAGCATCTGGGCGCCATAGCCTTCCAACAACATGGCGAGTTCTTCGAGGCCGGGACTCTCCACGTGATCAGCAATCAAGGTCTGGACCATCTGGTCTCTGACTTTTCTTGGGGGGTCTAGTTCAAGAGCGGCAAGAAGGAAGGGCAGGGCATCTTCCGTGCCCTGGTACTTCTTTGCCGCCGCTAAGTAACCAGCCAAGCACTCAACAAAATTTGGCGGTCCGGATCTGTCTCCTTGGCGGAATTCCTTAATTGCCGCTGTCTTCAGCGATTCCAGCCGCCCCAGTTCAGTGGCGGCCCCCGTTGACTTATTGCTTAGCGGCGTTGCTCGTGCAGGCCCTCGAAGGTCTTTAGTTGGAACCTTGCGTTTTTTTGCCAGGGGATCCAGGTGCCAGCGATACCCGGCAGGGTCGCTGAAGAATAAGTAGGGACCGTTTTCTTCGAAGTACTTCTCCCAAGCTTGCTTCGAGCCCGATGCCCCAGGTCCGTCCGGTGCGTAGCGGGCCAAGGCCCGGAGCGCGGCGGCCTTCAGTTTCGAATCCAAAGCCTTGATGGCTACTGAGAAGAAATTGGCGGAGTTGGCATCCACATCTAAGGCAAGCAGATCTTCATCAATGACAAGCTTGTTGTCCGCGTTGGGAACCAGCTTGCCCCGAATTTCCTTCAGCCACTTCTTGCTCGCAGCCTCGTCCTTGGGCTTCGAAGGGTGTTCTTTCCCTCGAAAGTACCTTCGCGGAGGCAAGACAACATCCTCTTTCGCCCAGATCGATGGCGTGCGGAGGATGGGCCGGTCTTCCGTGAACTTAGCGATGTAGGCCACGGCGTTGATTAGGAGGCCACGCCCAAATTCGTTGTACTGGGTCGGGTCTTGCTCAAAACCGAAATGGAGCAAGTTGCCTTGCCTGAAGATACTGGCAGCATCCGGAGTCTTGTCGTTGATGCCTCCAAGCAATATCTCAATCTCGGGAGTATTGAGCGTGTTGGCGTAGACGCACCAGCCCGGTGACCGGTAGAACGGCGTGTTGCCCTTTTTGGGGTCGACGTCGGTCAGCGCGATGACGGCGACTTTTTCCGTTGAGACTCTCACTGAATTCCATTTGTTGCTCCAAGCTTTTGGAGTCTTGACCTCCACTTTGCTCGTCGTGTCCAGTTTGAAAGGAGTAGAAACAAGATCATTGTCGCGTAGCCCGTACGCGAAAGGGAACAGGCAGGTTCAGCCATAGCCCCCTGAGAGACGCCACTCGTTTGACAGGTGTAGGTAGGAAGATCCAATGGAAACTAGCGGCTTGTCCCAAAGGGTTCGTTTTCCCAAAGGAAACTTCGGATCAAAATCCCGGCGGCTTCGCCAGTCGAGAACAACCACATCAGCATTTTTGGCCAATGCCGGCGCAGAGCCATCGAGTGGCGCGACCGTCACTTTCTTCACATGCTGAGACAAAAACCCGGTGAACGCCTTCGTGCGTTCGGTGCCCAACTCACCCACAAATAGTACCTTCAAGTCAAGGTTGGCGGGTTTGAGGCCACCGGTTTGAGCGCTCTTCTTTGAGGTCTTTGCGGGTTTTTTTCGGGGAGCCTTCGTCTTGGTTTTCGGATCATCCTTCTTTGTCGCCGTGACTTTGCCCGAGATGCCATCAGAACCGAAGGCTCGCCCGACCAGCCGCTCACCATCCAGAGTCAGGTCGAACGAGATCGACAGCTCTTCGTCGGGTTCGACATTGAACTTCAATCGGCCGGCCTTTTCATTCCAGGAAATCTTGTTGAGGTCTCCGCCGAAAGAAGGCAGTTCACCCGTCATGGTTCCGTCGACGCGCTTCAACACCAGCGTGCTTTTCATCGAAGGCATATCATCCGGCGCGATCTCCAGGTCCCACTCGCCTAGGATCTTGAGTGCTGCCTTGCTGGATGAGTTTTGGGTCGACTTCTCACGACGCTTCTCTGCGTTCAAGGCCCCGGCCTGATCGATGAGAACGAACTCGACCCGGCGTTTTTCCGCAGTGAAGGTGAAGCCCTTTCCTTCGAGCCACTCTTTCAGTTCCAGCATCGACAGTTTCCAAACCTCCACGCCGAATGTATCGACATAGAGGAGATCGAGTCCCTTAGAACCGTGGACAACGTACTCGCCGGACTTGTTCTCGAACGAGGCAATAAGGTCCGCGGCCGAACGCAGTGATTTGCTCGTAGGGTCGCCTTCCCAATCGATGTCCTTTTTTCGTTGGATTTTCGTCAGGTCCACAGAAGCGACCAGGACATCGGCTTCGCGCTTGATGAGCTTGGTCTTAATCGCTGCAGCTTGCCTGACAAGCTCCGTGACTTCGGCCCACGCATGCTTCATGCTTGATTTGTTGGGACGCGAGTAGATGACATCCCATTTGGTCTCGTCGTCCGTTTCATCGAAGTGAGACTTCGCAAGCCCCATGGACTCGCTCAGTAGCTCCTTCACGGTTTTTCCGAGCAAGGTGATTCCGAGTCCGCCCCCGTAGTGTGACGTGGAGGAACCTCCCCACCAGGAGTCAAGCTTCTGTAGGGAGGGGCGCATGACTGTCTGATGGAAGTAGCTACCACGCTCTTGGCTGAGGTGCCCGGCCTTAATCCAGGGAGACCAAAGAGGATCAACTCCACCTTGGCCAAGACTCACGCGAGGTAGGGCACCCTTGGCCCTCGGTTCTCTTCTCGAGCGGGCACGTTTTGCCCTTACTCGAGGAACGTAAGTTCCGTCCGCCACACTGCGCAGGAGTTTTGCCGTAAGTGCTTCAGGCCTCGTCCTGAGGACAAGTTTACCGGACTTGTCAATGATGAAGGTGTCGGGGATGCCACTCACGCCGTACGCGGAGTGCGACTTGCGCTTGGTGTCAATACCAATCCAGCCCAGCAGTTTTCGCTTGTCCAAGAACTTCTTGATCTTGGCGGGGTCTTCGTCGGTGATAGAGATGAACTGAATGGGGTCGTTGGCGAGTTCTTTGATTAACTTGTTGGTGTGCGGCACGGCACCGATGCAGGGAGTTCACCAAGTCGCCCAATATTCCAGAACGACGACTTTCCCGCGCAACTCCTTGAGCGTCACTTTCGCAGCGCTTGGGCCTTGAAAGGCGTGATCCAGAGCAATCTCTGGAGCGGGCTTCCCTAACTCCTGAGCTGCCGTTGCTGCAGCTAAAAGAAGTGCCGCGAGAGCGACGAAAATGGTGGTTTTCATGAAATTTGCTCTTCAATGAAACGGGTTGGGGTCCTGTCCCTTAGTCACCGCCGAATGCTGGGGTGTTGGGGACTTTTGGAGAAAAGTCCGCGAAACGTCTCCATGCGTCAGCGTATGATATATAGACGACCATGGACACTAACTCCTCACATGATTTTGAACGGCTGCTAGCTCAGGCCGGATGGCTTCGTCGTCTCGCCGTCGGCCTGGTGGGAGAAGGAGCAGCGGATGACGTCGTCCAAGAAACTTGGCTTGCGGCGGTGCGCCGCCCACCGCCGATGGATCGCCCGCTTCGCCCCTGGTTAGGTCGTGTCGCCACCAACCTCGCTATCAACATGAGGCGTGGGGATCGCCGGCGCACGAGTCGAGAGTCGAATGTCCACGCTAACGATATCGGACCTTCCCCCGAGGAGGTTTGCGAGGAACTTGAGGCCCAAAAACTCCTCATCGAAGAGCTTCAAAAACTTGACGAGCCTCTCCGCACGACGGTCCTCCTCCGGTACCTGCGAGAAAAGAACGCCACGGAAATAGGGCGCATCCAAGACGTCTCGCCCGGCACGGTTCGCTGGCGCTTAAAGCAGGGACTGGAGCGTCTTCGAGAACGACTCGACGAGCGCTTTGGTGGTTCACGCGGGGCTTGGACCTTGGTCTTCGCACCTTATGCACTGCCGAAAGGCAGCACTCCTCCTATCGTTGCCGCCGCGCAGGCGAGCGCGCTCCCGGCAGCCGTGGCGGTTTCAACTGGCCTCGCTTGCGGCGCTCTTGTCAAATTGGCCCTGGGAGGAGCGGCGGCCGTGGTGATCCTCGGAGCGCTGTGGTGGCAGCCACCGGGAGGAGATCCACATTCCGCTATCGAGATCGAATCGGCGACCCCGTCTCCCCTTCGCTTCGCCTCGAACAGCAGCGCCGCCCGCAGGGACACCCGCGCCTCCGCGCGACCTTCCCTTGGCCGGGACCGAGGCGCCTCTTTGGCCCGGACGACTCGTTTCGACCGCGCCTCCATGGCGGATCTGAATATAGGCTCTGATGTTCATCCCCTGATTAAGCCCGCCCGAGTCTCGGTGCGCCTCGTTGATGAATGGGGCCATGGAGTCCCCGGCTCGCGCCTTGCTGTCTCCAAAAACGGAGGATCCTCGGCCGAGAGCGACGCCGAAGGTCAGGTCACACTCAGTTTGATCGACGCCAAGTTTCCCGATGTTGATACCTGGGGTGAGGAATTCAGAGTTTCGCGTAGCGGTTACGCCACGACGTTGATCAGAGCCACGCTGCGCCGGGGCGAACTCGTCAACTTGGGCGAGGTTACGCTCGTCCACAGCACTCTTGTTCATGGGCGGGTTGTGGATCGCGAAGGTAGGGGTCTAGGCGGAGCTGTTGTTTCTCTCGCCCTCGCCCTCGCCCTTGACGAGTCCTTGCCTGCCCATCACATTGATGAGTTGTTTGGGCCCCTCGGGGATGATGGCACCGTCGACCGCATGGTCTGCGACTCTGGAGGCAACTTTCGAGCCGAGGTCGCCCCGTGCCGCAAGCTGCGCTTTTGGGCCAAGCACCCAAAGACTCGTTTCGGATGGACCGAGGCGCTCACTTTTGCCGCCGACAGAGACTCCTTTGGCCTGGAAATCACACTTGAACCGTGGCGAGTCACAGACCGCATTCTTGGTCGAGTCTTAGACCCCACCGGCGAGCCTGTTGCTTTGGCTCGCGTGCGATGCGAGCCCAGCACCAACTCAAATTGGACAGAAGAAACCCAAGTCGGAGCAGATGGTCGTTTCGAGTTCGCCGTGCAAACAGCGGGGCCCTACCGAATCACGGCGTGGGCTCAGGGGGGGAGCTTGGGGGACCTTAGCATTGAAAACGTCAGGCCTGAGAATGGGCCGATCCTAGTTCGCTTGGCAGCCAAGCGATTCATGAACATCTCTCTTCGGGATCAACAGGGGCAAGCCATCGAGCGATTTGCTTGGAGGCTGATGAACCCGGAGGGGCGAACGGAAACGAGGAGCGACCTACAAGAACATGCTGGCGGCGAAGCGCGCCTTGCGCTTCCCAGCCGAGTTTTTCGCATTACGGTCCTGGCTCCGGGTTTTGCTGCGGCCACTCTTGGCCCTTTTCACCCCGCGGCTCCGCCAGCAGATGATCTGGTGTTCACCTTGTCGACCGCGCCAGCATTGTCCGGAGTCGTGTCGCACCTAAACGCGCCAGTGGCCGGCGTGGATGTCGTGCTCCTGCGGGCCGCAAAGGGCCGGCAGACTATCAACGGATTCCCAACCCTTGTCGAAGCCGAAGACGAAGGGCGATGCGTCACCGGCGTCGAAGGGCAATTTGCCTTCGCGGTGCCGGATGTTGGGCGCTATTACGTCCGAGTAGCCGCGAGGGGATTCGCGTCACGACTTCTTGGCCCCCTCGAGTTGGCCCCATTTCGTCATTCGCCGCCTCTTCACACGACCCTGGTGCGAGGTGGAGCAATCAAGGGACAAATCATCGCCAACTCTCCGATCAGTGTCGTGGGCCGGATTGTGGGTATCAACTGTGGCGATGGTAGGCCGCAAACGCTGCGCACGGATGCCAATGGTCGGTTTCGTTTTGTCGGTCTGGCCCCAGGTCCTTGGCAGGTCGTCCTAAGGGACGTCGAGGTTGATCCATTGACGACCATCACCCAGCATCTGTGGGGTGAGCCAATGCGGATCTCTCGGACTTGTACCGTCAGCGACGGCAAGACGACTTTTCATATCATCGCGCCCGATATCCCACTAGCCGGCTCGATGAAGCACTGAGAATCCTCAATCGTTTCCGCGGATGAGCTCTTGGGAACCTGATTAGAGTTTTCGGAGTTCAAGCTCCTACTTCGTCATCTCAGACCGGTTTGAGCTAATGGCTTCAGAAGCCAAGCTGCGCGTTCGATAAGAGTAAGAGTGAGTGGGGCAGCTCCACTCCTAAGAAGTTCTTTGATTCTGTCCCTAATCGATCTATGATCCGCCCATGAATCTCCAAGCCCGAACGACGACGCGAACTATCGAGCCCGGCATCTCCGCCGTCGGCTCTGCGTCGTTTCGTGGCTAGATCTTCCCAGATTCAAACCCACTGACAAGCAGAGAAACGGCATGAGGTCGGGCCAATCCCGCTCTGAGTGTTTCGTTATTTGCGCTCTGTCTTTTGTCTTGGGAGTTGAGTCGTGGGCTATTCTGATATATCGGTCTTGAAGTTTGGTTCTTCGGTCTTGAGTGACGATTCTTCGTTCTCTCGAGCCGTTCACTTGGTCTATCAACGTGTTCGCGCCGGTCATAAAGTCGTCGCGGTGACGTCGGCCATCGGCAGTACCACCGATGAGCTTTCCAGACGCGCAGATCGTTGGAGTGCACACGAATCCCATCGCGCTGCACTTCTAGCGACGGGTGAGTTGTCGAGTGCGGCCCTTCTAGGACTCGCCTTAGATCGGGCCGGGATTGACGCCAGAGTCCTCGATGCTTCGGCCTGTCGTTTTGTCGCCGAAGGGCCCGCCCTTGAGGCCAATCCCAAGAGCGTTGATGTCTCCCGAATTCGGCGCGCCTTGATGAGTACACAAGTCATTGTTGTCCCCGGCTTTGTCGCACGCAACTCAGAAGACCAGCCCGTCCTCTTGGGGCGTGGTGGGTCAGACTACACCGCCTTGTTCTTGGGAGAACAGCTCGCGGCGAAGGAATTGGCCCTCATCAAGGATGTTGCTGGTGTCCAGGACCGTGACCCAAAAGATCCTTCGCATCGGCGATTTCGGAGCATCAGTTGGGATCGCGCCTTGAGACTTGAGGCGCCGGTGATTCAGAGGCGCGCTCTAGAATTTGCGCGTCGAGAAAGGCTCGTGTTCTCAGTGAGCAATGATGCTGGTGTCGGCACCGTGGTAGGGCAGACAACAGAGCTCAATGCGGTATCAGATCTAAGCTTGAAGCGAACACGGGTGGCCATGATTGGCTGCGGTCAAGTCGGTGCTGGAGTTCGTGAACATCTTCGTGGACTCTCGGATCGATTTGATCTCGTGGGGATTGTCGTCCGCCATCCCAAACACTACCGCGGGGAGCCTGGGGAATATCTTTCTGACTTCGGCGAGCTCTTGGAGCGCGATCCGGAGATTCTGATCGAAGTGTCCGGATCGTCAAGCGCTCACCGACGCGTGAGCAGGTTCCTTTCGCGAGGCCATGTCGTGACGGCTGACAAAGTTTTGGTGGCTGAAGAAGGGAACGCATTGAAGCCCTTGGCGCTGGCATCTGGACATCGATTTTTCAGTTCTGCTGCCGTAGGGGGAGCAATGCCCGCTTCCGAGTCCTTGGATCGTGCTCTTGGATTTGGCCCAGTCGAGCACATTCAGGGAGTCTTAAACGGATCGACGGGGATCGTCCTAGACGAAATGTCGCGCGGCGTATCTCGCTTGGAAG
>JAZGFI010000180.1:0-2298 GCA_036479435.1 Planctomycetota bacterium | reverse complement strand
TGATGAATCGCTTTGGCATCGGAATGCCTGACAACTCTCAATTCGCAGCAGGCTCAAGCTTGTCTACAACCCAAGAGTTGAGGCTTACTCCGTTTCGTTTTGCATCGAGCAACAACTGAAGATGATGTTCGGGGCTTGTCCTAAGAAGGATCTTGCCTGAGCAAGGCTTGTTCGGCTCTTCGCCACGCTCCTCGCACATCTCAAGATAGTCGTCGACAGAGTCCTCAAATGCTTTTTGCAACTCGTCGACGCTCGTGCCTTCAAAGGTGACCACGTCGCGAATGCCGAGAATTTCACCATGCAAAACCCCCGCGTCGACGTCCAAGTCAGCGTGTCCTACGTATCCTCTGTGCTTGAGCATGGCTCTTCTCCTGCTTCAGTCAGGAACCGTCTCATCGATTCAACTGACGATTTATTCATCACTGGTCGCGGGTGCGGCTTGTGGAAAGTTGCGCGCACGTCGTTAAGCACAATTCGTATCCGAGAACCTCGGCCCTCAGTCAACTCTGACCCAAGCGCCAAAAGAAGTGACTCCACTTCCGACCATTTGATGTCGGCGCGGGAAGGCCGCTCGAAAATCGCAGCCAAGGTTCTCTCTTGCTTGCTATTCATCGACGGGACCTACCTAATATTGAATCCGTCGTACCAATCGACGTCGCGCCAATGATATCACTAAACGCTATCATGCCCAGATAGTGAAAACTCAAATCTGACTTTCTTGGTTAGTCGAATGCTCGCCATCACTGAATTGAACCGGGCCGTAAACCCTTGAGGCCAAACGACCTTCGCACTACCCTCTCGGCCCATGAAAAACGCCCTCACGCCCCAGCTTCTCATCATCTCCGCCCTCGCGGGTTGGCTGAATCGCGAGCAGCAATCAATTCTCGACTACCTCAAAGAGGAAAACCGAGTCCTAAAGGAACAGCTCGGCGCCAAGAGACTCCGCTTGACCGATTCCCAACGCCGTCGCCTCGCCACCAAAGGCTGGGAGATCGGCCGCCGCCTTCTTGGCGAGTATGCGACCATCGTAACCCCGGACACCCTTCTCCGCTGGCATCGAAAGTTGATCTCCCAGAAATGGGCCAACGCCGCTGGCGGCGGTCGGCCTGGCGTGCTCAAGAAGATCGAGGAGCTCGTTGTCCAAATGGCGAAGGACAATCCGAGCTGGGGCTACCGACGTATCCAAGGCGCACTCAAGAATCTCGGTCACGTCGTCGTGCACAACACCGTCAAGCGCATCCTTGTTGACCATGGCATCGAGCCCGCTCCGGAACGCGGCAAGAAAGCCACCTGGTCTCAGTTTCTTCGAAGTCACTGGTCCACTTTGGCTACTGGTTCCCGAAAACTCGAAAACCGTCCCCAGTCACGGGTTAGACGCCTAGCTTCTCGACACTAAACCACGCCCGAACTCCCGTCAACGATCGTGATCAAACAAGATGCGCCCATGCTCAAATTCCTCGCCCAAGCCTTCGCGCTTCTCGAAGCCGTCGCCGCCGACCGATGGATGTCAAGATAGTTGTCCCATTTTCGAATTAGTTACGCCACGTCTGGCCTCGGGTTTAGCCGTACAGCATCGACCCGGTTCCAAGCCCGCACGTTTCGTGTCCACCGGTTTGGGTTCCGTTTCTTCGCCGCCTCATAGACCTCTTTCCTGTTTTCCAAGATCTTGGCATCGAGTCCTATGTGGCGTTGTTCGGGCGTGACGGAAGAGATTCCTGAGTGCAGATGTTCGCCGTTGTACCAGGCGACAAATGCCTCCACCCAAATTCTTGCTGCCTCGAGGGAAGCGAAGGGTTTCTTGGGGTACCCGGGTCGGTATTTCATGGTGCGAAAGAGTGACTCGGAGTAGGGGTTGTCGTTGCTGACGCTTGGCCGACTGAAGGACTTCGCGACACCGAGCATCAAGAGCATGGCGAGGAGCGTGGCGCATTTCATCGGGCTGCCATTGTCGGCGTGAATGACGAGCTGATCTCTGGACACGCCCTCACGCCTACAAGCTTCTTCGATCATCTCTGCTGCAAACTCGCCGAGTTCGCAGTCGTGCAGTTGTTTTGCGACGATCTTACGTGTCCTTCCCGAAAACTCGAAAGCCGTCCCCAAGCGCAGGTTAGACTCCTAACTTCTCGACACTAATCCACGCCCCACCTCCCGTCAAAGCGCTCCGCTTTGAACCAGCGATTCCGCATCTGCTGGTTCTCGCCATCCCTTCAGGCAAGGCCAACGAGCCTCAAAGGTGGTTTAGAGGCGGGGCGTAGGTTTGATGCGGAGAATAGCGCCTTCGAATTGCGAGTCTTGTTG
>JAZGFI010000179.1:0-8729 GCA_036479435.1 Planctomycetota bacterium | reverse complement strand
GTGCGAGTGGAGTTCGCCGCAGGGTCCACCTCGGCGTCCTGTCACGCCGAAGGCCCCCGGGACTTTGTTCTGAAGGAGGGCGTGGCATGAAGTTGTGTGTGTTCGACACGACGCTTCGAGACGGCGCCCAGACCGAGGGGATTAGTTTCTCAGTCGAGGACAAACTCGACATCGTTCAACAGCTGGATGACTTTGGCATCCACATGATTGAGGCGGGATGGCCGGGATCGAACCCCAAGGACGCTGAGTTTTTTGCCAAGGCCAAGACGCTAACTCTGAAAAGGAGCCGCCTGGTTGCCTTCGGCATGACGCGTCGTGCTGGATTGAAGGCTGAAGAAGATCCCAGTCTGAGAGCCTTGGTCGAGGCGGAGACTCCTATTGTCGCTGTGGTTGGTAAGAGTTCGAAGTTTCAAGTCGAGAAAGTCCTTCGGGTTAGCCACAAAGAAAACCTCGCGATGATTTCAGACACGGTCGCGTGGCTCAAAGAGCTGGGGCGCGAAGTTGTCTACGACGCAGAACACTTCTTCGATGCATGGCGGGAAGATTCTGAGCACGCCTTGGCGACCTTGAGGGCGGCTGCTGAAGCCGGAGCGGATTTCTTGGCGCTCTGTGACACGAACGGTGGGTCGATGCCTTGGGAAGTGGCGGAGGCTGTAGGGGTCATCTCTTCGACTCTTGACGTGCCCTTGGGAATTCACGCGCACGACGACTGTGGCCTCGCCGTTGCAAATTCCTTGGCGGCCGTGAGAGCCGGTTGTGCGATGGTGCAAGGCACGGTCAATGGCTACGGCGAACGCTGTGGCAACGCGAATCTCATTTCCTTGCTTCCGACTTTTCAATTGAAGATGAACTCCATCGATCCAGGTGACTTTGCGCTCGGAGGTTTGCGAGCTTTGGCAAGGCGTGTCAGCGAAATCTCCAATGTCGCACTCGATCCCTCTGCGGCCTATGTCGGTCGTTCCGCGTTCGCACACAAGGGCGGAATTCACGTCGCGGCAGTGGAGCGAGCTCGAGCCAGCTACGAGCACATTGACCCTCAACTCGTTGGCAACGATCGACGGATCTCAGTATCGGAGCTTTCCGGGCAAGGCAATGTTCGCATGCAGGCCCGAAACCTGAATTTGGATATCCAGGGACACGAAGCCGCAATCCTGGCTGAAGTGAAGCGCTTAGAAGCTCAGGGTTTTCATTTTGAAGGGGCCGAAGCGAGTTTCTATCTACTGACGCGGCGCCACGTTGACGACTACCAGGCACCCTTCGCGGTTGAGGACTTTTCGGTGAGATCCGAATGTCGAAATGGGGGGCGGCGTTGGTCGGAAGCTAGCCTGCGAATCAGCCTTTTTGGCGAAGATCAACACGTCGTGGCCTCAGGGGTCGGCCCGATCCACGCCTTGGATCGGGCCTTTCGCAAGGCACTCATGAGCGCGTTTCCTGCGATTTCGGATTGTCGCTTGGTGGATTACAAGGTTCGTATTCTCGATCACGAACGGGCCACGGCGGCAACGACCAGAGTCAGCATCGAAGCTGCGAGGGGAGATCGTCGATGGACCACGGTTGGTTGCGGTCCCGACATTGTCGAGGCGAGCGCTCTCGCGCTCGCCGATAGCTACGAGTATCTACTCGAAAACTCTGATTTGTTGTCGCTTGAATGCGCCGATGACTCGAGCAAGCCCAGTCCTCTTCCTAAGGAAATAAGAGAGCAAACATGAAGTCCGTCAAGATTTTTGACACTACCCTTAGAGACGGTGAACAAGCCCCCGGGTTCTCGATGAACGGCGACGAGAAATTGTCCATGGCCCATCAGCTCGCTCGGCTGGGTGTCGATTGCATTGAGGCTGGATTTGCGGCGTCTTCGAGTGAAGACTACGCATCGATTTGTCAAATTGCCTTGGAAGTCGGGGGCCAGCGTGAGGCTCCGGCCATCGCCGCTCTCGCGCGATGCCACGAAAAAGATATCGAGCGGGCAGCAGAGTCGCTCAAGTCCGCCTTACGGCCTCGTATTCATGTGTTTATCGCAACCTCGTCGATTCACATGGAACACAAACTATCGATGTCGGCCCGTGAGGTACTCGATCGGGCTTCCCATGCTGTACGGATGGCCCGTGAATTCTGCGAGGATGTTGAGTTCTCTGCTGAAGATGCGTTTCGGAGTGACCCCAAATTCCTGGCCGAGATCACCCATGCGGTCGTCGAGGCCGGGGCATCCATGGTCAACATTCCCGACACCGTGGGGTACGCATTTCCCGGTGAAGTTAGAGAGCTCTTTCGATTCTTGAAACTGGAAGTTCCGACGGCCAGATTTTCGTTCCACGGCCATAACGACCTGGGATTAGCCGTTGCGAACTCGCTCGCTGCGATCGAGGCGGGGGCCGATCAGATCGAATGTACGATCAATGGTATTGGTGAACGGGCGGGGAATGCCGCGCTCGAGGAAATCGTCATGGCCCTCGACACCCGGCGCGATCTTCTATGCGTCGATCATGGTGTCGATACCTCTCAGCTTTTTGCAAGCTCTCGTCTTTTGGGACACGTCACCGGGATCGGCGTCCAGCCGAATAAGGCGATCGTTGGGGCGAACGCATTTGCCCACGAGGCTGGTATTCACCAGCATGGGGTCTTAGCGAATCCTGAAACTTACGAGATCATGCGTCCCGAGAGTGTTGGGCTAGACCGCAACGACATTGTTCTTGGCAAGCACTCCGGTCGCCACGCATTGAAGGTGCGTTTGTCTGCATTGGGAATAGATCTCGATGGCGAGGACCTGGAAGCGTTCTTCTCCAAGTTCAAAAGCCTCGCAGCCAAAAAGAAACGCGTCTACGACGACGATCTCTTGGTGATGATGACTGATTCAGCCAAGGAGTCGCCGGGGAGTGAGCGCTATTCCTTGGCCTACATTAAAGTCACGAGCGGAACGGGCCTTGTGCCCTCCGCTACTGTCGCGGTGCGCGAAGGCGAGCGGGAGTACTGTGAGACAGTCGAAGGCGAGGGCCCCATCGACGCAGTTCTGAAGGCCGTACAAGTCGCGCTGGGCCAGTCATTTGATCTATTGGAATACCGCACACGAGCCGTGAGCCCCGGTAAGGACGCCATTGGCGAGGTGATGCTTCGCTGCAAGATCGCCGACCGAACCGTTGTTGGGCGCGGGCGTTCCACCGACACCTTGGAGGCCGGAGCGCTGGCCGCGATCGATGCGCTCAATCGAAATCAATCAATCTGCAACTTTGTTGTTGACGAAAGGAACTCCTGACATGGGAATGACAATTACAGAAAAGATACTTGCAAGTCACGCTGGGCGCGAAACAGCGCAGCCCGGCGACGTCTTGACTTGCGATGTGGACTTTTTGATGGCGAACGATATTACAGCGCCCATGGCGATTGACGCCTTCAATCGTGTTGGTGCTCAACATCTCTTTGACAAAGAACGCGTGGCTTTCGTCTTTAGTCACTTTGTGCCAGCGAAAGACGTGGCATCGGCAGAGCAGTGCGAGAAAGTTCGTGAGTTCGCCCGGGCTCATGACATGCCTTGGTTCTTTGACATAGGCCGAGGGGGGATCGAGCACATCCTTCTCCCGCAGGAAGGACTGGTTGGTCCGGGAGACTTGGTCCTCGGTGCAGATTCACACTCTTGCACCTACGGAGGGCTGGGGGCCTTTGCCACGGGAGTCGGATCAACCGACCTCGCCGCAGCGATGGTTACCGGCAAGACTTGGCTCAAAGTGCCGGAGTCAATGCGACTGCGGTTCACGGGAAAGCTCGCGCCTTGGGTGAGCGCTAAAGACATGATTCTTCATGCGATTGGCCATGTCGGATTCTCCGGTGCGACTTATATGGCCATGGAGTTCGAAGGCGAGGCCGTCGAAAACCTTAGCGTTGAGGGGCGCCTGACGCTTTGCAACATGGCTATCGAAGCCGGAGCAAAAAACGGTGTGATCGCCGCGGATGCGCCGATAGAAGCCTTCATGGCCGGCCGTGCCAAAAGACCCTGGAAGAGCTTCAGCGCCGACAAAGATGCTAATTACGCTCAAGAGTGGACCTGGCGAGCTGAGGATATCGGCTTAACTCTGGCGAAGCCTTTTGCCCCTGACAACATTTGCCGCGTCGAGGAGCTAGTGGGGACCAAAGTCGACCAGGTTTTCATCGGGTCTTGCACGAATGCGCGCATGGAAGATCTGCGAATCGCCGCGCATGTGATGCGCGGCCGACGAGTCGCCAAGGATCTGCGCTGCATCGTGATTCCGGCAACACACGAAGTCTATCGATCTGCCATCAAAGAAGGACTGATTGAGGTCTTCGTCGACGCTGGCTGTGCAGTTTCCGAATCGACCTGTGGCCCTTGTCTCGGTGGACACAATGGCGTGCTGGGTTCGAAAGAAGTGTGCGTCTCGACTTCCAATCGAAATTTCCCAGGTCGAATGGGGCACCCCAAGGCCCAGGTCTACCTGGCTTCACCGGCCGTGGCGGCAGCGACGGCAATAGCGGGGGAGATTACTCACCCAAGTTCTGTGGCTGATGAAATAAAGGAGACTCTCGATGTCTAGAGCATGGTGTTTTGGTGACGACGTTGACACCGATCAGATCATTCCTGCGAAATACCTCGTTACGACCGATCCCCAGGAACTAGCGGCCGGGGCGTTTATCGGCGCCCGGCCCGAGTTCTCAGAAGAGGTGCGCGAGGGCGATGTGATCTTTGGGGGCGAAAACTTCGGGTGCGGATCGTCGCGTGAGCATGCGCCCATTTGTCTTTTAGGGAGCGGGGTCCGCGTGGTGGTTGCGGCGTCCTACGCGCGGATCTTTTACCGCAATTCGATCAACACAGGACTCATGGTTCTCGAATGCCCTGAGGCGGTTGCCGCAGCGGCGGACGGAGATGATGTCTCGGTTGATTTGAAATCCGGAGAGATTCGTATTCGTGGGTCTGAGCTCTTTCAGGCGCGCCCGCTCGCGGAAGAGGCACTCAAGATTGTTGAGGCTGGGGGCCTCATGGCCCTCGTGAAGAAACAGATAGGGGTTGGTTCATGAGTGAAATCAAAAAGGTCATAGTGCTGGCTGGCGACGGAATTGGTGCCGAAGTCATGCCCGTGGCAACCGAGCTGCTGGCGCTCGTGGCTAAAGAACGAGGCGAAGCGCTGGATGTCATTGCGATGCCGATCGGAGTAGAGCCGCTCCTCGCCGAAGGTCGATCATTGCCCGACGCGACGCTTCGCGCTTGCTTAGAGGCTGACTCAGTGCTCTTGGGAGCTTTGGGAGATCCGAGGTTTGACGATCAGGATCCCAAAGAGCGCCCAGAGATTGCCTTGTTGGCCCTTCGTAAGCAGATGGGCGTCTATGCCAACTTGAGGCCGGTGCAGTGGATCGAAGCGCTCGCAAAGTGTTCCCCCCTACGTCCCGAGATTGGACGTGGCTCCGACATGGTGGTCGTTCGTGAGTTGGGTGGCGGCATCTACTTTGGCGAGCCTCGTGGAATCGATGAGGCAAAGAAAGATGCTCGTCGCGCTTTCAACACGATGATCTACACCGAGGCAGAAATCACTCGGATCGCCAAAAGGGCCTTCGAGCTGGCTAGCGGCCGGCGAAAATCCCTTGTCAGTGTTGACAAGGCCAATGTTCTGGAAGCTTCAAGGCTGTGGCGAACGGTGGTTAGCGAAGTCGCTCGTGAATTTCCTGAGGTTCAGCTGCGTCACGCTTTCGTTGATGCCTTTGCTCTCGAACTCGCCTGCCGTCCGGCTGACTTAGACGTCGTCTTGACGGCGAATCTCTTCGGCGACGTCCTAAGCGATGAGTCAGCGATTCTTCACGGGGGCCTCGGTTTATTGCCGTCCGCGTCCTTGGGTGACGGCCCAGGTCTTTTCGAACCGGTTCACGGTTCGGCACCTGATATCGCGGGAAAAGACCGAGCGAACCCGATTGCCATGGTGTTGAGCATGGCCCTCATGTTGCATCACGGTTTGGGGTGGACGGAGGAAGCGGAAAGGGTGGAACGTGCTGTTCACAAGACACTTGAGAGTGGGGCTCGAAGTGCTGACATCGCAGTCGGTAGCGATGAAGTCTTGGGAACAAGGGAACTGGGAGCGCGCATCAATGCTGCGTTTCTCGACTCAGAAAGAGTGAGGTCATGAAAGTTGCAGGGCGATTTGGCGACGACTTGGCGCCATTGATGATTCAACAGCACTATCGCAACGGGCGGTGGGGTGAATCAGAGATAGTCCCGGCGGAAGCCTTGTCGATGGCGCCGCAGATGCGTGGTTTACACTACGGTCAAGCCGTTTTCGAAGGACAAAAAGCCCATCGGAGTTCTCGCGGTGAAGTGCGCCTTTTTCGTTGTCGAGATCACCTGGAACGCTTGAATTTTTCGGCGAGGCGCCTGGCGATTCCAGAAATCGACGTCGATGCGCTCATGCGGAAAGTTGAGACCCTCGTGTCGGAAGTGGTCGAGCTTTGCCCCGAGGCTCCTGGGTCTCTTTATGTGCGGCCGATCATCTTTGCTGATGAGTTGGGCCTACTCGCTGAGCCGGCGGATTCCTACACGCTTTTGGTCTTGATCTCGCCGGTAGGCGCTTACTTGAATCGAGATCGACTCGTGCGGGTTCGAACTGAGCTCGATGCTGCCCGCGCCCATCCCGGTGGCACCGGCGATGTGAAATATTCGGGTAACTACGCGGCGGTGTTTGTGCCGAAGATGAAAGCTCGGTCTGAAGGTTTCGACGAGATCTTGTGGTTGGGTGGCGAAGGCCGGCGCTTCGTTGAAGAAACGAGTTCGATGAATGTGATGATTGTAAAAGATGGAGCTCTGACCACACCGGTTGCCGGTGGGACGATCCTCAAGGGTATTACGCGAGACTCCCTGATGAAGCTTGCTCTCGGGCTGGGGATCGAAGTGCGGGAAGAGGCGACTTCAATAGAGGACGACTGGTCCGGGGTCAGTGAGATTTTCACCTCGGGAACGGCCGTGGGCGTCTTGCCGATCGGAGAAGTTGTGCACCGGGGCGAGAGCATTTTTCGAAGTTCCACCGTGGGCCCAATTTGCCGGCAACTGGCCGCAGCCTACTCCTCGGCCGTCACGGGAGACGGAGCGGGGGAGCAAAACTGGTTGAGCCACGATCTAAGAGACAAAAAGGGGCAGTCATGAGCCAGTTCGACGAAGCACTGCCCAGCGACGCGATGAAAAAGGGGATTGCGCGTGCGCCCGCCCGCGCGATGCTGAAAGCGACTGGCCTTAGTCAGGAGGACATCGATCGACCCCTGGTCGGAATTGCCAATACCTGGAGTGAAGTGACTCCCTGCAATTTGCACCTTCGAGAGCTGGCCGAGCACGTCAAGAAAGGGGTCCGCGCCGCTGGCGGGACGCCAATTGAGTTCAACACCATCGTCATTTCAGACGGCATCAGCATGGGGACCGAGGGAATGAAAGCCTCGCTGGTCTCGCGAGAAGTCGTGGCTGATTCCATTGAACTAGCGGTGATCGGACACTCATTTGATGCGGTCATTGCGATTGCGGGATGTGACAAGACCATACCGGGAGCCGTCATGGCCTTGGCACGACTGGATCGCCCCGGGCTAATGCTCTACGGCGGTTCTATCGCTCCGGGTGAAAACGCAGGTCAAAAGATCAGTATTCAGGATGTCTTCGAAGGAGTCGGATCTTGCGCCGCTGGCTTGATGACGAAAGAGGATCTTCGAGACCTGGAAGACAAAGCTTGCCCGGGGGCGGGGGCCTGCGGTGGTCAGTTCACCGCCAATACCATGGCTGGCGCGTTCTCTGCGATGGGGGTTTCTCCTCTTCAGCTCAACGACGTCCCGGCCAAGGCGCCCGAGAAGGCAGAGGCAGCAAGGCGCGCCGGTGAATTGGTAATGGGCATGCTTAGGCGCCGAGAGAGCGCTCGCTCGCTTATTTCGAAGCAGTCTCTAGAAAACGCTGCGACTTACGTGGCGGCTAGCGGAGGCTCGACGAACGCGGTGCTTCATCTCATCGCCGTCGCGCGCGAGGTCGGACTGTCGTTTGGCTTAGACGAGATCGATGCGGTGATGGCGCGGACGCCTCTTTTGGCCGATCTCAAGCCGACCGGGCGCTACATGGCAACGGACCTTGCGGCGGCAGGGGGAACTGCGCTCATTCTGCGAAGACTATTCGAAGCGGATCTTCTGCAGGATACAGCGACGTCCACCGGTCGCACCTTGCGAGACGAGGTCTTTGACGTCCAAGAGACAGTGGGGCAAACGGTGGTGCGTCCCCTCGATGAACCTTTGTCGCCGCGCGGAGGCATGGCTGTTCTTCGCGGCAATTTGGCGTTGGATGGCTCCGTCGTCAAACTCTGCGGGCATAAGGGGGCGACCTTTCGAGGACCAGCTCGCGTTTTCGACGATGAGGCCTCCGCGTTCGCGGCGCTAAGCTCAGGTGGTATTAGCGACGGTGACGTGCTGGTCATCCGGGGTGTCGGGCCTGCCGGTGGACCCGGCATGCCAGAGATGTTGGCGGTCACCGCAGCCCTCATCGGTGCCGGCCTCGGCGACAAAGTGGCGCTTTTGACCGATGGTCGCTTTAGTGGTGCGACTCACGGATTGATGGTCGGCCACATTGCTCCTGAGGCCGCTCGCGGCGGCGCCATTGCTCAGCTATGCGACGGAGACCTCGTGACAATCGACGTCGCCAAGGGCCGACTCGATGCTGAGTTTTCGTCCCCGAAGAACTCGTTTCACCCGCGATCCAAGACGGCGAGCAGAGTCTTGCAGAA
>JAZGFI010000178.1:0-2224 GCA_036479435.1 Planctomycetota bacterium | reverse complement strand
AAACAAGGGAAATTGTGTGATGCACCCTCGGCCTGCGCCAGCTCGTTGTCGCGCCAAACTGTCAATGATAAGGAGTGGTCTGCCTTCATGAAAAGGTCACATGAAGACAGCTGGTAGATTGTCCATTGTAGCGAGGTGCGAAGATGGGATCTTATGCCCATATGTTCGCGCGTCTTTGAGTCGGCAGCTCGATCCTACCGCAGCAAAGATGAATCATCGCCATCAGGGCTCCAATATCAGCGAAGCCAAATGCACGATGGATGATCAGCTTGATTTTGTTGTTCAATCCTTCAGCGACAGCGGAGGTCACTCCGTCTTGTCTGAAGAATCCAAGTATTCCGTCGAGGTGGCGTCGCACGGTGTGAATGAATTTGTGTAACGGTTTGTGCGGAGACTTGAGTACGTCTCGGCCCCAACGTCCAAGAAACGCTCGGGCCTCTATCGTGTCGTCGCATTCCCACAGTTCTTCGAAATCAACTCTTAGTTGGTAGGCATCAAAGAGTGTTTCGTTCGCATTTGAGATTCTCTCAATGGTCTCGATGTCTTTCGGTGTTCGATGCTTCGGATTGCGAAGCAGCGCGAATCGTGAGGACTTGATCGCCTTCTTCGCTTCTCCTTCGAGCTGTCTACATTCTTCCCGGCGAATCTCATCAATGGCCTTGGTTAACAGCTGCACGACATGAAATCGGTCGTAAACCAAGTCAGCTTGAGGCGCGCGCTCCTTCACGACTTTGGTGAAGGCTGCTCCCAAGTCTGTAGCGATCACCTCAAGAAGCCCCGTCCTCTTTTCGCCAAGTTCGTCGAAAAACACATGAAGGGTCGCCGACGACTTCCCTTTCCCGACCCACACGACTCGTCCTGTATCTAAACAAGAGACGACAGTGATGTAACGGTGCCCGCGTTTGTGGGAGGTCTCATCAATCGTAATCCTAGTCAAGTCAGCGAGCGGATGACGAGGCATCAGCGCGCTGACCACTCGGGTCACGATGCGGCCAACGGTTCGCCAGGTAACACTGAAGGTTTCGCTCGCCGCGCTCTTGTCGGCGACCCGGACAAAGCTGGCAACCTGATGATCGAAGGCGTGAGTGTGGCGGCAGCCCGGCGCCGCCCAAGGTACGCGCTCTACCCGCTTGCCGTGAGCCTTGCAAAAACCTTGGCGAATTTCAGCCTCAATGAAACAAGCTTGCCCGCACAGATCCAGGTGCCGCCATCGACGCGTCATCATCTTGATTACGCCCTGCAAGATATCTCCGCACTCGGGGCATCGCGGTTTGGCATTGCCATGCCTCTTGCCCCTAATCACCACGGTAGCTTTGTCATCGCTCACGCCGCCGCTTGTCACAATAAAGCCTTGAATCTGGACCACAAATCGCAAGAATCTAAGAAGCGCACGCATGAACCACTCTCCGTAGGTGTCGTTACCCAAGGATGAGTCTCAGGCGTGCGTTTTCAATGCCTATTTCACGTACTCTGATCAAGACGATTGGTATTTCCAGGCGCCCAGGCAGCGCCAAAAAGGCCCAGATTTCCAGGTGGAATCACCTCGATAATAGACTTGGTTTTCAAGGTGCCAAAATTAGTCGCTATCGACCTGAGAAACTACAGAACGGCTCTTTCAGCGAAAATCGCGAGAACAAATGGGCAGAAGAACCCGAAGATGGACACGGTAATCAGAAAGGCATACCGTCTGATGGTGAACACGAAGCGGAGGCGTTGAGGTGAATTCGCCGAATGGATGTCTGACTTGCTTTTGGGTCGCAATCAAGAAGGGTGTGGATCCTCTGGTGAGCAAATCTTCTGTATTCTGATCGGATCCATACCGGGGCTTAGATGCGGCGTACCGAGAGCACAAACAGCCGGGAATCGGTGTAGAAGTGTCGTATTCTTGGTTTGAGGCTAGAAACAAGGAGCGACTCTTGGTAACCAGGAGGTGTAACCCCAAACCTGATCGGAGCCGCTCCTTGAAGACGCCAATCGTGATCAAAGTAGACGCAGCACTCAAGCCCCTAGCCGAAGCATTCCAGAGCCTGCTCGCTGCGGTGAAGGAGTCGCAATCCAAGGCTCTTCTGGGCGGGTGTGGCTCCTTTGCGACGACGATTGTTGACGGTGGCCTAAAAGTGCGGATAAACGGCGCTTTGTACACGGGCCGCCAGGCCTCATCGGTGCCCATGGCTGAGATTCCTTCGGACAGCCGAGTTCGCTCACTCCGTGCGGCGTCCAAAAA
>JAZGFI010000177.1:0-6864 GCA_036479435.1 Planctomycetota bacterium | reverse complement strand
AACCACCTCGACATCGAAGTCATTCAAAAACTCGAAGAATCGCTGCAACGCTTTCGAGGCGCCCTGGTATTCGTGACTCACGATCGAAGCTTTTTGCGCCGGCTATCGACCCGAATTCTCGATCTGGATCGTGGCGACCTCCGCAGCTATCGCTGCGACTACGCGACCTATTTGGCGCGTCGCGAAGTTGAACTGGAAGCCGAGTCCGAAGAGCGTTTGCAGTTCGACAAGAAACTCGCGAAAGAAGAAGCCTGGATTCGCCGCGGCGTCAAAGCTCGACGTGCCCGCAACCAGGGTCGAGTTCGCGCCCTCCACAAGCTGCGCGAAGAGCGGTTGGCCCGCCGCGAGCGCACCGGCGGCATGAGGGCACAACTGCAAGAATCAGATCGCACCGGTCAGCTCGTCTTGAAGGCCGACCATGTGTGCAAATCCTACGACAGCAAAGTCGTGATCGACGACTACAACGTGATCATTTCTCGAAAGGACCGCATCGGCATCATTGGCCCCAACGGCTGTGGCAAGAGTACTCTACTGAAGTTGCTTTTGGGCGAACTCGAACCTGATTCCGGCACCATCAAGCGCGGGACAAAGTTCGAAGTGGCCCACTTCGACCAGTTGCACAGCACCTTGGACGATTCAAAAACCGTCGAGGAAAACGTCGGCCAGGGATCGGACAAGATTGAGGTCGGAGGCGGGACGCGCCACATCATGGGCTACCTTCAGGACTTCTTGTTCACGCCGGAACAAATCCGAGGCCCGATTCGCAAGCTCTCCGGGGGCGAACGCAATCGACTTCAACTCGCGAAGATCCTCGCCAAGCCCTGCAACGTGCTGGTCATGGACGAACCTACAAACGACCTCGACGTCGAGACTTTAGAGTTACTCGAAGCGATGCTGGCGGAGTTTGGTGGCACTTTGTTGCTCGTCAGTCACGATCGTGAGTTTCTGAACAACGTCGTTACGTCGACCATCGCATTCGATGATGACGGAGTGGTGAGAGAGTATGACGGCGGCTACGACGATTGGCTGCGACAGCGCCCGGTTGCGAATAAGGCCGGCGGCAAGGGCCGCGGCGCCGCGAAGGCCGGCGCCGCGAGTGCACCCGGAAAAAAACCACGCCGCCTTAACAACAAAGAGCGTGCCGAACTCGAAAACTTGCCGAACAAGATTGTCGAGTTCGAGAGCGAAGTCGCCGAGTTGAATGATCGGATGGCGGCGCCTGATTTTTACAAACGCAAGGCCAAGGATATTACCGCCGCGAGGAAACGTATGGCTTCCCTCGAACAGAAGATGGAAGCGGCCCTAGAACGATGGACTGAACTTGAGGCGATCGCCGAAGCAGCCAAGAAAAAGTGAAGGCTCCCAGTTTCTGCTGGAAGCCTTCACCAAGTTCGCAACATGCCTTGGCTTGAAACCTAGGGAACCAAAGTGAGGGGTGCAGCGTTGGTCACGAAAGTCAGGCTGCCAGTAAAGTCAATGATCCCGGCTGCGTGGTGCAGGACGAGACCCGCGAAGGCCGGTGACAAGGCCATGGCTGGCAGGATGACCTGAGCCTGCGCCAATCCCGAGGAATCGAGTGCCCCGAAGGAGTTGGCCAAAGGAGAAAGGCTCGTCGACTGCAGGGTTGCGGTGAGGTAAAAGTCGTCATTGAGGGGTACGTGCAAGCCGTTGATGTCGAATCCCGGCGAAGAGCCGCTGGCGGAACCGACGACGATGTAGGTATTGAACGCAAGGCCGACGCCGCCATCGATCGTCAGAGTCTGGATGCCGCCGTTTTGGATGGACAAGGTGAAGACGTCTGATCCAAGGGTGTCGCCAACCCCAAAGTTGGAATTACTGAAATCGGTGTAGTTGGTCCCGCTGTTGACCTGAGTCACGCGAACCCGAACAGAGTCGGAATTCATCAAAGGAACCGTCCATGAGTAGTCGTGGGAGGAACCAGCGAAGAGCATGCCGGTGGGCAGCCCGATGGCAATGGGCAGCCAGGGGCCAGCCGAGCCGTTCAGTGAATACTCAAGATCCCAACCGGCGGTGTTGTGGTTGACGACATTCACCCACTGAATCTCAACTACTTGTCCCGGCGTAAACGACTCGCCGCCGTTTGGCAACGACAAGATGGTGTGCGACAAGGCACTTCCAGACAGTAGTCCGACGCCACAGACAAACAAAGTTAGGACGAGAACTGAGCGTGGCAATTTAGAAAGAATGATAGGCATGGAAAGGAGTCCCCTTTTTTGGCGCGATTCAAAAGAGAAAGACTAAATCGGTAGGTAAAACGAACTGACGGCGTGATGTAACGATCGATTTGTAGCGGCCGGATCCTGTTAGGTCAAGGAAAGACCACTTGCTAGTCCGCCGTTCAAGCTGCGTCAATATTTCTTGTAAGGTCCAAAGAGTCTTGGCGGCAGCTGCTAGGGCGCCTCCTATCCTGACTTAGAACGGACAGCTTGGATCTACACTGGGGAGCCCGGTGTCGTTTCTGCCATCAAAGTTTCTTTTCCGTCTTTGGTGCAGTGAGTCAATCTGTCGCTTGGTGGTGTGGATGAAAGGGCGGTGACTTTGGTCTGACGCTAGTGTTCAGGATTCGGTTTTTGGGCACGGGTGGCGATCATGGTGTCGAGGAATTTGTCGATGGGGTGTTCGTGGGAGCGGTCTTCGTAGAAGCCATGGATGGTGAAGCCAGCCTCTAGTTGGCCGCCGATGAGATCTTCCAAAGTGTGCCCGAAACAAAGGGGCAGGCCGCGCTCTTTGAGGTCGGCGATTTCGGCTTCGGTCAAATGTTTGAGGTCGGAGTAGGGGATGGGGTGGCGGACTTCGAGTTGCCCCTCTTTTTCGGCTTTGGCGTCATCGAAGATCCAGAGCAGGGGATTGCAAAAGCCGCTCAGTAGCGTCCCGCCGGGCTTCAGAACTCTAAAGGCCTCGCGCCACACCGGATTGACATCGGGGATGTAAGTGTTGGATGCCGGATGGAACACCAGGTCGAAAGACTCGTCGTCGAAACGACCGAGGTCGCGCATGTCGCCGAGTTTAAGATCAATCTTGAGCCCGTCACGCTCGGCCACCATGCGGTCTTGTTGCAGTTGCTTGTCGGAGTTGTCGAGCACGGTGACCAAAGCCCCCGCGGCGGCCAAGATCGGAGCCTGCTGGCCTCCGCTGGCGGCCAAACCCAGAACACGACAACCCCTAAGATCCGGGAACCAGTTTGCGGGCACTGGCTTTGACGGCGTGAGCACCACGCTCCACTGGCCCTCGCGCGCTGCGGCTACGGCCGCGGTATCGACGGGTACCGTCCAGCGATTGCCGCGCTCGACTTCGAGATTCCAGGCCTTGCGATTCCACTCTTCGACGCTCATAGCGAAAAAGCTCCTTTGAAGCGAACCATAGCAGCGAGTGGGGCGGTCAAAAGAAAAGGGGAGGAGCGCGTTTGCGTTCCCCCCCTCAAAAGCTAAGAATCTTGGAGGCGGTTTAGGGGCAGCCGACGGTCATTGAGATGCCGTTGCTGATCCAGTCCGGAGTTCCAGGAATGGGTCCCGGCACGGAAGGTTCGCAAACGCGAGCCTGCAGCGTGAACTGGAATCCTTCGATACCCGGAATCTCGGGAATGGGGAAGTAGGCCGTGAAGTCGCCCGCCGAGTCCGTGATGTCGGCCCAGATCAAGATGAAGTTGTTGGGCGTCACTGGATCGAGGTAGACGGTGCAGCTACTTCCCGGCACGACCCAGGGCGTGGGTGCTCCGAGACTCAGAAAGCCGAAGGTCACGGCATTCGGGAAGACCGAATCCATGGTGACGGCGATGGACTGCCCGGGAATGGCTGGCGTCGAATCCAAAACCGGATCGTTGGCGAGGCCGCAAGCGGGGAAGTTCGTATCAACGATGGCTTGGATACAGCGGTATCCGGCGTCGATGTCGAGGTTGATGTCACCGAGGGCCACCGTGATGACGGCGGTTTTGCCGGTGGCAGGGTTGGCGTCGCTGTTTTCGTCGTCGTCACCTTCATTGGCGCTCGTTAGTTCCATACCGGCGACCGGCGCGAAGCAGACGATGTAGCTTCCGGCTTCGACGCAGAAAAGGTAGGCACCATTTTCATCGCTGAGTTGCGAGACGCCGAGGGCGTTACCATCGCCATCCAAAAGCGTGACGGTGACGCCTTCAATGCCGGGCTCACCGGAATCTTGAATGCCATCGCGATCGAGGTCTTCGAAGACGAAGTCGCCGATTTTTGCGAGGTCGGGAAGAGCCGGGATCGTGCTAAGGAAGCAAACCGCGTCAATTTCGGCAGATCCCGAAGCGTTGCCCCCAGGAGTGTCGCAGATGCGGATGCAATCGAAGTTCAGATCACCCGCGGCGAAGCCCGGGATGATGGCGTCGAGATCGATCTCTTGCGTGCCCGTAAAGTTGCCAGCTTGGTAGAAACCGTCGTTGATCAGCGGAAGGCCCGCGGCAACAACCGCGGCCAAGGTCGCGGCGTCGGCCGGTTTGAGGTCGAGCCAGTAGTTGTCCACGCCGAGTCCCGGTTCGACTTCCAAGACGTTCAGGTCCGCGGTCGCATTTCCACTCGTGGAGATCGTCGAGCCGCTGACGCCCAAAGCCAGGCAACCGCCAGAGCCGAGACGCGTCCAGTCTCCATCGGGAGCTCCGAGGGAGTTGACGGCGGTGTCGGTGTGGGAAGTGCTGCCAGGCGTGTAGTCCACGATCACATCCGCGCAGATCGCAAAGACGGTCGGGGGCGTGGGGTCGCAGAGGTAATCTGAGCTAAGCAGTTGGATTTCGGGCGTGTCGCCGGAAGCGGCCACGATCATGACTGAGGCAAACTGGAGTTCGCCCGGGCCGAATCCCGGTAAAAGATCTGCGTCGATGTCGAAGCAGACGTTGCCACAGTACAAGATTCCGAGTTCGAAGAAGTCGCCGAATTGACCCACGCCGGCGGCGATCAACGCCGCCTCCGTGAAGTCATCAGCGGGGTCGAGGCAAATGTAGTAGCACTCGTTGTCCCATTCTTCGCAGATGCAGATTTCAGGATCGGAGTCGCCCGAATTGCAGATGAGTTCGTCAAAGGCAACGACGAGGTTGCCGCCATATCCGAGGCGGTAAAAGGTGCTCAGGTCATCTCCAAGCGCGTTGCTTGGCGAGTCGTTGGAGCCGCCAGAACCTGCATCCGAAGAGACGACGCTTGATGCGAAGCCGCTAGTAAAGTTCTGTGCGGTTAGATTAGGACCGGTGAAACCCATCGTCATCGCGACCAGCGCGACCACCAGGCTCACCGATAGACATCGGGAGTTCAGCATTGTTATTCCTCATTGGCTGCCGCTCCCGCCGTGAATTTGGACAGGAGTACGAATACGGGGCGCGGCTAGTAGGGTCAAACTTAAGCTTGGGCCCGCTGAACCGAAGTGCCTTGATGAGGCTGCATAAACGCCCAGCGGGCCGGTTCAACTTGTGAGTTGGTCCGGCCCGCTGGGGGGTTTGAATAGTCGACTCTTAAAGAGCTTAGGTGTTAGCCCTGTTGCTGAGTCAGGGCGCCGTCAAACGGCTTGTATGCGCAATCTTTTTCCGCGTACCCAAACCCGGTTGAGCGTCTTGAGGGCACCAGCGCTGACGCGCTCGGAGAGGTCTACATAGCTGAACTGATCTTCCAGGGAAATGCGACCGATATCGCGCCCTTCAAGGCCTCCCTCATGAGTGAGGGCACCGACGATGTTGCCCGGGCGAACGCCATGACGTCGACCGACCTCGATGCGATAGCGTCGCATGCCTGATTCCGGCGGACGATCGGGCTTGCTGCTACTACGGCGAGGGTGGCGCTCCTTGAAAGTGCCGTGCGCTGGACGCGATGTTTCACGTTCTTGGAAGGGTGCGCGCATTTCTTTCAACGGCAGCAAAAGCGGCGTGCGGCCCTGAGCCATACGGGCAAGCGCACCGGCGATGCGTTCGATGGGAAGGTCTTTTTCGGTCGCGAGTTCTTCCACCAAGCCCTGGAAAAACTCAAGGTTTGGCTCATCTAAGGCGGACTCGATGCGCCGCTTGAAGCGCGCGATGCGGACATCGTTGACTTCGTCTTGGTTCGGCATCTTGAGCCGTTCCATGCGGTTGCCGAGCGCACGCTCGATGCTCTGCAACATGCGTTTTTCGCGGGGCGCGACAAAAAGGATCGCTTCGCCTTTTCGTCCGGCGCGGCCGGTGCGGCCAATTCGGTGAATGTAAGCCTCGACGTCGTGAGGCATGTCGTAGTTGATGACGTGGCTAATGCGCTCAACGTCCAGTCCACGCGCTGCGACGTCGGTTGCGACAAGGATATCCAACTTGCCGGCTTTGAGTCGTTCGACCGTGCGCTCGCGTTGGTTCTGCGGGACGTCACCGTTCAGGGCGACGGCGGCGAAGCCCCGCGCCTCTAGCCTTTCGGCGAGGCCTACCGTGGCCGTCTTGGTGCGCACGAACACGATGATGCCGTTGTATTCTTCTGTCTCCAAGATGCGAGTTAGCGCATCGAGCTTGTGACTGCCATGGGCGATCCAAAAGCGCTGGCGGATCGTGTCGGCCGCGGCGCGTTTGACTTCTGTACGGATCTCACAGGGATCAGTCAGGTGCTTGCGGGCGATGCGGCGAACCGGCGGGGGCATCGTGGCCGAGAACAGAGCGATCTGTCGATCTGGCGGCGTCTGCTCCAAAATCCAGCCGACGTCCTCCAAGAATCCCATCTGCAGCATCTCGTCGGCTTCGTCCAAGACGAGGCCCTTTAGTTGGCTGAGATCCAAGGTGCCTTTGCGCATGTGATCCATGACGCGCCCCGGGGTGCCGACGACGACGTGAACGCCGCGGCGCAGCGGCCTGAGCTGGATCTCGTAAGACTGGCCGCCGTAGACGGG
>JAZGFI010000176.1:0-7935 GCA_036479435.1 Planctomycetota bacterium | reverse complement strand
CGTGCTGGCCTATTGCGTTTTGCATTGCATAGGTAGCAAGGATGGCCCCAATTTTCTAGCCCGAAAAAGACCTAAGTCTATGTTTAGTAAGGATATAAGTGTCGTCGCAGAGGATCCGCACCCGTTTGAAATCCCGTTTTGGGTTTTCGGGAACCACGGGAAGTTTTGATCCTCCCATCAAACACGTCCATGCGTGTTGGAGGCGATTCGACAGCCGCCCGAAGTCGTGAAGAGTCTCGCTAAGCGGCAGAAATTTTGACAGGAGTGAACGTTAGGACGATGGTATCAAGAGAGATCATTAGGGTCTTTATTGCTTCCCCGAGCGATGTAGGCGCAGAGCGAAGCATCGTCCAAGAAGCCGTGCACGAGATTGACCGGACTGTTGCTCGCCACACTGGCCACTCCTTCGAACTACTTCGTTGGGAAGATCGCTCTCCAACTTTTGGGCGGCCGCAATCGGCAATCAATTTCGACGTTGACAATTGCGACCTCTTTATCGGTCTGCTTTGGAAAAGATGGGGTACGCCCCCTGACGCCGACACGCAATATCAATCCGGATTCGAAGAGGAGTTCGACCGTGCAGTTAACCGCAAGAACGGCTCGGGCTCTCCAGAAATATCACTGTTCTTCAAAAGAGTCCCTGAAAGTGACGTTGCGGACCCAGGCCCGCAACTGGTCCGTTCGCAGGAATTTAGGCAACAAGTTATCGTGAACAGGATTGCTCTGTTTCGTGAATTCAACCATTCAGGCGACCTCGCCTCGATGGTCCGGGAGTGCCTTACGGAGTTCATCTACCGCTCAGGAACGAACCGACATCATGGAATAGATCGACAGGAAACACATACCATTGTTGCTTCGGACTCTCAATCTCCTTCGGCGATCAAAGGTGTTGAGAGGCACAACACTATTAAGCCGATTATCGAGGAGATTATTCGATACCAGATCACCGAGGCACAAGACCCGTTCGACATTGCGCGATTACGCCTTTGCGCGAATCTCACGGGCGCAAAACGAAACGACGAGCAACGACTCGATGCGCATGACTGCAATCTTGTTTACGAAAGCCACCGAGACGGAACCGTACTCCAACCTCAAGAGGTTCAGACCCTATTACAGTTGGCGTACGGAAACCTGTCGAATGAAAACACGCCCTTTTGGACTTGGTTTCAACTATGTGAAGAAATCGAACGGGGATCGGCGATTCGCGCCAGTATCACAGAGGATTCAGAGGAGAACAGAGCCGGAGCCATCAGGGCTATGCAATGTATGCGCATGAATCCAAGCGAATACGGCCACTCACGGTCGCAGGTGCTAACGACGTGGTTGCGAACGCCGGGCACACACGTCTTGCGAAATGCAGCTTTCGCCTACATGAAAGACAATGCAGAGCCAGAAGATATTGAACTCATACAGCGCGAAGTAGATAAAGGAGACTCCTCCACCTACCAAGAAGCCAGAGAATGCCTGATCCGACTTCAAGCAAGATCCCAAAAACCGAGCGAATCACTTGACACGGTTCTGGATTCGATGGCCCTTCGGATCAACACTTCGATCATTGCATCGGTTGCTCCGATCATGCTGAGTGATCCCCTCATTTGTTGAAGAAATTTGGATTTAGGGGCTAGATTTTCACGCTTGGTATTGGCAGCATTCTGCCAGCCATGAACAAAAAACACCAAGATCCAGACGCGCCCATTCCGGTCAAATTCGTGACCGAATTTTTGATTGACCTTCTTGCGCCAAGCATGCATCGAAAGCGTGCGCTTTCGATGGCGCAGGCCTCGGTCGGAACCATGTTTGCACGTTGCCTCAGTGTCGCTGATGTTGGCCGCGGCCTGGCCTGTGCCTACGGCATGATGCCAAAGCACGGAATCAAACAAGTCGACCGTTTGCTGAGCAACGCGAAGGTTCGGCTTTATGACATTTTCTCGAGCTCCATCCCTTGGCTCATCGGCACCCGCCGCCGCATTGTGGTCTCTCTTGATTGGACCGAGTACGCCAAAGACGGACATTCTCGCATCGCGCTCAACCTTATCACAGATCATGGGCGAGCTACGCCCTTGGCCTGGAAGACGGTTCGCTCGTCTCAGCTGAAAGACAAAAGGAACTCCTATGAAGACGACTTGCTTCAGGTTCTTGCCGATCATCTTCCTACCGGAGTAAAGGTAACGCTCTTGGCGGACCGGGGCTTTGGCGACACGAAGCTTTACGATGTGCTTGAGCACGACCTTGGTTGGGATTTTGTGATCCGATTCCGGGGAAATATCCGAGTCCGAACACAAGGCGGCAAGGCGACGACAGCCAGCAAACTGGTAGCCAAAAACGGCGCCGCAAGAGGCTTCAAGGATGCGTACGTCACGCGATCTGAGCACCGTGTCGGCGTGGTGACAGTGAGGCGCAAAGGCATGAAGGCGGCGTGGTGCATGGCCACCACATTGGCTGCTGATCCCAACGAAGTCGTCGATCTTTACCAACGGCGCTTTACCTGCGAGGAGACTTTCAGGGATGAAAAAGACCTGCGGTTTGGACTTGGAATACTCGCCACAAACATCGCAAACCCAGACCGAAGAGATCGACTTCTCGCCGTGCTGATGTTGGCGACGATTGCCTTGACGCTGCTCGGCGCTGCTGGAGAAAATCTCGGCTGCGACCGGAGCTTGAGGTCGAACACCGTCAAGAACAAAAGAACCCACTCGCTGTTCCGCCAGGGCCGCGAGTATATGAGAGGATGTGCAAGAAGAGTCGTTGCCGAACTGAGGCGCGAGTTCGTCAACCTGATCAACAATCATCCGAGGGCGCATCATACGTTCGCTACATTATGAGGGGATCACTCAGCCGATCATGCACAAATGCCAGACGGAGCAGTTACATCGAGCTTTAGACCATCAAGACGAGAGAATTCGAGTACACGCATTAAGAAACCTCAACAAGAGAGGCGAACTGAACACTAAGATCCTTCTCCAACTCTTGGAAGACAAGGCAATCCAAATTCAATTCGAATCGGCAAGCATCTTCAAAAAGATCGACGAACAGCAGGCTCAAGACCAAGTCAGAAAAATCACGAATGGAAGTAACCACCGACAACAGAGCAGTCTGACAATCGGCCCTCAAGTAGACTACGACGCCTACCGGATTAAGCTGCTGAGCCTGCTACCGACGAATGACCTTGAGGGCGCGGCACGACTAAAGGCAACGTTCGACGGCCACGAGTACTTTGCCTTGGCACTAAAGGACTTCGAACACTACCGCGCTCGATTAGTAGCTGACGTGAGCGACGACTTCGGATCCTATTTCGAGGCCTTCCTTTCCAACTTTTCAAACTTGATCAGCGGCACATCGGCGATTGACCTGGTTGCTAAGTACAGGGGGATGGGAAGGCACTTGCGCGAACGCCTTACGCGAAGAGCCGTGAACGTTCTTTGCACCGAGGGAGACGCTACAGAGATAGACGCGATCAGGAGCTACTTAAGCAAGGAGACCAGCAGGGCAAATTCTCACGATGCAAATTTCCTTAGACAATTCGGGACCTGGGATGACATCAGAACGCTGTCAGGAAAGAAGTGGGAGTTCACCGACGGTAAATACGTCCGTTCCGCGGCAGATTTTTTCTACGAAGTGGGCAGAACCAGGATGGCAAACCTCTTGGCTCTCGATATGCCAGACCCAATCTTGGCCAAGTTGATTACGAAGTGTACGACGGAAGATTTCGGAACCCTGCCGCAGAGCTGCGTTCTCTCCTTGCTCAACAGTGATTCAACCGATATTCGAAAGTCAGCCGCGCTAAGAGCAATCGCCAGTTTCTCTAGACCTGAAGTCAATATGCTGCTGACTACGTACATGTGCCAAGGCAATTTTCGATACTACAATGTCATCCATTGGCTCGATTTGCGTCTCGCGATCGACTCAAAGAATTGCGACATTGTAGTCAAATGCGCCACAAATGAGCTGCTGCAAAAAATCGGAGGAAGCGACGAAGAGTTCATCACATTCGAATGATGAATCCGGCGGATCCGATTGCGGTCGATCTGCAGAATTTTGTTTCATTCAAGCGACTCTGTCCGGTCCGGCCCTCAACCAGGGACCACACGCCAGGTGTCCGCAGCCAATTCGACGCCGCCGTCTTGTCGAGAGCTGACAACCCTTCACTCGCTTGATCTGGAATCTCATCAGACTAATTCCCGGAACGATGGGTCGATCATTCGCGACTGATCTCCTGGTTTAAGACTCCAGGCTGTTAAGCAGAAATTTTCCCAAAACAGAGACGCTACAGAGACTCTCGGCTTGGTCTCGAAAGTTCAAGCCGCGACGTTGGGCTGTGCTGGGCGATTGAGTTTTTCGGGCGCGGGTCGCGTGGAGAGTTTTTGCGAACGTGGCGGGCGTGTGGCCGGTCGTGGAACGAAGAAAGCCGTGGGCTTCGCCACGGCTTTCTGTTCTCAAGTTTGTGTTTGAGAGTTAGCTCCCCGAGTTGGACTCGAACCAACAACCAAGTGATTAACAGTCACCTACTCTACCAATTGAGCTACCGGGGAAGATTTGAGGGTCGGAACCCTTCAGCAGCAGCATTGTAGGGAGATGATGCGGCTGGACAAGGGAATTTGGGAGGGGGGGCCGGGAATGGATAAAGGAGTGTGGGAGCTGGGGTTGGGTTAGGTCTTGGACTTGGATTTTTTGGCGGTGTCGGGGGCCGCGGGGGGCTCTTCTTCGGATGCAGGCTCTTCGGCTTCGGGGAAGGCTGGGGCTTGGAATTGGCCTTCGGGGAGGACCTCGTTGGGACCGTAGGTTGGAAGGTAGGCGAGGAGAGAGGCTAGGGTCTTTTGGAGATCGTTGCGCGGGACGATGCGGTCGAGGAAGCCGTGGTCGAGGAGGAACTCGGAACGTTGGAAGCCGTCGGGGAGGGTTTGGCGCAGGGTTTCTTGGATGACGCGAGGGCCGGCGAAGCCGATGAGGGCACCGGGCTCAGCGAGGATGATGTCGCCGACGGCGGCAAAAGATGCCATCACCCCACCCGTGGTCGGGTTGGTGAGGATTGAGATGTAAAGGTTGCCCTTTTCTGTGTGGCGATTGATGGCGACGGAGGTCTTGGCCATCTGCATGAGAGACAAAGCACCTTCGTGCATGCGGGCGCCGCCGGAAGCGGAAACGACGATGACCGGCCAGCTTTTTTCGGTGCCGAGCTCGACGGCACGGGTGACCTTTTCGCCGACGACAGAACCCATCGAACCACCGATGAAGGAAAAGTCGAGGACGCAGAGGACCGCGGGATGGCCTTGGATGGTGCAAGGGCCGTAGAGGGCGGCTTCGTTTTTGCCGGACTTTTTGATCGCGCGGTTGAGTTTTTCGACGTAGGAACCGGTGGCAGTGAAACCGAGACGGTCGATGGTGTGAAGGTCGGTTGAAGCTTCTTCAAAGGAATTGGCATCGGCGATCATCATGACGCGCTCGGTACCGGTGACCGAAAAATGGTGGCCACACTCGCCGCAGACTTTGAGATTACGCTCGAGTTCTTTTTTGAAGAGCGTGGCATCGCAGGATGGGCACTTAACCCATAGGCCTTCGGGCATGTCCTTCTTTTTGCGGAAACGTCGCCAAGCCATATCTAATTTCCCTGTTCGCCGGCCGAAGTGGCGGCCGAGGCGTTTCTGATGGACTGAAGGGCCTTTTTGCGATCGGGCTGGCCGAAGATGGCCGATCCCGCTACGAGAACCGAAGCGCCGGCGGCGACGGCCAAAGGAGCCGTCGTCTCGTCGATACCGCCGTCAATTTCAATCTCACCGCGGTAGTGATGAACACTTCGCAGCGCATCGATTTTCTTCAAGACGTCCGGCATGAAGGACTGCCCCCCGAAACCCGGAACAACACTCATCACCAAGATCATGTCGAGCTGATCGAGGTGGGGAAGTAAAGGATCGACGGGGGTGTCGGGGTTGATAACGAGACCCGCTTTGGCCCCGCGAGCTTTGATGAGCTGCAGAGTCTTGGGGATCGAGTCTTCGGCTTCGACGTGGAAAGTCACCATGTCTGAACCCGCGTCGATGAAAGCTTCGACGTACTGCGCGGGGTGACTGATCATCAGGTGGCTGTCCAAAAACAGCTCGGTGAGCTTGCGGACCGATTTCACAAGCGGCGGACCGAAGGTGATGTTGGGGACGAAATGACCGTCCATGACGTCGAGGTGGAGCCAGTCGGCACCAGCTTGCTCGATGTCTTTGATCTCGGATCGCAAATCGGCGAAGTTGGCCGAAAGCAGCGAAGGCGCGATCTTAAGTGTCATACCTTGGACCCTATCCCCTTGGTCGCCTGGGAAACTGATCCAGTCCCCGGCTTGGACGAACTCGCAAGCCTCGCCACTCAAGGATCTTAGCGCGGAAAGGGGGGCCCCGACAGGTGAAGGTGTGCGCCGCTCTCCCCCGCCGCTCTAACTAGCTCACCTTAATGGGCTTAAGAATCACCACGAGAGCCTGACATCCACCGCCCCACTTTGTTTTTGGTTATTTTGACGCAACTGCGTCAACCCTTCTTTGGCGGTCAGTAGTCGTTGAGGGCGGCGAGGCCTGGAAGCTCTTTTCCTTCCAGCAGCTCTAAGCTCGCTCCGCCTCCGGTGGAGATATGGGTCATCTTCTCGGCGAGACCGAACTTCGCCACCGCGGCGGCGGAGTCGCCGCCTCCGATCACCGAGATCGCGTTGGACTCGGCCAAAGTTTTGGCGATGGCTTTGGTGCCTGCGGCAAACGCGGGCCACTCGAAAACGCCCATCGGGCCGTTCCAAATGACGGTGGCGGCTTTGGACAGAACCTTGTTGTAGGCCGCGATGGTCTTGGGGCCGATGTCGAGTCCCATGCGATCGTCGGGAATGCTCGGACCGTCCGTCGTTTCGGGAGTTGCCGTTTTAGAAAAGGCGTCGGCGACAACGTGATCAACGGGCAAGTGAAAACCGACGCCCTTTTTCTTCGCCTTGGCGAGAATTCTCTCGGCGACTTTAACGCCGGCCTCATCAAACAAAGACGTCCCGATGCCCTGTCCCTGCACCTTCAAAAAGGTGTAGGCCATGCCACCGCCAATCACGATTTCATCCGCGAGTTCGAGCAGGCGTTCGATGACGAGAATCTTGTCGCTAACTTTCGCACCGCCGAGCACGGCAACGAAGGGCCGCTTGGGATCGGAGAGGATTTCGTCGAAGACGTCGATTTCTTTCTTCAGCAAAAATCCAGCGGCGGCCGTGAGATGCTCGGCGACGCCAGTCACCGAAGCGTGGGCACGATGGCTGGTGCCGAAGGCATCGTTGATGAAGAAGTCGCCGAGGCGCGCGAGACTCTTGGCGAGTTCGGGATCGCCTTTGGTTTCGCCGGGGTAAAAGCGGACGTTTTCAAGAAGCAACGCGCGGCCGGGCTGCAACGCGTCAACCGCTGCATCGGCGGCGTCGCTCAGCGCGTCATCGATCAAGGGAACTTCGAAGCCAAGGTGACGGCTCAGACAGTCCGCCACAGGGCGCAGTGAAAACTCCGGCTTGCGCTCGCCTTTGGGCCGGCCGAGATGACTCATCAAGACCAAACGACCGCCGCACTCAAGCACTTTGCGAATCGTGGGCAATGAAGCCACAACGCGTTTTTCGTCGCTGATCTTGTGATCGGCGTCGAGCGGGACGTTGAAATCCGCGCGCATCAAGACGCGCTTGTTGTCCAGATGCGCGGCGATTTCGTTCAGGCTCAGCTTGGGCATGTTTTGCGGTCTTTCAGAAAACGAATCAGGGGAGCGCGCTTGGCTGCATCGCTCCCCTGCATTGAGTGCTCGAAGGTAGGCTGCTTCGCCTAAGGGCTCAGTCAAGAATAACTTCACATTCTCGCCGCTCAGCTTCACGCCATCTTCGGTCCGTGCTCAATCGCGAGAATCCTCGAATACAGGAAGTATGCTGCGGTTCTCGCTCAATCGCCCGAACCG
>JAZGFI010000175.1:0-26439 GCA_036479435.1 Planctomycetota bacterium | reverse complement strand
AGTTGACGACCATAGTACGGTGTCATCCAACTCTTCACCGGGGAGCGCGAAGTAGCAGCTCTCGGCGAGCTTTGGATTGTGGCTTTGGAAGTGATTGAGCACGTCGAGTTGATCGGGGAAGACCGATTCGTCGGACCGTTTGTTGAGTTCCGCAAGTGAAGGGTCGAGGAAGACCGGAGGTCCAGCGAAGAACAAAACCCGGTGCGGCTCTATTTGCTCGAGGACTTTGGTGCAGGCCTCGAATTTGAGTCGGCGCTTGGTGTGGCAACGCTCTTTCATGTCGGCGCTGTCGTAAAGGTAGTTCAAAGGGTATTCGCTAGCGCCAGATGCCTGAAGCGCCACGATGTTGACGCCTTTGCTGCGGGCACGAATGCGCGCCAACTGGGCACTGTCGAGCCTGGCGTCGTTGAGGTTGAGGATCGTTTGGCGCTTCGATTCGATGACGATGGCGGAGTCGATGTGCCCGGGTGACCTTTCGGGCACGAAGTAGGCACTGAGATCATCACCGATCTTAAACCTCTCCCATGGTTCGTGAACGACAATGCGGTCTTCAAAACCAGGAAGGAACCTCTTGGCGCGTTTCGCAAACCAGTCGGTGCCAAATTGGGCGATGTGCAGGCGCCGGGTGGGACTTTCCGCGAGGAAACGTTTAAGAGTCACGGGGTCATAGTGGTCGGCGTGATTGTGAGACAGCAATATGTCGTCGACGCCGTTGAAGGCCGCTTCGACAAAGGGAGCGTTTTCTGGAAACTGAAACCAGCTCTGAAAAAAGCAGCCGTTTTTGTCAAACCAAGGGTCTGTGATCAAACTGGCACCGCTCGGCGCATCGACTCGAAGGACTGCGTGACCGAAGAATGTCGTTTTCATCTTTGTGCTCTCATTCGGGTTTTATGGTTTGTTGGATTTCGATGGAATGGTCGGCCCAGGCCTTGGTTTCGTCGCTACGGCGCAACTCAAAGGACTCTTGTACTCGCCAGGTGCCCTGGCAGAGTTCAAGCCTGGGGCCGGTGGTCTCAAATTCACCGTTGATCAGAATTTCGAGCCCGCCTCCCCATTCGCGGCCGGAGGCGGCGCGGCGGGAGTAGCCGATCCAAGTGAAGGCGTAGGCGCCAGCGGCTTTTTTGCCCTCGGGACGCTCACGCAAAAAGACCCCGCCTTCGGGGGGGATTGAGTCGGCACCGATTTCGATCTCCAGCCGCTTCATGACCTGTTTGGCGCTGAAACTCAGGCCAGAGCGAAGGTTTGAGATCTGATCGAATCTTCGCGCTGGCGAACGCAATGGTCCCGGAAAAAAGAGGCCCCAGTTTTCGATGAAAAACTGTCGGGGGCCGGGTTCTGGCGTTGGGGCGATCCAAGTCATGGAACCGTCGCGGTGCCAATGAAACTCTAACTTCGCTTCAGCGGCGGTGATCGATAGGCGCTGTACTCGGACTTTCCAGGCTTTGCGCGATTCTGGTCCTGGAAGAACGAGCGATGCAATTTCGAATCGAAAACGCCCGCCCTGTTTCGCCAGGGCGGCCTCGAACTCAAGGTCGATGGGGTCCGAGCTCGGTGAGCGGCCCGGAGACGTTTCGGAGATGACGCGGCGGAATCTGGTTTCGGCGATGAAGCTTTGTCCCGGCTGAAACTCGTAGAGAATCGGTCTTGGGTCTCCCGTTGGCGCAGGGAGAGCGGCTAAGCGAGCGCGGGCATCAGCTTCGAGCGCGCTTGGCGACGGGATCGCGGCACGCTCTTTGTCTTGCAGAAAGCGAGTCCAGAGCGCTGGTAGCGCCGGGAGCATGACGGCAAACAAGATGAGAAGCCAACGTTTGTTGGACGGCGCGGCGCGCTTTTCTTTCGGACTCAAGTCTGTGCTCCGCGCGGATAGGGGCCGGGCGGAGCCAGGATCTGAGTCGGTCGAGTGGGACATCAGTCCTCTTATCGGATTCGATCAGAACAAGATGTTGAGGCGGTGTCCGTCGCTGAAGCCGACAAAGCCGCCGATCGTGTTACCGGAAATTACCACGGTTTGGATCATAACGCTCGTTCCGCCAAAGCCAGCGGGAATCGTGAACGAGTGGTAGCCGCCGAAAAATGGCGGGATGAAGGGCATAAATCCGCCCGAAGTATTGAGGCCATTGTAAAGCTCGATCGCGGCACCCGAAAGGTCGAACCACATCCCGGGGAAAATGCCGGTGGGGGCTAGGCCCGCGGGAGTGAAGAGTTGAGCGACGATGATGGCGTGAGCCAAAGGACCTGACAAAGTCTCACTGGGCGAAAAGTAGTGGACGTTTAAGGAATTGCCAGTGATCGCCACCAGCTCGTCCTGCCCGGGGCCGGTTGCAAAGACTCCGGCGTTAACCGAAGTTTCCATCACAAAGTCGTCGCCGCTGCCGGGCCATTGGACGGCAATGGGATTCGACGAGGGCACGGTGGCATCGGCAAATACCAGATAGTGGTCCGCGGCGTCGAGACTGTAGCTGCTCGGCAAAGGGCTTCCGAACTTGTTGAGCCAGTTGCCGATGGGAGTGTCATCGACGCCGTTGTCGCGAGCGGAATTGTAGACCTCGTCGCCGCTAACGGCGAGTCCGCCTCCGTAAATGATGTAGTCAAGCCGGCGGCCGGAGATACGGGTCGCGTCAATCGTGGTGGAGTCTTCCTGAGTGGCGGCGGTGATGATGTCACCGGCCGAAAGAAAGGTTTGGAAGGGCTCGTAGACGATCGGGAAGCTCATGTCGTTGCCAAGGTCGTACGAAGAAGGCAAACCGCCGGGCAGGCTCGTGAAGCTGTTGCCGAAACCGCCGTCGAGGATGTCATCATTGAAATCACCGCAGACGATGTAGGGAGCTTGCGGATTGGCGGCCTTGAAGTCGTCGACGACTTGTTTGAGTCGAATGATCTCCACCGCGCGACGAAAGTCGTTCGTACCGCCAGAACTCGCCTTTAGGTGCACGACGAAGACGCCGAGGACGTCGGCCGCATTTGGAATCTGAACGTGGGCTTCGAAGATGTCGCGCGTAATGTCGTTGGCGTTCGAATCGCCTGAGATCGAAGCCGCACTGTGGGAGGAACTGAAGACGATGGGATGTATTGACATCAGGCCGTTGTAGAGATCACCTGACAGAGTTCCCGAGGTCGCTGACACCGCAGAAAAGGGGTAGCCGCCAGTCAAGGCGAAATTCGGAAAAGCGATGACGTCGGCGATAGAATCGATCTCTTGCACCGCGACCACGTCGGCGCCGACTCGACCCAAAACCGAGATCGCTCGATCCCATTGGGTAGACCCGGGCGTACCGAGGACTTCCACATTCCAAGTCCCGAAACGGACGGGTTCTTGGGCGGAGGCGGAAAAGACGAATAGCGCGGCTAATAGCAAAGCGAGGATGCAACGGGGCATGGGGTGTTCTCGATGTCCTTAGGTGGTGTGCAGGAACGGCGGCTCTTACACGCAGGCCCCATACTCTCCAGCGACTTGCGGTGAGGATCAAGAGCTCAGATCGCAGAATACCGGGATGGATAACCCCAAGTGCCGATAAATTCGGCCATAAACCTGATTTTGGGAAGCCACCGGCGAGAAAATGGGCTGAACCGGGTGGATTTTGGGGGGATTGCTGAAGAAAGAGGACTGAGAAATGCCGGAGGAGGGACTTGAACCCTCACTCCCGAAGGAACTGGATTTTGAATCCAGCGCGTCTGCCAATTCCGCCACTCCGGCGTCTTTTCAGTCCAAGCGGGGAAGTTGATTCCCACGCTCGGCGGCATCCTACCGGACCTTCGCCGGCCATCAACCCGCAAGCCCGCTTCGCTGGCCAGATCGGCGTGGCGAGCGAGCCTCTCGGGGCCGTGGGCGGCAAAAAGGTCGGAAATATCTGTCCGCGAAGCTGGTATGGCGGGAATGCCGTGGTCAAGGGGGCTGTACCCCAAGCCCCGCCGACGGCAAGAAACGCCAAGATCGGTGATGAGATGAGCTTTCCCGGACGAAATGGGCTCCAAGCGGCCACGCGCACTGAACAGGGACCGAGAGCCCGCAACGAGGACGCGGTCTTCGCGTCCATCTTTGATTCGGGCGATTGGCGGGGCCTTTTTGTGGTTGCCGATGGTCTGGGAGGCCATGGCGGTGGCGGCGACGCCTCCAAAATCGCGGTGCAGGCTTTCGAACATGTGGCGGAGAGAGTTATGGCAAGCCCCGATCTTTTTCCCGAAGAAGTACTCGACGATGCCCTTTTGGAAGTGAACGAGGCCCTGCGAAAGGCGCGACTTGGCCGCCCCGACCGCGAGAGCATGGGAACCACGCTGACGGCCCTCGCTATACATGGCGACTCCGCCCACGTGATTCACACCGGCGATTCGCGCCTTTATCGGTTTTTGTCCACGGTGCCTGCGCTGCTAACTGAGGATCACAATTTGGCGTTTCGTTTGGTCAAGGAAGGGGCCTTGGCGCCCGAGGATTTGGCCACTAGCCCGATGAGAAGCCGCCTCTACCGTTATCTAGGTAAGGGTGACTCGGCGGCGGACATGGTGGATCGCCAAGTACTTCCTCTCAGTCGGGGTGATCGCTTTTTGTTGACCACCGATGGCTGCTGTGAAGGTGCCTCGCCACCGATTTGGGATAAAACCCAAGTCCCCGCCGATCTCCTAAATCGAATATTTGACTCCAGTTCGGAATCATCGCTACGTGACAATGCCAGTGCGATCGCGGTTGCGGTAAACTGAGGGCGCCCATGTTTCGACAGATCCTCAAACTTAGACAAGCCCGCCGAGCCTTCGACGACGGCCGTTTCGAAGAAGCTCTGGGTCTCGCGGAAGATCCCGAGATCCGAGACCACTTGAAAGCACGCGATCTCCATCGCCGCAGCTTGGAAGCGCTTTCGAAACGTGTGGCTGATCGGGCGGATCGCGGCGACCTGACGCGGGCCACGGTTGAGGCTCATCGCTTGGCAAAACACTTCTCGCCGGATGACGACGATGAGCTTGAGCGTGAGCTCTTGGCGAAGAAAGGCCATCGCGATGCCGGCCGCGATCGGGCCCGCGCGCGATTCTTCAAAGCTCGACTTGAGCATGAGCGCGGCGACTTGGATGCAGCGCTCGCGACCTTGATGAGTATCGAGCTTTCCGATCGTGATGATGACACATTGCAGCTGATGCGCGACTTAGAGCTGAACCGTCAGGAGGCTGAGTCTCTGCTGAAGGACGCCATGAAACGTGGCCCCAAAGAGATCGCGACGGTCGAAGAATTACTCGAGCGTGCGTCTTCGTTGCACCCGCGTGCGCCGGGTCTACAGGAGGCTTGGCTGGCTTTGGCGAAGAGCCGCGTCGAAGTTGCCGTCAAAGGGGGGCTGAGCGACGGGGCCCTCAGTTCGTTTTTGCTTGAGCATGGGCTGTTCAAGCGCCGGCATCTGCAGCGCTTGGACGGACATTTGGGCCAAGAGTTAGATCGACCGCTCAATCGTTGGGTTGCCAAGCGAGTGAAGGAACGGATGTCGAAGAGCCAGATTGAACCCGCTGCGACTCTACTCGAGCGCCGGCGGGAGAATCTCGCTGGCGACGAAGGACTCGAAGAGCTCGAGACGGCCGCCAAAGGCCTTTTGGGCGTGGAGCGTGACTTGGCGGAAGGCGATTTTGACCACGCTGAGAAGAGCCTCCAGTTCGCCGCGAAAAAGTGGGGCACACTCAAGGTCAGCAAGGAACTCCGCAAGAAACTCGACGAGACTAAGAACGCGGTTGAACCCGCTTTGCTCGAGGCCCAAAAATCCCTGGAGTCAGGTGACCTCGTCGACGCAAAAGCCAAGTTGATGGACGTCTTCGCCTGTTCACGAGAGCACCGTCTTGCATTGCGACTGCTGCGCGGTGTCCATGAGCGCATGGCCCTGCGACGCGAGAAAGTCGCCAACCTCCAGAACCTTTTGGATCGACGGCGCCTTGAGGATGCTGCGGATATGCTCAGCGTGGTGCGAGGAGAGTTTGGCGACGGCGCAGATCTCAAGCTAATGGTTCGAGAGTTAGATTGGCTTGAGGAATCCGCCCATCATCGCCGGCAAGACCGCAAGGGTGGCGACAAGCAGCCGGGGCCAAGCCGTCCTAACGCTGGGCGTCCCGCGAAGTCACTAAGTGCCGCGCATTGGATGTTGAGCGTTGAGGAGCACGGAGAGTATTTGCTGCTAGGCGACGAGCAGTTTACGCTTGGCAATGAGGTGTCGGCAGCCGCAGATTTCACCCTGCTCGCCAACATTGCTTCGCGGCATGTCGAATTCAGCCGTAAAACGAGTTTTCACGGCGGATCCAAATACGAAGTTCAGGCCATCGCCGACAGCGAGCTTTACGTCAACGGCGAAGCCACAATCCATCGGGTGCTGGAGTCGGGCGATCGGATTCGGCTCGGCAACGAGTTGGAAATTGTGTTCGACATGCCTTGCGAGCGTTCGCGAGCTGCGGTCTTGCGACTTAGTGGAACCTATTTGATCCAAGGCGCGAAGGCGATCATCCTCGTTCCTGCGACAGGTCGGGGCGGCGGCATTGTTGTCGGCAATCGAAGCGATGCGCACGTTGTGACCGATGGCCATGAGGGCGATCTTGAGATTTTCAGGGAGCGGGTAAATGCTGAGCAGCTCGTGGCCCAAAGCCCCCAAGGCGTTGCTCTGAACGATGATGAGGCTCGATCACGGGTCGACATTAAGGCTGATGCCCGCCTGGCGGCGGGGGAACTGAAGGTGTCCCTTGAACGTCGATAGTCGCGCAGCAAAAATATCCGGGGAAAACCCTGAATGGCTGGTCGGTCCCGCTCAGGAGGCAAAGCCGTGAAACCGCTGTTGGTAATCATCTTCATCGTCTTTGCCTTTTTGGCCATCGGCGCGTTCATGCTGGCTTTTGGGCTGCGCCGTGAAAGTGAATCGATCGCTGAACCCGCATCGGCGCGGAAATACCGGGACCAGATGGAGCGGGTTGTCGGCCCTCAAGTCAGCATCAAAAACACTGACGGTCCGATCTCACGTTATTTGATTGAGAACGAGTTAGAGAGCCGTGACGGCGGTTTTGATGTCGTGACCTCGGCAGAATCGGGATACCGTCACCTCGCTGACGCGATCGTGAAACACCGTCATCTTTTGGATCAGCGGGGCGAGCGGGTGTTTCGCATTGTCCTCGGCTACCAAAGTAGTGCGCGTGGCAGCGACGATTACTCTGCGGTGCGCCGTAGCTATGCCAAGGGTATCGAACAAGAACTTCGCCACCGCGGTGAGCACGTCATCCCGGGCAGGATCAGGAATCAAGGCGACTTGACCCTCACGCTGGAAGCCGATGAGAGTCCCCTGGGGGGTCCTCTTATTGTGGTCCGGGCAGTGACGGGGCCTTGGGCCCGCTCGGTGATTCAGATCGAGGATTCCAAGTCGCAGGTTGCGCAGCGACGCAGCTACTACCGTCCGTTACTCCGGCCGATTCACTTTGTAACGGCGGTGACCACCGACCCGGAATCTGCCGTTGAAGATTCGATCGATACTTTGGCGCGCCGTATTCGCACCGCAGCCTATCGCCACGCTCTCTCAAGAAACTGGGTTGACGAAGCTGATGAAGCGCGCTTTCGCCAGATTCTCGATCAACGCTACGGTCGAGACACGTTGATCAACCTCGGTGAGACCCGAATCACGCCTCTTCAAGAGACGGATGACAACGGAGGCACGCTTTATCGAGCCACCGTTAGCTGGACCGGAGCTGACCGGGACCTGGAGAAAGCCGCTCAAGTAGCCGCCCAAAGCATGATCGCCGAACAACGCGCTCCCTGGATTCGCCTCGGCTTATCCTTCGGTACGATCATCTTGTCGCTGCTGCTGTGGTTCCGCATCGACTGGTGGCTCAAAGGACACTATTCCTGGCTGACTCGCTTTGCCATGCTGATCCTCGGCATTGCAGCGACTGGCCTGGTCTGGAACCTCGACCTCCATGTTTGAGGTCGCCGAACAGACTCAAGAACGCAAACTCTCCGAAAAGGAGTCGCCAATGGATTGGGAAGGATTTTTCACTCACTACCGAAAGCCCGGGTTTATCCCCGGCTACGAGATTGTCAACAAACTTGGCAGCGGCGTTTTCGGTGAAGTGTACAAGGCGCGCAAGGAGTCCATTGGCAAGTTCTACGCCATCAAGTTCTTGAAGGTCTCGGACGAAAAGATCAGCGAGGCGATTTTCAAAGAACTCGATACGCTCCGATATTTTGCGCAAATCGATCACCCAAACTTGGTTTCGATTGAAGACCAGGGTGAAGTGATGGGCATTCCCTACATTGTGATGGGCTACGGTGGTGACCAGACGCTTAAGAAACGACTTTCTGCCGGCCGCATGGCGGCAGAGCAAGTCGATTCGATCTTTCGGCAGACTTGTGAAGGCGTCTCCGCTCTTCACGAAAAGTCGATCATCCACTTCGACTTGAAGCCGGCCAATATCTTCATGAAGGGTGATCACGCCCGGGTTGGAGACTACGGGCTCTCCAAGCTTGTCAGTGAATCGCACAATACGATGTCGATTGGGCGCGGCACGCCCTACTACATGGCGCCCGAGATGCTCCGTCGTCGCGGTGATCATCTGAGTGACATCTATTCGCTTGGCGTGATTCTCTACGAAATGTTGACCGGAGACGTCCCCTTCAAGGGCGATAGCGAGTGGGAGGTGCTCCGCAAACACGAAAGCGAGCCCGTGGTCATGCCGCCGATGATCGCGGCGCCTTACCGCTCTGTCATCGCCCGTGCGATGCAAAAGACTCCCAGTGATCGTTTCGCCTCAGTTCGGGAGATGATTCAAGCGCTCGAGGGTTCCTCAGGACGACCGTCCACGGGTGGGTTCATCGTTCCGCCGAGTACCGCTCTGACGCCGGCTGCCTCGGGCCCGCCGCCTTTGCCCACGCATTGCGATCGCAAACCGGGTGAGGTCGCGCGCGAAGTAAAGGAGCGGCTCGGTGAAATCGTAGGGAATTTGAAAGAGGTTGGCGGTATCGCCGCCGAACAAGCCCGGGAAATTTACCGGAACAAAGTACAGGCAAAGGCCCAGGTCAGTCCCGTTCCCGATTCACCGGGAATGGGCAGTTTCTACTCGGACTTTGAAGGTGGTGAAGCCGGGGCGGGCATGCCCGCCGGCGTCGTTGAGGTTGACGAGGACGATGAGTTCGTCGAAGCCATTGACCTAAAGTTGGCGCCGAAGCCTCGCCTAAAGCCAAAAAAAGTCTCCGAAACCGAGCCGAAGAAGTCGCCTAAGGGTGACGCTGTGCCCAAGCCCAAAAAGCCGCGCTCCGGCGTGGGGTGGTTCTTTTACCTGTTGTTTTCGCCGGTACGCTTGGTCTTCAAGGGGCTGGGGATTTTCTTCAAGAACTTCTTTCGCTATGTTTTCATTCTGGCCTTAACGTTTGGCCTCGGCATCCTGATTCACGGCCTCATCCGAGGCTGGGAGTTTGGGTTCTGATTCCGCCGGTATTTAGGTGACTGATGATGAGCGAGATTCCCGACTACAACATTGCGAAACTGCAAGCCCTCGACTCGGGCGAGTGGGAGCGCTTGCAGTCGGATTACTTCACGCGCATCTACTACTATGTAAAACGCATGATCGGTCACCCCGATGGGGCGGAGGACGTCACTTCTGAGACCTTTCTTGGGGCGTTGAAGGGCATCGGCCGCTTTGACGACCGTTACAACATCGAACAGTTTTTGTTCGGAATTGCCCGCAAGAAGGCGATCGACTGGTTGCGAAAGTCTGGGCACGAGATCCAGATTTCGGACGACGAGGATAGCTCAAGTTATTTTGGCAATGTGCCACGAGAAGACCTTACTCCGGCGCAGCATTCGTTGGCGCGCGAAAAGGTCGATCGACAAAAAGATGCCCTCGTCGAGATCCTCAAAGAATACGTCGGCGAGCTTTGGGAAGAGCGTGATTTCAAGCGATTGAAGACCATTGAGTTGGTGTTCTTGCGCAACTGGCGCCATCGCCGCATCGCTGATCTATTGGACTATCCCGACGAGAAGTCGATTGCAGGCGTCAAGTTTCGCACGATCAGAGACTTTCAGGATCGCTTGCGCGCGCTCGATCCCAACCGTTCCCTTTTCTCGAAACTCTGGGAGTAGCGCCATGGAATGTCCCACGGTCAAACAGCTTCTGGACTCGGTCGAAGTCGGACGCTTTGAACGAGATCTCGAGATTCACCTCGGCGACTGTCAGGCTTGTAGTGCCGTCGTCTCAGCGCTCAGGGATGAGACCGAGGGGCTCACCATAAGCGTCGGTGCCTTGTGGCTGCGCGAACGCGTGTCCTGTCCTCACCAAGACATCTTGGCGAGTTACCACGACGGTTCCTTGGACACCGAAGAGGCGGACTTTATCCAGTTTCACCTGGAGATCGTCGAATGCCCACATTGTCTAGCGGGTCTCTCCGAACTCGAATCGGCCGCAGATGTTGATCAGCCCCAACGACTGGAAAGAGCCAAAGACGCCGCTTTGCAGCGTTCCGCTGCGTTCCTGCGCCAAGAGTAGCGTCTAATTCATTGCCTTTGAATGACTTATGGGTGATTCCTGTTTTGGTGTCCACATTCCCGCCTCAAGCCGCGAGGCTTTTTCGAAGATCTCAAAATCTTCCAGGCAGTTCGCCGGATAGGGCCTCCAGTCAATGCGGAAAGGCGATGCCCGACCGCGAAACTTCAAGGAGGCTACTCATGTTCAAAAAAATCTTCGTCCTTGGCGGTGGCGCGACCCTGGTGGCCTTCCTGCTTTTCGGGACCTCAGCTGTCAGCCACATCGAACACGGCGTTGCCTGGATGCAGGGCAAAGTCAAAAACAGCGTTCCCGTCGAATACGAAATCGAACGCGCTCGTGAACTGATCGATAAGACCGGTCCCGAGATTCGAAAAGTCAAGAAAGTGATCGCGGAAAAGCAGGTTGAGCTCAAATATCTCGATCGCGAGATCGTCTCTCTCGATCGCAGTCAGACTCGCAATAAAGATCTTCTTCGCACGCAGGCGGCTCGTCTTTCAGAAGACAAAAACGTCTACAAGGTGAGCTACGGCCGCCAGGTGAGTCGGGCTAAGTTCGAAAAGGATGCAGGTCGCCGACTCAACCGGGTTCGCGCCGCAGACAGTGTTCTCAACAGCAAGCGCGAGCGCCACGCCGCTCTCGAGCAAACGCTCTTCTCGGCGGTAAAACGCCTCGAAGAACTTCGCACTCAGCGTGAAAAGCTGATCGCTCAAGTGGCCACGATCGAAGCCAAGCTTCAGGAAACCAAAGCCAAGAAGGCGCTGACGCTCGACGTCGAAGTCGACACCAGCAACCTTGCCGAAGCGCGCAGCATCCTTTCGGATTGCAACAAGCGTCTCGACGTCGAACTGCAAGTCATGGAGAACAACCAACCCTTGCTCGACGACGTCGAACTTGAGGACATCCAAGGTGTGAGCATCACAGATCGCATCTCGGCCTACTTCGATGCGCCGAGCGCCACGAGCGAAACCCTGGTCTCTTCCGAACTCGAACTTGAGGTCGTCGGCGAGAGCTGCGAGATCGTCTCGATCGGAGCCGAAAACTAAACCCGAGTCTTTACCCTAAGCACTCGCTGTTAACCCCAGGTCGGTTCTGCCGGCCTGGGGTTTTTTTCCATCCGGTGTCAGGCACCGTATGGTCACTAACGCAGTACGACCTTGTTTTCGGCCCCGAATCGCAGGAGTTCCCCAGAGATGGCGCGGTACTCGACCGTCTTCCAATCCTTAACTCGGGTGGCGGCCGCGATCTTGAATGTTGCGGAGTCTCGGACCCGGAATCGGAGGCGATCGCCAACCTTGATGGGGTGGGGGTGGCGATGACCGAGCTCGGCTGAGACGGGGTCGATGCGATGAAGAATGATGTGCATCAGAGAGCCAGTGGGCGCGTCGGGCGGAAAGTCCACCAGAGCCTCGATGAACTTAGGTTGTACCAGTGTTATTTCGTGTCGGTTCGCATGGGGGCCACCCTCTCGTACTTCGATCTCGTTTGAAAGGCCAAAGGGCAAAGTCCAGCCTTTTGGCAGTAGTTTGTAGTCAATCGATGCGCTCGCGATGCCGACGTTGAGATGTTCGAAGACGGCGAGACCTTCGGCGTTCGTGCGTACGGTGACTTGGTGGTTTGATATCTGTCGACGGGGGCCATCGGAGCGCAGCATTTGCTGCATCTTGATGGGGAAGTCAACCACAGGATTGCCGCCTTCAAGAGTAAGGCAGACGGTGACTTTCGGCCGGTTGCCGATCTGAATATCGACGTTCTTTGTCTCACCTGCTTCCAAGTCAAACTCGAAGGAGCCTCCAAGTGGACCCAAGCGGTGGATGGCTTCTAGCCTCATGCCTAGCGCCGGTGACAGCCCCGCCAGCAAAAACCGACCGTCGGCATCGCTGACGACCTGTCGAATGGCGCGTCTCAGCTCGTTGGGAACTTGATGAAGGGACTTCTCCCTTCTCATGTGGGTGGACAGCTTCAAGTGGAAGAACTCGGAATTGGAGGAGCGGGTCTCTCGTGCGAGCTGGACGATGTACTCCGCGAGGCCTTTTCCGCTTTGATCTCTGACTCGGCCCCTCACGGTTGCGGCGCGCTCCACCACAAGATTGATGACGGCCTTCGTGGAGTTTCGAAGGTTGAGGACGGGTAGGGCCTTGCCCGGGTGGCTCCCCGCAGATTCCAAGACTTTGAAACTTCTAAGAACGTAGTCCTCGGTCGCAAGCGTCATGAAGACGGTGGTCGCGGGGATGCCACGAAATAAGAAGTTACCGTTGCCGTCGCTCAACGTCGTTCGGTCGAGCGGTCCGACGACCTTGTTTAGGCTTCTGCCGAACCAACGCAGTTTCAGTCCGGAGATCGGCAGTCCCTGGGAGTCGACAACTTGTCCTCGGATCGTGCCGCCTTTTTCGAGCTTTACGTGGCACTCGACCGGACCCTTCGGGGAGATTCCGAAGCGGACTCCAATCCGCGGGTCGAGGTCTGCCGATCGGTCCTTGCGGACCACCCGATACTCGGGATGATCGGAACTGAGATAGAACTGTTTGACCATGGGGAAGTGGGGGATGACGACCGAGGCGTTGAGCTTTGCGACACCATTTAGCTTTGTTGTGATGCCGGTCAATCGCCAATTGAAATCGGCCGGTGATGTATCTGAGTCTGCCCCCGTGAAGTGAATCGTCAGGCGGCGGCCGCGAACGAGTTCGATCTTTTCCGGAACCTTATCGAGAGCCTTGCGGACCCAGTGGTTGACCGTGCCTTCTGGAGTCACGTTGAACTGATACAAGGCGTACTCGGAGTGCTCAACTTCGATATGGTCGTACTTCGATGAGCCGGGCATTCGAAAACTTCCATCGCCCGCGCTGATCGCGACGATGGGCATTGCCGGCCGCACGAGTTTCGTTTTCGAAGATTCAGGGAAATGAAGCGTGACGATGGCCTTGGCGACTGGCTTCCCTTCGGGAGATAAGACCACTCCCGCGTAAGGCAGGTGCCGAGCTATGACAATCGTCGGACTCTCCGGGAGTTTTTGGCGCGGCAACTCAGGTGACAACATGCCGATTCCCGTTGCCGTTGACTTTGCCAACAGCCAATTGCCCGCCCGGATTTTGGACCGAAAACCGAAACTCCCGTCGGCCGCCGATCGCGTGCGCTCTTTTGGTTTCATTCTTGCTCGAAACAGCGGACCCGTTTCAGTGTTGAGTGAGAATGGGTCATCACGACGAGCCTCGAAGAGCATCACTTTGACATCGACCAGCGCGAGTCCCAGGTCGTCCACAACTCGGCCTGACCAAAGGACTGGGCCGTTTTCAGCTTCATGGTCGTCGCGATCTTCTGCGACTTCGTTGGCTATCGAGGATGTGGCGGGCTGCGATTGATCGCTGAGCTTCTCATCGAACCGGCGCGCGGCGGGTGGAGCGGATTCCTCTTCGAGTTCGCTGAGACTCGAGCCGTCCATGGTTACTTCGTCGTCATCTCCATACTCCAGCCAAAGCAGAAAGCTGGTGACAGCGAGCAGAGCTACCGCAAGGAGGATTAGGGGGATCTTTTGACGCATCGCTTCGCTCACTATGCCGGTTCTCGAAAGTAATCTAGGCTTTTGGCCGATTGCTGTCCATCGCGCCATCTCGCCGCCCGGCTGCGGACTGGTATGATCCCGCGGTGACCCCTCAGTTCGGCATCGTCTTAAGGATTCTTCATGTATTGGCCCCTCCCCTTGATTCTGCTGGTTTCCCTTCCTTTCTCATCGCGCCACGACGGACCCGATCCGATTGGCAGCTGGCAACTTACGGAAGCACAAATAAGCGCCGGAGTTCTTGAGCCCATCTTAGGCACCAGGGGGCGCGTTGAGGGCAAGGTCAAGTTTGTCGGCGAAGGGGTAAATCAAGCGCTTTGGTTTGATGGCCGGACGACGCGCATCGTCCTCGCCGACAACATCGCGGAGTCGCAACAGAAATTGCCGCTCCGTAACATGACCGTCGAGGCTTGGGTCGCCGTTAACGAGCGCAGCCGATGGGGCGGCATTATCGGCAGCTTGCAGGACAACGGCCCGTCTGAGAAAGGTTGGTTGCTCGGCCATAGCAACGGTCATTTCACCTTTGGGATATCAACCAAGGGGGCCGATGATGGCGACGGCAAGATGACCTACCTAAGCGCGGATTCCAGATTCGAATTGGGCCGCATGTACCACGTCGTTGGCACTTACGACGGGACTTTTCAAAGAGTCTATGTGAACGGCAAGCTCGAGGCTGAAAGCCAAGTGCAGTTCGGTGACCTCCTTTATCCGAACTCAGCTCCCCTCATCATTGGGGGCTATCAAGACGACGACGAGAGTTACTACTTCAAGGGCCGGATTCGCTCGGTTCGGATTTTTGATCAGACAGCAAAAGAGACCTGGGTAAAAGGGGCTTTTCGCCACTTTGCGGAGCTCGCAGACGCCAAAGCGATGGCTCACGGACCGGAAGACCTCTCTTGGGTCATTCATCCCTATCTTCAATGGGCGACTCGCGACGGCATGACTTTGAGGTGGGAGAGCTCTCACCCGACGCGAGCCAAAGTTTGTTTCGGGACCAAAGTGCTGTTTCAAGGAAAAGGCGATCAACGAAAAGCGGTCTTCGAAGCCGAGAAAAGCGTCAGCCTCGCGTCAACCTTAGGGGAGATCAGGCTGAATAGTCTAAAGGCCAACACCGCCTACTACTACCAGATTGAACTGGCCGACAAGCGCGGGCAAAAAGTCACATCGCCCGTGCTTAGTTTTCAGACCGCTCCCGAGCGTGACACTCCCTTCGCTTTTGCGGTTATCAGCGACACCCAAACCCAACCCAAGATCGCTACGAAGATCGCTCAGCACGCCTGGGATTTGCGGCCGAACTTCGTTCTGCATCCCGGTGACCTCGTCGACGCGGGCAAGGTCAAACAACAGTGGGAGCAAGAGTTCTTCAGTTCGATGAAACCGCTTTTGGAGCGCGTAGCGCTCTTCCCGGTCCTTGGGAACCACGAACAAGACGCGCGATTCTATTACGACTACATGTCGCTCCCCGACCCGGAGTACTACTACACTTTTCACTATGGAAACACGCAGTTCTTCATGCTCGATTCCAACCGCGCGGTCGGCCCTGAAACCGCTCAGTACAAGTTCCTCGAGCGAGCGCTGAGGGCTTCGAAGGCGAAATGGAAGATCGTCTGCTATCACCACCCGGCCTACACCTCCGACGAGAACGACTACGGCAATACTTGGTACGGCCCCTCGACGAAAGGCGATCTTCGCGTTCGAGCCCTCGTGCCACTTTTTGACCGCTACGGAGTCGATATTGTCTGGAATGGTCATATCCACAGCTACGAACGGACTTGGCCGCTGAAAAAGGGCCGCGCAACGATGGCGGCAAAGGGCACGGTCTACATGGTCACCGGCGGCGGTGGAGGTCCTTTGGAACGAGCCGGCCCCATCCGCCCGTTTTTTCAAAACACCGTGCGACACGGCCATCATTTTTGCTTTGTGGCCGTCAATGGCGGCACATTGGAAATGAAGGCCTACGATCTCGAGGGGCGCCTCTTCGACAGTCTCAAGATTGAGAAGGGAAAGTAGGCCAAGCTAGGCTTTCCGAGGCTGCGTCGTGCAGGTAGAGTGTCGCCCCCGGCATGCGACATAGCGGTCCAATGCCGTCGTCCCTTAGATCTTGGAAACACCATCCCGCGATGACGAAGTCTATCGAGGTAACTTGCGGTTCGGGCTCGAGTCTCGATGGCGTCAAATTCAAGTTTGATGCCGAGATCGTCACCTTGGGGCGACACCCCAGTAACGACATTGCCTTTAGTGCCGAAAAGGACCGCGTCGTATCCGGTCATCACGTCGAACTCCGGTTCAGCGATGACGTGTTGTGGCTCCATGATTTAGGATCGAGCAACGGGACTTTCGTCAATGGGCAGCGCATCAAGGCTGCGGTTGCTCTTCGTGTTGGCGACGAAATCGTCTTGGGAAAAGACGGTGCGAATCTCTTTGTGACGTCGCCGTCCATGCCGGCGGCACCAAAGGGCGCGGCATCGCCCAGCTTACCGCGCGCCAGACCTCGCAAGACCCCGAGCACCGAGTCCGTCATGAAGATCGTCTCCGAGGCGGGTCAGCACGAACGTCAACGCCACCGAACGATCATCTATTTCCTCATGGTTGCCATCGGTTTGCTAATCGTTGGCGTCATGGTCGGGTTCTTCTGGCTTCTCGGCGGCGGTGCAGAGAACAGAGTTAAAGAGGCCGCACGCAAAGAAGCTCGCAACGAAGCCGAGCTAACCGCCCGCGGTGTCGCCGAGCGAACATCACGAGGCCTGAGACGAGATGCAAACGCGCGACTCGAAGAACTCTCGTCGACTTTTAAGCAAAGGCTCAGTGAATCCAACCGTGGATTCTCCGACGTCTTTCCAAAAATAGAGAAGTCGGTCTATCCGGTTTTCAGAAAACGGAAGGTCGGGTCGTCGACGCGCATGTATTCGGGCGGCGGCACTTGCTGGGTCGTAGCTCCCGGCGTCCTCGCCACGAATGCCCACGTCGCCGAAGGCCATCTTAAGACTGGGACCACCCTGGTGGTTCGCGCTGGCGATCCGGTGCGCGACTTCGAAGTCCAGCGTGTCAAGATCCATCCCGGCTACGTACGTTGGTCTCGGCTGCGCCGCGAATACCTGCCCTTGGATCCCAATGGCTCCGGTTTTTTGCAGTTCATTCCCGCCTGTGACGTGGCTCTCATGTGGTGCCGTCCCGAAGCCACTGCGGCCTTTGGGCCGCCGCTTGCCATGGCGTCTGATGAAGCCTTGCGGTCCTTGGCTCGCGGCACACCAGCGGCATTTTTGGGATATCCCGTTGAAGGTGGCATCGTGGGGGCCCTGGAGCGCACCAAAGCTAGCAGTGACATCGGACCAATCAGCCAGGTCTTCGATTTTTTCTTGGAGAAGAACGAGACACGTTTCGAACAGCTCGTGACTTACAACTTCAAGGGCGAGGGTGGGGCGAGCGGAAGTCCGGTCGTCGGCTTGGATTCTAAGGTTGTCGCCGTTCATAGTGCTGGCAACTTCAAATCAATCGGTGGGCAGCGTATCAGTCAGGGCAGTACGGCCTTTGGGCAGCGAGTTGACCTAGTGCGACAGCTTTTGGATGGTAGCGAGGTCGCGGAACTTCAAGCTCTCGAAAAGAACTGGCGCAAGCGATTCCTGAGCCTGTGGTCTTCCAACCACGACCCCGCCCTCGCCTTGCGCGAGATCAAGGCGCGGTCCTCTTGGCCCCGCTTCCCGGCCCTCAAGGGACGAAAGATCAGGGCGGGCTCACTGAAACCGGGAGCTGGCGAGAAGACCAAATTCAGGGCGGGCAAAAGCTGGGCTTTAGTCGCCCTCGTGACGGGCCGCCGCTTCGGGAAAATTGGCATGCGAGGTGCCGTCAGTTCAATGCCGAATACTTGGCAGGTCGCGGTTAGCAGGCGAAATGCGGGCGCCCATCAGGTCGAGGTCTACCAAGCGAAAAGTGGCTCGGATACGGTGAACTACGAACTTTGGCTGTTTAACAGTAAGTAGCCCGGCGACGATAGGATGACGACGGCAGCTCGGGCGAAGTTCGGAGCTGCGTGATCGAAGGGAATGGAACTCGATGAGCGGCGATTTTAGATCGGACCCACTGCTTCAAAACGCCTGGGAGGTGGAGGGCTTCAAGGTCCTTTACCCCGTCGTCTTGACGGCGAAACTCGGGCAGGGGGGGATGGGAACCGTTTACCGCGGCCGTCACCTTAAGCTGGATATTGACGTCGCGGTCAAGTGCTTGAGACCCGGGCTAGCCCAGGAAAATGAGGAGTTCGTTCAACGCTTTCGCCGCGAGGCTACGGTCGCCGCTTCCATTGACAGTGAGAACCTGGTACGCGTTTTCGACGTCCACGAGTCGCGCGGCATCCACTACCTCGTCATGGAGTTCGTGCCGGGTGAGACGATCCGCGAGCGCGTGAATCGCGTGGGCCATATCGAGCCCAGCAGCGCCGCGGTCACGATCATCTATGAAGCGGCTCGTGGATTAGCGCAAGCCCACAAGATGGGCATCGTCCACCGCGACATTAAACCCGACAACATCATGATTGCCGACCACGGTCGGATCAAAGTCGCGGATTTGGGCTTGGCAAAAGTCGCAGAGAGCTTGGACGGTCTTGAGACGCGCAGCGGCTTGATGATGGGCACGCCCAACTACATGCCACCGGAACAGTACGCGGATGCGAAAAGCCTGACACCGGCGGCCGATGTCTACTCGCTGGCCTTGACGCTCTACTACATGTTGACGGGGCATCACGCGGTGCCCAGTGGTTCCTTGGTCGATGTCATGCGCCGCGTTTGTGACGACCCGCTCCCGGATCTTGCCCTCGAACGCCCGGACCTCGAAGATGGCGTCATCGACTTCTACCGTCGCGCCATTGACAAGAACCCAAGCAAGCGCCCTCAAAGCGGCGTCGAAGTCATTTCACTCTTGGCGCCTTATCGCAATCGCAAAGGCGAAGAGCAGTTGGCTCGCGGGGTTCAGATGGCCGGTGACCGTCCCGACCGGACGACCGCCATAGTGCCCACGGCGACGATGCAACGCATTCGCGATGCCGTGCAGAGCAATAGCGATCTTCAGAGCATCCCTGGAACGATCGTGCCGCCCCTTAGTTCGACCATTCCGCCGACGATGGCCCCGCGAGCTCCTTCGGATTCGAACGCGGCAACAAGAATGTCGCGTACCGTGGTCCCGAGCGGGGCGCGGCACGCTCCAGTACGGCGGGGTCGAACGGCCCTCGTGCTGTTTGCATTTCTGTTTTTGATCGCCGCCGGGAGTGGATTCGCGGCGTGGAAACTGGGGTGGATTGGCTCTAATGTTGGCGAGTATCGGGCACGCTTCGACGAAGGCGTGGCCGACATTCGTCGTCCTGCCACCCTTGACCGCGGCGTGACGACGCTTCTTCGCGTGAAGAAGGAATCACCGGACTACCCCGGCCTCGATGCCGAGTTAAGACCAGCGCTGCTGGTCTTGGGACAACGGCAACTCGAAGATGGCAATCTCGGTCGCGCCTATGAACTTTGCCGAGAGGCCCTGTCTATCGATGAGGACGCCGGCGGTAAAGAATTGAGCCGCGAGATCGCGAGTGCCATCACTCAGGCCCTCGGCGCGGCTCTGAAAATAGAGCGCCCCAAGTCCGGCGCGATCCTTCCCGACGGTCGCGCCTCGATCCTCGGCAGTGTCGACCTTGATCGTCTTTATGACTTCGGTTTGGACCAAAGCCAGCTCGAGGTCAACGGAGACCAGGTCAAGATTAGCGGCGGGCAGTTTCGCTCTGAGCTCGTTCTGCCCGAAGGGGGCCACCAGATTTCCATTCGCCTCATCGCTTTCGGCGATTCCGCGGCGGAGATAGAACTGAATCTCCGATCGGACTCCCGCCCGCCGGTGATGGCCATTGCCGTGCCAGCGCAGGGCGCCCATGTGCGTGAGAATCCGGTTTCGATTATTGGAAGCTACCAGGACGCGACCACTTGCCGAGTGAGTTTGAGCATCACAGGTCCCACGAACCGCAATGTCAACGCCATGAATTCGGCTGGTGATACCTTGGGGATTCCTTGGAATAGCGTCGTCGCCCTCGACGACGGTTCTTATCGGATTAAGGCCACGGCCACGGATGAGACCAAAAAATCTACGACGATCGAACGGGCTTTCGTCGTCGACACCAAGCAACCGGACATCTTCGTAGACGCCTTTCCCAAGACCCTGATCGAGACTTCATTGTCTGTGGCTTGCGGCGTGATGGACACCAACCTTGAGACGGTGGAACTTGCGGGCAAACCGGTTACCGTCGATATCTTCGGCCGATTCACTCGGACGCTTAGCTTGGTCCCGGGAGTGAACAAATTCGAACTCGTGGCGACGGACCGTGCGGGGAACGTTCGCCGCAAGAGTATCGAGACTTTTCGCGAGACGGCAGCAGTTTGCGCAGACCGCGCCGCCAAACAACTTGCTGAGATGGACGTAGTCAAGGCTCTCGAGTCGCTCAATCGTGCGTTAGAGATCGACTCCAAGTCCATTAGGGCCCGCCGCATGCGCGGAGCGCTGTTGAGCATCTTTGAGAACATGGAAGAGGCCTACCAAGACCTGACTTTTGTTCTCGACGATGACAAGGGTCAGGATGCGACCACTTATTCGAATCGAGCCGTGGTGAAATGGTGGTTGGAGGCCTCCCAGGCCTATCGGCAAGGAAGCACCCGCTTGGTTCCAGCCTCTGCTTTGGTCCAAATGGATCTTGAAGATGCCTTGAGGCAGGATGCGAAAGACGCGGCGGCCTTGTCCAACCTCATCGCTCTCAAAGCGGTCGCGGGCGATTCGCTCGCCGACAGCGATCTCGCCAAGCGAGCGAGCGCCGTTACGAGTGGGTTGACTACCGCCATCGTCAATAACAACATTGGCTATGCGGAGGCCAAACAGGGACGCCATCGCGAAGCAATCGTCTTTTTTGACCGCGCTATTGCTGATGACGGCAAGTTTTCTCAGGCCTGGCTCAACCGCGCCGTCTCGAAAATGGCGATCCAGGACGCTGCAGGCGCCTACCGCGATTACCTGCAGGCGCTTAAGTTTGGCGGCTCACGAAGATCTAAGAAGCGCCCTATGCCTTGGTTTTCTGCGCCAAACCTCGGGTCTGAAGTCATTGAGATTGTGGTCACATTGGGGGCGCCGCCGTCTGCGGAGTTAGTGAATAACCTCTTGCGCTTTTCTCGAGCGAAGCATCTCGACGGCGATTACGCCGAGGCACGCCGCGGATACCTTGGTGTGCCGAGCCTATCACTCGAGGGACAAATCTGGCATATCAAGGCGGCGCTTGCCGACCCCGGCGGAGCCTCCGGCGTCATTGGCGCCGCGATTTCGCAGGCCAATGCTCTCTCCAAAGACAAGGCCTTACCGGCAAAGCAGCGAGCCGAGATCCGTCGTTTGCTGGGGATCGCTCGTTTGGAAGGAGCGCTCAGACGCCTCGGCCCCCAGTTTTCAGCGGGCAAGATCCGCGATTTGACGGCTGCCATCGCCGACTACGATCAACCCGGCATCAGGTTACAGCGCGCGCTTCAGTACATAGAGAAAAAGAACTACCGCGACGCAAGAGCTGATCTTGATCACATCCTAAAGCGTGAGCCCTACAACAGCCGGGCACTTGCCTTGCGAAGCGACTGCCATGACAAGTTAAAATCGAAGACTGCGGCTTATATCGACGCCCGCCAGTCCATCGCTCTGTTCCCGAACCAAAAGGCTCTTCTCAAAAGGCTCGACAAGTGGTTCGTCATCATGCACCAGGGGCAGTATCGCTCGGTGCGTTGGATCCTTCGGCCGTCTTGGCCGAAGCCCCTTAAGACCCTCGACGACAGGAATCAAAAAGAGGGCTACTACGTCAACTACATCAGTCACGGCGCTGACCGTTGGGCCGTGTTCGATACCCAAGCGAAGGGGTTTCAACAGCGAACTGAAGTGTCCAAGGCTTTTCCCGCCGCTTGGATCAAAAAGCGTTGGGACGAGAAATACGTCTTGGAAACCGGTGGGTGGTCGGGCAGCGAGCACACCGTCGTCATGAGAAAGTTCGCCAATAGCAACCAGATCGGTCAGTCCTACAAGCCGGACTCGGTGATCCCCTCCGACTGGATCAAAAAAAAGGCGAAAGACGGCTATGAACTCACGGCCATGTGGCCCATTTCGACGACGCAAAAAGTCTTTGTGATGAAGAAGTTCCCCAATCGAACCCGGCCCATCCAATCATGGGAGACTTCGAAGACTTTTCCACGTGGATTCTTCAATGCGAAAAGCAAAGCTGGTCAGCGTCCTCACTTGCTCCTTCATGACGGCGTGAATTGGCTAGCCGTCGCAACCGCCGACAAGTCGCTGAAGAATCACCGCATCCTTGAGAGTCTTGAGTGGCCCAAAGCCCTCATCAAGGCGGCGTGGAAAGAGCGCTTTCATTTGGTCGCATCCGCCCGTGGACCTGACCTTCCCGAACCGTCGAGTTATTCCCGCAGCGCCTATGATTTCTTCAATCGGCGCGAATGGAGAAAAGCCCGAAGTGCCATCGAGGCCCAGGCTCGCAGCGATCAGGGAAATCAACATCCCTACTTGCTCATGCGGCGCCTGCTGATCGATCTTCGCACGGGAACCCAACTGGATGCGGTGCAGACTAAAGCTGCTCTGTACCGCGCCGAGACGACGCTCGCTTTGGATAAGTGGTCGCGAACCGTCATGAACTACTTCGCCGGAGATCTGAGCGAGAAGGCCTTTATCCGCCTCGCCGCGAAGGATCGCGAACACCGCTGCGAAGCTTACTACTACGTCGCCCAATTCCGCCGCGCCCGCGGCGACCTCGCGGCCACCAAGAGTTTCCTCCTAAAGTGCGTGGCCGAGAAAGTCACAACTTTCACCGAGCACACCTCAGCCACCGCCGAATTGAAACTCCTAAAGTAAAGCCTCCTCCCTCAACCGGGAAGGTGACCTCTTCCGCCACCCGTGATACGATCAGTCCTTGATCCTGGCGTAAATTGCTGGCTGTCCGCGGCCGCGATTTGCGTTTTTCGTTGGCGGTAAGGATCGAGAATCGTATCGACTCTCGGGTCCGCGATGATCAGGAGCAGGCAATGAAGAATTTTGTTTACGGGCTGGCTTGCAGCGTGGCTTGTTTTGGCCTTGCCGCTTGCGCGTCGTCGTCACCCTCGGGTGGCCTGGATGCGGCAGCAACGCCGATGGATGTTTCGGGCGAACAGGCGTCTGTTTGGACCTACCTCGAGCAGAAGTACGATGGCGATGCTGACGGCCGTATCACGGCGAGTGAGTACAAACGCGATCAGAAGAGTTTCGAGCGCGTCGATCGCGACAACGACGGCATCTTGACCGCTGCCGATTTCGAGTCGAAGGGCCCATCCCGAAAAGAGATGATGCGCGGGATGATGGCGCAGCGCATGGTCGCGCGCTACTTCCAAGTCGCCGACGATGCTGACAGCCTCGCTCTCAGCGAGCTGGAATCAGCCGTCGATCGCATGGATACGGGCGGTGATGGACAAGTCGACGCGGCCGAGTTCGCCAGTGCGTCGAAGGGCAAGAAGTTTGCTTCCGAGCCGTCACCCACGATGCGTGGTACCGATCCCTGGAAGTCCGTTTTAGACGGAGTCGACAAAGACTCCGATGGCCGCGCATCGAAGATCGAGCTCGTGAGTTTCTTCAACTCGCGAGATGACGGCGATGGCGTCTGGACTCTGCGGCGCCGGCAACCCGGGGCAGGGCGAGGGGCCGGGGCATCGCGCCCTAAGACCGGCCCCGAAGTAGGGAGCCAAGCTCCCGATTTCGTGCTCAGGTCCCTTGAAAGTAGAAGCGACGTTGCCTTGTCATCGTTTCGAGGAAAAAAACCCGTTGCCCTCATCTTCGGTAGCTACACCTGACCGCCGTTTCGTAACTCAGCCGGTCGGCTGAAGAAGGTGTGGCAAGACTACGGCGATGAGGTTCAGTTTTTCTTGGTCTACATTCGCGAGGCCCATGCCATCGACAGTCGTTCCCCCATGGGCGGCGATGGCATGCCGATCGTTGAAGATCCCGTCAACTTGGATGAGCGCAGCAACGTCGCGGCGGTCTGCATGACCAAGCTCGCTCTCGCGCCGATGCCAGCCCTCGTCGATGATCTGAAGGATAGCGCCAACAAGGCCTACTCCGCCTGGCCGGATCGCCTGTATCTCGTGGGCCGCGATGGTCGCATCGCCTATCACGGAGGGCCGGGGCCCTTCCAGTTTTCCCCGGATGAACTCGAAGCCGCCATCGCGAAAGAGCTGCAATAGTCCTGGCGGGTCATTAAGTGAATTCGTGACATCTTGCGAGCTGCAACTTAATTTGACAACCCACTAAGCGCTGACCGTTCCTCGGCTCTGAGTTATCAACCTCGATTAATTTACTTAGTCGGTCGATTTTCGCGTCCGCCGTTCGTCGTCGAGATGAAAGGGCGCTGAGTGCGTCGCTAATCGAGAACCTTAAGGAGGCCGGTCATGGCTAGATACATGCTTTTACTGCGAGATCGCATCGGAGAATTCGACGACGTTAGCCCGGAAGAGATGCAAAAGGTCATTCAGGCCTATGGCGCTTGGTGCGAGAAACTCGGTGCTCAACATCTCGGCGGCGAGAAGCTCTGTGACGGCGAAGGCCGGCTGCTAAGAGGAGCCGACGGCAAAATGGCGGTAACCGACGGACCTTTCGCGGAAGCCAAGGAGGTCTTCGGCGGTTTCTTCTTAGTGGAAGCTGAAGGTTACGATGCCGCGCAGTCGCTGGCTGCGGATTGTCCTCATCTTCAGTTCGGCAGCATCGAGATTCGCGCCGTCGAAGAGATGGAAGGTCCTAGCTAAAGCCCGATGCCCCAAAAAGGTTGTGTCGATGACTTGGTGGGCCATCTCTTCCGCCAGGCATCGACCGAGATCACGGCTGAACTGACTCGGCAGCTCGGAGTGCAACATCTCGGGCTCGCCGAGGACGTCGTGCAAGAGGCTCTCCTAAAGGCCCTTCGCAGTTGGCCTTTTCATGGTGTCCCCAACAATCCCAAGGGCTGGTTGCGGACCGTGGCGAAGAACGCGGCCTTTGATCGCATTCGGCGATCGAGTCGGCAGATGGACTTCTTGCCCGACTTGGATGTTGAGGCGCGGGCATCCGAGGAGCTGTTGCCCGACGAAGTCGCGGACAGCGTGCTGCGGATGATCTTTCACTGTTGCAACGAGAATCTCGCCGGTCCCTCTCGAGTCGCCTTGACGCTAGGGCTTGTCGGCGGTTTCAGCACCGGGGAAATCTCGCGCGCCCTGTTTGCAGAACGCGCGACCATTCAGCAGCGCTTGGTTCGGGCCAAGCGAGTCTTGAAGGAAGGGGAGATCCCCTTCGATTTTCCTTCGCCGGCGAATCTGGCGGCGCGGGTTGATTCTGTTCTCGACGTCATCTACTTGATGTTCAACGCTGGCTATGTGGCGGACCAGGGCCGAGAGCTGGTACGCCGCGACCTTGTTGACGAGGCGATGCGCTTACTCAGCGTCTTGCTGGAGAATCCGGCGATCGCGAGTCCTTCGGGTGAAGCTTTGGCGGCACTCATGTGCTTTCACGCCGCTCGCTTGACGACGCGATCGGACGAAGCGAGGCGTTTGCAGCTCTTGGCGGATCAAGATCGCGGACGCTGGGACCAAGACCTCATCCGGCGCGGCTTTCGTCATTTACTCGCAGCCATGAAGAGCCCAGCGCTGAGTCGCTTTCATTTGGAGGCGGGAATCGCATCCTGTCACGCGGCGGCACCCAGCACCGCGGCGACCGATTGGCCACAAATCTTGAAGTTCTATGACCAACTGCTGGCCTTGACTTCTTCACCCGTGGTGGCCTTGAATCGTTGCGTCGCGATCGCCATGGCCCGAGGCCCGGCCGCTGGCTTCCACGAGTTTCAGGCCTTGGAAGGGAAGGAAATTCTGGCGCCCTATCTCTGCTACCATGTCGTTCGAGCCGAGCTCCTTTCGCTCGCCGGAAACGCTGATGAGTCGCGAGCCGCGTTTCGCCTTGCGGCTAGCTTGGCGGGGTCCGACCCGCAGCGCGAGTATTTACGAAGTCGGATTGATGGTCACTCGGATGAAGCGGCACGCCATGATTGAATTGCTCGACTACCAAGAGACGCCCCTTGGCCTGCTTTGTTTACGGCGTCGCGAGTTGCTCTCGCGTCCCGGCATCATCGTGACCGAAGTCACGCTTGACCATGTTTTTTTGATGAGCAGTTATCACACGGAGTCGGAACGTGCGCTCGCCAGTCGCGCCCTCGAGATTCATCAAGGGAACGACAATCTTGAGATCTTGGTGGGCGGATTGGGACTCGGTTTCACCGCTCTCGAAGCGCTTAAGGACTCACGGACCTCAAAAGTTGAAGTCATCGAGATCTTGCCCCAGGTCATTCAATGGTTGGCGGAGGGCTGGATTCC
>JAZGFI010000174.1:0-53070 GCA_036479435.1 Planctomycetota bacterium | reverse complement strand
TTGTGGATGGCTTGGCCGTGGACGTCGAGGGCGGCTTCTTTGATGATCTCGGGCAGAGTTGGGTGCGCGTGGCAGGTGCGGGCTAAGTCTTCGGAAGAGGCGCCGAACTCGATGGCGGTGACGGCTTCCGCGATGAGGTCGCCGGCGCGGGCACCGATGATGTGAACACCCAAGATCCGGTCGGTTTCGGCCTGAGCCAAGATCTTGACGAAGCCGTCAATCTGCGCGAGGGCCAAGGCGCGGCCGTTGGCGCGAAAGCTGAACTTTCCGATTTTGACGGGAATCCCCGACTTTTCGAGTTCGGCCTGGGTCTTGCCGACCGAAGCGACCTCGGGATGCGTGTAGACGACGTTTGGAATCGCATCGTAATTAACGTGACCGTAGCCGCTCTTCATTGCTTCGACGCAGGCGATGCCCTCTTCAGAAGCCTTGTGAGCCAGCATCGGACCTGGGGTGCAATCGCCGATGGCGTAGATGCCAGCCACCTTGGTCTCAAAGTTCTTACCGACCACCACGAAACCGCGCTTGTCGAGGTCGACGCCCAGCTCATCGAGGCCAAGGCCGCTAGTGTGGGGGCGGCGACCGACGGCTAAAAGCACGCGATCCGCAGTAAGGTCTTCTTCGCCGTCACAGGAAACCACACACTTCGCCCGCTTTTGCACGGCTTTGGTGACGCGGCATTTCAGTTTGAAGGTGATTCCTTGGCGCTTGAAGAGTTTGTGGGCTTCTCTTGAGATATCCGGGTCCATACCCGGGAGAACGATGTCCATGTACTCGAGCACGGTCACTTTAGAGCCGAGGCGGCTCCAAACCGAACCAAGCTCAAGGCCGATTGCGCCGGCACCGATCACAATGAGCTCTTTGGGGACCTTGTCGTAGGCCAAGGCCTCAGTGCTCGTGCCGATGCGTTCGGCATCCAGGTCGACGCCCTTCAACGGAGCCGAGCTGCTACCGGTCGCAATTAAGATGCGGCGACAGCGAAGCGTCTGAGCGGCGCTTTCTTCAGTGTCAGAGGCGGTCCCGCTCGTGACTTCAACTTGACCGGGCGCGACGATGCGGCCAAGTCCCTGGAAAGAATCGACGCCGTTTTTCTTCAGCAAGTGGGCGACGCCCTGACCCAGGGTGCCGACGATCTTTTCTTTGCGGGCCAACAAGGCCTGCAGGTCGATCTTGATCTTGCCGGTCTCAATGCCGTGAATCTTGAGCCCGTGCTGAGCCTGATGAGCAAGCTCGCTGGATTCGAGCAGAGCTTTCGAGGGGATGCACCCGACCCTTAGACAAGTCCCGCCAAGCATGGAGTTCTTGTCGACACAAGCCACGCGCATTCCGAGTTGTGCCGCACGTATGGAAGCTTCGTAGCCGCCGGGGCCGCCGCCGATGACGACAAGGTCATAGTCTTCGTTGGACACCTGAATCAGACCTCCAGCAAGATGCGCGTTGGATTCTCGACGGCTTGCTTCACGGCGATGAGAAAGGTCACGGCCTCTCTGCCGTCGACAATCCGGTGATCATAAGTCAGAGCGACGTTCATCATAGGACGCAGCACAATCTCGCCGTCAACGCCAACCGGACGCTCCTTAATCGCATGCAATCCCAAAATTCCGCTCTGCGGGGGATTCAGGATGGGAGTCGACAGCAAACTGCCATACACGCCACCATTGGAGATCGTGAAGGTCCCGCCTTGAAGCTCCTGGATCGAGATCTTGTTGTCGCGTGCACGGCGAGCGAGATCGCCGATCGTCTTTTCAACGGCGGCAAATCCAAGCGTTTCCGCGTTGCGCACGACAGGGACAACAAGGCCTTTACCGCCGCCGACTGCGATCCCAATGTCGTAGTAGTTGAAGAATTTCATGTTGGTGCCATCAACCTGCGCATTGAGCGCCGGCACCGCCTTGAGGGCCTCGATCGTGGCTTTCACGAAAAACGACATGAAGCCGAGTTTCACCCCGTGCTTTTCGATGAACTCTTCTTTGAACTCTTTTCGGAGTTTCATGACCTTGGTCATGTCGATCTCGTTGAAAGTCGTCAGCAAGGCCGCGTTCTGCTGAGCCGAAACCAGCCGCTCGGCAATGCGCCGGCGAATCGGACTCATCGGTACGATTTCGACTTCTCGGCTGCCCAAAGCAGCCAGCGGGCTCAGCGCCTTGGTCGCTGCCGCCGGAGAAGTGTTGGCGCCATTGTGAGCCAGAGCATCCTCTTTCAGGACGCGGCCGCCGGGGCCCGTGCCTTTGACCGTCGCCGCATCAACCCCGCGTTCGGCCAGGATACGCGCCGCGGCCGGCATCACATGACCTGCGGCGGCCGGAGTCGAGGACCCAGCGCTCTCAGTTGGCGCAGCCGGGGCAGTCTCGGCAACTTCGCCCTCAAGGATGCGGGCGATCACATCGCCTACGGCCGCCGCGTCGCCTTCTTCCAAAAGCGTTTCGCTGACTTGCCCTGAACAGGGAGCCGGTATTTCCATCGAGGCCTTGTCGGTTTCGATCTCGACGAGAACCTCATCTTTAGAAATCGAGTCGCCAGGCTTTTTGTGCCAGCGGGCAATGAAGACCTCGGTGATCGACTCCCCGGCCGAAGGCACCTTCACGTCGACAGTCATGGCTGCGATTTGTCCTTTAGCTCGCTTCGTCGGCGATTTCGAGCCCGCGAGCCGGGCGAATCGAAATCCGTTTTCTCATCTACTGTCATTCTTGCGAATCCAAAGCTCGGCTCAAGATACGATTTTGCTCGACCTTGTGAGCACCCGCAGAACCCGTCGCCGGGCTCGCCGATTCGGGCCGTGTGATGGACTCGAATGGCAATCGGTCCATCAACGTGCGGCCAAACGCATAACGCAGGAACTTCCAGGCCCCCATGTTTTCGGGCTCTTCTTGGACCCAGAACACCGGCGTGCCGTCGGGTACCGACTCAAAAGCTTTTTCGAGCTCGACCTTCGGCAGCGGGTAATACTGCTCCATGCGGCAAATGGCGATGTCCTCGACCCCAAGTTCTTCACGGCGAGCCGACAGCTCGTAGAAGATCTTGCCCGAGCACAACAGGACTCGCTTTAGAGCCTTCGCTTTCTGCGCCGACATCAAGGGGTCGGCGATGACCTTTTGAAAGCCGCTCTCAGTGAAGTCCGCAAGCGAAGAGGTCGCTGCTGGATGCCGCAACAGACTCTTCGGAGTCATGATGATGAGCGGCTTGCGCCAAGGTCGGATCACCTGCCGGCGCAAGACATGAAAGTACTGCGCGGGAGTCGTGAGGTTCATGACTTGGATATTGTCTTCAGCCGCCAAAGCCAGAAAGCGCTCCAAACGAGCGCTTGAGTGCTCCGGCCCCATCCCCTCGAAACCGTGGGGCAGCAACAAGCAAAGGCCGGACAAGCGCCGCCATTTGTCTTCCGCGCTCACAATGAACTGGTCAATGATGACCTGCGCCGCGTTGCAAAAATCGCCGAATTGGGCTTCCCAGAGAACCAGCGTGTCGGGGCTGTCCAAGCTGTAGCCGTACTCAAATCCGAGCACACCCGCTTCATTGAGCGGACTGTTGATAATGTCAATCGGAGCTTGCTCGTCATCTAAGTGCCGAAGCGGCATGTATTCGTGGCCATCCTCGAAATCGTGCAACACGGAATGACGGTGACTGAAGGTGCCACGTTCGCAATCTTGCCCGGTCATGCGCACCCGCGAGCCCGACAACAGCAGGCTGCCAAAGGCAAAAGCCTCGGCCATCGCCCAATCTACGGGTCGTTTGCCGAGCGCCATATCCGATCGCTGCGAGAGGATGCGTTTGATCTTTGGATGCGGATTGAAGTCAGCGGGCAGGCTCGTCAAGGCCTTGCCAAGGTTTTGAATCAGTTGCTCCGAGATGGACGTTTGAGGTTCCGCAACAGCATCGTTGTTTCCCCCCACATACCCGGCCCAAATCCCACCCTTTCGGCGGGCCCTGGGCTTGTAGTCCTTACTGCGCGCCGAAGAAAGTTCGCCCTCGAGTTTTCCTCGTGCGGCCTCCTCCATCCCTTGTGCTTCATCGCTGGTGACCTCGCCCATCTTGAGCAAGTGCTGAAGGTAGTGCTTACGCACACCCTCACGCGCACGGATATGACGATAGCGTGTCGGTTCGGTGAAAGCGGGTTCGTCACCTTCGTTGTGGCCGCGGCGGCGATAGCAGTACATGTCGATGACGACGTCACGCGAAAACTGCGAGCGAAAGTCCATCGCGAGGCTCACCACCTGCGCCACGGCCTCGGGATCTTCGCCGTTAACGTGGAAGATGGGGATCTGCAGCATCTTGGCGACGTCGGTGGCATAAGTCCCCGAGCGGCCCTTCTCGGGCCTCGTCGTGAAGCCGACCTGGTTATTGACGATGACATGAATCGTGCCGCCGATTTCGTAACCCGGCAACTGGCTCATGTTGAGGGTTTCTTGGATGATCCCCTCGCCGGCAAAGGCGGCGTCGCCGTGAATGAGCAAGGTCAAGCCGCGACCGCGCGGATGCTCATGAAAGCGGTCGAGCTTCGCTCGCATGCGCCCCATCGCAACCGGGTTCACGAATTCAAGATGGCTTGGGTTAAAGCACAACGACAAATGAACGGACTTTTCGCCGTCGAGTGCGGTCCACTCGTTGTTGTAGCCCAAATGGTATTTGACATCGCCACGACCGATGTTCTGATCGATGTCGGAATCGTCGAACTCACGAAAGATGTACTTCGGTGTCTTGCCGAGTACGTTCGCCAAGACATTCAGCCGACCGCGGTGCGCCATGCCAATGATGATCTCACCGACTCCCTGCTTGCAGGCTCTTTGGATCGCCAATTCCATGAGTGGAATCAGAGTTTCAGCCCCTTCTAAGGAGAAACTCTTCGCTCCGACATACTTTTTTTGAATGAACTCCTCCAACACCACCGCATCGGTGAGTCGACTCAGGATTCTCAGCTGTTGATCCCGAGCAAGTTCAATCCGATTCTCGCTGCCCTCCATGCGTTCTTGCAGCCAGTTTTTGACCTGCAGGTCGTCGATGTGCATGAACTGCACCCCGATACCCTGGCAATAAGTTTGGCGCATGCAGCTGAGGATGTCGCGCAAGCTGCTCGCACCGCCGCCACGGCCAATGGTCGTGCTGGAAAACTGACGGTTGAGGTCTTCTTCGTCCAAACCGTAGTAGCTGGGATCGAGCTCGGGCTGAGGCGCTCGCGGGATACGAAGGGGATCGATCTTGGCGATCATGTGCCCGCGCACCCGAAAGGAACGGATGAGCTGGTCGACTCGATCCTGAGCGACGCGGTTGGCGAAATTGGTCCCCCCGAAACCGCGAGGAGTAAATAAGCCCGGCGGATGAAAGGATGGGCCCAAGCGAGCGCGTTGCCCGTTGCCACCAGTGGTGCCTAAAGTCTCGAAATACCGACGCCAATCCTCGTTTACAGAGGTTGGGTCGCGAAGAAAGTCTGCCCAGAGGGATTCGACGAAAGCGAGATTCTCGCCGGCCAGCCCTCTTTCATTGTCGCTCATGGGGTCCTGCCAAAAGTGCTGAACCGGCGGTCATAGTCGTCTCGCACCAGTGCGGTTCGACCTCGGGATTGTAGTGCTGAAGGGCGTCCCTTCAAACCATCATCGAAGTTGATCTGGTCTTCCCTTAAGTCCTTAGTGACGTCTTTGGCCTCGCGTCTTCCAACGATGCCATGCGTAGGCGTAGCCGCAGGTGAAAATCACCATTCCCGCCGACACCAAAAGCGCCCAGGACAGCGGCAAGCGATGGTCGAAACGGCGCGCAATCGCGATTCCGGGGTAAAAAAGGACCATCAGGTGAACAGCAAAAATCGTCAGGGTTTCCGATGAGAGGGCTCTCAGAACCGCCGGGAGAGTTCGTATCGGGCGGCTCAAAACCGCAAGGACGAAAATTAGGGCGAAAACCGCGGTCAGCTTCTCAAGGCTTTTGGCGGGAGCACTCGAGGCGTGGTGGATGGCCGCGTCGAAGAATCCGAAGGAAACGGCCTCCGCGAGCTGCCAGGAGACGGCGCACACCGCCGTAATCCCAAGTAGACGGCCCAAAACCACGAAAAAGGGGGTGCGGCCCGCGTCGGGCATGGCAATGGCGCCCACCACTAAACCGGCAAAGACGAAGCCAGACCAAGGCAGGAGCGGGAACTGAGATCCTCCCTGGTGCGACAGCCAATTCAATAGAGCCTGGGGCTGCCCGTCGCGAACAAGCCCATCGCCCGCAGGAGCCAGAGCGAAAAAGACCGCCGCGAGAATCGCGGAGGCCACCACGACCTGTTGCTTCGTCTTCGCCAGTAGCGTGATCATCTCCAGCATGATCAAAGACGTCCCAATGCACTGAAGGACACCCACGCTGCGAAAGTAGAACCAGGCGAGGCGCTGAAGCTCCGGATCGGACTTGAAGGCACCGAAGGGGAAACTCAGGGCATACCCGACCAAGACAATGATGAGGGCACGCCGAAATCGCCTCTTGACCGCGACCGGGTTCGACTTGTGCTTCTCAAAGCGAGCGAGCGTGCTCAGATGAAAGGCGATGCCCGCCACGGCCAAAAACGAGACCGAAACCAGGCCTCGAGTCCAAAGGTAGCGCTCGTAGAAAACGCCCTGGCGAATACTCGTCACCAACACCGCGTCAAGCGTGTGACCGTTGATCATCTGAAAGGAGGCGATCAGCCGCAGAATGTCGACAAACCACACGCGGGGAGCGGACATCTTCTTTGACGCTTTGGGAGAATTTGAGGCCATCAAAGGCGTCTGGGCTCAGCTGAGATTACTATCTGGGTCGAGATCACTCTTGAGAGCCCTGGGATGCAGAGCCTGCATTGGCCACACAATCTGGGTCTGGGCCCGGCCGGTTTGGCTTTTGCGCCGAGCGTGCCTCGGGATCTTGCATCACCCAATCCAAGACTCGGCGCTGGGCGCGACTGCCGCCCAAGCGGCGCGTCGACCCGGCGAACGCTCCGAGCTGGGCGCGCGCTCGATCTCGACGGCCAAGACACGCTTCGACGATAGCTTCGCTGACGGGAATACCGACCTCAAGACTGACTCTCGCGTCGTGATGATCTCTGCCGCGATCTTTGGCCCGCTCGGCGCGTGCAAGCGAGGTACGTCGCATCGCGGCGACAAATCGGGAAGCCTCTTCGCGGCGCCCGCTCGCAGCCAGAGCGAGAACGTAATGTAAGTCGGCGAATGCGCTGCCGTGGTCGTGGAACCTCTCGCGCGCGATGGTCGCCAGTGCCTTCCACCGCGCCACTAAATCCAGGCCGCGCCCTTCCAACAATATCAACAAGGAGCTCGCATTGCTGAAATCGCGGTAGTCACGCGGCGGGTAGATCGCAATGCGGCGGTCGTAAAGGTCGAGAGCAAAGGCGGGGCGACTCTGTTCGACCTGAAAAAGAGCCTCGTGCCAGGCCAAGTGGCCGGCAAAGTTGTTGAGCCCTTCAAACCGTGATTCGTTCGCCGCCAGGGAACTCAACCCGGCGGCGGCCTCACCGCGTTCGAAGTGGACATGGACCAAAGCGTGAAGACCCCAGGCGTCGCGCGGCTCTAAATCGAGACCGTGGCGCGCCGTCGCTTCCGCCGCTTCGAATTCACCGACTTCTTCCAAAGCGAAGGCGCGACACCCGAGCACAAAACCAAGGCCGTCATCTCCTTCGGAGAAGGCGGGAACGACCTTCGCGAGACTCTCCAACATGCCGGCACAATCGCCGAGCATGAATCGGATCGCGTGGGCTAACTTGATCAACAGCAAATCGCAGGGTTCATCGGCGAGGCGACGGTCCAAGATGTCAGCAGCTTTAGGGCCGCAGCCCCCAGACCATGACTTCAAGGCATCAAAGAGTGCCTGCTCGCGGGCGCCAACTCCGCATTCTTTCATCGACGACTCTGCGGCCGCCAGGGCAGCTCGAATCCCCGGCATCAAATCACGACGACCTAAAGTCCGAAGTGCGAAGCCCCGAAGTAGGTGCGCCGCCACCAAGTTCGGGTCGGCCGCCAGCGCGGCTTCGAGATGGTCGCCGGCATCCGCGCGGTGCCCCATCAACGATTCCACGGCACGCCCAAACGCGATGACCGTGGCATCCACGCCAGCGTGGAGAGAACCCGCGAAAACTCGGCAGCGGGCCAAGTTGGGCTCGGGCGCCTGTGCATTGGGATCAGAACCGGCCATCGTAGATTCCTTTCGCGAAGGGCGCGTGAATCAAGGTGAATCCACTTCGCTTGAGTCCCGAATCAAAAGCCTCTGCAAAGTCGTCAGCGTTTTCAACTAACTGGCCGTGGCCCCCGAGAGCGGTGGCAACACCGGCGTAGTCACATGGCCCCAGATCTACGCCGGAACGCACAAACCCGCGATCTTTCTGTTTCATGTCGATGAGCGCCAAAGATTGGTCGTCGATGACGATGACCACGATCGAAAGGCCGAGATCACGGAGAGTACACAGTTCCCCTAAACCCATGTCCAATCCGCCATCACCGACCACGACGACCAGATCTCGCTCGGGGGCGCGAAGCTTGGCGCCGATGGCCAAGGGCAGGGCGCAGGCCATGGTGCAAAATCCAGTGGAGTGCAGCAGTCTTCCGGGTTGCGCAAGGCGCCAAGATTGGGCTAACAGAATCCGATGGGCACCGGTGTCGACGCACAGCATGTAATCGCGATCGCGGAGTTTGGATTGCGCCATCTCAAAAAGAGCCAGAGGCTCCCAGCCCTGGCGCGACCGAAAAGTCTCCTTCAGCTGGGATTGCGCCTCAATCGGCTCACCTTGGGGCCAACGTCTGCTTTTCACCGGGGAGGACGCCAGGAACTGAAGCGATGCTGCTGGATCCGAAACTCTCAACGCCGGCTGGTAAGCCAGCCCCGGGCGCGCAGGGACATCACTGAGTTCGAACAAGTTCTCATTTCGGGGGAGTGCATGAGTCCAGTTGGCGCGCATTTCGATCGGGTCGTATCCCAGCAACAAGACGAAATCCGAAGCCGCCAACATTGGAAGCACTAAAGCGTCAGCGAGCGGCGACAGCCCCACCCCGCCCAAAGCGTTGGCGTGGTCTTCGCTCAGTAGCCCTTTCGCCTTATAGCTCGTCATGACAAAAGCGTGTTGCGCTTCCGCGAAACTCGCCAAGGCCTGCGAAACACCTGGTCGCATCGCATGAAGTCCGGCGAGGACTAAAGGACGCTCGGCGTTCTCCAGGCGCTGCCGGATCAACTCCAAATCCGCCGACTTGGTGGCCGATCTGAGCGAACGGCTCTCGCCTACTTCGGCCTGCGACGCCAAAGTTTTGGACCCCGAAAGTGAACCGGCCTCGTTCTCAACTGCGTCGACCGCACAGTCGATGTAGACCGAGCCCGGGGGATCAGACTGCGCCACGCTGAGGGCTTCGGCCATCAGGTCATCGCCACCGAGTTCTTCTGGATTCAATTCAAAACAGGCTTTGGTGACGGAAGCAAAAAGAGCCAAATGGTCAATGACTTGGTGCGAGTAGGCCGGTCGCTCCGCGCGAGCCACAGCACCACCGAGGATGATGAGAGGCACCGCGTCTTGAAGCGCATGGGCCGCCACGTTGACGGCATTGGCGACGCCGGGGCCCAAAGTGGCAACCAGTACAGCCGGAGCGCCATCGACGCGAAAGACGCCTTCGGCCATGAAGCCTCCAGCGTTTTCGTGCCGAGATGTCACAAAGCGAATTCCCGCGGCGCCTAAAGCTTCAATCAAAGTCAAGACTTCGCCGCCAGGAACGCCAAAAGCCAAGCTGACACCGGCGCCAGCCAGGGCTTGGGCGATGCAATCCGCTTGATTCGGACGTTTTGGGGGCTGCGAGTGCATGGTGTCCTGTTTCAACTGAAAACGCGGGAGAATTCATCCCATTTTTAACGAGGCCCGAAAACTTCGAGGCCTTGGATCGCTGGTTGCGATGCGGAGGGGATTCAGCGCTTTAGGTCATAGCGAAGCTCGATACTCATTGCCTGATGTAGCATTCGATCTGGCTTGCGCCCATCGGAGGACACGCGGTACTCCACGACAAGGGTGCGCGCGTTGAGCCAATGATGGTCGACGAACAAGTCCGGATCCGCAACGAAGACGCGGCGCCCGCCGCGCAACTCAGTCTCCGCAGCCCGAAGCTCCACGATGATCGCCTCTTTCGCTTCTTTGCCCGGTCCCCGATAATGAAGAGCGTCCGCGAGAAAACGCTCATCGGGGGCCTCGCGAGTCTGTACCAGCCGGTACTCGGGGTCGCTTTCCGTGAAACCTCGAAAGTAAAGGCAAGGCCCCAGCAAGGCAAAAAAGCCCCCGATCGTCACCACCACCCAAAACAGAAGGTTCCAGGGGCTGCGGGGCAGCTTTTCTTTCGATTCGCTCATCTCCCAACTTAGCCAGCTGGTGTGCGGCTGCGAAGGGGGATCGCTCCGAGAAAAACTAGGGATTCACGAGGATACGGTAGCGAGCATGCCCCCAGCGGCCTTCGACCAAGGGCCTCAAATTGACAAAATCGGACGCCTGGTAGCGCTTCTCATCTCGAATCGCGATCAAGACCACGATTCTGCCCTGAGCCTTGCCCTGAGCCCAAGCCGCGATCGGTTCGCCTTCGGGCGCAATCAGGGGCCATTGGCCGGTGTACCAGCGAAACCAGCCCGGCGTCGATTCTCGATTACCGTGGCGAGACACAACGACGAGTTCTCTGCCTTCATCGAGCGCAGGCTGCAGCAATTCAAGGAGTTTGCGGTCGCCGCGGTACTGGTCGACGGCGGGCGCCCCCCAGATCCCCCACGACATCCAAACCGCCGAGACGGTGAAAATGGTGGCAATCAACAGGGCCCGCCAGCGCCGCCGGAACAAAAGATAGGACAGGACTATCGCCAGCAGGAACATCAGTTGCGAATAGCCCAATAGGCCCTTTGCCACCGCGAGTTGATCAAAGACGGATCGGGCCGCGGGCGAGTCGGTAAACCAATAGCTCACTCGCGGCTCGAAACCGGTGACAGCGAGGACGAGGGCGGCGAGGATCATCACCAGCGATGTAGCCGCCAAGCAGATGAGTCCGCGCCGCGACCGGCTTTCGATTCGCCAGACTTCACGATCTAAAAACCAAGCCAGCGCCAAACACATCGGCGGAAAAAACGGCAGCAGATAACGGCTACGCCGACTGGCCCCCAGCAACAAAAATCCGAAAATCGCGGCACCCCATAGTGCCAACACCGCGAGCGCCTCACGATCCGCGGGTGGCGAGGACTTCGCTCGGCGCCAGGTCCAAGGCAAGAGCATCATGACCACCATGAGACTCCAAGGAGCCGTCATCGAAATGAGCGTCACGAAATAATAGAACGCGCCGTGCTTCGCGTCGTAAGAGGAGTCGGTTAGCCGCAACAAGCCCTGCCGAACGAGAATCTCATGCGCCCAGGCATCACCAGCTTCAGCCCAGGCGCGATGAAACCAGATCCCCGCGAGACAAAAACCAGCCAACAACATCACGAAGATACCCGAACGCCCAATGACACGGACATCGCGGCGTAGCCCCGCCACTCCCAAGGGAATACAGGCCACGCTAAGTGGTATCAGCGGCCCCTTGATCATGATAGCGATGGCGGCGGCGGCGCTGCCGACGATCAACCAAGCCCAACGCGACGCGCCACGCGCGTCGAGGCGCGCCCACACGGCCAGCGCCATCGCGGTACTGGCGGCCGTCATCGCGGTATCAAGATGGAGAAATCGGCTCGACCAAAAGGGCAACCATGAGGTCAGCCACAGCGAAGCGCCGAAAAAGGCAGCCCGCGCGCCGAAAAGCCGTGCCCCCAGGGCGTAGAGCATCAAAGCCGCTATCAACGATCCGATCGCGGAGGGAAGGCGAAGTAGCAGTCGGCCGAAAGGCTGGGACGCATTCGCGCCGAGTGCCGCCGCGGCCCACATCAAAAGAGGCGGCTTTTGGTCATAGGGACGGCCCGACTCGCGCAGCAAACTCGTCAGTCCGTGGTCGCTTTGTTCCACCACCAAACCGGCGTAGCGCGGCTCCACAGGATTCCACAGCTCGCGAGCCCCAAGCCCCACAAAAGTCGTCAGCGACCACAGGAACAAGAGCCCCAACAGCGCCCACCCCTGATTCGGGTTGTCGTTTGCGGCTCGCATTCCACCCTCTTGCCTGGCCTAAGACCGTTCTCCAGAGGCGGATAGGGTATCCACTTTGAGGGCCGCTCGCGCAATTTGCACAAATCCGCAAATTCGCATACTTTTGAGCGATGTTGTTGTTGCGTTAGTCGTGAGCTGGAACGTGATCGGAATGCCGACGCGCTCGATGCTGCGTCAACGTGACATGTTTTGAAAAGCGCTTTTCGTCCACGACAGAGAGCGCTTTTCCTTTTTTTTCCACCGACGCCGTACACGGTGGGCTTGAACGGTCGCAGGGGCCACGCAGCCAGCAATGGCCCCTTGCTTCCGCAGGCCTTTTGGCTCGCCCCTCACATCGCCTTCTCCCGCACGTTTACCAAATCACAACAATCAACGGCCCAGCGACGTCTTGCCCGGTCATGTTGTGGTGGTCTGCCACCCGATGCACTAGTCAGAGCCAGCTTCGCCGCCGTGACCAAGCGATTTCAAGGCCGGGAACTTGGATAAACAACCGGACCGAGAGACAAGAAGCAACGCAAGTTGCGATGAAACCTCAGTCCCGGGATTCTCCCTAGTGAGTATTTGAAGCAGCTGTTGAAGGATCGCCTGTTCATCTCGTACTTTAGTCATGTGCCGTACAACCCGGGTTAATACCCACAAGTGCCTGTCCGCGAGATAGATCGGTCAACGATCGCCCGCGTCGACAACGCGCCCCGAGGTTCGGCGTTTGACTCCGCGGCGAGAACAAAATGAACCAACTACGATTAACACTGGCTGCTCTTTTTCTGGCCGCGCTCGGCAGCGGGCTTGCTTTCGCCCAGGCACCACAGTGTGTCCCAGGCTACGCGACGACCATCGTGAGTTTCATGCCAGGAACAAACCAGACTCCTGGCGATCCCGCCAACATCCTTGGCAACACGCCGAACACCTTTTTGAACTTGGGCCGCGAAGGCAGCATCGTCCTGCAGTTCAGCGACGTCTTCACAACTTCTGGCGATGCCCTGCCCGATCTTCACATATCGGAAGTGGGCGCCATGGACTGCTACTACATTTGCCTCGATCCGGCCGATGCTTTTACCGCTGCTGCGGTTGACGCGGCTGGATTCGGCGACGGCTCCACGGGTGGCTCGTTTATCGAGCTCGGTCAACCGATCTGCGGTACGCAGAATCTCGACCTCGATGCCTTTTTCCCCGGCTTCAACCTCGACGATCTGCATTTCAATCGCATCATGATTCTGGATGCCAATGGGGCCCCCAACGGCGCCGAAATCGCCTGCGTGCGCGCCGAATTCATCTGCGGCGACTCCGGAAACTCGACGCCCCAGGTTTGCCCGCCTGAGTTCGCTGACACCTTGGTCGACGTCGTCATCGGCGGGAATCACGACAACTCGTCGCCGACCTCCGCGCTTGGCGATACGCCGGATGACTTCTATCAGCTCGGCGATGGCGGCATGCTGGTCGTTTCCTTTCCCAACAACTACTCAAACAGCGGCACCAATGCCCCCGAGTTCACGATTCAAGAGTTCGGCCTAAGCGACTGTTTCTTCGTCCTGGTCTCCCCGGCCGATCAAGACACGGCCGACGCCCTGACCGCCGCAGGCCTCACCAGTTTCGCTGGGTTCTTTGATCTCGGCTTCACTTTCTGTGGCACGGCGGGTATCGACCTCGACCTGTTCATCCCGGGCAATGCGCTCGGCAGCTTGCGATTCGATAATCTGATGATTCTCGATGACAACCAGGGCCTCCCCAACGGCGCCGAGATCGTCACGATCAACAGCCTGTTCCCGGCCTGCCCAGCTTTGGATGATAACGACGGTAACGACCCGGTGATCATCGACCCCATCACCTGCCGCGATGGATTCCCCACCGCTGTGGCTTCGGTCACACCGGGTAGCACATCGCCAGTCGGCAACCCGAACGACCTCACGATCTCGATCCCCGGTACTTGTTTCTCACCTGGGGTTGGGGGCTCGATTACCGTCTTGTTCGAAGGCCCGATTTCGACGTCAGGCACCACCGCGGCAGACATCGAAATCGATGTCACGAACTCGGTTCCCTACTTCGTCGGCCTCAAGCCGGCGGACGAAATGACCGGGATGGCTTTGGCCGCCGCCGGTTTTTCGATGGTGGGAGAGTTCTACCTTCTTCCCGGGAGCCCCTTCATCCAAGATCAGGCCATCGACATCGATACCAGTATTCCCGGCTTCATTGTGGCCCAGCTGCTCTTCAGCGAGGTCTTGTTGATGGACGCTGGCCTCAACCCGGCGGCCGGAACTTGTTTTACGACCGTGTTGGCTCATTTCGTTTGCGTCGTCTCGATGGTCGACCTCGAAGACGTTACCTGGGTCAACGAAGTCGTGGCTTACAACCCGGACGGAACCCCCGCGGACAACGACCCCAACGCCTCCCTGGGACTTCCCGACGGCGATTTCGTTGAACTCGGCGAAGGCGGATGCCTTGAAGTTCGCCGCAACTGCCAGACCTTTAGCAACACGGGTACTCCACAACCGGACATCGTGATTATCGAGTTCGGGGACGTCGACGACTACATCGTTGCAATCCGCCCCGCTAACATCACGACGAGCCTTGCCATTCAGAGCATCGGCCTCATGGATTCGGATGGCGACGGTTACTTTGAGATCGGCGAGTACCAGGGCGAGACCGAAATCGACCTCGACACGATCATTCCCAGCGCACCGGCCGGCCTGTTGATCTTTGACGCGATCCAGATTTGCGATGTCCCCGGCGCGCCGAACGGCAGCGCCGAGATCGATGCCGTCGGCTTCGCCAGCGTCGCCCCGCAATCAAATGACATTTCGTCCGCAGGCATCAACGCGACATTCTTCGCCTTCGGGACGCGAACCAAGGAATTTGGCACCGGTCCGATTGCCGATACCAACGGCAACAACATCTTCGGTCCCGCCGACGGTGTGCCCTTGACCCTCGGTGAAAACGGCTCCACGATCGTCCTCGACATTGGCAGCTATTACACCAATAGCGGCGACCTTCAACCGGACGTCATCGTGTTTGAAGTCGGAGACGACGAGGGCTACATCATCTCGCTTTGTCCGGCCGACGCCGCCACCGAAACCATCATCGCCGCGCTGTACCCGGATGCCGATGCCAACGGTTGCTACGAAGTCGGCATCTTCTGCCTCGGTGATTCCGCCATCGACATCGACGAACTCATCCCGGGCTATGGTCCTTGTGAGCTGATCTTCTCCGCCATCGAAATCACCGATGACGGTATGGCCCCCGACACTTCTAGCACCGGTAACACCGGCGCGGACATCGACGCCGTGGCCTTTCTGTTCAAAAAGCGCCCCGGCAGCGACGGGGAAGACTGTTTGCGTCTCAGCTACGACCTGGACGATGGCGAAGGGTTCATTTCACACCCTTCAGTGTTCTTCCTCGAAGCTAACGATCCCGTCTCTCTAAAGATCGACGCGCCGAACGGGGTCTGCGCCAACCAAGATGTCTTTTTGGTAACGCAGTGCAACGTGGCGGGTTTCTCGATCGCGCCTCCGCTTGGATTCCCCGGAATCTGGGTGAACCCGAACCGAACGGACATTCAGGTTCCCTACGGATTCCCGAACATCCCGCCCGGGGGCATCTGCATCCCAACCACGGCTCCCGCGGGTCTTGAGGGCGCTTGCTGCATCCTCCAGGTCATCGGCTTGAACGCCTCGGCTCCGAACGGGTATTACTCCTCGAACGCCTTGGAGGTCTGCTTCTAAACCAGGCCGACTTCGGGCCAAGGAAAAAGCGCCGTCAACCTTTTGGTTGACGGCGCTTTTTCGTGAGTCAATTGCTGACGGAACGACTCAACAGGGTTTGACTTCACATTTTTGAAGGACTTTTCCAGCGGCATCCTTAATGACCAAGGGACCGGGGCAAGTGACGCTAGCTCCAGCGACGGTAATTTTGTACTTACCGCCGCCAGCTGATACCGCAGTATAAGGTACCTCGACTCCATTGACGGTAACTCTGACCGCATCCGTATCCAAAGTGACACAGTGATCGACTCCAGGGGCAGCTTCGCAAGCCATGGGCGTATTCTCTTTCCATAGGGATTGGGGCGGGACCGTCGCGCCGAGGCGCTTCGCAGTAGCCTACTCTGGGCGCACACTGTCAAGGTAGGAATTAAGATATTCGAGTCCCGTATCCAACTTCGATTGCCCGGTTTCCGACGCTGGCGGGAGCCTATCAGAGGATTCGCTTCCTCCTTCGACAACGCTCTGCAGTAGATCGAATTCGAATGAGTTCAAGTACTCAATAACGGCCACCGTTTGAACCGAGGGACTACCGTCCGCTTGTACCGAATTGGGGAAAGAGTCGAGAAAGCAAAGGGCCCTGATGACCATGTCCGTATTGGCGTCCTCCAGCGCTTGCTCGTAGAGAAACGCCATGATTCCGTCGTTCCGCCCATAACCGCTAGCGAGGAACTCCTGACGAAGGGCTGTCGACCAGACCGAGGGATGCGTATCGACCCATAGGGGCACCGGAAGTACTTCCTCGTCTTCCACTTCCTCTTCATCGTCCTCCGTCGGTGCGGAAGCCGAATCCACCAAGCCGTCCCCGCCCGTCCCCGCGACCAAGCCCAACAGCCCGGCCCCAAACGCTGACATCAGAACAATGCCCACCACGAGCCCCGGCCCTTTGAGGGCCGGAACCAAGTCAGCAATCAGAGTAGGTTGGTTAGAAACGTAGACCGCCACGCGATCGGTGCAGGAGCTGCACGAGTAGACATGGTCGGTCAGAGCCTGTTTTCTTTCAGCTGCCGCTTCGTCGCACCACTTACACAGGGCAACGAGGTCCGGACAGGTCCGCTCATCCATCATCACATTGCCCCTATGCGTCCCTAAAGACAGGCCATCCCAGAACTTCCAAAACTGGGGCCGGTCTTTTCTCTACTTGGCTTGGCTCCGCCTAAGAAGCCAGACCGAGGTCGTGTCTTTCCTTCATCTCTCAACCCTAACTGTCTCGCCAAAACTGTTTGGTTAAGGGATTCCTGATTTTTTTCAGGTAAATCAAAAGTCCGGCAATAGTGCGGGTTGTGGTCTCCTTCAATAGGATGTTCACTATCTGGCCGAGTTCACACTATGGAATTTGGCAGCAACGCGAGTCTCCGATCCCGAATGAGCGCAGAAGGCGACAATTTCCTGGAAAACCTCTCCCTCGCTCTCCGACCAGATTCTGACAAAGACCACAGCCAAGCCTGGGCCGGAGTTAGGGACTTCATTCGGGAGCAATGCGAGAACGTCCTAACGCGAGGGCGAGAAAAGGTAGACGAAAACCGCCTTGACGATCTCTCCTCTGAGGTTTTCGGAAAACTATTTGCTGGCAAGTGCCGGGGTTTCCACCAGATCCAAGACGAAAAGACAGGTGACGACATAGATGAGTGCTTGTCCGCCTGGGCGAGCAACTGCATCCAGAACGGTCGCCGCATGCAGACAAAGCGCTCCCAGCACGAACGCGATGCGAGCGCCATCTATTATCGAGTCAAGACCACCTCCGCTTCTCAGTTCGACATGGAAAAACGCCACGGTCGTTTCCTGGCGCAATTGAAGCCCTTCGATCGATTTATCTTCCAGCTGCACTGTCGAAAAATGAGTGCTCGAAAAATCTACAAGGCGGTTGGCAAGGTCTGCTCGCGGCAGAAGATCTCAAAGGGGCTCAAAGAGCTCGATAAACAACTCGACCATTTCATGGCCGACGACGACGGCCTTTAGGGCTGTCAGCGCGTGCCTTAGGTTAAGTCTTGCCCGCCCCAAAAACTTGAGAGAAGCCTCCTGGCCGCGCGGGATGGCGATAGGCTTCCGTTTACAACCTCGCCTTCCACTTCATCAACCTCGTCTTTGAATCCCCGGCGACCGAGAAAGCTGGCGCGAAGGCCGGCGTCGAGTTCCGCCCAAAACCAAGTTCGGCGTTGTTCTTGGCGGCGAGTTTCAAATCGTCCCCTCGCCTTCAGCGCCTTCCGCTGGCCCAAGACCGCATCCCAAATCGCATCGAGCCCCCGCTTTTTGAGCGACGAGACGCAAAGCGCCCGCGGTTGCCAGTCTTCGTGCTGCGGTCTTAAGTAGCTCAAAGCCGCCGCGTACTCGGCACAAGCGGCCTCGGCGGCGATTTTGGTGCCGCCATCGGCCTTGTTGACGGCAATGAGGTCGGCGAGCTCGATGATGCCCTTTTTGATGCCCTGAAGTTCATCCCCCGCCCCCGGAAGCATGAGCACCAAGAAAAAATCCGTCATGTCGCAAACACTGATCTCAGACTGACCGACCCCAACGGTTTCGACGAGCACGACGTCAAATCCTGCGGCTTCGACCAACAAGAGCGCTTCGCGGGTGCGCCGCGCGACGCCGCCCAAGGTCGTGGCATTGGGCGAGGGTCGGATGTAGGCCTCATCGCTTTGGGCCAGCTTAGACATGCGCGCCTTATCACCGAGGATACTGCCGCCAGAAATCCGGCTCGAAGGGTCCACCGCCAAAACAGCGACGCGGTGGCCGCGCTCGATCAACATCAGCCCAAAAGCTTCAATGAAGGTACTCTTACCCACGCCCGGAACGCCGGTCACGCCAATCCGCAGACTCTTGCCGGTGTGAGGGAGGACGCGTTCCAAAAGCTGCCAACCCCGCTCGGCGGCTTCCGGCCGTGTACTTTCCACTAGGGTTATCGCCTTGGCGAGCGCCGCCCGCTGCCCGGCCAAAATGCCTTGAGCTAGGGCTTCAACGTCAACGGCAGAGTCTGAACTCACGGTAGATCGCGCTCGAGACGATCGAGCAGTTGGATCGCCGCCTCGGAGATCACCGTTCCGGGCCCGAACACGGCCGCCGCGCCGGCTTGGTACAGCGCACCGTAGTCTTGGGGCGGAATCACGCCACCCACGATAATCAAGATACCCTCGCCGCCCTGAGCCTTGAGCTCTTCCTGCAGAGCGGGGACGAGAGTGAGATGACCCGCTGCAAGCGAGGAAACGCCAACCATGTGAACATCGTTTTCGACGGCCTGACGCGCAGTTTCCTTGGGCGTTTGGAACAGCGAACCAATGTCGACGTCAAAGCCGAGATCGGCGAAGGCCGTCGCGATGATCTTTTGGCCGCGGTCATGACCGTCTTGCCCCATCTTGGCGATGAGGATGCGCGGGCGACGCCCTTCGCGCTCTGCGAAAACCTCGATGCGGCGGCGTACTTCCAAGATGTTTTGGTCGGCTTCGCCCATTTCGCCCCGGTAAACTCCCTGCACAGTCCGAATCGTGGCCTGATGACGGCCCCAGCACTTTTCCAAAGCGTAGGAGATTTCACCGACGGTCGCGCGCGCACGGGCGGCATCGATACTCAAAGCCAACAGGTTGCCGTCGCCAGATTCGCCCGCCGCAGTCAGCGCGTCCAATGCGGTTTGAACGGCTTTGTCGTCGCGACTGGCTCGCAGAAGCTCAAGCCTAGCGATCTGAGCTTCGCGGACGGACTTGTTGTCCACCGACAAAACGTCGATTTCGTCGGATTCAGTCGAGGTCGGTCGCCAAGCGTTCACGCCGACGATGGTTTGGCGCCCAGAGTCGATCCGGGCCTGAGTGCGAGCCGCGGCTTCTTCGATCCGCAACTTTGGCAATCCCATCTCGATGGCCTTAACCATGCCACCGTGTGATGCGATCTCGTCGAGGTGAGCTTGGGCTCGGTCAACCAGCTGCGCGGTTAGATATTCAACATAATAGCTGCCGCCCCAAGGATCGACGACATCACAAGTGCCCGACTCTTGCTGAATTTGGATCTGAGTGTTCCTGGCGATGCGGGCCGAGAAATCGCTGGGCAGCGCCAGTGCTTCATCGAGGGAGTTGGTGTGCAGCGACTGGGTGTGCCCTTGAGTTGCCGCCAAGGCTTCGACGTGAGTGCGGACAACATTGTTGAAGACGTCTTGAGCCGTCAACGACCAACCCGAAGTCTGACAGTGCGTCCGCAGCATGGACGACTTGGGATTGTTGGGCTTGAACTCCTGCATGAGGCGAGCCCACAGCAAACGTGCGGCGCGCAACTTCGCGACTTCCATGAAGAAGTTCATGCCCGTCGCAAAAAAGAAACTCAGGCGCGGCGCAAAAGCGTCGACATCCAATCCGGAGGCGACACCCGTGCGGACGTACTCCAAACCATCCGCGAGCGTAAAGCCCAACTCAATGTCGGCCGTCGCTCCCGCTTCTTGCATGTGATAGCCGGAGATGGAAATGCTGTTGAACTTCGGCATCCGCTCCGAGGTGTAGCGAAAAATGTCGGCAATGATACGCATCGAGGGTGCCGGCGGATAGATGTAGGTATTTCGCACCATGAACTCTTTCAGCACGTCATTTTGGATCGTGCCCACGAGTTTCTCTTGGGCGACACCCTGCTCTTCGGCGGCCACAATGTAGAGCGCCAACACCGGCAAGACCGCCCCATTCATCGTCATCGACACGCTCATCTGATCGAGGGGAATCCCCTCAAAGAGAATCTGCATGTCCAAAATGGAATCGATGGCAACCCCCGCCATACCCACATCACCGACGACGCGTTCGTGATCGGAGTCATAGCCGCGGTGAGTCGCGAGATCGAAGGCAATGGAGAGCCCCTTTTGGCCCGCCGCCAGATTGCGGCGGTAAAAAGCGTTGGATTTCTCCGCCGTCGAAAACCCGGCGTACTGGCGAATGGTCCAGGGGCGACGCAGGTACATCGTCGAGTAAGGGCCGCGCAGATAAGGCGCTCGACCGGGCATACTGGACGCGGCCTGGAAGTCGGCGCAGTCCTCTGCTTCAAAGAAGGTTTTGAGTGTGATCCCCTCGGGAGTCATCCGCAGCGGCACCGCCGCTTCCGTAGAGGCGGTGTCAGTGGCCGACACCGGGGGCGGAGTATCCTCAAAACTCAGGTCACTGAAGTTGGGAACGCGCGTCATGCTTCGGTCTCTTCCGCCGCGTTGAATTGATCGAGAACGTCACCGAGGGTGGCAACGATGTCGACACCACGGCCAAGAAATTCAACCGCAGACGCCGCTGCGAATCTCCCCAGAGCCGCGTTGGGTCGACCGCAGCAATACACCTTGGTCACCCCGCTGGTGCGCAAAGCAGCCACGACCGGTGCCGCCGCGTCAGCGTAGGTTTCATCGTTTGCGCACAGACAAACGACCGGCGAAGGCGTCTTCACAAATTCCGCCGCCACGCTCTTTAGCAAGTCCTTTGGATCGTCGGTGACGAAACTGGGAGACAAGTTGACTTGCAAGCCCGCCACGGCGAAGAAGTCGGTGGCAAACTGCGTCCGGGCGTTGTGCTCACGAAGGGCGCCCAAGTTGATGACAAAAACCGAAGGCGTGGCGTCAACTTCGCGGGCTCGCACCCGCAGTTGTTCAAACACCTCGGCATCGCGTTCCAAAGTCAATCCCGGTGCCAGCTTCAGCGCTGGCTTAGATCCACGGATTGCATGCCCCAATTCGAAGAGGTTAGCCCCTTGTTGCGCCAGTTGTACCAGCCCGTCGAAGTCCGGCTTTAGATCTGGACCAGACTTGGAATTTTCATCCGCCGCCAGGATCTCTTGCCGCGCCGCCTCGCGGATATTGTGCCGCTCGCTGGGCCGGGGTTCAAAAGTACGATTCTCCTCAGCCGCCCGGGCCTCTTCTTGAGGCGGAAACTCACTGACGCCAGTCAAAGGCTTTTTGCGTGACGCGACCGCCTCTTTACGTTGCGTCGCGCTCTCTTCAATTTGTTCCCGGATAAATCCCTGCAGGATCGCCTCGCTCATGCCCCCGCGCGCTTCGATCTTGAGGAAAAAGTCCCATGCCGCCCGGGCGAGCTTAAGGGTCCAAGACTCCAAGTAGAAAGAGCCACCCGCCGGATCAATGACTTCGCCCAGCCCACACTCCTCCGCGAGGATATGTTGCGTGTTCCGCGCAATGCGTCGGCCAAGTTCGCTCGGATCTTGGATCTGGCCGTCAAAAGTTCGAGCGGTGATGCTGTTCGCACCGCCGAGGATGGCGGCAAAAGTGCAACCCGATACGCGAAGGATGTTGACCCAAGGATCGACCTTGGCGAGACCACGGCGCGCCGATTCGGCGTGCAAAAACGGTGGCGGTGGATTCTCGACCCCGCAAGCCTTAAGCACCCGACTCCACAACCAGCGCGCAGCTCGCAGTTTCGCGATGCCGCCGAAAACGTCGTTGCCCAGCGAAAGCGCCAACTCGGTTTCCGCCGCAATTTCTTCGATTGTGAGGCCCAGCTTTTCCAAACGGCGAAGGTTCTCAACCAAAGTCGCCGTCAAGGCACCAAGCTCCTGAACGCTGTGGGCGCCGGCCTCAAAATACGATCGCGACGAAACTCGGATCGAATGGGACTTCGGCCACCTTTTCTGAGATAGCTTGGCCAGGGTTGCCGTCTCGCGGTAACTGGCGCCAAGATCTACGGGGAGGCAGCCATCCAATCCCAAAGCACCGAGGGGGTCGGCTCCGAAACGAACGTTTAGCTCGACCGGATCGAGACCTCGCTCGCCGGCGTAAGCGCAAATCAATGTGGCCAGGGGCAAAGCGTTGGCCCCGGGTTCAAAAACGAGGGTCGTATCTCCGTTGAGGTCAACGCCCTCAAAAGCGATCTCAAAATCGTCGGTGGTGTAGAGCCCCACGCCGCGAGCGGCAGGTCCAGCGCCGTCATCACGCGGCGCTTCCCCACAACGCACCCAATAGTCCGAGGCGAAGAAGAACGCATCACTACCGCCTTCTTGGTCAAAACGCATCGCCGCGTTGAGACGGCGCGGACCAAATTCTGCGTAGCGCTGGCAAATCTTCCAGGGTTTTTTTTCCGTCCCCTGGGCGCTGCCCCGCAAGTAGGGAGGCTGGCCCGGAGCCGCTGATGACAACAGCTCAGCTTCGGTGTAAAGAGGTTGCCGGACTAACCCTTCGGCGGTCACTCGGCAAAGCGTGCGTTCAAAATCGGCACCCTTTAGCTCTTGCTCCACACCCCTGCGCCAGTCCTCATAGCTCACTGGATCAAACTCGGTGGCCACGAATTGCCTCACATGTTGCGGCGGTACTGACCGCCAACGGAATAAAGCGCTCCGGAGATCTGGCCCAGGCTTGCGACCTTGGTCGCCTCTAGGAGGGAGTCGAAGACGTTGCCGTTTTGAGCGGCGGTTTCCTTCAATTTCGACAACGCCGGCTGCGTTCGGCCTTCGTTGCGAGCTTGAAAGGCATGCAAAGACTCAATCGCATATTCTTGTTCTTTAGGCGTCGAACGGATGACCTCATCGGGGAGAACCGTCGGTGACCCATCGTCGTCGAGGAAAGTGTTGACGCCAATGATGGGCAGCTCGCCATTGTGCTTAAGGGACTCGTAGTAGTGAGACTCTTCTTGAATCTTGCTGCGTTGGTACATCCGCTCCATCGCACCGAGCACGCCCCCACGGGCGGAGATGCTCTTGAATTCCTCCATCACCGCGTCTTCGACAAGATCCGTCAGCTCTTCGATGATGAAACTGCCTTGGATGGGATTCTCATTTTTGGAGAGTCCCAGCTCTTTGTTGATGACCAGCTGAATCGCTAGGGCACGTCGAACGCTTTCCTCGGTCGGCGTCGTGATGGCTTCGTCGTAGGCGTTTGTGTGCAGAGAGTTGCAGTTGTCAAAGAGCGCCGACAAAGCCTGCAGCGTCGTGCGGATGTCGTTGAAAGCGATTTCCTGCGCGTGAAGACTGCGCCCTGAAGTTTGAATGTGATACTTGAGTTTCTGGCTGCGCTCGTTGCCGCCATACTTGTTCTTGACGGCTTTGGACCAAATTCGTCGCGCCACGCGCCCGATCACCGAGTATTCAGCGTCGAGACCGTTCGAGAAGAAAAACGACAAGTTCGGCGCGAATTCGTCGATATGCATACCGCGCGACAAGTAGTACTCAACGAAGGTGAAGCCATTGGCGAGAGTGAAGGCGAGCTGCGTGATGGGGTTCGCACCGGCTTCGGCGATGTGGTATCCCGAGATCGACACTGAATAGAAGTTTCGCACGCCGCGGCGAATAAAGGACTCCTGAATATCACCCATCATCCGCAGGGCGAACTCGGTGGAGAAGATGCAGGTGTTTTGGGCCTGGTCTTCTTTCAAGATGTCGGCCTGCACGGTGCCACGCACTTTGCGTAGAGTCTCCTCGGCGATCTTTGCGTAGACCTCGGCGGGTAAGACTTCATCGCCACAAACGCCCAGCAAAGCCAAACCAAGTCCGTCATGACCCGCGGGCAAATCACCTTGGTAGCGCGGCCGCTCCAGTCCGCGGGCCGCATAGATCTCGTCGATCTTTTTGTCGGCTTCTTTGAGTTTCCCCGTCTCCGCCAGATGCCGTTCGCATTGCTGATCGATGGCCGCGTTCATGAAAAACCCGAGCAACATCGGGGCCGGGCCATTGATCGTCATCGAGACGCTGGTTGCAGGATCGGCTAGATCAAAGCCGGAATAGAGTTTCTTGGCGTCATCCAAGGTCGCGATGCTGACGCCGGAGTTGCCGATTTTCCCGTAGATGTCGGGCCGATGGTCGGGGTCTTCGCCGTAAAGCGTTACCGAATCGAAAGCCGTCGAAAGCCGCTTTGCCGGCATGCCTCGGCTGACGTAGTGAAAGCGACGGTTGGTTCGCTCTGGCCCGCCTTCACCCGCAAACATCCGCGCCGGATCTTCGCCTTGGCGTTTGAGCGGAAAAACCCCGGCCGTATAGGGATAGTCGCCGGGAACGTTCTCGCGCAGCAGCCAGCGCAAGACCTCGCCCCAATCCTCATAGGTGGGCAAGGCAACGCGCGGGATTGAGGTTCCAGATAGCGTGGTCGAGAACAAGTCCAGCTCGATCGTCCGATCGCGGACTTTGAACTGGTAAGTCTCGGCACGGTATCTTGCGTAGAGGGCCGGCCAGGCTTGCAGGCGTTGACAGCAGTCAAAATCCAGGCGTCCCCGAAGTTCGCCGTAGTGTGCGATGAGCTCCGTCAAAGTGGAACTGTCGCCATCTTGAGCCGGCAGTTCGGGCGCGCAGACTTTTCCGGCCGGCTCTCCCGTCGCCTCGCCCGGGCGCCTTTTGCGGGCGGAGTCTCTTAGCGACTCAATCGCTCCCTGCAGTTGAAACAGGCGGCGGGCGAGCGAAACCTGCGCTTCGATGAACTCGCGGTCGCGGCCATCAGCTTCGGCGATTTCAGCCAAATAGCGCACGCGCTCGGCCGGAATGATGAAGGTCTTTTCGCTCTCGCCCTCATCCTCGCGGGCACCTGCCGATGGTTGCGGCTGAAACGCAGCGTCGGTCTTGGCGGCTATGGCTTCCATGACCTTGCGATATAAAAGGTTCATGCCCGGGTCGTTGAACTGCGAAGCAATGGTCCCGTAAACGGGAATCTCTTCTTCTGCCGCTTCGAACATCTGGTGGTTACGGCGGTACTGTTTTTTGACGTCCCGCATCGCGTCCAGCGAGCCCGGCTTGTCGAACTTGTTGATCGCAATGAGGTCCGCAAAATCCAGCATGTCGATCTTTTCGAGCTGGGTGGCGGCCCCGTACTCCGAGGTCATGACGTACAAAGAAACATCGGAGTGCGCGGTGATCTCTGTGTCCGACTGACCGATGCCCGAGGTCTCAACGATGATGAGATCGTAGCCCGCGGCTTTGCAGATATCGATCGAGCTCTGCACGTAGCGGCTCAAGGCCAAATTCGCCTGTCGCGTCGCCAACGAACGCATGTAGACCCGGGGGTTGTTGATCGCGTTCATCCGAATGCGATCGCCCAAAAGCGCGCCTCCGGTTTTTCGTTTCGAGGGATCTACCGAGATGATCGCGAGGGTCTTGTTTTCAAAGTCGACCAAAAATCGGCGGACGAGTTCATCGACCAAAGAGCTCTTACCCGAGCCCCCAGTCCCGGTGATGCCCAAGACCGGAACCTGACAGTTGGCGAGAATCGGCTTCAGGCTCGAGTCGATTTGTTCAGCGACTTCGGGAAAGTTCTCGCTCAAAGACACCATCTGCGCGATGACCTGGGGGTCTTTTGAACTCAGACGACCAAGCTCGCCGTTCAAGGGCGGCGTGCGGGTCGGAAAGTCACAGCGTTCCAAAAGATCATTGATCATTCCCTGGAGGCCCATGCTGCGACCGTCGTCAGGGGAGTAGATCTTCTCTATCCCGTGCTCTTCGAGTTCGGCGACCTCGGCCGGCAAGATTGTGCCGCCGCCCCCGGCGAAAATCTTGATGTTCGCCCCCCGCTCTTTCAGCAGGTCGAACATGTACTTCAGGTACTCAACGTGCCCGCCCTGGTAGCTCGTCATCGCGATGCCTTGCGCGTCCTCTTGGATCGCGCAGTCGACAATTTCTTGAACCGAGCGGTTGTGCCCCAAGTGGATCACTTCGGCTCCAGACGACTGGAGGATGCGACGCATGACATTGATCGCCGCATCGTGACCGTCAAAAAGCGAAGCGGCCGTCACCAAGCGCACGTGGTGTTTCGGCTGGTAGGGCTGAATCGTCGTGGTTGTCATGGATTGGGGGACTCGAGGGTTTTCAGACCGCTGATTGTACGAAGCCACGCGCCGAAGTCCCAGCTATCGAGATCGGCTCCCAGACCGCCAGACTTGTCCTTAACTCAAGTTCTCATTCGACTTTGAGCACTTTGAACTTAGTCCGATGAGTCCGGCCATTCGGTCGAAGGAGGTGCTCCCGCGTAACCAGGTGCCCCGCAGAGATATGCCCGGCGCTGAGAACTTCTTCACCCCAAGTCGGATCGACGGGCCGCCAACAACCTTTGACTTCCACTTCGCACCAAGTATGCACTACAAAGCCGCGCCAACGGTCTCCGCCGTAGACAAAACCCCTAACCGGACGCGCGACAAGCCCGGCCTGTTGAGCCAAAGCCGCAAAGAGCATCGAGCACTCACGGCTCGACGCCAGCCGTTTCTTCAGGATGCTCCGCAAGTTCTGGCGCGAGTAACGGCTATCGAGGGTGAGATGGTTCGGGACAAAGCGAATGAGTTTAGCCACGATGTCTTCGGCGCCCATCTCGGCCTTGACGCCCGCCTCCAACAACAAGGCCGAAAGCTTCGGGCGAAGACTCTTGTTGCGCCGCTCAGATCTCTCGTTGCGGCGACGCTCACTGTCTTTGACCGCGACCTTCGCATTGGCTTTCGCGCTCACTTCTAGCCTAGCCCAGCCCGACTCATCGTCGAGCTTCAAGGTCTGCCCAACATGTTGACCGAGTTCAACTGCAACGGCATTGGGAATCGCCAGCACCAATCGGCGCAGCGCCTTCGGGTCGCCAAGATCGCGGTCGACGACAGCACAGCCTTCCAAGGGACTAAAGACGCCGTTTTTGTGCGACATGCCCATGCGCTTGGGCTCGAGCCACACGCCGCAACTTTCAATCTCAGAAAAGGTGCTCGCAACGCGCCGATACCGCTCGTCCAGCCACAGAGTTTCCTCAAGTGGCGACTCGTCGGCATCCAATGTCCGCCACTTGATCTCGGTGACGCGCTGGGGAACTCCCAACAGTATCTGGTCAAAAACCCGAACGACTTCGTATCGTTCCATCTCAACGCGACGTCGATCCAGATCCAAGCGCGCCACTTCAAAAGCCTGGCTCAAGTTGGCTGGTGCCAACAGCGCCGCCTTCAGCCCAAAGATGCCAGGGAGCCGAGGGATCTCGGACAAGGAGCCAATTCGATCGGGCCGAGAGCCGCCCTCCCGCCAGAACTCCAACTTCGCCGCCTCAACAAGTCGGCCAATCACCGTGCCATCACTGTGGCCCCCCACATGCCGGTCAAAGCTAGTGTGCCGCAAGCCGTAAGGAGCGCTGTTTTCGAACCAAATCGAATCACTGATATGGACGCGGTCAACATACTCGTTGAACCGCCGCCACCGCTCCCATTGCAAGCCTTCGACTTCGGTTCCCGGAATCTTCGCCTCCCGCCAAGTCAGCTCTTCCGTCCCAACTTTGGTGAGGTTTTTGAGGTGATACCCAAAGTACCGCGTGCCCAGCTCGACCCCTGCCGCTGCCGTCTTGTCTTTGGAAACAGGCCTCGACGTCTGGGCCACCCCCGACCCCACAAATAGCCATGCGGCCATGACGATCGCGCTCAAGATCCGAAAAACAAGGCAGGGCATTTAGGTCTCCTCCGATCAGCTTCCTACGATAAGCGAATTGGTACCGAGAGTATTGAAGCGCCAAGGCACAGATATAGATAGGCCCGAGTGTCTCGACTAAAGGCAAAGACTCGGAGATTATCCCCGTACACCAAGGCGCTGGTCAAGACGATTCCCAAAGAGCCCCGATGGGCACCGCAAACATCGCGTCTCCAAAGCTTGCGGTGGCTTCGCCGTCGTAAAGGACCAGGCCTGAGGTCCAACGGTCGCCAGCGGCATCTCGCAGTTTTCTTAGCCCCCGAAAGTCGCCGGACTTCACAGTCGCCCCGGCTTTGACTTCAATCCCAGCGACTTCGCGAGCGCCGCGTTCGATGACAATATCGACCTCTCTTTGATCCCGATCGCGGTAATGAAAAAAGCGATGGTCATCTTCATGGCCACTCGCCTGTCGGCGCAACTCTTGAAGAACAAAAGTCTCCAGCAAACTTCCAAGGGCCGAACGATCCGCGGCGAGCGAGGAGGCCGTGTGCCCCAGGAGAGCACTGGCAAGCCCCGTATCGCCGATGTGAATTTTGGACGCCTTGACGATGCGGCTTAGCTGATTTGTGTACCAAGGCGGCAGAGGATTGACGAGGAACACGGACCGCAAGAGATCGATGTAGTCACGAATGGTAGTGCGGCTCAACTGAAAAGGTCCAGCGAGATCACTGACGTTAAGAAGACTAGCGGTATGGCTGGCGACAACCGTGAGGAGCCGCGGGAGGATGTCGATGTGCTGAATCCGAGCGAGGTCCCGTAGATCCCGCTGGACTAGAGTCTGGATGTAATCTCGATACCAGACCGCGCGACGCCGCTGATGTGACCGGGCGAGTGCCGCGGGGTAGCCGCCAGCGAGGACCCGATCGACAAGATCTAGTCCCAGGCGATCGCAAGATTTTTGGGCAAAGTCCCCCGCGAAAAGACGGTCAAGAAAAAGTGAGCGATGTCCGGCCAACTCACTTTGAGAAAGGGGATGGAGGCGGAGGATCTCCATGCGGCCAGCGAGAGAATCGGCCAGTCTTGGGACAAGGAGGACATTGGCAGAACCAGTTAGAAGAAATCGGCCGGGGGCTCGATCACGATCGACAGCGCTCTTGAGCGCAACAAAGATCTCCGGCACTCTTTGGACTTCGTCTAGGATCGTCTTCTCCGGGAGGCCAAAGACGAACCCGAAGGGGTCTGCGTGGGCGGCAGCAAGCAGAACTTCATCGTCGAAACTGAAGTACTCGTACCCCAGTGAGTCCCCCATGGCCCGTGCGAGTGTCGTTTTTCCGCACTGCCTTGGGCCATGGATCAAGGTAATGGGGCTGTCGCCCAGGCTCTCCCTGAGCCGTGGTTCAATGGCTCTGCTGTAATACGCCGATCCCATGGAAAGATCTTAGCGCTGCACCTCGGCTGATTGCAAGGTTTCACCCCGGCTGATTGCCAGTTTTCACCCCGGCTGATTGCCAGTTTTCACCCCGACTGATTGAAGACGCCCGTCATCCATCACCATGGAAAGGCCATAACCACCTAAATGTAAGTGTTTTATGACATACGGCCTCAGTGGACCCCAAGCCAACTTACCCTTGCCAAGGATGGCTGTTGATGTGCCCCGTCACGCCAATCATAGGTCGTCCTCGAGGGCCATGAGTCCGTGGCCCTCGAGATCTCCCTTAGAGATCGATCCTCAGAGATCTCCCTTAGAGATCGATCCTCATCGATTTCGACGTCAAGTAGCGAGCGATTCCGACCTGGCTTGGGTCTTCGATGATCCATTGAGCGTAGGTTGTGGTTCCGGCCAAAGAGGCCGGAACCGTATCATTGAAAACGCAGGCGGTTTCAGCCACGGGGCTGATGCGGTACAGCAACGGCCACGAAGAAGACACCGTGCTGGCTCGTGCTTTGGAATACGGAGCGATTGGCAATGACGACTTAAATCGGCACAATCTTGGCAGACTTATGTACGACCGAATCTTTCAATTTAGCCAGTCACGACCTTCGAGGGTTGTCATCCGTAGGGGCCTTGAAGCTCAGCTTGATGAGTGGCTTGGTCACCGGGCTGAGGATGGGCTCTTTTTGGTCTTTGATCCCGCGGTGGCGGAGATTGCGGATCGACTTCAGGCGATGCTTCCGATTCGAGCGGCGATGGCCTTTGAGGGCGGCGAAGCATCGAAGCGCCTGGCGACGGTAGCGGCGCTCGCAGATCAGCTGCTTGAGGCGGGCGCGACGCGGCACTCGATGGTCTTGGGATTAGGGGGTGGGGTCACCACCGACGTCGCGGCCTTTTTGGCGAGCGTGTACATGCGCGGCATCGCCTGTGCTTTGTTGCCGACGTCTTTGCTCGCGATGGTTGATGCGGCTCTCGGGGGCAAGAATGGCGTCGACTTGGGAGCACACAAGAATATCTTAGGCACGATTCGGCAGCCGGATTTGGTGCTTTGTGATCCGAATTGGCTGGAGAGCCTTCCCGATCAAGAGTTTAGAACCGGGCTCGCCGAGGTCGTCAAAGTTGCCGCCATCTTGGACGAAGATTGGTTCGTTTGGCTCGAAGAACACGCCGAGTTGATCTTATCTCGAGATGCCGTGATCTGCGAAAAGATGATCACCGTTAGCGCGGGGCTCAAGATGGGCGTGGTGATTGAAGACGAAAGCGAAGCCTGGCGGCGGATGCTGCTCAACTTTGGTCACACCGTGGGTCACGCCTACGAAGGGCTTTCTGAGTTTCTCATCCCTCACGGCCAAGCCGTCGCCATGGGGATGGTGATCGAGTGCCGTGCCGCCCACAGCGAAGCAGGACCACGGATTGAGTCCCTCTTGCGTCGTCTGGGTTTGCCGACGGCTCCGCCGGCTGAGTTTAGTTTTGCGGCGACCGACCTTTGGAAGTTGATGCAAAACGACAAGAAATCTCGTTCGGGAGAAGTTCGCATTGCCGTTCCCACCAAGATGGGTGGGGCGAGAATTCAAGCGCTCTCCGAGGAGGCCTTTCTGGGAGCCTTGGAGCGATGAGCTCCCAAAGCATCAGTCCCCTTCGCCTTCCTTTTGACGCCGAGTTGCGCTTGCCCGGCTCCAAGTCCGAAGCCAACCGCGCCATTGTTGTCGCTGCTCTTTGCAAAGGCATCACCCGCATTTCAAACGCCACGCCCTGCGACGATGTTCGTTATCTTGTCGACGGTTTGAAGACACTCGGTTTCGACTTGGAGTGGCTTGACCAAAGCGCAGGAGAATTGGAAGTTCGCGGGGGCTTGCCGAAGGCGGCGCACGCTGCGAGAACGTCCGGCGAGATCTACTGCGGCAACGCGGGCACCGCAATGCGATTTTTGACTTCGGTCGCCATACTGGTCCCCGGTGAGTGGCTTCTCAACGGCGATCGGCGCATGAGCACGCGGCCGATTCAAGATCTCGTAGATGCCTGGGCTTCATTAGGCGTTGAGATTGAAGCTAGGGCGGGATGCCCGCCGATCCGCGTAAAGGGCGGCTTGACCCGTGGCGGCGAGGTGAGGCTTGATGCCTCCAAGAGCAGTCAGTTTTTGAGCTCGATGCTTTTGGTCGGGTGGCAGCTTAAGGGAGGCTTGGCGGTTCAGATTACGAAGGGACTCGCCTCCGCGAGTTACCTGGAGCTGACGACCGAGGTGCTCAAGCACTTTGGCATTGGCACCGCCATGACTGAGGAACACGCGGCGGTTTGCCATACAGAGGGCCAAAGCCTAGGCCGCGACCCGTTCGAGATTGAAGGTGACTGGAGTGCGGCGGGTACTTTTTTTGCCCTGGCCCATCTTTCGAACAGTCGTTTTCTGGGCTCGAACCTTCGCCCCGATTCCACGCAAAGCGACCGCGCCGTCCTCCATCACCTGCAGGCCCTTTCTGGCCGAGGCGACCTCGAGATTGATGTGTCCAACACGCCCGATCAGTTGATGAACCTCGCTCTTGTCGCTGCACGGCGCAGCGGCCGCACTCGATTCGTCGGCGCCGCAAACCTAAGGCTCAAAGAGTGCGATCGACTCGCCGTCACCGCCCGTGAATTTACGCGGATGGGAATTGAGATAGCCGTCGAGCCGGATGGAATTTCAATACAGGGCTCGTCCCGCGTTCAAGCCGTGGCCTTCGACCCCGAAGGTGACCATCGTCTCGCCATGGTCGGCGCCTTGTTCGGCTGCCTGGCCCCCGGCATGCAAGTTTCAAATGCCGATTGTGTCGCCAAAAGTTACCCGCGGTTTTTCGATGACTTGACCTCCATTTGCAATCAGACACGCCCCCTGGCGATCGTCGGGATGCGAGCCACGGGCAAATCGACGCTCGCAAGGCTGATCGCCGAGATCTTGAATCTTGAGTTCGTCGACTCAGATAGCGTTTTTGAGTTCAGGGCCGGCGAAATTCGAAGACATGTGGAAAAAGAGGGCTGGCCGTCTTTCCGGAGGGCCGAAGAAGCCATCATCGCCGAGGAACTGCGGCCCGGGGTCATTTTGGCCACCGGCGGCGGAGCCGTCGAATCTGAGTCCACGCGCGCCATCTTGAAGAAAAAGGCCGCCGTCATTTGGATCACCGAAGAACTTGCGACCATAGGGGGCCGATTGAGAGCTGACTCCCAAGGCCGCCCGGCCCTCAGCGACACCGGGCTTTTGCCCGAATTGGAATCCGCTCTCGACCGTCGCGCCCCATTCTATGAAGATGTCGCCGACATCATCTTGCCCCCCGGCCTCAGCTCGAACGAGCAGATCGGGATTTTGGTCGAAGAGTTGAGACGCTCGTGTACGTGGTAACGCTCCCGGCTTCGGCCGCCCGCAATGCTTCTGCTTATTCCGTGGCTGCCATGAAGGCGGGCGCCGATATTCTTGAGGTCCGTGGTGATATCACTCCAGGGCTTAGGCCCTTCGCGTCCTCGATTCCGCGCATGCTGTCGCCTCGCAACGGCGACCTCGAACGACTTGAAACGGCGGGAGCGGCCTACCTCGATCTCGACCTCAACGAAGCGGGATTCACAGTGGGAGCTTCAAAGCTGGTCATCAGCTTCCACGACTATTTTTCTTGTCCGTCGCGAGAAGAACTCCTTGAGACCGCTGCGCGCGCACGCGATCGCGGCGCCGAAATCGTCAAGATTGCGGTGACGCCACGCGAGCCCTCCGAGCTGCTGATGCTACACCACTTGCAGGAGGAGTTGCAGTGGACCGGGCCTTGCGCCATCTTGGCGATGGGCCCTTTAGCCAAAGCCAACCGACTGCTCTCACCATTTCGAAACGCGCTGACCTACACGACGGTGCGCAAAGAAGATGCCGCGGCCCCCGGCCAACTGGCGATTGGTGAACACCGCCAACTTGAAGGCGTGAGCCCGCCCGATCTTTACGGCATCTTTGGTGGTCTCGATTTGCAAACGGCAAGCCCTGAGATTCACGACCGCCTGTTCAAGTTGCAAAAACGACGGGCCCGCTACGCCGCTTTTCCCGGCTCCGATCTCAAGGCGAACTTTCGAGCGCTGGCCGAGATGGGTTTGCGCGGCTGCTCGATCACCGCGCCCTACAAAAATGCAATCTTGCCATTGCTCGGCGAACAAGATGACGACGTTGTTCGTTGCCAGGCGGCCAACACCGCAGTCTTGCAGGACGATGGCAGTTGGAAGGGGTATCAGACCGACACGGCGGGATTTCTGCGTGGCTACCCCGAGCTGCGCGGATTGAAAAAGGTCACGGTGGTTGGATCGGGAGGAGTCGTGCCCGCGATCTTGCTGGCCGGCGAAAAACTGGGCTGGGCCGAGACCCGCGTCTGCGCTCGCAACGGCGAGGCTCTCGATAGTCTCCGCCGAACTTTTAAGATCGAGGGTGCCAGCCTCGATACGCTCGGCGACAGCGCCGTGGATGCAATCATTTGGACCTTGCCGCTCGACCGCGGCGAGCTCAAGTTGCCAAAGCCCAGTTCCGACGAGGCCATTGCGGTCGATCTGCGCTACGGGCAAGACACCCTTTTCATGCGCCTGGCCGATGGCGCCGGGTTCATGGCGAAAGACGGCACCGCGATGCTCATGGAACAAGCCTTGGCTCAAAACGAACTCTTTAGCAAACGCAAAACGACGGCAGCAGATCGCTCGGTGCTCGCAGAGCTAGCCGAAGAGATGGGAGCGGCAGATGGCGAGTAACAGCTTCGGCACACTTTTTCGTTTCACAAGTTTTGGCGAGTCGCACGGCGTAGCTCTGGGAGTCGTGATCGACGGCTGCCCTGCGGGCATCGAGCTTAGGGTTGAGGACTTTGAGCCGGAGTTGGCGCGGCGACGACCAGGCCAAAGTGCGGTGACGACGGCTCGCCAAGAGGCCGATTGTCCGGAGCTGATCTCGGGAGTGTTCGACAACCGCACGACTGGAATGCCGATTGCGGTCTTGGTGCGCAATGTAAACCAGCGCTCGGCCGACTACGACAAACTGAAGAACAGTCCACGCCCCGGCCACGCCGACGAGACCTACGAATCCAAGTACGGCCACCGCGATCATCGCGGCGGCGGTCGCTCTTCGGGACGCGAAACAGTGGCCCGGGTCATCGCGGGGGTGGTGGCGCGCAAACTGTTGCCGAAAGAGTGCCGCATCATCGGGCACGCCCATCAGATCGGCGACCTTGTAGCCACTGACTTTTCGCCGGAGACGATCGAGCAAAACCTCGTTCGTTGCGCAGACCCGGTCGTGGCGGCGAGGATGGAACGCTACGTCATTGATTTGAAAAAGGCGGGCGACTCCTGCGGCGGGCTGGTGAAAGTTCAGATTGAGAACCCGCCGGCGGGACTCGGAGAACCGGTTTTCGGCAAGTTGAAATCGAGGCTCGCCGATGCTGTCATGAGCATCGGAGCCGTAACGGGTTTTTCTTACGGCGCTGGATTCGACGCGGTCACGATGCGCGGCTTGGACTATGTCGCCGACCGAAAGGCCTTCGGGGGCATCCTCGGCGGGATTTCTACCGGAGAAACGATCGAACTCGCTGTGAGTATCAAACCCACAAGCTCGGTGGCCGACGTCGCCAAACGCGGCCGCCACGATCCCTGCATCGTGCCTCGCGTTATTCCGGTTATCGAGGCGATGGTCGCGGCAACGCTGGCAGACTTGGTGCTGTTGGCGCGGACGCAAGGCAGCGACTAAGTTCACCGCCCTTAGTTAGACGGGCAAGTCCGATCTCGAAAACAGTGATTCCAAGCGATAGCCAGCGGCGGTAAAGGCCTCTTTGGCGCCTTCGCCACGATCGACGAGACAAAGAACGCGCGCCACTTTACCGCCCGCGGCTTCAACGATCCGGCAAGCGTCTAACGTTGACCCCCCCGTCGTCGTCGTATCTTCGAGTAAGGCTACCGCCATCCCCGATTGAAAGCCCCCTTCGATCTGGCGAGCCAGACCGTGTTTCTTGGATTCCTTGCGCACGAAAAACCCGACCAGGTTTTCGTAGTTGGCAGCTGACGTAGCGGCTTGATTGACGTTGGCCACGGCAGATCGGTCCGCTGCGGCCAAGACTGCTGAAACAAAGGGCACCGCCCCCACGGCCATCCCCCCCACCGCATCGATTTCCGCACCTTCGGACAGGCACTCCAAGGCGAGTCTTCCGGCCAGCGCGACACCGCGGGGGCGCATCAAGGTTTGGCGTAAGTCGAGGTAAAAGTCGCTCTCTCTCCCACTCGCCAGGACCACCTTGCGACGCTCAAAAGAGACTTTGAGGATCAGATTGAGTAACTCGTCGCGAGCGGCGTTAGCCATGTTCGGGCTCCTGGCGGTGTCTTGTGGGGGCTGTTATACCGAGGCCTCCCGACGAGAGTAAGCATGAACCTGGACAAGCTGGTCAGCACTTTTGACTTTTTAGACGACTGGGAGGAGCGCTACGCCCTCATCATCGACCTGGGGCGCAAGCTGGCCCCGATGGACGACGGTCTGAAGAACGATGAGTCGAAGGTCCGCGGTTGTCAAAGTCAGGTCTGGATGGTGCACAAGGTCCAAGGCGACACAGGGCGGCTCGAGTTCATCGCCGATAGTGACGCCCATATCGTGCGCGGGCTCATTGCGATTTTGATGATCATCTACTCGGGCCGCACGCCGGCTGAGATTCTTGAAGTTCCGATCAAAGAACATTTTGGAAAACTCGGGCTCGATGAGCACTTGAGTCCCTTGCGTTCCAATGGACTTCATTCGATGGTCGAGCGCATCAGGCTGCTCGCGGCGGCGGAAGAAGCGAGGCCCTAGGTCAAGCCTAAGCTGATTCGAGGTCGAGCCGCACGGCATCGAGTTCTTTCATCAGTGCATTCAGGTCGCTTTCGCCGCTACTAAGGTTGGTTATCGCGACGCGGAGATAGCTTGTCGATTCAAGGTTGATCACGGCGATCCACACCCGGCCGCGGCGACGAACGCGGCGCGCGTATTCTTCACAATCCACGCCGTCTTTTCGAAACAACAGCAAGGGCAGATCACTGAAGCGCGTCACTTTCCAGTTGGCCGTCGTGAGCCTTTCGGCGAGGTCTTCAACCAGCTTGAAACGGCCTTCAATCGCAGTTGAGAGTGCGGGCCATCCCCAAGACGCAAGGCGGAAGCACAGGCCCAAAGTGGCGAGGCGGCGCGACCAAAGCGGACCGCGGCGGTAAGGGTCCAGATCGTCAAAGTCGACCTTGAGCGATGATCGTTGCGGCATGTAGGTTGACGCGGCGGGATCAAATGCTGAAGTGGGCCAATCCCGATTCCTGGCAAAGAAGAACCCGCTTCCGGTCGGCAAGCCGAGACCCTTGTGACCATCGAAAGCCAGGCTGTCGGCTTGGTCAAAGCCGGCACAAAGCGGCGCGCGCATCGTCGAGAATGCCGCGAGGCCGCCCCAGGCCGCATCGATGTGCAAAAAGAGCCCCTGCTCTTTGGCCAAGGCCGCCAAGGCTGGGATGTCGTCGATGGCGCCCGCGGCCGTGGTGCCAAAGGTGGCGACGACCGCCAAAGCCTCGATCCCCGCCTCGCGATCATGGGCCAACTGCTGCCTCAAGGCGGCGACGTCAAGGCGGCGCATCTGGTTTAATCCGACTCGGCACAAGCCGCGCCTTCCCAAGCCGAGCGAGACGACGGCTTTTTCGAGAGAGCCGTGTGAATCAGAGGACGCGTAGACCCGCAGCGGTCTTGATCCTGCCAAGCCCAGGTTCGCAAATTCGGGACGTTTGATCGCGAGAGCCGCCAAAATGGCCAGCCGGTTGGACTCTGTCGCCCCACTCGTCGCCCAAGACGCGGCTCCTTCAAAGCCAAGTTTCGTCGCCAGTTGTCTCAGAGCTTCGGCCTCAAGGCGGCAGAGCGCCGGTGCTTCCACGCGCAAGGCCAACTGGGGATCAAACAGGGCAACGAGAGCTTCGGCCACCACCACATCAGCTCCCGTCGCGCCTCGAAAAAATCCGAAATGTCCGGGATGCCCGCCCTGGACGGCGCCGCGACTGAGCGCGCTGATCGCGTCCCGAACGAGGTCTTGCAGTCGTTGTGGTGTTTCAAAACGAAGGAGGGAATCAACGGCGGCTTGAGCATCCGCCTTCGCTCGCAAGGCGAGGCCGAGGGGCTTGTGGGCCCGCGAACGGATCGCCTCCGACACCAGGCGTAAGGCGGCGTCGAGGTCATCTTGATCGAAAGTACTCATCGCTGCGCCACCCCCTTTTTCACTAACGCATTCCGAAGCTGACCAAAGCAACTCCGGCCACCACGACCGCGGTGCCGATCACCGCCCGCACCGTCGCCTTTTCCTTCAGCATCACCATCGCAAAGGGAATGACAAAGATCGGCGTTGTGGCCAGCAAGGCACCGGAGACGGCCGGTGGCGAGCGCTCGATCGCGATCATCATGAAGAAAATCCCGATGAAGGTGCCGATGAAACTCGGAAAGAGCATCGATTTCCAAATGCCACTTTCCTGAAGGGATCGCCAAGTTCTTTTTAGACGTCCGCGAAACGCCTGGACCAAAAGCAAACCCAAAAACGCGCCCGAGAGCCGCACGGCCGCACCCGAGAGTGGATGACATTCTTGGAGCGCTTGGTGGGATAAGAGTATTCCAGTGGCTTGGCCCAATGCGGCAAGGCCGCCAAAGCAAATGCCGATGCCGCGTGACCCGCCGCCCGGATTGGCGGCCCGCCAACTGACCAAAGACACGCCCAGTACCACGGCAACAACTCCCATGATCTCAAAGTGACTTAAGGTCACGACCGGAGCCGTCAAAGACCACAACAGCAAAAATAGGGGTGCGGTGCCGTGGAGAAGCGTCGCCTGCTTGACGCCCAAGTGACCAATGGCCGCGAAGTAGGCCCAGTCTCCGAAGGCCATTCCCGCCAGTCCCGAGATAACCAGCATCCAAGTTCCCTGGACGCTGCCGAAACCAAAGTCGCCATTCAATCCAAGGACAAGCACCGTCAACCAAAATAAGTTCATGCCCACAAAGGCCTTGAACATGTTGCAGGTAAAAGCGCCGTAACGCGCAATCGCTCGCTGGAACAAAACGGACGAGTAGGCCCAGATCAAAGTCGATCCAAGCGCCGCCGCCACGCCGGTATAAGGATGCATGGCGAAACCCTAACCATTTGGCTGTTAGGGATGAAAAAAAAGACGGGCCCGACAACCGAGGTCGTTGGGCCCGTCAAGCGGATCGCGGATCTCTCCTTGCCCGCGATCACGGCAGCCTTCGTTATGGCAATCCTGTCGTCACGGTGCAGAGATTGCTGAATCTGTAGCCCAGGGGAGAGGGGGGATCGAGGATGGCCCACTGGAAGCTGAACTGCACCCCGGCCGGGAAAAAGCCGAAGCTGACGGGGAAGGTGACCTCGCCAGCGAGGTCGGTCGTGACGCCGACGAGAGTCCAGCTGAAGGGTGAAAACCAAAGGCCGAAGAAACAGGTCGATGTCGGACACAAGTCTGCGACGAGGAATCCGGTGGTCAACGGTGTGGCTCCGATGCAGCGCAGAGACTGCGGCGCTCCGGGGCCGACGTAATTAACTCGCTCGGTCCCGGCAAAGGGCGGAGGAACGACGCTGATGCCCGGAGTCGGGCAGCGCTTAGTTTGGAAGTCGCTGGAGAAGGTGTGGCCCCAGATGACATTAGCGGCGATGAGAGGCGACATGGGGATGGGGGTCGCGAGTCCTGTGGCGTCGTAAACAAAAAATCCGTCAGAAACCGTGACGTGGTATCCCGGGGTCTGCGTGCTGCAGGGCGGACTGACGAAAGCACCCGCACCGTTGCTGCTATTGATGGCAAGGCCATTCACTTGGCCCACCGCTCCCACTACATTGACCGGCTGTAATCCAATCGGCGCACCGCCGGGACTGAAATGATAGATGAACCCCATGATGTCGCAGGCCCAAAGGCTATTGTCAGCGGGGTCGTAGCCGAGGCCGGAGGCGGCGTTTAGCAGGCCCGGAATCGGGAGCGGCGCCGCGGTTGCAGGAAAGGGCGGCAACGCACCCATAGGCCAAAACGAGTTGAAGTCGCAGGCCCAAAGATTGTTGGGGCCGTCTTGGAAGGCGAGTCCCGTCACCGGGCCCGCGCTGAAGGGCAAAAGAATGGGACTGATCCCCGGAGGCACGATCGGCAGCGGTCCCAGCCCCGCATAAGTCAGGTTTTGGTCCATCGCGATCTCGATGCCATTTGAGGTGTAGATGATGCCATTGCGATCGTCGCTCGCCATGCCGCCTGAAAAGGCAATCGGCGTGACGAGCAGTCCCGACGCGTTGACGAGGTTTAGATCCGCGCCGGGCGCCGCTGTGCCCGCTGGATAGGCCGCCGTCGGCATGTAGGTCGCCGTTCCGACGTTGGGAACGCCCGGGCCGAAGGTGTAGGTAACTTGGGCTGAGGCTTGAACCGCAAGCCCAGCACACAAGACAAAGAGCAGAGGCAACACACGGTGAAGAGACATCAGTAAGCTCCGGGGCCTTTAGGTAGTTAGTGAGGCGCACTAAAAGCCACACGCAATCGCAGATAGAAGCGATCAGCGGAAAGCAGAAAAAAGACTGGGCCCACCTCGATCTCAAAGACCGGGGTAAGCCCTGTTTCTTTTGGCACTAAGATTGCGGCCCGCAAGATCGCTTAGGGAGCCCCGGCGGTGAAAGTCACCAGGTTCGTAAGGCAATAGCCAAGGGGCGCCCCGACATCTGGCACCGCGAACTGGAAGCTGATCTGAAAACCCTTGATCGGCGCAAAGAGGCTCGCGGGAAGGGTGTACTCGCCGGCGGCATCCGTGACGATACCCCCCAAAATCCAAATGAAGGGATTGAGCCAAAGGCCGTTCCAACAGGTCGGCAGCGGGCAGAAATCTGCGAGGATGAAGCCCGCCACCAAGGGCGGTGCTCCGACTAGCCGTAGAGTGTGCCCCATGCCAGTGGGGCCGACGTAGCTCGGGCGGTTGGTGCCGGCTAGGGGCTGGGGAATGCTGCAGGGCACGCTGCCGTCAGACAAGATGCAATTTTTGGTCTGGAAATCGCTGCTGTAAGTGTGACCAAACAGGGGATTTCCCGTCGCGGAAGATGTCATGGGGATCGGCGGATTCGGATTGACGGCGTCGTGGACCTGGAAACCGTCACTTACCGTGATGTGATAGCCAACAACTTGCGTCGAGCAGGCGGGTGGACCGAACAGTGCGCCTGCACCATTGGTCGTGTTGACGGCAAGACTCGGGATGCCCTGAGGGAAGATCACGTTCACGGGCTGCGGACCAATCGGCGCACCGGCGGTCGTGAAGTGAAAGATCGCGCCGCCGATGTCGACGCCCCACAGGCTGTTGTCACAGGGGTCGTAGCCCAAACCGACAAAAGGCCCAGGTGCCGCCGGCAAGGGCAAGGGTGCAGCGAGGGCGTTGAAGGGAGCAACTTTGTTCATCGGCCAGAAACTAAAAGCATCGCAGGCCCAAAGCTGATTGGCGGCGTCGTCGAAACACAGTCCCGTCACGGGACCAGATCCCGCAGGTAAGGCGATCAGAGGCACACCCGGCGGAGGAGCCGGAAAGGCCGTGAATGGCGCGTAGGTCGGATTCAAGTCGATGGCCATCATATCGCCGTTGCTGGTGTAGATGTACGCCTGGCGGTCGTCGCTGGCCATGCCTCCCGCGAAGGAGTTGACCGGCGGCAGCAGCGCGGCGTTGGGCAGGACCACGATGCCGAAAGGCGCGGTTTGTCCGTTCGGATAGGCTGCGGTGGGAAGGTAGGTCGCCTCCGCCAAACCTGGCGATGTTTGGGCCATGGTGTAGGTCACCTGGGCGGCGACGGCGCTGGCGAGTGAAACAATGAGCAAGATTACCAAGACAGACTGCGTGATCGTCTTCAACATGAGATCGCTCCGTAATAATGAGGAACAGCGGTGTCCGCTGTCATCAGCACCACGCGATCTGGCGGGTCGACGATCAGGTTATTTCCCGGATTTGGCGTGGTAGTAGGCAGCTTTTCGCGCGCGTGCCAGCAAAAAAGTGGCGCTCCTTCGATCGAGTAGATCCAAGGAGCGCCTCCACAAGTCACTCGGCCGTTCCCGCGCGACTTGATTGAGTATTAGCTGATCTAAGGAGCGCCAGCGGTAAAAGTGACGAGGTTCGTCAAGCAGTAACCGAGCGGCGCTCCCACGTCGGGAACCGCGAATTGGAAGCTGATTTGAAACCCCTTGAGAGGACCAAAGAGGCTCGCGGGCAGCGTGTATTCTCCGGCGGCATCAGTGATGATCCCGCCGAGAATCCAACTAAAGGGGTTGATCCAAAGGCCATTCCAGCAGGTCGCCAAAGGGCAAAGGTCGGCGAGAATGAATCCCGACACCAAGGGCGGTGCCCCGACCAAGCGAAGAGTATGGCCCATTGCGGTGGGACCGGTGTAGCTCGGACGGTTCGTACCGGCGCGGGGCTGGGGAATCGTGCAGTAGGGCAATCCGGCCGCATTGAAGCACTGTTTGATTTGAAAATCACTGCTGTAGGTGTGGCCGAACAAGGGGTTGCCAACCGCGGCCGAGACCATCGGGATGGGCGGGTTCGGGTTCACCGCATCGTGAACCTGAAAGCCGTCGCTCACCGTAATGTGATAGCCAGGCACCTGCGTTGAGCAGGGCGGCGCTGCGAAGAGCGCACCGGCACCGTTGGTGGTGTTGACGGCGAGGCTTGGAATGCCCTGGGGGAAGATGACATTGACCGGCTGCAAACCGATCGGAAAGCCGCCCGTCGTGAAGTGGAAAATGGCCCCGGTGATGTCGACAGCCCAAAGGGTGCCGTCACAGGAGTCATAGCCCAATCCGACCACGGCGGCGCCAGCAATCACTGGCATGGGAAGCGGCGCGCCCAGCGCGTTGAAGGGTGCGGCCTTATTCATGGGCCAAAAGTTGTTGGCGTCGCAAGCCCAGAGCTGGTTGGCTCCATCGTCGAAGCACAGACCCGTTACGGGTGTCAGTCCAACAGGAATGGCGATCGGAAAAGCGCCGGGCGGAGGCGGCAGGGTCGGAGTGAACGGTAAGTAGGTCGGGTTTAGGTCGATGGCCATTTGCAAGCCATCAGTCGTGTAGATACGCGCCTGCCGATCGTCGCTCGCCATCCCTCCGGAGATCGGGTTCACGGGAACGAGCGCCGCGGCGTTGGGCAAAGGGGCGACACCAAAAGGTGCGGTTTGGCCGTTGGGGTAGGCCGCGGTGGGCAGATAAGTCGCTTCGGCGGCACCAGGAGTGGCCTGGGCCATGGTGTAGGTCACTTGAGCGCCCGCGACTGCCGTCAGGGACAGGGCAATGAGAGCCACAAGAACGGAATTCGAGATCGTTTTTTGCATGAGATCGCTCCAATATTCTGAAGGACAGCGCCGTACGCCGTCAACAGGCTCACGCAATCGGCAATGGAAGCGATCAGAGAAATCTATTATTCGAACCCTCAACAAGCTCGCGATCAGGAGAATCTGATGACGTAAATCGGCGGCAAATGGGCGCTTAGCTGTTCAAAACTCTCGCCGCTTTCGCCACTGACCCAAAGTGAACCGGTCGTACTCCCAAGGCCGATGCGAATCGAATCTTCATCGAGGGCAAGGGCGTGGCGGAATACCAGATCCCAGGCTTCACCTGACGGAAGGCCTTGGGTCAAAGAACGAAAACTCTTGCCACCATCTTCGGTTTTCGTGACGACAAAGCGGCCATCGACGGGCACGCGAATCTCGTCCTTGACGGCGGGAACGAACCAAGCGGTATCAGGATTTCGCGGATGACAGACGACGCCAAAGCCAAAGTCCGAAGGGCTAACGTCTTCAATGGCAAGCCAGTTACGCCCCGAATCGTCACTCCGAAAGATCCCGTTGTGGTGTTGAGTCCACACGCGATCGGGATGATCGCGGCATTGCGCCAATCGGTGGGGGTCTTGGCTGTCCGGCTCGAAGGCTTGTTCTTTGGGGAGGTAATCCGCGCGCATCCCATGTGCGCTCTGCGCCCAGGAAGCACCACTGTCTTCACTACGCCACACACCGCCACAGGAAACTCCCACCAACAAGACATCCGAATCCCGTGGATCGACAAGAACAGAGTGGATGCCCGGAAGGTCCATCCCGCCGCCGAACCACTTCTTGCGTCCGGGGTTGTTCCACAGCGATTCGACCAGTTCCCAAGTCGAGCCGGCGTCCTCGCTCTTAAACAAGCCCCCGGGTATCGTTCCGCACCAAACTCGACGCGGGTGGTCGCCCCCTCCCCCGTCGAGACTCCAAATCAACTTAGTGGACCAAGGGATCGGCCTCCCCCGCCCTGGGTCAAAGTCTTCGGAGCTTTCGGGCTTTTTGGGATAGACCGGAACCCCGACTTCCGCCCAGCTATCACCGCCGTCTTCGGAACGTTGAATCTTGCAACCGAAATGGCCGTGATCGAGGCCCGCCAAGACCGTCCTGCCGTCCGCCAGGGGCAACACAGCGGTTACTGGGTCACCCACGAAGGCCTTTCGGCCGAGGTTCCATGCTCCAGAATCCGCGAGATCGAAACGGAACAGGCCTTTTCGGGTGCCGACCCACAATCTTTGAGTCATCTCAACCTCCAGACAGGGCCTGAAAAACATGGACTTCAGATTCGGCCATGAGGGCTTCCGAAAAGTGAACGCGGTCGTCGATCATGCTGCCATCGACAAAGATCACCATGTGGTGCCTCAACGCGCCTTGATCGTCTAAGACATAGGAACGGGCCCGCGGATGACGCGCAAAGTACGCGGTCAAAAGTTCGTCAAGAGTGCTCGCGAGGAGTATCTCCACCGGGCACTCGACATGGCGCTGAATGTTCGTAGTGAATTCGATCCGCGCCATAAGTGCGCAATCTCGCGATTCGACGGTTCTCAAGGACTTGGAGGGAAAGACCTTACCAGAAATGAATAAGACCCCTTTGCCTAGACCGCGTCTGCGCCTATCGTTGGGTATGGAATCGGGACACTCAGAAGAAATCACGGAAGGCGTGCGAGTCCGGGTCGCGGCCCAGTTCGAACCACAACGGTCGAATCCTGAAGAGGATCGCTGGGTGTACTCCTATCGAGTCCGGATCTCGAACGAGGGCGACATTCAGGTCCAACTGCTCAATCGGCATTGGATTATCCGCGACGCGGAGAACGAGGTCGAGGAAGTTCGCGGCCCCGGCGTCGTCGGCGAGCAGCCCGTCCTAATGCCCGGCGAAACCTTCGAGTACGTCAGTGGGTGCCCGCTACCCACAAATTGGGGGACGATGGAGGGAAGCTACGAGATGGAAACCGAAGATAAGCGACGTTTTCACGCCAAGATCGGTCGCTTTTTCCTCGCCGCAACCGTGGCGCCGATCCCCGAGTAACTGGGGTCCCTACTCGGGCCCCGCTGCGATGGCGGATTTTGCGGCGACGGCCTTGGGCTCGACCGCATCAATTTTGACCTTATCGAGCATCAAGGGCTCAGAGCCGGCCGGCTTCCGCGGCGTCGCCACCTCGACATCCCAACCATTTCGGCCTTTGGCCTTGCGCCGATAGAGGGCCCGGTCCGCCGTGGCGATGAGCTCTTCGAGCGTGATGCCCGGTCTTAGGGCCACGCTGGCACCAATGGACGCGGTAGCGAACTGAGGCATCCCCGGCTGGCGAATCGGCTCGGCGAAAGCGCGGCTGAGTCGCTCGGCGATCATCTTCGTTTCCTCAAGATCCGCAAAGGGCAAGACCAACAAGAATTCGTCACCGCCGTATCGCCCCGCAGAATCATAGGCGCGGATGTTGTTCGTCAAGCGCTCAGCGCTGAGTTGAATGACGCGATCGCCAGCCGCGTGACCGAAAGTGTCATTGACGGCTTTAAAGTGATCCAAGTCAACGAGCATCACCGCCATCGGTCGCCCTTCACGTTGACAACGCTCAAGATTGCGATTCCCATCTTCCAACACCGCAGCGCGATTAAGTCCCCCAGTCATCGGATCACGTGTCGCTTGGAAGTAGAGGTCAGCGATCCGAACACGAGCCCGAAGGTTGCGGTTGACGAGGACGAGCGCAACGACGGCCAGTCCGAGGGCAATCAACACGATGACGTAGAGATTCCACCAGCGAGCGGCCATGGCTTCAGCAACTCGCCGTCGCTCCACGGAGATTCGGCGGTGGGCGGCGGTCAAAAAACCGGAGTAGTGGGAATCGAGTCGCGGGGGACTTTGAAAAGCTTGGCTCGTCTCCTCCCCCAACCACTCCGACTCAGCTTCGCACCAAGCCCGCAACTTGAGATGGAAGGCATGCCGAAGCTCCGGCTGATCGTGATTGGCAGCCATAACGTAGGCCAACAAATCCGCCTTGATGTCCTTCAGTTGAGAATCTCGCACGTCGAGGACCCGAGCTTCCTCGCGGAGGCCCATGGCGTTAATCAACAGCCAGGCACTAAGGAGCCCAAAAATCAAGAAGCAGGCCGTCAACGCGATTCGAAAAGCTCGGTAGTCGACTCGGGTCCGGTCAGCATCATGATGACCGCGAGTCGCGTCGCCTCGAAGCCGCCACTCTCGATCCCGCCGACGGTCCCAAGGCCATCGAACCCAAGACCGCCCCCAGTTGGCGACCCGCGGAGCGAGCCCCGGGGACCGACCGTGGTCGATTCTATTGGGCTTGGGTTTTCCAGAGCGAATGGGGGGCATGACACACTCAGCCGTTCGAAACCAAAGACTGCAATAGACAGCCTATGCATCAATACTCGGCCAAATCGGGGGTCAAACTTGAGGGTGTCGGCGGCAAAACTGGGTTTTCCACCACCCTTCCCCCGTCTTTGGGCCGCTCGCTGGGTAATCGCCCGCACTGCAAGCGAAGATGACTCCAAGTCGATACGAGCCCTGGGAAAAGTATGAAGACCCGGTGCGGAGATCTTGACCGCAGCTTGCGGGTTGCGGCGAGGGAATGCCCAATGTTTGATGTAAACAGCCGATCTAGTCGGGCTGATGATCCGGACACCGTTGAGCTCCTCGTGGAGCTTGAGCGCAACGTGCCGGAGGCGATCAAGGCCCAACGGTCTTCGACCCGCATCACGATCAAGGCTCGGGTCGAGGCCTTTGCGGCCAATATTCGCGATCGCCAAAATCGAGGCGTCGTCGGCGTGACGGGAGACATCTCCGAGGGTGGCTGCCAGATTTTGTTCTCCCGCCCAATCTGCCCCGGGGACATCGTTCAGCTGGTTTTTGATCGAGAGACACTTGATCTCGCTCCGGTTATGGCCCGCTGCATGCGGAGTCGCTTGGTCAACGACAGCGCGTTTGAAACCGGGTTCGCTTTTTTTGGTTCCTTGGACGTGAGTGCCTTGTTGCCCGAAGACACCCTAGATGGGTCTCTGATCTAGTATCGCAACATGAGCAAACAACCGGCACTAGACGACAAGGTAACTGAAGGCAAGATCCCCTCTTCTCAACTTGAGGGTGAATCAGCGATAGCGACGCCGTCGCCGGACCAAGTGCAACCCTCGCGGCGAAACCAAACCGATCTGCGAGATTCGCTACGCGCCCTATCAGCGCGCAAGCCGGGATTCACGCGTTACTGGCGTGAGGCTTTGGCCGTGGTGTCGCGACACTATGGTGCGCCCTGTTCTGCACTCAAGCTCAGCTTGAGTGGCTCTGAGATCTGCGAAAAGTTCGAAGATCCCAATCAAGACTTCGAGACTTGGCGCCGCCCCGTCGCCGCCCTGCAGCTCGATTGCCAAGCCGACGGCGTCCTGAAAGCTCGAATTCTCGCCGGCCCCTCCCGCGACACCTGGCTCGCCACTGCCATACCACTGGGCATTGCCTGCTGCGACCGCAACGGAACTCTCGCCCTGGTTGCCCGCGTTAGCGACAAGACCGACGCGCGCAAAAAAATCCAGGACCTCCAAGACCTCGCCATCGTGTTAGATGATTTGGCACCGCCGGCACCGGATGACAAGGCGGCGCAGGTCCGCGCTGAAGCCGCGAACGCGGCCATTGCCAAGGCGGAAGACTACGAGAGCATCCGCCAGTTTGCATTCGCTTTGACCAACAACCTGCGCGCCAAGACAAACTGCGAACAGGTCACCATGGGGATCAACTACAACGGGCGGGCTCGCATCATCTCCATATCTGGGGTGGACGAAACCAAACCCAACTGCCCAGCGACCCGTCACCTACGCGAGGCGATGGGAGAGTGCTTTGATCGCGGGCGCGCGATCTTTGTGCAAAACGATGGCAAGTGGGCAGACGAAGCTCTCAGTACACAGCATCGCATACACCGCCAGTGGCACGACTCCTACGGCTCGGCCAGCGTTGCCACCTTGCCTTTGCTCCACGGCGACAAGGTCGTGGGAGCCATCACGCTTCAGCGCGACGCCAAAGACCCTTTCAGCCCAGACGAAGCGACTAAGATCGAAGAGTTGGTCAAGCCCTACGGCAGCGCCTTTGCCCTCGTCGAGCGCGCCAATCAGGGGCTCGCCCGCCACGGGCTCCGTCGCTTGCTAACCGCGTTCGCTTGGCTTGGTAGCGGCCGGGCCATCGCCCACAAGTTCGCCCTGGTGGCCGTCACCGCGGGAATTCTGTTTCTGTGCTTCGGCACCCTGCCCTACCGCATCCCAGCGGCGACGACCCTACGTCCGGGCGAAGTGCAACACAGCGCGGCGCCCTTCGAAGGCCGCCTCATGGAAGCTCCTTACCGAGTCGGTGACCGCGTCAAGACCGGAGACCTGCTTTACCGATTCGACACCCGAGAGCTGCAACTGCAAAAGACCCAGTTTGAGAGCGAAACTGCGGTGTTGACCGTCGAGATCGATCGCGCGCTTGCAGAAGGCCGCAGAGTGGATGCCACGATCGCGCGGCGCCGGCAAGAGGTACTCCGGGTGCAGGTCGCGACGATCGATCGCCGCATTCTGCGGGCGACGGCACGCGCCAGCCAAGATGGCATGATTATCTCCGGAGATCTAAGGCCCCGTATCGGCGACCTCATTTCCCAAGGCGAGCCACTTTTCGAGATCGCGCCGGACCGGCAGCGGCGCTTAGAACTCGCCATCCCCGAATCAGACATTCTCGACCTGAAACCGGGCATGGAAGGCGTCTTTGCCACCAACGCCCGACCGGAATCCCCACTGAAGCTCATCATCACGAGAGTGCGGCCATCGGCGGAGATCGTCGACGGCAAAAACGTCTTCGTCGCCGAAGCAAGCCTCGCCATCGGCGAGGATTCGGCATGGCTAAGACCCGGCTTGGAAGGCGTCAGCCGACTGGAGGTGGGTCACCGAAAAGTATGGTGGCTGGTTTCGAACCGGGCCATCGCCTGGCTCCAGCTCGAATACGGGCTCTAGTCCGTGGGCGCCCCGGCCGGACAACTTGCGGAACGCCTGTCAGCGGTCGTCGTCTCGGTCCGTCGCGACATCGCTGTCAACCGCGACATCTTCCAAGATGAAGTCACTTACATCCTCCGCGATCCCCTGACCTCGCAGACTCTCGCCTTGGCCCCCGACGACTACCAGGTTGTCGCCGCCATCGACGGCCTCCGTCCCTTGGGCGACGTCTTCGATGACCTCGTCGAACAAAGTGAAATCAAACGCGACGAGGAAGAGAGCTTTTATCGCTTCATCCTCGGACTGCACCAACAGGGACTGCTAAACCTCCCGATTTCGGACGAGAAAACACTCTACGATCGATACAAGCGAAAACAGCGGGCTCGCTTGCTACAGAAAGTCTTGGGCTTCCTCTTTCTGAGGTTGTCTATCGGATCGCCAGACAAGATTCTGAGTCACACGATGGTGGCCGGCCGCTACTTTTTCAGTCGCGGATTTCTCGCCATCTGGGCCGCAGGAATGGCGTTCTCGGCCTGGATCATCGCCACCCGCTGGTCAGATCTTGAATCTCCGATCACGGCAATTGTCGACTCCGACAACCTCCTTTGGACCTGGGGTTCACTAATTGCCCTGAAACTCATTCACGAATCGGGGCACGGTTTCGCCTGCAAGCTATTTGGCGGCTCCGTACCCGAGATCGGCGTGATCTTCATCGTCGGATCACCCTGTGCCTACGTCGATGCCAGTGCCGCCTGGGGATTCGAGAGCAAACGCGAACGGATCATCGTGAGCATGGCAGGGATGTACTTCGAATCCATCGTCGCCATGGCTGCCCTTGCCTTTTGGGCCTTCACGCCGGGCTCATTCGCCAACTCGATGGCGTACCAAGTTTTCATCTTGGCGAGCGTCGTCACCATTGGATTCAACCTGAATCCCCTGATGAGATTTGACGGCTACTACATCTTTGCGGACTTGCTCGCCGTGCCAAACTTGCGGGCGCGAGCTCAGGATCAAATGCGCCGACTGTTCGATCGCTTCATCTTGGGACTGCCGCAAGAAAAGCCTCGGTTCCGGCCTCTGCTGAGGCTCGTCCTCGCGAGCTACGGTCTGGGATCGATCATCTACAAGTTCTTTCTGATCATCGGGCTTTGCACGGTTATCGCGATGAAGGCCTACTATCTGGGTCTGGCTTTGGTGACCTTCTACCTCGCTTCGACTCTGTGGCAGACGACCAGTACCACCATCAAACACCTGTTCCTCTCGCCCGACACCAAGGCCGCGCGCAGTCGCTGCGTTGCGGTCGCCATTCTCGTGTTCTTTGGAACGCCGGCACTGCTTTCTTTGTGGCCGCTGGGTCGAACCCTGCGCGCAGACGGCAGCACCGAAATGGAAACCGAATCGGTCATCCGCGTCCAGCAATCGGGGTTTTTGAGTGAACTCAACGTTAGCGCAGGCCAAGATCTTCGACCGGGAGACGCCATTGCCAAGCTCGAAAACGTCGACATCGAAGGGCTGGCCCGGGAGGACTTCGCGCGACTCAAAGTTGCGGACTATCAGTTCCAGTCTACCCAGCTCAGTGAGCCATCATTGGCACGTGCAGATCTGGCACGGCGCAACAACCTCGCTTCCATCGCCAAGAGCAGCGCGGAACGGCGCGACGAGCTTAGACTCAAGAGCCCAAATGCGGGAGTCATCGTCACCGTGCTAAACGCCGACGACCGGGGGCGATTCTTGCGACGCGGCAGCGAGATCGCGACGATTGGCAGCGGGCCCTTGGTTGCGCGCTTCTTCGTCGAGGCCGAAGCTCTGGCGGAATCGGCGGTCACCAAGGGCGACCGACTTCAGTACCGAAGCTTCGCCGACCCCAGCCGAATTCGCCACGGAAAAGTCGTCGCGATCGCCCCGGCTGCGAACCGCCTCATCGAAAACCAGTCACTGACGCAGCTTGGCGGCGGCGCCATCGTGGTCAATCCCGCCACCGGCGAGGCCGACGTAAGCCACTTCGTACTAACCATGTGCCTTGGCCATGAAGACTCCGAGGCTCTCATGCGTGGCATGCGCCTAAAACTCGAACTCGAAGGCCGCCCCAAGCCGATTGCCGAACACCTATACCGCCGCATCGTGCGATTCACCGATCGAATTAGGACGAGATGAACCATGAAGTTTTTGCTTGTCATCACCGGTCTGCTATTCGCCAGTGGTTCGATGCCGCAACCAGGTCTCGCGACGGACCCAACTTTCGGGACCGTCGTACCTCAGCAGCATTCCGGATCAGATAGTTCAAACCCGCAACGCCAGAATGCACGACCGCAGCCGACCTTTGGCTTGAGCGCTCGTGTCGGTGTCGGTGCGGCGGCTGATGCAATCCACGGTGAGGGCGATCATCTCGAGTCGATCGACCTCCTCATGCTCCCGGGCGTCGCCCAACCGTCACGGCGAGTCGAAATCTCCCCCGCCTTGGATGGAGTCATGGCCACAGTCATCGTTCGCGAGGGCCAGTACGTCAAAGCGGGCCAAGAGCTCGGCCGACTCAACGACACGGTTGCACGAGCCGCCTTGGCATCTGCCAAGTCAACGGCGCTCCGCCGCGGCGCCATCGAACAAGCCGAGGGCGAAGTTGAAACCGCCGCACGCCAGGTCGCCCGGCTCGAGAAGATCGATAAGATTGGCGCGGTCCCAGAAGTCGACCTCGACGAAGCCCGTGCCCGGCACGCCAAGGCACTCGCCGCGGTCTTGACCGCAAATGAAGATGCGACCCGCGCCCAAAGGCTACTGGAGCTCGAAGAAGCACGCCTCGGCCAGTACCGCGTACTGGCCCCCTTCGATGGCGTCTTGACTCGGCTCGTCGCAGAACCGGGAGCGGCCCAGAACTCACAATCGGATTTTGGGACCTTGGTCTCATTGGCAGAACTCTACATCGACCTTCACCTTCCAATCGAATACTTCGGCCAGCTGAAGGTCGGTGACCGGCGGCTCATCGCGGCGGGTGCGCCCGTGTACGAAGACCTCGAAGCGACCTTGTTGTCGATCGACCCTCTCATCGATCCCGCAACTCGTACTTTCCGCTGCCGCTTCCAGATTCTGAATCCCCAGTTGCGCCTCCCGGCGGGATTCACGGCGTTGCTCAAGCTCTAAGCCTATATTTGATGGCCTTCGAGAAAATCCGGGGCCACAGCGCAACCCAAAGTCGAATTCAGGGTTGAATGGTTACTTGAGGATAAAGCCCAAGCGGCTTTCACCATGCAAAGGAACTCATTCATGAAGAATTTCACGCTCGGTCTTTTCGCCCTGGCTCTGATCGCGTTTGCGGCACCAACGGGCAGCGCCCAGGACAAAGGTGAGGGCAAAGGTGCCCCCAAGAATCGCCGCGGCAAGCTGCTTGAGCGCTTCGACAAAAATGGTGACGGCAAGCTCGACCCCAGCGAAAAGAAAGCTATGCAAGATGCCATCGGCGATCGCCGCGGCGGCGGCAGGCGCGGCAAGGGCATCAAAGAATTCGACAAAAACGGAGATGGCAAGCTCGACAAGGCCGAGCGAGAAGCGATGCGCAAAGCGCGCTCGAAAACCGGGGACAAGCCGGGCGAGCGCGGCGGGCGGCGAAACGGCCGAAATCGTGATCGCCTAAAACGCTTTGACAAGAACGGCGACGGCACCCTCGATAAGGCCGAAAAAGAAGCCATGCGAAAAGAGCTTGGCAGCCGTCGCGGCGAAGGACGTCGTGGCAACCGCGCCGACCTCCTCAAGAAGTTCGACAAAAACGGTGACGGCAAACTCGACAAAGCCGAACGCGAAGCCATGGGCAAGGAGCTAGGGAAGCGTCGCAGGGAAGGCCGAGGCAACCGGCAAGCTGAGCGGCTCAAGAAATTCGACACGAACGGTGACGGCAAGCTCGACGATGCCGAGCGCAAGGCGGCTGGCAAAGAGCTAGGTCGCCGCCGCCGGGGCGCAACAGACAAGAAGCCGCCGCGCGACGTCTAAGCTGGCTTTCTCCGGCCCATTCCAATCCTTAGCCCGTCCCATCCTTGGGTCGGGCTTTCTTTTTGGCCATTCCAGGCCCCCGTCAGGGCCCCCTATCCGGGCCATGGCAACTGCGGCTGCCCGGAGGGCCGCAGCGATTCCGCATCGAGAAAAAGTGACTGAGGCGAACCTCCCGTAACCCTCATTTCGAGGCCGTTTTCAACGACTTTTGTTTCGTCGTAGACAAAAAGCAAATTCGCATCCACTTTGATCTAG
>JAZGFI010000173.1:0-5601 GCA_036479435.1 Planctomycetota bacterium | reverse complement strand
TGGAGGCCATCGGCCGCGGTGATCCGGCGGAGGCGGCCCCCTGCATCGATGCGCTCGCTAAGTTGAAATCGGTCGGCGCGGACGCGGCCATCGCAAGCTGGATGCAAAAGTTGCAGGCGGGGAAGGTGCCCGCCGCGATGCAGCTTGAGGTCCTCGAGGCCGCCCAGAACCGTCGCGAGAATCCCGCCGTAGCTAAGGCCCTCGCGGACTACGAGGGCAAACTCAACCCCACTGATGCCTGCGCTCCCTTTGCGCCCTGCCTTAAGGGCGGCGACGCGGGCCGAGGCGCCAAAATTTTTCGCCGCTCTGAACTGAGTTGCGAACGATGCCACGCCCTCGACTTTGGCGAGCACGCTAAAGTTGGGCCGACCCTGGCGAATCTGGGATTAGTGCGCAGCCGCAGCTCCATGCTTGAGTCCATCGTGTTGCCCCAAAGAGCCATCACCGCCGGTTACCAAAACATCAGCCTCGAACTAAAAGACGGCAGTTCAGAAGTGGGACGTTACCTCGGGGAGGACGATCAAGTCGTCAGTGTCGAAATCAGCGAAGACGACAAGGTGGTCGAGATCGTGCGGATCGCCAAAACCACCATCGCCAGTCATCGTGACTCAGGAAGCGGCATGACCGAGGGTCTCGCCGACAAGATGAGCCGCCGCGACCTTCGCGACCTTATTGCCTTTTTGGCAACCCAAAGGAAAAAGCCTTGAACGCCGACGCGACCCCGAACTGGGAGGACTTCGAAGCGCCCGACGGCGGGGCCCTCATCCGCATCGGAATTCGAAGACTCCTCAGCGACTTTTGGGGACCTTTGCTCCAACCCCAGTATTTTCACACCTGGGCCGAAGTCCTAAGTCCCAATCGCCAACCCGCCGCCACCGGCCCCCTCGCGTTTGGGATTTACGACAAAGAGCACGAAGGTAAAAGCCGCGCGGTCTTGATGGACCAAAGCTGGGAGTATGAACCTGAACAAGTAAAAAAGTTCGATCCCACTTACCTTTACGTCGCGCTACCGCAGTTCGATCGCTCTGACTTTCAACTCGTAATCGACCTCTGCCGTTCCTACCAACGCCGCATCCTCGGCCCTTACGCCTTCCTCGTCGCTTGGCGCCGCCAACTCGGCCACCGCGACACGCACAACTGCATGACTTGGGTCGAGAGTTTTGTGCGCGACAAGGGCGGCCCCCAAGACATCCTCGATCGCCTTGAAGAAACTCTCGCCGCTCATCTTTTGGGACGAAGCGCTTAGCGCCGCTCCCCACGGCACATAATCACCCAAGATTCGCCCAAACTGTTCTTCGCGCCAAGATTTTTCCGATAGGGACCCAGACTGTTCCTAGGAGAGAAAAGCGTGGCCATCGCCTGTCGAGAAAAGATCACTTACAAAATGGGCGCCTTGCCCAAGATGATCCGCCGGGAGGGAGCGATGGCGCTCTCCAACCCTAACTGGATTTGCATCGAAGGCAGCAGCGCCGACCGCATCGTTGAAGGTTGCTATTCCTTCTCCAAGGTCGGTGCACAACGAGACCCCCAAGAAATCGAGTGCGCCCTCGCCCGACTCGACAACGGGCTCTTTGGCCTGTTTTTTTCGCCCCAACTAACGCCGGTGGTCTTCGCCAACTTCGTCACCTGGATCGGCGATCGCGGCATCGTCGAAGAAGTCAGCGGCGCCTGCGGCTGGACCCGCGCCGGCCGCGAAGGCATGCGATTCCTCTTCTCGATGGACGGCCAAAACAAATCCGAAGACACGATGCTGGCGCTCTCGAACCAAAAAGACCGCGTCGAAGTCTACTTACCCGACGGTTCTTGCTGCCCCACTTCAAGAGTGGTCAAAAGCATCCTCGAGCCCGAACTCAAAGACGGCACCGTCGAATTGCTCTGCAACTTCCGCATCACCCTCGACGGCGACCGCGAAGAAGGCAACGCCGCCTTCCTCTTAACCCACGGCCTCGACCAAGTCTGGAACGACACCTACTGTTAGTCGGGCGCAGCTAAGAAAGATCCATCCGCGGGTCCCTCGGCGATTGGTTGACCAAACTCGCCCCTAATAAAGAAAAAAGTCTGCCGACTTGGGCACCACGATGTACTTTTTCGGGTTCGCGGTCCCTTTTTTGTGTTGCCACACGTGAGTCCAAATGCTGACCGTCGTCTCCGTGTTGGCGGATGCAGCGCCTGCACCATCGAAACGCAAGGTCACTGGCCGATCCGCATTTAGCCGTTTGCAATGAGACCCCTTGACCCTCACGACCTCATCGGCGAAGCCGGGTACAGAAAGCACGACGTAGCTAAAGGGGTCGCCCTTGCCGGTCACCTTCGGCACGCAGGAATCCCATTGATTGGGATTGATGCCCTTGCCATCGGGCCTAATGGTCACTCGCAAAAACCCCTCGCCATCTTCAACCATCGTGGGGTTGATGTCGGGCGGGCTTCGCGTGCCGCGAGGTCGCCGCGAGTTCGCCGTCGGACAGACCGTCGACGACTTTGCTTGGACCTTCACTTCTGCGACCACGTCCTCTACGCGATAGCTCGCAGGGCCCGTCCTTTGCCAGACATGTGTGATGACCTCGACGACATCCCCGATATTGACCGAGGGCATATAGATTCGAAAGCAAGCGCTATGCCCCTGGTTGAGCAAGGCACATTGATTCTTGTCAGCGAGTTCATGCTCGTAGTCTTTCTTGAAGTCGACGGCGACGAAGCTAAGAAGGCCTGGATCGCCTCTGCCGAAGGGCACACAGGTATCCCATTCGTTTATCGGAGTTCCACCCCCATCAGGGTATACCGACACTTTTAAAAACCCACCGTCATCTTCGACCATCGCCGGCCGAATATCCGGTGGGGTGAGAATCCGAATTCGAATGCCGCTGTGATCGATTCGCTCGCTATCCGAAGGGGCGGAGTGCCCTTCGTGGCGCAACTCGGGCCGCGTTGGCAACGCCTTTGTACGCATCGTGCGAACGTTCTCGACTCGCTGCACGCGAGCCATGGGTTGCCGCTGAGCCAGCTGCGGCTCTGACTTCATCATCGCCTCCGAACGTTCCTGAGGCGATACTCCAAGCTGATAGCGCTTCGCCACCGACTCTCTAGTAGCCTGAAAGTCCGCTGAGGACGCATAGTTCTCGCCGCTGGTTTGGCAAGCGGTAAGGGTCACCAACAGGGTTATCCATGTGAACCTTGTCCTAGTCTTCAATCCAACCATCGCTTTCCTTCCTCCTTGGAAATTGAAACTCAATACTCGCCTAAGAGCTAGGGGCGAGCTTTCTCAAGTTCGAGAATCTCACGGCATGTGGCCTCAAATATTTTGTATTGGCCGCGTTGCTCTCGCCATCCTTCCCAGCCACCTTGTCTATGGACTTCGTGGCCGGCAATGCCGACTTTGAGCAGTCGCCCTAACTCCATCTTCGCCGCATTCGTCTGCTCGGCGACTCCATGTCCCGCCCTATCGGCGAGGATCGTAAAGATCCAGTGGTACACGCGAGCAAGTCCCGTCGTGCGCTCTTGGCGCTCCGATTCAGATTCCATGACGCTGCGGCCACGGTCGACATGTGCCTTCGCCGCCGCCGGGTCCGACTGCTTAATGGCCGCTGTCGCGAGGCGGACATAACTGCCCAGGAGCGAGGCTCTAAAAATCACCACGAACTCATCCGTCCCCCTGGCGAAATCCTTCTCGGCTTTCGAATCAAAAATCATCGCGGGATCAAATCGTTTGGCACGACCGACTCCGGCATCCTCAAGAACTTGAGCCAACAAAACAAAGCGCACATCGTCATTCTCGTTCGCGACTTTTGCTACCGCGAGCATGCCCGAGTCGACCGTAAAGTAGGCCATCGGAAACTCTTGACCTTGTTGTTGCAGTCGTTCCAGTGTCCGCCACCAGCGTTGCGCAATGAGGTCGTTGAAGACTCGCACAATGACTTTTGAAATATGTTCGATCGCCGAAAATCCAGATTCGCGCGCGATCTTGTAGATCCTTGCGACCCGGTCCTCGACTTCCTGGCTCCAGGCGGCATCAACAAAACGACGACGTTGTTCGTGGGAATCCTGTTCTTTGGTCTCCAGTTCTTCGGCAATTTTGCGCAGAGCCAGTTCGAGACGAATCAACCGGCAGGCGAAGTCATCAACACCCTCTTGGCTTTCGTCCTCCAGATAGTCAGCGTCTTTGATGGCTTCTGCCAAGTCGCCATCTTCCATCTGCAATTGCAAGGACACGGCCACCAAGATCCGCGGCGCCCTCGCCGAGCCAACCAGTCGCTTGCTCAACGGCATCAGTCGAGCCAGCAGCTCCTTGCTGCGACGACGCCACTTTGCATGTCGACGCTGCCTAAGGCGCCGATTGGGACGCTGCGCTAACAGTCGCGCGCAGTCGAAGGCGTTGGCCGCAACTTGGTCCTCAGCGCTGGCAATTCGCGACGTTTCCTTAATCCACTTCCTCCCCGCTTTCAAATCACCAAGGCGTACAAAAGCCAAGGAAGCAAGACTGACCAGAGGGGGATATCGAACTGACTCCGGGCGGCGGCTCCGGATCAGGCGAATCGCCTCTTGATATCGTCGACCGACGTAGGCGGCGTAGGCGCGCACCAATAGCAACCTCATGTCGTGGGGCAGTAGATCTGCAAGGGCCGCGGCTTCGGCCGCCCAGGCGTCATGGGCTTGGCTTTGGCGTGAGTCGGCAAACACCAAAGCTGTCGATGACAGGATGCCATTGTAGAGTTCCACGCTTCGCTTTTTGGCGAGAACCTCCAACCGCGCCCCTGTTGTGGGGTGTTGGGAGAGTTCTTCTTCGCCGTCGCGAATAACTTGGATTGCCTTTTTGGTGTTCCCCTCAGCATCCCAGCGCGCGGACTCTTCGAGGACATCGGCGGCTCTTTCTAGACGGCTTTGTTTGCTCTGATAGGCAACAACACCCCACGCGAGCAGGCACACCAGCGCCAGTGAACAAAGTGCCAACAGCGGATTGCGACGCCGCCAGATGCGAGCTCGTCTTGTCTCGCCAGCGTGTCGAGGGCGTTGGTCTTCAAGCCAATCATTGATGTCTTCCGCAAGCTCCTCGCCGGACGCATAGCGCTCGTGAGACATTTTCCGCAGCGAGCGGTCGAAGATCGGATCTAAAGTCGGCGGAATCCCTCGCGATCGCGAAGAAATGCGCGGCACGACAGAAGACGCGATCTCCTGAAAAATCTGCTTGGCGTTCTTGCCGACGCGATCGACAACCACCGTTCCAGACAGCAACTCGTAAAAACTCACTGCCAAACTGTAAAGATCACTCCCAGCGTCCATACCGACATTTCCAGGCAGCAGATGCTCGGGGCTGAGGTAGGGAACCGTCCCAGCAAATGTCGTTGCGAAATCTTCCTCCACATTAAAGGACAATCCGAAGTCAATGAGAATGGGCACCCGACCGTCGGCAATGATGATGTTCTGCGGTTTGATATCTCGGTGCACCAAACCGTCCTCTGAAAGCAAGTAGAGCGTACTAGCCCTCGAACAAGCGTGGATTGCGAAAGTGTAATCGTAAAAACACGAAGAAAGCCCTCTCCGTGCGCGTAGATGTTGATGTTCAAAGCCAACACAAAACGCACTGGGGAGGGCATTCAAGTGAAGAAG
>JAZGFI010000172.1:0-25912 GCA_036479435.1 Planctomycetota bacterium | reverse complement strand
CACATCCAGCACTTGCGCTTTTTTGGCTATGGCTTACCCGGAGCGGCACGGACTCGGGGAATTCCCGTCGTCTTCACTCTCCACGATTTTGATCTTCTGTGCGCGCGATTCGGTCGCATGCGTCAAGACACCGGAGAACTTTGCGACCGCCCTGACCCGCAAGTATGCGGACGGTGTTGCCGTGGGTTTGCGCTGGAGGATACTGAGTCTGCCCAAGGTCAATGCCGAGGTTGGTTGCGGCGGCAAGCCCGGCGGCTTCCGAGCTTCTTGAAGAAACCCCTCAAGGCCATGCGTCGTGCCAAGCCAGGACCGACCCCAAGCTCCGAGAGCTCCGAGCAAAAAGACAACGCTGCCCATGCTCTGGCCATCCGTGATCGCTTGGCGGCCGGGCACGAGGCCTTGGGAGCCTGCGACCTTGTCGTATCGCCCAGCCATTTTTTGGCCGACCGCTTTGTGGCGTCGGGATTTCGGGATCCCAGCGAAATTGTGGTTTCACGAAACGGTCACGACGCACGCGGATTTGAAGACCTGGAGAATCCCCATCGCGAAGGGTTGCGCGTCGCCTACTTCGGTACCATTTCGGAAGAGAAGGGCCTTGAAGTTTTGCTTGAGGCCGCCGCAACCCTAAGCGACCGGCGAGATCTTCAGTTCGTCATTCATGGTGACTTTGAGGTCGCACCGGAATTCTCGAACTCGCTGCGCGAGCGCGCGAGCGCGCTCGGAATCGAACTCGCTGGCGGCTATCGCCGTCGTGACCTTCCGGAACTGATGGCTGCTGTCGACGCTATCGTGGTGCCGAGCCTTTGGTATGAGAACGCCCCTCTGACCATCGCCGAAGCTCATATGGCGAGGGTTCCGGTCTTGGCGTCTGACCTCGGGGGCATGGCGGAAGCCGTGTCACACGAAGAGGACGGCTTACTTTTTGAGGTTGGCAAGGGCGTGGACTTGGCGCGACAGATCACCCGCCTTTTGGATGAGCCGGGGCTCTACGACGAATTGCAGAGTGGGATCGAGGTACCCAAGACACTGGCTCAAGATGCCATGGATTGGGAGCGACGCTACCGGTCCCTTATTGAATCGCGGATGTCTCGGGTCAGCTTGAAGGAGAGGAAGCGTCGAGCGAAGCATGAAGTAAAGCTAACGGTTATGATCCCCACCAAAAACGGTGGCCCGCTGTTTGCGCGGGTTCTCGATCGGATCTTGGCCCAGCGCGTTCGCTATCCCTTTGAGATCCTCTGCATTGACTCCGGCTCGGAAGACGAAACGTTGGCGACGATTCGAGCCCGTCCGCAGGTGAGGTTGATCGAGATCGGCCCGGCCTCTTTTGGGCACGGGAAGACTCGGCAGCAGGGTATCGAGGCCGCTCGTGGCGAACTGGTTGCGCTTTTGAGTCAGGACGCCTTGCCTTGCGACGAAACACTCTTGGATCGAATGGCCTCGTTATTTGAAGACGACAACGTGGCTGGAGTGATGGCTTCTCAACGACCTCGCCCAGATGCCGATCCCTTTCAGAGCTTGCGGGTCAACGCGGGTAATGGAAGCCAGCGCCACCGTCGGCGCCTGAAAGGAGGGGAGAGAGCCTGGAAAGCCCTGACTCCCGAGGACCGCAGGAGACTTGCGGCTTTCGACAACGTAGCGTCTATGGTGCGACGAGCCGATGCCCTCTCGATTCCCTTCGAGGATCGTCGGTTCGCCGAAGACCTCTCTTGGGGAAAGGCTGTCATCATTGCCGGCAAGAGCCTCGTTACCCTGCCCGAGGCCATCGTCATTCACTCCCACCATCGGAGTTGGCGCTACGAAGCCAAGCGAGTCTATCTCGACCATTTCGAATTGTGGGAGCAGTTTGAGTACCGCACGATGCGCAGCTTGCCCTACGCCGTCCTCGCCTCTTTGCGCTCGACCCTGCGACTCGCAAGCGCCGCGCTCAAGGCTCCCGGTCGAGATGTGGCCTATCGCCTCCTGTGGGCTAGCAAGGCTCCGCTTTACGCATTCAGCCAGAATCTCGCCCAGTACGCTGGCTCCCGCGCCGCCGCGGCCAAGCGCCGAGGCATCTGGGAGCGCGTCGACCGCGCCCTCCGCGAAGGCGTCTGACGCGACATTCGAGGCTTAGTCGTCTCCGAAGGCCATCACCAAGCGCAACACATACCAAAAGAGAAGGGCTACTTCGGCAAACAAGCCCAAGGCGGCGCCGACGTAGCGGTCTTCAGGGTAATGGTGCAGAACATTGGAAGTCTGGTAGAGGATTGAACCGGCGGCCAACAGGACCATCGCGCCGCTGAACCACAGGCCGAGACTGAATCCGAAAATGAAACCGGCGAAGATCAGTCCGATGGCGACCATGAACCCGACGTTTAGCATGCCGCGCATGAAGGAAAAGTCTTTGCGCGTGTAGAATACAAAGGCTGTGAGCCCAGAAAAAGTCACGGCGGTGATGAGGCCCGCCGTTTCGATGACGCCGCCGTTGGAGTACGAATTGGCGATGAGCAGCAACGGCGCGAAGACGAGCGCCTCCGCGACGATGAAGATCCCCAATGCGCCATACTGGGCCGGCAGTGATTTTGCGCGAAATGCGATGGAGTTGGCTATCCAGCTTGCTCCGATGAAAGCGATCATCGTAAGCCACCACGATTGCATGAGGAACTGCGCCACCGGGAGGATAAGACCGGTCTTGAACAGGAAAACCTCAAGCAAGACGAAAGCCATGATCGCGCCAAAGAGATGGGCGTAGGTTCGGGTAATAAAGGTCGCGCGAGCGTCCTCACCGAGCTGTGCGACCGGGATTGCCTGCATGTCTGCGGCGTAAGGATTGTTCATCGAGCTATATACCTTTCTCTGAGCGGTGCGCCAGAGCAACTAAGCTGGCCTTGGCCAAAGTAACCGAGTTAGCACTAGTTGCGCCAGCTGGTGGGTTCTAAAGTAAGTTAGCGGGCTAGCGGCGAAGAAACCCAGCGATCAGCGATCAGCGATTGGCCGCAATGTGACGCGCTCGAAACTCTCAACCTTGTTCGGGTTTTCGGGCGCGAAACAGAAGGAAAGCGCCCACAATGAAGGCTGGGATACTCAAAAACTGCCCAATAGTAAGACCCCAATCCGCGCCGTAGGAGGCTTGCCTCACCTTGAAGAACTCTATGAAAAAACGGGCTGCGAACACCAAAGCAAGGAAGATCCCCAGGTTTTGGCCTCGGGCCAGCTGCTTGCCGCAACGGAGGTAGTTGATCCACAGCAGGGCGAAGATCGCGAGGTAGGAGATGGACTCGTACACCTGAGTAGGGTGGCGCGCCTGCTCATCGATGCGCTTGAAGACAAAGGACCACGCTACCTTGGTCGGTTGCCCGTAAATTTCAGAGTTAAAGAGATTTCCCAATCGAATAAAGGCCCCTGCGAGAGCCGTCGGTATCGCCACTCGATCGCAGAGCCAAAGAAATGGCTGATTGGGGCGACTGCGAGAGTACAGCCAAAGCGAAATCAATACCCCAATGCCGCCGCCGTGGCTGGCGAGTCCGCCTTTCCAGACCTTGAGGATCTCAAGGGGGTGGCTGAGGAAATAATCCGGGTCATAAAAGAGGCAGTGACCCAAGCGGGCTCCGATCACCGTGCCGACCACGACATAGGTCAAGAGGGTCTCAAGGTCCCGTTCTTGTTTTCCCTCGGCGCGGAAGATCTTGCGGATGATGAAAAACCCGACGGCGAATCCCATCGCGAACAAAAGGCCGTACCAACGAATGGTGACGGGCCCGAGTTGCAACAGCTCGGGAACAACTTCCCAGATGACGAGTGGATTATCGTTCATGGATTGGTTCTACCAAAGGGCCGCCTCGAGTATCAGACTGTGCTGTTCGCCTCTAGATCGCTGCCACGCCCTAGAGCCTTGGCGAGCTCGGATTTGGAGGCCGCTTTGGAGACGAGGATGGCGTCCTCGAGTTTTCGTGGCTTGCGGTTTGGTCGCGCGATCAGCACGATTCGGATCGAGGGCTGTTCGCTGCGCAAGCAGTAAGCCAGTTCTTCGCCTGACATCCCCGATCCCGTCACTTCAAGATCTGCGAGTAATGCGTGAGGTGCCGCCGTAGACTCATGAAAAAGTCGTAGGGCGTCCGCCGCACCACGGGCTTGCAGCACTTGGAATCCGAGATTCTCTACAATCGTTGTCGTTCTTGAGCGTGCCTCGGAATCCTGCACCGCGACGATGACCGCCGCTGAATGGCTTGGTATCCCTTCGGCTGACGAGTCTTTGACGGCTCCGGCGAGGGGAAGGAGAATCCTGAAGGTCGTTCCCTTTCCCAATTCGCTTTCGAATTCAAGCCGGCCTCCGCTCCTCGCGACGACACCGTGAGCACTCGCCAGGCCCAGGCCCGTTCCGCTTCCCACTTCTTTGGTCGTAAAAAAGGGCTCGAAAACCCGGTTGATGTCGAGCTCATCGATTCCGCAGCCATCGTCTTCGACTTCGATCAGGATTGATGCGACTTCTAGGGCCGACTCGGAAGCGGGAAGCTCCCGTGTTCGGACTTGGACTTTGCCATTCGCTTGAGTGGCGTCTCGCGCGTTGGTGATGAGGTTGTTGAGGACTCGCTCGAACTGTACCGGGTCCGTTTCGACTTGAGCGTTTTCTGCGTGGAGATCTATCTTGAGTCGGCGATTCGAACCCAAGAGGTGGCCAAACGTCGGCCTCAAACCAACAAGAAACTGATCCATGTTGAAGACTTCACGGCGCAAGTTGTGGCGACGGCTGAAGACGAGCAGGTCGCGAATCAGCTTGGAGCCGCGTTGCGAGGCACTGCGGATCTCTTGGAGTTCGTTGTCGACGGACTCGTTCGCTTTCGATTTTCCGGTCGCGACGTCGGCGTTTCCCTGAATGACAAGGAGCAGATTGTTGAAGTCGTGGGCGATGCCGCTGGCCAGTCGTCCTACGGCGTTCAGCTTCTGAGCCTCGTGAAGTTCACGCTCTATTTGTTTACTGTCGGTGACGTCGTGAACGGTGCATTGAATGACCCAGCCCCGCGGCGTTTCGACGAGGGAAGCAAAAATCTCGACGTCGCGGTCCTCGCCAGATGCGGTTTGCTGCACGAGCTGGTGACGAAGCCCCGAGCTTCGGTTTAGGTTGATGAGTTGCTCGCGGACTAGCTCCTCGCGCCCTACGGAAAAGGCGCTGAAATCGGCGCCAAAAATCTCGTCTTCGAGGTAACCAAAAAAACGGCAAGCGGCTGGATTGGCTCCGATAATGGCGGTCGTTTCGGCGTCGAGCTGTAATTGAGCCGCTCGATTTGAGTGGAAAGACTCGCGGAAGTGGCGTTCGGAAGCTTTGAGGTCTCGCGTGCGGCGCTCGACCATCGTCTCAAGTTGATCTTTGACTCGGCGGTCCATGAGGGCGCGTATCGCGATGAATCCGAGGATCACCAGCAGGGCTCCGCAAACCAACCAAAACCATCCAGCGGTCCAAAACGGCCCCTGCAGCGTCACGGTTGCGCTCTTGACGGTGTTGCTCCAAGGCTCAGCGGGTCGGCGTACTTGAACCTCCAATTGATACTCGCCGTGGCTCAAGTGCTCAAAATTGACGAAGCCCTTACCCTCCGTGTCGGCCAAGACCCAATCTTGCTCCAGTCCCTGCAGGCGCGTGCGATACTCAAGGTCGCTGGCGCGGTGAAAAGACGGCGTATGGAATCGAAACGAAAGCTGCCGCCCCGCGCTCTCCATGGTACTCAGGGCAAGATCTCGAACGCCCTCTGAAGTCTTGATCTCCGTGATCTTGAGGAACGAAGGCGTCGGTCTTGAGTCATCGAATCCCGACCTTACCCGCGACAGGCCCATGTTGGTGCCGATCCAAAGATCGCCCATTTCGTCGTAAACCATGGCCGCGCGATTGGCTTCCATGCCGGCCAGCCCGTCTTCTGCTGTGAATCGACGGAGTCGCTTGCCGTCGTCGATGAGCAAGCCCTGGCTCGTGCCAATCGCGAGTCTACCTTGGGGTTGAAGGGCCATCGAGTAGATCGGTTCCTCGATTGCGAATCGAGCCTCCCTTGGTCGGCGTAGTCGGTCGCCTTCAATGACCAATAGTCCGCTGCGAGTTCCGACCCAGATCTTGCCGCTCTTGTCTTCGAGAAAACAAAAGACGTCTCGAAAACCAAACTCCTCGGGTCCCGCGAGAATTTTAGGATCGTCGAAATCGTTCGCTGACCTGATGATCCCGCCTCCGGTTGAAGCGACGTAGCAGCGGCCCTTTGAGTCGCGGAATAGTCGCCGTAGCCCGCGGTTGAGAACTTCCGAGTCCAAGAAGCTAAGTTCACCGCCTTGCAAATGAAAAAGGCCGCGAGTTGAGGAGATCCAGCAGCCTCCATGGTTATCTGCGAGAACACTTGTTGCACCACTCACAGTGAGGTCTTGGGCACCGGGTAGGCGCCACCATTGACATTCGTGGTGCGGGCCTTTGAGATCGAGAAGGCCGATGCCCAATTCGTTTCCGGCGATCCAAGCTCGCTCGTTGGTGGCCATCGCCATGTCAAGAATCTTGGTGGGAATGGCTTGAGCATCCCTCCGTTGGTCAAAAATAATGCGAGTTAATTGGCTTCCCTGAAGTATCGTTACGCCACCGAAGTGGCCCAGCAGCAACTTGCCTGCGTCCAAGCGCAGGATGGCGCCCACTTCATCGGCCATCAAACCCTGGTTCTTTCGCCAGTTCGCGAATCGCGGGGGGGGGATACATCGCAGGCCTCTTAGACCTGAGGTCCACAGATTACGTTCGTGGTCCAATTTCAAACTCGTTACCGGGCCCAGTGTCATCTCAAGGTTGAGCCGTGTCGCTTTGTCTTTCTCAACGTCGACTTGGTAGAGGCTCTCGCCGGTCGCGAGATAGAAGCCGCCGAACCCATCTAGACAGAGAAACGCGCTTTCGGCCGTGAATTCGGTGTAGAAGCTGTCAAGGCAGCTCAGAAGTTTTAGGCCGTCAGCGTTGAGGATTCCCGTGAATCTGCGCCCTGCGACAATGCAGGTGTCGGGATCTCCCCAGGGGAGAATGGCTAGACCTTGTCGAAGCCTAGGATCGCTTGAATTCGAATTGAGTTTTCGCGCGACGCTACCGTCGATTTCAAAGATGCCCTCTGAGCCTGCGACCAGCACTTTCTCGCCGCGGGCCACCAAGGAACGCACCTCTCCGAGTCCTTTTTCGTTGCCGCTTTCACAACGGACGCTAATCCACACGGCGCCATCCCAGATCCAAACGCCCTTGGTGGTGGTTCCCAGGTACAAAAACCTGCCTCGGGTTGTCGTCACGGCTGCGGCGGCGCTAATTCTGACGAGACTGTTGTCGTCGAATTCCAAAGGCGGAAGGAGTTTGCTCGTGGTGCCTTCTTGCAGGCTCACGGGATGCCGAGCGGAGTTCGGAATCGCCCAAACCCTCTGCTCCGAATCGAAGACTAACCACCGCGGTTCCCAGCCCTTGGCGATATTGCGCTTGTCGGCAACCCCGCTCCATCTAAGGCCGTCGTAGCGAGCCGTGCCCTTGCGAGTCGCAACCCAAAGAACTCCGGATGCATCGAATTCCAAGGCGTAGGCCTGGGCGCTTGGAAGTCCATCAACCTCATCATGTAAGACCGAAGTAAAAGCCTGTGCATCAGCCCTCGAGCTAAGCACCGTGGTGAAAAACTGAATCGCCATCAAACCCAAAGCCAAGCTGCGGACGGTATTCCACAGGGCTCTTGAGATTTTGGAAAAGGGAGCGTCAAGATGCTTCACGATGAGCCGATTCCTCAGGTAAATCACAGTTGGCGACGGCACACGCCCATCCTACGGCAGAGGGGACCATCATGCCTATCTCCGCCTTGATTTGGGATTGACCAACCATCCAGTCGCGTTCGGATTCACAGGGAGTCTTGAGCCAGCGCAACTAGGGCGAGCCAACGTCGTCTATGTTCAGCGATTGCCAAGAGCTCATCCGCGACTTCGCCGCTACCCTCAAGAAGAATCCAACCCAAAAAGCCTGCGACGACCAAATGTTGGGCTAATTGCTCGTAGGGGAAGCCACGGTCACGAATCGACCCGATCAAGAGTGCCGATCGAAGTTGGTCTCTTCGCCGATCGAAACTCGCGCGGAGGTCACGAGCATCGAAGTCCATTGCGCTTGCGATGCCGACATTCCGCGCGCTGAAAGCCCTCATGAGGTCAGAATTCGCAAGTTGGTTTTTCGGCCCGCCCGATGCCGGCTGAAGTCGGAGTTCTTGCCCCCTAGAATGAGCGAAATCGGCGAGTTTTTGGACCTCGTCTAAGAGTAGTTGTCGCTCGGAAGTCTTGAGTTCGGCGGCGTCCGAATAACGAAAGCGAACTCCACTTCCACCCAGCTCGGCGCTCAAGGCAACCAGGGCCTTGGCACCGTTGGCATTTGAGCGGAGGGCATCGCCGTCATTCGGATCGAGGACCAGATTAGAATCGAAGCCGACAAATTCGATCCTGCTTCGGGCAAACTGGTTTTTGACGACGCGAAGGCTCATGGCGCTAAGCGAAGGCGTGATGCGGTGGGCTTGGCCGATTTGCAGTTCGACGCCCTGAATGCCGATCTTTTCGCAATTGCGCAACAGTCGATCAAGGTGCCACTTCGATCCCCAGCCCGAAGTGGCCAGGCCGAGCCGCATTTGACGGCTGGGACCGCTGAAGGGCGTGTCCTTCGCCTTTGAGCAGCCCGTCAAAACGAGGCCCGTGCCTAGTGCGAGCTGCCCCATGAAGACGCGACGACTTCGGTTGAGCCCTGGCTGCGGCAAAGACCTCATTGCATTCCCGTTCTTATCCATCGTTTGACTATCCGAGCGACGACTTCTCATCGTGTTATAAGCGCGCAGTGGGAAGGGTGCTCGCGGCGGCGCGGTTCCAAGGTGAGTTCCACTCCCGATTTGAAGCAACTCCAAAGGAAGCCACCATGTCGACGGGTCGTAACCTTACCATTGGTGCCGGTTTGATCTTATTCGTTGGAGCGAGCCTAGCCATTGGCTTTAGCCAAAGGCGGACGACTTGGCTGCCGCCGCATAGGGCTGCCTTTCATAACGATGTGGCTGCGGTGACTTACCACCTGCGCCGAGGTTTTGACGTCAACACTCTTGATCCCGCAGGCCGCAGCCTACTCGAGCTTTCGCTTGGTGACGATGCCAGGGAATCCAGATTCGTCCTCGTCAAAGCGCTGGTGGACGCGGGCATCGACCTTAAGAAGCCCTGCGGGACCAGCACTTACTTGGTTTGTGCGGCGCGAGTACCTCGTATTCGAATCTTGCGTCTGCTATCCATGGCCGGTGCAGATCCGAACCAACGGGACCAGGATGGCTACACTCCCCTGATGAGATTGGGAGATGGAATGGCCGATGCCACGGCGATGGCCGCCCGGCATCTGTTGGATGCTGGCGCCGACCCGACTCTCGCGTCGCCGGACGGTTACACGGCCTTGCGTCACGCGAAAGTCTTGGACAATGACCTGCTAATCAAGATTCTGAGAAAACGCGGCGCTCGACGCTGAAAAATCATCTGCACCGAACTCCTGAGTGCTTAGGGCTCAGTCCTGCGCCGCTGCGTCCAAGACTCTTCGCACCACGCATGCCAGAGCGTTCGGCGTAAAGGGCTTTTGGATGAAGGCAGCCCCCAACTCTGGGAACTCGTCTTTGGCGGCAAGATCGCCAGCATATCCACTCATGAAAATCACCGGAATTGAGGGATGAAGAGCGCTGACTTCACGGGACAACTCCATGCCGTTCATGATCGGCATGACGACATCCGTGAGCACCAGGCGGCATTTGTCTTTCAGTTCCTCAAGCTTGCGAAGAGCCTCTTCGCCGTGGGAAGTCTCGACGACTTCATAGCCCAAGGCTCGAAGTCCCCGCGCCGTGATCTTGCGCACCAAGGATTCGTCTTCAGCCAGGACGATGAGTTCGCTGCCGCGAACGCTCGGGGCGGTGCGGCGGTCTGCGGTTTGACGGTCGAGTTTTTTGCCCAAGGGGATGTACACCGAAATCGACGTCCCATGACCGACTTCGGAGTTGACCTCGATGAACCCACGGTTTTGCTTAACGATGCCGTAGCAGATCGAAAGCCCAAGGCCGCTGCCGTGGCTGGATTCTTTCGTCGTAAAGAAGGGCTCGAACAACCGTTCCAAGACCTCGGGCGGCATTCCCGTACCTTGGTCCGTAACCCTAATCTCGACGAAATCTCCGGGCATGATTTCGTAGTGACCGGTGGCTGATTCCTCTCCGATCTTGCGGCTGAGGATCTCGACAACAATTTTGCCGCCGCGGGGTTGAGCGTCGCCGGCGTTGACGACGAGGTTGATCAACACCTGTTCTAGTTGACTCGGGTCAGCCAAGACCGGCCGAGGCCGGTTCGCGGGGATCACCACAAACTCAATGTCGGCACCGATCAATTGGCGCAGGACGCCGTCGAGCTCGAGGACGAGTTCGTTGACGTCAAAATTGCTCCGGTTCGGTTTTCTACGCTGTGCGAAAGTCAGCAGCTGCTCGGTTAGTTTCGTTGCGCGATGCCCCGCAGCGATCAACTGGTTGACGTCATCCGCCGCGGTCGTGCCGGCTTTGAGTTCCGCACGAATGAGGTCGGCGTACCCCAAGACGGCCGTCAGCATGTTGTTCAAGTCGTGTGCGATGCCACCGGCCAAACGGCCGACGCTTTCGAGTTTCCTGGCCCGCTGGAGTTGCCGTTCGAGGCGACGACGTTGTTTGATGTCTTCTTGCAGCGATTCGTGAGCACTATCCAGCTGGCTCGTACGTCGCTTGACGCGCGCCTCTAGCTCGTCACGAGTGCGCAAAAGGTCGGCTTCGACCGCGCTGATTTCGTCCGCCCTAAGTTCGATCTCATGACTCGGATGCGAAGCCTCAAGGCTTCGCAATCTGACCTGCCGTGAGCGCAGATAGTTGAGAAGGACCACGTACGCGAGGAGCACCACCAACGTGGCCATCAGGATACGGAAGAACAAGGACTCGTAGAACGCTAGTGGAACAACAATATTGACCGCGGTTCCGGCTTCATTCCAAACACCGTCTTCGTTGGCGGCAAGGACGCGAAATCGAAACTCGCCAGCGGGGATTCCCGTGTAAAATGCGCTCCGTCGGCTATCGGCATCGATCCAGTCTTCGTCGTAGCCTTCGAGTTTGTAACGAAAACGCACGCTGTCGGGATAAACCAAAGAAGTCGCGGTGTAGTCGAACCTCGTGATACTTGCGTTGCGCGGAATTCTGATGGCCTCACCGGAGCTGGGAACGAATTCGTGGTACTCCTCGGTCAAGTAGGTCACTTGATTGACGATTACCAGTGGTGCGGCGGTGTTGCGATGAATCTCTTTGCCAGAGATGATCTCAAGGCCCGAGCTACCCGGGATCGCGATACGACCGTCGCGAAGACGGACGATGCTCTGACCGCCAGCGCCGTTGAGATCTAAAGACCGAAGCCCGTTGGAATAGTCGATGACGCTGCCGCCGAACTTGGATACTTCACCGTGGTCTTTGCCGGAATCAAAGAGGTCTTGCGGGCGCAATCTCACGATACCCCGCGATGCATTCAGCCAAACGACTTCGTCGTCTTCGGTGTCACGAAGAATTCCCATGATCGCGCAGGGCAGTTTGTTGATCTGAATACGGAAACTCGAAACCTGGTTTGAGGAGACGTAGATCAACTCGCCGCCGAAGTTGCCGATGAGTTGCCCTTGCTTCCAAGGTATGGCGGCGCTAGGCATTGTGTGTTGCATCGATGGCGGGAGGCCGATGAGCTCGACCTCATCTTTTGCATCGATGCGAAAGACGCCGCCGTTGCGGTCGCAAGCCAAAAGACCGCCGTCGCGCGCAAAAGTTAGGTTCCAAACGGTGCCGGGAAAGACGTCCGCACCGACTTGCGTCAGAACGTCACCATCGAAATGACAAAGCCCCATTGAGCCGCCGAGCCAGATGCGTCCGCGCTGGTCCTCAAGAATGTTGTAGACCGCGCCTTGGGAGAGACCGCGGAGGGCTTTTGGCAGTTTGAGCAGGCGCTCTCCATCCCAAATCGAAACTCCTCCGGCGGCGGAGCCGAGCCAGATTCGCCCCTTTCGATCCTCCAGAATCGACAAAACGTCAATGGCGGGTAGCCCCTGCTTAATGCCCACGGTCTGCACTTGGCCATCGCGGTAGATGTTGAGACCACCGTCTTCCGTGCCGATGAGAAGGGCACCATCGCGCTTTTGGGCCACGGCCCAAACCATGGTGTCGCTCAGCCCATCTCGAGCGGTCAGGGTGTGGGCCTTGGACTCGCGAAGGGCGTGGAGCCCGGCGCCGACTGCGCCGATCCAAAGCGTATTCTCACGGCCTCGAATCATCGCTTTAATTGCGGTCGGAAACAGCTTGGTTTCCCGTTCCAGCCGCCAACCGCTGATGGGGTGGTTCAGCAGTCGAATCAAGCCATTGCGGAAGCTGCCCAAAAGGACTTGATTTGGATCTGTGGCAAGAACGCAGGTCGGCTCGAATCCAGCGGGAAGCGACAGAGTTTCGAGGCGGTGGTATTCGCCGTCTTTGCTGAAGCCGATCGCGCCCGGCCCGGCCATCCAGACCCGTCCGCTAGCGTCGATGTCGATGCTGCGTGCTCCGATCCTTGGGTTCTGGGTGGGCACCATTTGGACGTGGTCGTCCTGAAAGCTGATGAACCCGCTCGATGTCGCGATCCACAGCTTTCCCTGCGCGTCGTGCGCCAGGTCTTGAATGTCCGTCATCCCCAGCGCGCTGATCACTTCGAAACGGTCGTTTCGGCGTCGCGCGAGCCCCCTGATCGTGCCGACAAGGAGCCCCAAAGTTGGGTGCACATCCAGACAAGTTGTTCGCTTGTGGGGCAAGCCATCGCCGGAGCTGAATGCCTGCCAGCTTCCGTTTGGCCGCCGCATGCTGAGGCCTGCAGAGTTACTAGCGACCCATAGGTTTCCGGCCTCATCTTCAGCGATCGCCGCGACGTCTCCGCCGCCGATCTCAGGGGAATTCCAAGGCCCGAAGGTTACAAATTCTTGGCCGTCAAATCGGGCCAGACCCTGCTGAGTTCCCACCCACAAAAAGCCCAGATGATCTTGGCACAGGGCCGTCACGGCCATCTGCGGCAAGCCGTCCTTGACGGTCCAAACGCGGTGTTTGTGGTGATAGAGGCTTTTGTCAGGATCAAGGCAGGGGCCGCGTTCGCCGGTCTGAGACCTTGCGAGAGCGCAAGTTAGTGAAATCAACAAACACAGAATCAAGCGCATGGGAATTCGTGCTGCCTCAAGATGGCGATTGGCGTGTCGGTCCCATTCTGCCTTGTCTGCCCCTGTCGTGGAAGGTCAGACCGCAAGCCTCTCAGATTGATCTTGATTTCGGCGATCTTGGAGATTGGGCCGAAAAACGTCCCCGGGATTATCGAGGATTGCTGGGCCTTGCCCTGGAATTGAGACCTCTACTCGTAAAGTCCCCGCCGGAGTCGAGTTTCGAACGATGCTGAGAGCGCGCCAGCGAATTGGGAAATACCGCATCATCCGCCGTATCGGTGGCGGCGGCTTCGCGTCCGTGTTTGAGGCGCAGGATACGATCGAAGGCGTCGCCGTGGCACTCAAAGTCCCGCATCCGCGTGAGTTGGATGGCGATGCTCGGATCGCGTTGGAGAACGAAGTCCGCCACGCGATCAAACTCGACCATCCCAACATCTTGCCGCCGAAGAATGCCACGATTGCGGGCGGCCATTTTGTGGTGGCTTATCCCCTCGGTGAAAAATCTCTGGCGGATCGCTTGCGCCGGCGACTGGCGACGCGCGTCGCGCTCGACTTCGCGGAACAGGCCCAGGCGGCACTGGCCTACGCTCATCAGCATCAGATTATTCACTGCGACATCAAGCCCGAGAATTTCATCCTCTTCGCTGGTGACCAACTTCGCCTCGCTGACTTTGGGATCGCAAAAGTGGCGGCGCGGACCATTCGCGCTTCGGGCTCGGGCACTTTGGGATACGTCGCGCCAGAACAGGCGATGGGTCGACCATCTTACCGGTCGGATGTATTCGCCTTGGGACTGTTGATCCATCGGATGTTGTCGGGTGAGTTACCAGAGTACCCCTTCGCAACGCCTCTTCCTGGCGACGCCAAGATCAGAAAGAAGTTTGGACCGGAGCTTTTGGCGTTTTTGCACCGTGCCCTGGAACTCGATCCCAAACGTCGATTCGCGGATGCCAAGGTCATGCTGAACGCTTGGCGCGCGCTGAAAGGAAAGATCCGGATCGACGGGCGGCGGCCGCCGAGGAAGAAACTGACTAGGACGCGAACGGATTGGCGCGTCGTGAGACGCCGCCAGTTCGTCAGTGACCTTGGTGCGGAGTTGGGGCTGACCCGAGAATGCGGCCATTGCCACGAGCTTCTTTCGGAATCGATGGTTTGCTGTCCATGGTGCGGCAGTGACACCCCCTCGGAAAAGGCATCCGCGCCCGGAGCGAGCTGCGTTCGTTGCCATCGTGGCGTGAAGAATGACTGGCGCTATTGCGCATGGTGTTACGGCGCCCGAATTTCCGATTCGCAGGGACCGCGCCTGAAGGACTGTCGCCAGCGAGGCCACTGCGATTCTTGCCACGGGCCAAGCGTTGCATTTTCGCGCTACTGCCCATGGTGCCGCAGAAAGCAAAACAAGGCTTGGACCCTAGAGGCCCGCGACACCGTCTGTCCGACTTGCGAATGGGGCGTTGCGGATGACTATTGGGGCTTTTGTCCCTGGTGTTCTGAAGGTATCGACGGAGGTTGATCGTGCCCAAACACGACCTGCGACTCTTCCTCGAGTGCAACATGGAGGAGGCCGAGCTAATCGAGTTCGCCGGCGGTCGAATTGGTGTTTTTTCGCGGGCGGCTCCGATCGAGGGACGGGCGAATGAAGACGGTGCCGGGTTGGTGTTTGCCGGCGAAAACGCGGCCGTGCTTGCAGTTGCCGATGGGCTCGGAGGATCTCGGGGTGGCGCGTCGGCGTCGCGAACGGCCTTGGAGACTCTGGGCGCTACTTTTGCCTCGAGAGCTGCCGGCCCTGGAGATCTTCGCGCGACGGTGCTGGAGGCCTTTGACCGTGCCAACGAAGCTGTGCGGGCCCTTGGTACTGGTGCGGCCACGACTTTGGCGGTTGCGCTTATCGAGGACGGCTCGGTGAGGCCCTTCCATGTCGGCGACTCTGAGATCTTGGTCCTTGGCCAGCGCGGGAAGGTAAAACTGCACACCGTGAGCCACTCGCCGACAGGCTACGCGGTGGAGGCCGGACTCCTAAGTGAGCGAGAAGCACTTCATCACGAAGACCGTCACATCATCAGTAATTGTGTCGGGAGCGCCGACATGCATGTCGCCCTGGGGCCGGAGATAAAATTGTCGCAGTATGACACGGTCGTACTCGCTAGCGATGGTCTCTTCGACAATCTGCACCTCAAAGAAATCGTCGACTACGGTCGCAAAGGCGCCCTGGTCGACGTGTTGGGGACGCTCTCCAAAGCTGTCGAACGCCGCATGAACCAAAGCGACGCCGTCAATCAGCCTTCAAAGGTCGACGACCTTACCTACCTGCTCTACCGCCCCTCGGGGCGCTGATCTTTGGGCCCATTCGCTGGCGATGCCCTGAATTCTGGGGGCCTAATCTGGGCGGACTTTGCTAAGGTCGCCGTATTCTCGTTACCGCCTCGCACTCGTTTTTTGAGATTGAACCTATGTGCCGATTTCGAGCCATTTATCTCGCCGGTGCAACGGTCGCCATGTTGGTGGCAGCGCCTTTTGCGCGGGCCCAAACCGTGCCGAAGCCTTCGCAATTCTTTGGCGCGACGAGTGTCAGCGAGGCGACCAAAGACCGATTGATGCCGAGCCGGTCGCAGGCCAATGTCTTACTGATAACTGTAGCGGGATTACGTCCCGAAGACATCGAGCGGCCCAAGATCGCCCCAACCCTGGCGCAGCTGGCGTCCGAGAGTTTTCGCTTTGAGAACACAAGAACGACTTATCCCGAGATCGGGGCGGCCTCCGCTTCAATGTTGGGTGGCCGCTACTTTGCGCCGGCTAAAGTGAAATCCCTCAAAGACGAGCTAATGCGAGTCATGGCGGCCAAGACTCTGGTCGACCGCGCGCAAGCCGCAGGTCTGGCGACGGCGGCGGTCACGAGCCTGCCCGAAAAAGCCCTGGCGAGAGACCGAGCCGAAAGAGTGACGCTGCGCCAGGGCTTCAAGTTCTTTTTGAATCGTCCAAATCGGAGCGGGCGTGATTCCGTGGCCGACGCGATGAGTCTCATTGCGGCCGCCAAAGGGAAGAGGTTTTTGATGTGGTTTGAAGTGGGAGACCTCGTTTCGCCTGCTCTCAGCGGCGACGAAATAGAAGACCCTCAAGACCGCCACGACCGGCGCCTCGCTGGCTTTGACAAGGTCCTCAGAAAACTTCTGGATGTTTTGCAAACGCAGGGTCAGCAAAAGAACACTCTGATCGTCTTGAGTTCCGACCAGGCAGCGGAACTCGGCGAAGAAAACGGCAGGAAGCGGCGGCGGCTGTTGTCGGAGCGTGTCATCCGCATTCCCTTGCTGTTCTTGGTGCCTGGAAGTACTGGCCGCACGATTGCCCACGGCGTGGACCTTAGTGATGTTGCGCCGACCATCGGCAGTCTTTTCGGTTGGGGCGAACCCGAGGGCACGCAGGGTCAAAGTCTGTTGCCCTTGCTGGTCGGGGAGACCGCAGTCGTCAAGATGCCCGCTTCGGTTTCTTTGTCTTGCATTAAAGATCCTCGCCTGAGGAACGGCACCGCGGTTGCGGCGGTGGCCTTTCCCTGGAAGATCGTTTACGACGCCGTCGATGACCGTTATCGGCTTTATCACTTGATCGAAGACGAGACTGAGCTCCAAGACCTGAGCGTAAAGAAGCCGAGGGTCTTGGCGCGGATGAAATATTGGTTGGAGCTGGCGGCATTCGTGTGGAATCGCGGTTCTCGCGGTGCCGACATCCCGCCGCGATTTACAGAGCGTGCTGTTTCTGCAAGATTGCGGTCCGAACGTCCGGCGGCGAAGCTAGCGGCGACTACCGAGCTGCGGTTGGCGGAGATTGATGCCGCCTATGCGCGCGGTGATGAGGCCGAAGGCGTTCGATTGCTGAAGATTGCATTGGGAACCGCAGATCGAGACTCCGAACGCGGGCAGGCCTTACAGAAAGTCCTGGTCTATGTGCCGAAGGGAGTCTTGGACGAGGTCTTTGCATTGGCCGAGCACGACAATCCCACGCTGCGGTCTTGGGCGGCCCTGGCCTTGGGGGTCTACTCAGCTGATACAAAATGCAAGAGCCTGATCGCCAAGCTCCTTTTGGACGCAAAACCCGCGGTTGCCGCCGCCGCCGCGATCGCCGCCGCCGCTAATGGTGACCGATCGCAGCGAGAGAAACTGCGAATCGCAGTGGCTCGTGGCGCCTACAGTGATCGCGTCTTAGCCACCACGGCGCTTGCGACTTTAGGAGACGGAATCAACCTTCGTATGCTGGAGTCCCTGTTGTTGGGGAGCGTGCTGCCTCGAGAACTCGATGCCTTTGCGTGGCGTTGTCTCAACAAGGCGTCGGACTTTCGCACTTTGCCCTTGAGGTATCTGGTCACGGTTGGGGAGGAAAAATGGCCCGGCCGACAGAAACTTATCATTGAGGGCGCTCACAAAACTGACGCCGAGTTATCCGTCCCCTTGTTGCGAAGCTTGGTGTTGCACTCCGACGGTATTGTGAGGCGACAGATTCAAGTGATCTTGAAGGGATGGGGGAAGAGTGGCTGGCTTGCGCGGATGCAGATTAGTCAAAGGCGCCTCGTCGATTTTAGAGAACACAAAAACCAAGTGGCCCAAGCAGCTCGTGTGGCGGGTTTTTACGAGCGCGAGTTCATGGAATCGCTTGCCGTGGGCTATACGGATTGGGGCCTCGCGCTTGAGGCACTCGCAGATCTTTCGGACCGAGACGCAAAGTCAGAGGCGGCGGAATTATTTGGAAAACTGAGTGCGGTGTCAGAAGAAATGCCCACTGAACTGCGCGGCCTTTTCGGCCGCTTCGAGGCTCTGGCCAAAGCGAGTGGGCCTAGGGTTGTGGTGTTGAGCATGGGGGCTGAGTCCAACCGTATCAGGCGCTCTCGTCACCAGCTCGTGTGGCGAGTGAAGTTGTCGCTCGACAAGAAGTCAGGGGCTTTGGTTGGCGGCCCCATTGGGCGCGGTGCGATGACGGCCGCGGTGATCCGGCAGTCCACCCAAAAAGTCGCGGCGGCTCCCAGTGCCGTGCCGATCCCGCCATTGGGGATCTTGCCGGGTGAATCGGTGGACTTGTTGCTCGCGATCGCCTTGAAGGACTTAGAACTCGCCAAGTCGCTGGCCTACGTCGCCGTTGTGGATCGTGGCCAGCCGCTCGCAGTGATCAAGAAAGACTGCGTTGTCGTCGACTAGCGCCGGGTAGGCGCTGCGAACTGGCGAACGCTGGCGTTGTGGACCGACGACCGATCCGAAACCGTTGGCTGGCAAGAGCTTGAAGAGACTCTCTTGAGCCCAGCTTCCAGTTGAGATGGCCTTGGCGGTTACATAGGATCCGCGGGCTTCGCAGGCCTGCGAGCACGCGTTCCATACTGAAAGATCCACCCCTTGCGCTTCAAGATCAGAAAGGGGCTCGACCTTCCGATAACGGGAGGGCCAGAGCAGCGGATCGAGAGCCACAAAGACGTCAAGCACGTCGCGGTCCTCGGTCCTGATTACGTCGGCATGAAGCCGACGATGATGGTGAAAGAGGGCGACCGAGTACGTCTCGGCGAGCCCTTATTTAGTGACAAAAAGACCCCTGGTGTGCTCTTTACGGCTCCGGCCGCGGGGCGCATTGCGGCGGTCAATCGCGGAGCGAAACGTGTCTTGCAGTCGGTGGTCATCGAAGTCGATGCTAAGGCTGAGTCGCTTTCATTTCCAAACGGTGATGGAGAATTGCCCGAGCGGGATCAGCTCGTGCAACGCCTGGTCGAATCTGGGCTTTGGACGGCCTTCCGGACGCGGCCCTACAGCCGCATTCCTGCGCCGAATAGCCGTGCGAACTCGATCTTTGTGAGCGTCATGGACACGAACCCCTTAGCCGCTGATCCTGCGGTGGTTCTGGCCGATCGCCAAGATGACTTCGAGCTGGGCCTGAAGGCTCTAACTATCTTGAGTGAGGGTGCTGTCCACCTCGGAACCGCACCCGGCGCCAAGACCCCGGGTACTGGGCTGAAAGGTGTCGAAGTACACGAATTCGACGGCCCGCATCCGGCTGGTTTGGTCGGTACTCACATCCACTTCGTGGATCCGGTGAATATCAACTACCAAGTCTGGACGATCGGTTACCAAGACGTCGCCGCTTTGGGCTACTTCTTGCGTCTCGGCCAGATCGACACGAAACGAGTCATCGCCATCGCCGGGCCTGCGGCGGCCAAGCCTCGCTTGGTCAGTTGCCCGCTTGGCGCCTCGATCGCCGAGTTGGCTCAGGGTGAGGTTAAGGACGGGGTCGGCGAGGCCCGGCTTATCAGCGGTTCCGTGCTTTGCGGCACGGCAACGGAAAACGCTGAACTCGACCGTCTCGGTTTCTTGGGTCGTTTCGATGTGCAGCTGTCCATCGTTGAAGAGGGCCGCCATCGCGAGTTCATCGGCTGGCACATGCCCGGCGGCAACAAGTATTCGATCAAAAGAATCTACAGCTCAGCGCTATCTCCTTCGAAGAAGTTCGCGATGACGACCAACGTCAACGGGAGCCCTCGGGCCATGGTGCCGGTCGGCTCGTTCGAGCAAGTCATGCCTCTTGACATCTTCCCGACCTTTTTGTTGCGGGCACTGATGACCAAGGACACGGACTACGCCCAACAGCTTGGGGCTTTGGAGCTCGACGAAGAGGATTTGGGACTGTGCACCTTCGTGTGCCCAGGCAAGGAGGAGTACGGCCAGTTGTTGCGCGAAAACCTCACCTTTATCGAGAGGAACGGTTGATGAAGGCGATTCGCGGACTTCTCGATCGGGTTGGTAAGCCCTTCCACAAGGGAGGGAAGCTCGAAAAGTTTTACCCGGCCTACGAAGCCATCGACACTTTCTTGTTCACTCCGGGCGACGTCGCCAAGGGAAAGACCCACGTTCGCGATGGCATCGATCTGAAGCGAATGATGATCGTCGTGGTGTGGGCGCTGATCCCCTGCGTCTTGATGGCGTTCTACAACTCGGGCCTGCAGGGCATCGAGGCGATGGAAGCGGGCGACGGCGGCGTCTCGTCGGTGGGAGGATGGCGTGACTCGATCATGTCGGCTCTGGGATTGACCTACGATTCAAGCAGCCTGTTGTCTTGTTTTGTCTACGGTGGCCTGTTCTTTGTTCCCGCTTACATCGTGACGATGTCGGTGGGCGGAACTTGGGAGGCGATCTTTTCGACCATCCGTGGCCACGAAATCAACGAGGGATTCCTTGTTACGGGCCTGCTCTTTCCTCTCACGCTGCCCCCGACGATGCCGCTGTGGCAGGTTGCTCTCGGGATTAGCTTTGGCGTGGTGATTGGCAAAGAAGTATTTGGTGGTACCGGCAAGAACTTCCTTAACCCCGCTCTGACGGCCCGTGCGTTTTTGTACTTCGCCTACCCGGCCCAAATCACGGGTGGCCTTTCGGTGTGGGCGGCGGCCGATGGCGCCACCGGCGCGACGGCCCTCGGGGCTGGCGCTGAGGGTGGCATGGCCGCGATCGAAGCCCAGAACATCACGCTTTGGGATTCCTTTCTCGGGTTCATCCCCGGTTCAATGGGCGAGACCTCGGTCCTCGCTTGTTTGTTCGGGGCGGCCTTTCTCATCATGGCTGGCATTGGCTCTTGGCGGGTGATGGTGGGCGTCATCGTGGGCTCTGTGGCTTTTTCCGGTCTGCTTAATTGGGTCGGAAGCGAAACAAATCCCATGTTCGAGATGAATCCGCTCTGGCACCTTTGCAGCGGCGGCCTCGCATTTGGACTCGTCTTTATGGCGACAGACCCCGTGTCGGCGGCGATGACGAACACCGGTCGTTGGGCCTACGGAATATTGATCGGATTCATGACGATCTTGGTCCGCGTGATCAATCCCGCCTTCCCGGAGGGAATCATGTTGGCAATCTTGTTTGGCAACGTGTTCGCGCCGGTCTTCGACTTCATCGTCGTTAAGGCGAACATCAAAAGAAGGATGCTGCGCAGTGTCAAAGGATAGCATCGGCAAAGTCCTGTTCGTCGCCGTGTCATTGTGCGTTGTGTGCTCAGTGATCGTCTCCGCGCTCGCGGTGGGGCTTCGCGACCGGCAGGAAATAAACAAGCAGCTCGACAAGCGCCGCAATGTCCTCATTGCGGCCGCGATCATCGGGCCAGATGACGACGTCGATGTCCAAGAACTCTTCAAGAGCATCGATGCCTGCGTGGTCAACTTGGCGACCGGCGAAATTGCAAGTGACATCGATCCCGCGACTTTTGAACAACGCGTCGCCGCGAAAGACCCCGAACGCAGTATCGAGATTCCCACGAAGGAAGACCTCGGTCACATCAAGCGTCGCTCAAAATTCGCCGAGGCCTTCATCCAGCGTGAAAACGGCAAACTCTCCTGCGTCGTGTTGCCGTTTCACGGCAAGGGACTGTGGTCGACGATGTACGGATTCGTGGCTTTGGAATCTGACCTAAAGACTGTGCGCGGACTCGTCTTTTACCAGCAAGGTGAAACGGCGGGTCTCGGCGGAGAGGTCGAGAACCCAATTTGGCGCGGCCAGTGGCCGGGCAAGGTCATGTACAAAGACGGCGAATATAAGTTTGACGTCCTAAAGGGCGCGGTTCTGCCGAACGATCCCGCGGCCCAGCATAAGGCCGACGGCATTTCGGGGGCGACCATTACGGTGCGAGGGGTGGACGCAATGCTTCGTTACTGGCTGGGGGATTCGGGCTTTAAGCCCTTCCTCGACAAACTCGCGAAGAAGGAGCCTAACGATGGCTAGTCGGATGAAGGAGATCCTTACCAAGCCGATCTTCAACGATAACCCCATTGCCCTACAGATCCTTGGTATCTGTTCGGCGCTGGCGGTGACCTCTCAGTTGAAGCCGACGCTCATCATGTGCGTTTCGGTGATTGCGGTCGTCGCCTGCTCGAACGCCGCCGTAGCGGCAATTCGTAACCACATTCCCAGCAGCATCCGCATCATCGTGCAGATGACGATCATCGCTTCCTTGGTGATCATCGTCGAGCAGATTTTGAAAGCCTACGCTTTCGACACCTACAAAAAGATGGCGGTGTTTGTGGGTCTCATTATCACGAACTGCATCGTGATGGGTCGCGCCGAAGCCTACGCCATGAAGAATGGCGTGGTGAAGAGCTTCGTGGACGGGATCGGAAACGGTCTGGGTTACAGCCTCGTGTTGATATTTGTTGCCTTTTTCCGCGAGCTGCTCGGCTCTGGAAAACTCCTCGGCTACGAGATCTTGACGTCCACGACGAATGGCGGCTGGTACCAGCCGAACGGGTTGATGCTTTTGCCCCCGAGTTCCTTTTTCGTCATTGGTCTTTTCATTTGGCTGCTGCGGACTTGGAAGCCCGAGCAAGTCGAGGAGAACTGATCCATGCTCGAACATTACCTCGGACTCTTCGTCAAAGCCGTCTTCATCGAGAACCTGGCGCTCGCGTTTTTTCTCGGCATGTGCACCTTCCTCGCCGTGTCCAAGAAGGTCGAGACCGCGTTCGGGCTGGGAATCGCAGTTGTGGTCATCCAGGGAATTACAATTCCCGCTAACAATCTGCTCTACACCTACTTGCTGAAGCCAGGGGCTCTGGCGTGGATGGGGCAAGACCAAGCGGACTTGCAGTTTCTGAGTCTGATCAGTTTCATTGGCGTCATCGCGGCTATGGTGCAGATCCTCGAGATGATCCTGGACCGGTTTTTTCCGTCGCTCTACAACGCGCTCGGAATCTTCTTGCCCCTGATCACCGTGAACTGCGCCATCCTCGGCGGATCTTTGTTCATGCAAGAACGCGATTACAACTTCGGCGAAAGTGTCGTGTTTGGTGTTGGCTCCGGCTTCGGCTGGGCCATCGCTATCGTCGCGCTCGCGGGCATTCGAGAGAAACTGAAGTATAGCGATGTCCCACCCGGCCTCAGAGGCCTGGGTATTACCTTTATCATCGTCGGTCTGATGTCGCTGGCATTCATGTCTTTCGGTGGAATAAGCCTCTAGGGACCCTCGCGCGCGAGAGTCGGAATCTCTCGTACGCAGCTCAAAGGAGTTTTTGATGGAAGTCGTCCTCGGAGTCGGGATGTTCACTTTCGTGGTTGTGGCTCTTGTCGGAGTCATCCTATCGGCGCGCTCGAAGCTCGTCGCAAGTGGTCCCGTCAACATCGTGGTCAACGAAGACCGCAACCTCAACGTTCCGGCTGGAAACAAGTTGCTCAACGTCCTCGCTGACGAGGGGATTTATGTTTCGTCGGCCTGTGGTGGCGGTGGCACCTGCGCGCAATGCAAGGTCAACATCTTTGAGGGTGGCGGGGATATCCTGCCGACCGAAGAGGCGCACATCAGCAAGAACGAGGCCAAAGAAGGTTGCCGCTTGGCATGCCAGGTCGCCGTCAAACGCGACATGAGGATCGAAGTGCCGACGGAGGCGATCGGGGCCAAGAAATGGCGCTGTAAAGTCCGTTCAAACGACAACGTGGCGACCTTCATCAAGGAACTCGTGCTCGAGTTGCCTGAGGGCGAGAACGTCGAGTTCAAAGCCGGCGGCTTCATTCAGATCGAATGCCCGCCGCACGTCGCGAACTACAAAGACTTTGATATTCAGACCGAGTATCGCGGCGACTGGGATCGCTTTGACATGTGGCGTTTCGTCTCAAAGGTCGATGAGACCGTCGAGCGCGCCTACTCGATGGCGAACTACCCGGGCGAAAAGGGCATCATCATGCTCAACGTTCGGGTCGCGAGCCCACCGCCGAATCGCCCTGATCTTCCCCCGGGTCAGATGTCGTCGTTTATCTTCAACCTAAAAGAAGGCGACGAAGTGACAATCTCCGGTCCCTACGGAGAGTTCTTCATTCGAGAATCAAAGGCCGAGATGGTTTACATCGGTGGTGGGGCGGGAATGGCCCCCCTTCGCTCTCACGTGTTCGAACTCTTCAAAAGCCGCGAGTCCGACCGCAAAGTCAGCTACTGGTACGGTGGGCGCAGCAGCCGCGAGTTGTTCTACACAGATCACTTCGAGTCGATTGAGAAGGACTTCCCGAATTTCTCCTATCACATCGCCTTATCGGACCCCCTGCCCGAGGACAATTGGACGGGGTATACCGGGTTCATTCACCAAGTCTTGCATGACAACTATCTAAGGGACCACCCCGCACCAGAAGATATCGAGTACTACTTGTGCGGACCGCCGATGATGCTGCAGGCCTGCTTCAAGATGCTCGATGACCTCGGTGTCGAACAAGAGAATATCCTCTTCGATGACTTCGGTTAGACGCGAGTCTTCAACGATCCATCGTGACTCGGCCGTCTCGCTTGTAAGCAAGCGGCTGACGGCCGTCGTCATGTCCTACGTTTTGCTGTTGCTTGCCCTTGTTGCCTGCGGAGATTCCAGCTCCGCATCCAAGCCGCCGCGCAGCTTTGGCGGCGCGACCATGGGTTCGACTTGGATCGTGAAGATTCCTGAGTCGGCTTTGGAGGGCAAGAATGTCGACGGGCTTTTTGCTGGTGCCAAAGCGGTCCTCAAAGCGGTCAACGCCGAGATGTCGACTTACCTTCCGAACTCCGAGTTGAGCCGCTTCAATGCCTCCAGTTCGACGGATTGGCAGGCTTGCTCGACAGACCTGGCTGGTGTCGTCAAGCGCAGTCTCGCGATTGGAGTGGAGAGCGGGGGAGCGATGGATGTCACCCTTGGCCCCGTCGTTAATCTGTGGGGCTTTGGTCCGGGGAATCCCAAGCGCGAGGTTCCCCATGATGCCGCGTTGACCTTGGCCAGAGAGCGCACTGGACTGGATCGTCTGAAATTCCGCGTCGAACCGCCGGCCTTAAGAAAAACCCATTCTTCGCTCTACGTCGATCTTTCGGCGAGCGCAAAAGGGCACGGTGTCGATAGGGTCGCGATGTTCCTCGAGAGCGAGGGCATCCACAGCTACTTCGTCGAGGTCGGCGGCGAGCTGCGCGCGCGCGGCAAAAAAGACAACGGCAGTCCCTGGCGAGTCGCCATCGAGCGCCCGCAGGATATTGGACGCGGATTGCAACGCCTGATCGAAATCGGCGATCGCGCGATTGCGACGTCCGGCGACTACCGCAATTTCTTTAAGGAGGAGGGCCGTCGCTTCTCTCACACGATCGACCCGCGAACGGGGCGTCCGGTCGTGCACAGCTTGGCTTCGGTGTCCGTCGTCCACGAACGTTGTGAATCAGCCGATGCCTGGGCGACGGCGCTGATGGTCCTTGGTCCCGTCAAGGGCTATGAACTAGCCCTCGAACGTAATCTCGTCGCCTTTTTCATCGTCCGCCGCGAATCCGGCTTTGAAGAATTAAGAAGCCCCGCCTTCGATCAACTCTTCGGAAAAGAGCGCAAAGAATGAACACCTTCCTCATCACTTTCGGCGTCTTTGCCACCGCCCTTTTGGCCATGGCCGTCGGCGTCCTCTTCGCCGCCAAACCCCTAAAGGGAACCTGCGGCGGCCTCGGCGCCATGAGCGACCGTTTCGGCGACCCCTTGTGCGACATCTGCGAAGGCGATCCCGCCCAAAAAACCCCCGACTGCGTCAACTAAACCGGTTGTACGGAGTCAGACTAAATTCTCCCGCTTTTTTAGGTCTGACCTAAAAAAGCGGGAGAATTTAGTCTGACGCCGTGATGCGCCGATTAAAACCGGCAGAAAGCAGAGGATGAAAGAGCCTTACACTAAAGGGTTAGCCACCCGTGGTGGCCCCGAGTCATGCGCCC
>JAZGFI010000171.1:0-47435 GCA_036479435.1 Planctomycetota bacterium | reverse complement strand
CCACACTCTGGCTTTGCGCCTACGTGCTCGTGCTGGCCACGGCTGCGTGGGCTACGCAAAGCCAGCAACTCGTGTGGAGCGTGGGTGGGCTATCCGCCCTCGCGTTTATCGGACGTGCCGGCACCTGCCGAGACTGCGGCCAGTGGGTGGCCGTCGCAAAGATACAGCATACGCACACACTCGCACCGATGCCCCGCATCGCGGACCAAGCCGTTGCGGTGCGTCCAAAGGAGCAAGTAGTTGAGGTGCAAACAGTAAGACCAGTTAGGACACTCCCACGGCGGTATAACCCGGAGAAGCGCCCGGTGCCTATCCTTCGCTTTGCAGGTCGCATCGATCATGTGTAGCCGCTAGGCCCTACGCCTCTTTGGCCTGGGCCGGAGCGCCGTGCACATCGGACAGCCGTCTAGCTTGAGCTCCTGGCGAGCCGCCTCATCGAGCCCGCGCCTTATCCAGTTGCTCCACGAGAGCGTGGGTTCGCGCATCCGCGCGTGGTAGTACGCTTTGTCGTACGTGTCCCGCCTCGTCTGTTCGATGCCTGTCTTGGGGATGAATGCTAACGCCGCCATAGTGCCGTCATTGTAACGCCATTTTAGGCCAGTGGCAACGGTTGACACGTCACGAGGTTGCTCTACAGTAGAGACATATGACCGACGCTCCGCACACCATGGCAGCACCCACCGAACGCATTGCCAGGGGCATGCCTCCGGACCCACTCTTCGATGATGTCACCAAGGCCCAGTCTGCGCTGTTAGCGGCGCTCGCCAAGGCATCGAAGCACTTCGACCGCATCGGCAAGGACGCAGAAGGAAAGCTGACTGCGACTGACAGGTTCAAGTACGCCGACATCGCTGCCATCAACAAAGCCACTCGTGGTGCCGAGGGGGCGCTCGCAGACCAGGGTGTCGTGGTCATGCAGCCACTCATGCCTAGCCCACTGGGCGAGGGCTGGTCTCGCATCACGACCATCATCGCAGGCCATGGCGCCACCATGTCGTTTCCGTACGACCTGCGCCTATCCCAGATGGCCGACGGGGTGCGCGCGCCCTCCACGCCACAGAAGATGGGCGCCGTGCTCACCTACATGCGGCGCTACCTCTTGCAGTCCGCGCTCAATCTGGCCGGCGACGCCGACCTCGACTCGATGCCGCAAGAGCAGGGCAAGCAAAAGCAAGCCGTACCCCCGGTGCAAGTCAAGCCGCAGCAACGTGCACCTCGCCCGCAACGCAAGCCGCCCACGAATAAGCCAGCAAGCAGAGCGCCTACCAAGGAAGAGGTCGAGGCTCGCAAGCAGCACAACGCCGACCCGAACACGCGCCATGGCCGGATCACCAAGCCCGAGGTCGCCAGACCTGTGGTTGCACGACCCACAGTGGTCACCATGGCCAGCAAGCCTGCGCCACCACCCGATGAGCCGCCACATCCTGCAGACCAGGAGACAGCGCCCGACTTCTCGCTGCGTGCCGATGGCGACACGGACATGGGCGACGAGAGCGAGGTCACCATCCTATTGGCCACGCAGGACCAAAAGGATGCGCTCAAGCTGCAGTTCAAGCGTGTCGGTATCAAGAAGCGCAGTGAGATAGACTCGTACATCAATGGTGTCGTGCCCGGGGCCAGTGCGGTCACAATCCTCGAGAATAGCGAGCATGCCCAGCTTGTAATCAACTCAATCAGCGAAATGGCGGATGCATCGTAATGGGTAACCGCATGTCCTCACTCCCGATTGTCCGGTTCTGCTCCGCGGCCGGCAAGCTAGGGGAAAAGCACGGAGCTGGCCGAGCGGCCGCAGTGAGTTCGGCCTTCCACGCCAAGGCAGCTGAGACAGACGAGGCCGCGGGCCTACTCGCTCGTCTCACGGTGGAAGAGAGAGAAGAGATAGACGCGTGGTACTTGCCCACCGACGTGGAGTTCCCCGATGGTGTCAAGCTCATCTACGCCGAGGCCGAGCGTGAGTTCGAGACCATGCTCGATAAGGACGGCGACTGGACCGACGACCCAGAAAAGGCCGTTAGCACCGGGCATCCGGACATGCGGTGGATTGTCCACCATGAGATAGAGGGTAGGCGTTGCAAGATATGCTACATCGGCGACCTCAAAAAGACCGACTTCTCCTCGCCCGATGGTGTGCGTTCCTTGCAGCTCATGGGCTACGGGTTTGCCGAAGCGTCGCGCCACGACTGCGATGGGTTCTGTGTGGGCTACTGGAACCTCACCGAGGGTGGCTGGGACTGGGGTGAGATAATCGAGATAGGGTTCGACAGCATCGGGCTGCTCGACCAGGTCATGCACGCCGTCATGAACACAGGCGGCGAGTACGCCACCGGTACCCATTGTCAGAACTGCTGGGACCGGCTGCACTGCCAAGAGTATCTCTTGCCTATCCAGGACCCCGAAGCCGCGCTGTACCCATTATCCCAACCGGGCGGGCTCACCAAGGATAATGCACTGGGCATACTCGAGCTCGTGCTGCGGGCGAAGAAGTTGCTGCCTGCCTGCGAGGCTCAGCTAAAGGCCTACGCCAAGGAGAGCGGCGGCATCCCGGATGGCAACGGCAAGGTCTGGCGCAAACGCGTCGGTAAGGGCGGCAACGAAGTGCTCGACCGGAGCAAGCTCGTCAAGCACATGCAAGCTGAGCACCCGGAGATATGCCGGGACTTCACATACGTAGCCCCGCCCGGTGCGGACCGGGGCCACCATTGGTGCAACGAAGCGAAGAAGTCATGAGTGATGAAGTCACCGACTACGGCATTCGCAAGTACCAGATAGACAAGCTACGGCTGCCCGGCGACTGGCCGAGAATACTGGATAGCAAAGCAGCCCAAGAGCAAGCGGACTCCATCGCGAGCGTAGGCCTGATTCACCACCCCGTCGTACGCAAAAGCGACAGACTCGTTATCTGCGGACACACCCGCATCGCCGGCCTCATGCTTCTAGGAGAGACGCACGTCCAGGCTAAAGTAATCGAATGCAATGACGAACATGTGGAAGCTATGAGAAGCCACGAGAACAGCGAACGAACACACGACCCCGCTGGGCAGCGATCCGCTAGGCAGGCACGCCTCGCCGAGATATCCCAGGAACTATCCGAAGATGGGGAGGTGCGTACCGAACGCAAGCTCGGGACCGAGGCCCGGGACCGCCTCGCCAACGAGGAAGGCATCAAACGAAGGTCGATACACCAAAACGACTGGCGCCAGCGCCAGCGCCAAGCGAAGCTCGATGCCGAGCAGGCGGAGCTTCGGGCCGACCCCGTGGACGACCGTGGCATGGAGATGGACGACGCTTTCCTCGTGCAGCTCGGCCTCGTGCGCCGGCGGGTGAGAGAAGCCTTGGCTAAAATGACCAGCGCTATCACATCGCTACGGGCCATGAAGTCGCAAGGCCTGCCGTTCTCGCACGCCACGATCGATGAGCTTGCCGAGCGCATGGGTGCCATCGCTGCTGACGTCTCCGCCGAGTCACCACGCACCCTGTGCTACTACTGCCGTGCCCTCGGCGGGGTCGTCGAGGACTGCGCCGACTGCAAGTCTACCGGGTGGATGTCTAACCGCGCTTGTGAAGATGCCGGGGAGATTCCCCTAGGCCTGGCCGACGATGAGAACCCCGCCGTCATGTATCGTGGCGACATCGTTACCGTGGACGAGTACCTAAAAACCCACGCACCGGAAGAGCCCGAAGAGGACCTAGACGCGCTATGGAGCTAAGTCAGACCACGTTGTTCCCGGAGCCCGTGAGGGTCCGGCCGAACACTCACCTGCGCTACTACCAGCACGAGGCCGTCGCCGCGACGTTCAAAGCCTGGGAGTCCCATAAGCGCGTCCTTTTGAACATGGCAACCGGCACTGGCAAGACGGTGATCTTTTCGGAGATCGCAAAGCTCTTCCAAGGCCGGGTGCTTGTCCTCGCCCATCGCGACGAGCTCATCAGCCAGACGATCGACAAGCTCACCGAGCTCACGGGCGAAGCCGTGGGGCTCGAGCAGGCCTCGTCGTACAGCGGCAAAGAGCGCATCGTGGTGGGCAGCGTGCAGACGGTTTGTCGTAAGGACCGTTACACTCGGATGCAGCAGCTCGGCGGCTTCGACCTCGTGATACTCGATGAGGCCCATCACTATGTAGCGAAGACATACAAACGGGCAATCGATGCGTTCCCCAACGCCTACCTGCTGGGCGTCACCGCCACACCGGACCGGGGCGACAAGCGAGCGCTTGGGCAGATCGTCGAAACGTGCGCATACCGCTTTGACATCCTGGCGGGCATCGATGCGGGCTATCTCGTCCCCCTACAGGGCCACCACGTCAGCATTGACGCCATCGATTTGAGCAATGTGCGCACCGTCGCCGGTGACCTGAACCGCAGCGAGCTGGACGACGCCGTCTGCAAGGGCGTGGAAGGCATCGTGAAGGCGACGCTGGAGCGGTGGCCCGACCGTAAGGCCATCGCCTTCTGGCCCAAGAAGAGGTCAGCCAGGCTCGCCTGCGAGCGCTTCAACTACTACGCCCCCGGAATCGCCGAGTGCATCGACGACGACACGCCACGCGATGAGCGCAGAGACATCATCGCGAGGTGTCGGTCAGGCGACATACAAATCCTGTGCAATGTGCTCATCGCCACGGAAGGCTTCGATTGGCCCGAATGCAGCCTCATCGTCGACGCCCGTCCCACCAAGTCGCGCGCGCTCTACACACAAAAGGTCGGCCGCGGGACCCGGACACTGTCGAACACAGTCGACAGTGTCGGTGGTGTCGAGGGTGCTGGACAGCGCCGCCAGTTCATCGCGGATTCGCCCAAGCCGCTGTGCGTGATTGCCGACTTCGTGGGCGACGCAGGTCGCCACGACCTGCGCTCGCCCATCGACGTCCTGTCCGGCGGCTACAGCGAGGCCGAGGTCAAGATGGCCAAGAAGCTGGCCAAGGACGAAGGCCAGGGCGACCCCATCGACCAGCTAGAGCGCGCCCGGCTCGAGCTCAAAGCGATGGCCGCATCGATGGCCGCCTCCAAGGTAGTGCATTCTACGCGTCGCTTCGATCCGTTCGCCGTGCTGGATATCCCGCAGCTGCCGCAGTCGTGGCGTGACGACCAGTCCAGTACTCCGGGGCAGGCTTCTTACCTCAAGCGTTACATGAAGTTTTCCGACAAGGAATGCGAACGCTACGGCAAGCGCCAAGCCAGCCGGCTGATTGAAGAGTCCGAGCGACGTCGCAAGGCCGGGCTCGCTTCGTTCGCCCAGCTCAAGCAGCTGCAGAAGTTTGGCATCAAATCCCAAAAGATCACAAGGGCTCGTGCGAGTGATTGCATGGAGTACCTGCAGATGAACGGCTGGGGGCGAGGCCCTCAGTTCAGGCACGACAAGCTACGGGCACTTGCCCACGGAGTAGGACACCAATGAACTACAGATTCAAGAAGAAGCCAGTCACCATCGAAGCATTCCAAATGACCGAAGAGCGACGAAGAGTCAATGAAGATTGGCCTCCCTGGCTCCATGATGCATGGCAAAAAGACCGCAAAGAGCCAGGGGCACTATTCCCGGTAGAGCTAGGGTCTATATCTTGCCCCTTGGCCATTCACACTCTCGAAGGGGAGCATGCCGTCGATCGGGATGATTGGATTATCCAAGGAGTCAAAGGAGAGCTATATCCTTGCAAGCCCGATATCTTTGCCCTGACTTATGACCCGGCGCCTGACTAGTGGGCGTCTCCTACACGCACGGCGACCGCTCCACCGGAGGCTCTCGCGCACGCCTACCGCTCGACCCCAAGATGGGCGTGTGTGCGGAGTGCGGGGCGGAACGTCAGGTGCTCACAACGCCCATCGGGGACATTTACGCACCGCTCGAAGGCACATGGTGGAACCTAGACCTGTTCGGACTCACGTGCTCGGTCATGTGCCGGTTGGTGGGCGGTTACCCCGCTGGCCCCTTCGATGAGCTGTAGACCGCACGATACTTGTCGATTGCCTCGTTGTGGTAGGCCCGCCTCGCCTCTTTGTCCATCCACTTGAAGGCACGCGCGCCTGCATGCCAAGCGATATGGCACTCTCGGCAAAGGGGAATAGCTTTGTGGTCGTGCGATCTTATCCCCATGCCTGCCCCGGTCCGGTGATGAGGGTCGCAGCCTGCTTGGCGCAGGCACTGATGGCACGGCTGTTGTCGCAGCCAGTCCGTGTACTCGGGGTCCTCGCCGGCCACGCTATGGAAGCCATCCCCATCTGCGCCGAGTTCTTATGCCGTTGACGGTAGACGGACAAACCCCATAATCCGGCGCCACCCGGCGCTGCGGGCGTGGGTCAGCCCGGATAGCGTGCACCTGTGCCTCGGTCAGGCTAGTTAGGCCATTCCGCTCGCCTCGATTGTTGGTCCCATCACGCACTCTGTCCGCCATATTCTCCTTGTGAGTCTTCCAGCTCAAGTGCGCCGGATTGACGCAGGAAGGCTCATGGCAAGGTCCGTGTGACGCCTCCAGGCCCTCGCCTTTCCTCTGCGTAAACCATTGCAAAACGACACGGTGGGGACGGCAGGTCTTACCTCCGTATCGAAGCTTCCCATAGCCGTCGGTATCCAACGCCCGACTCCAGCGCCAGCATTCATCCGGGCCCCTGACAACGACCTTGGACCAGAAGTTGGGAGGGAGCGCGAATGCGTCAGCCATGGGGGCTCAATAACAAATATACCAGCGTGCCAATCGCTGTCATGATCGCAGTCACCGCGGCGGCCATCACGGCAGCACGACGTGACTCCGAGGCGCCCCATAGTCCCTCGAGCGAGCCGACGCGCGCCCGCAGATCCGCAATAGCCGCGACGTGCTTGAGCCCCTGAACGCGCAGGACGCGGAGCTCTTCGCCGACGTCTAGCCGTATACCGGGCGTTTCGGGGGTCTTGGAGGCCACACCCCCATTCTACCATGAACCGTGCGAGAACTCACGCGGCAATCACGACTGCGCTCTATCGTCGGAGAGCGCGATATCGACCTCGAACTGGCCCTGGTCAACCCCCCCGTTTTCCCATACGACTCGCCAGTCGTCGTAGAGCTCAACCAAAAACTCGCCTTCGGTGACGCCAGCGGCCAGCACTGTGCTGGATATCTCGACATCGTTGGAGACAAAGCGGTCGTTGGACTTGTGCAGCCGGAGGGTAGCCGCCTGGTCATGCACAATGTTGAACACAAACTTTCGGATGCCACCCGCTCGGAACTGGCGCTTGCCCGTGTAGACAAGCGCCGTATTGAAAAGGTTTGTGTCCCCCGACCCGGTCGGCAGTGTGCTGTCATCGAAGGTGATCTTAGTTGCTTGGGGGAGATACATCGCTTTGTCCTTCCGGGGTGGGCGTCATACGGAATAGCCGCTGGAGCAAGTCCTTGGCTCCCGAACCCATGTTCTCAACTGCTTCTGTCGGAGGCGTGAGCATCCCGAGTCGCCCAGGTCCGAGCGCCGTGAGTGGGTCGCCGATCATGCCACCGAGCAAAGGATCGGCTCGAAGCCTGGCGCCGCCGTAGAGCTCGCGCATGATACCCCACCGCGTCGGCGTCGTGCCTCCGGACATGAGCTCGCGGCGAGCCTCGGTCGCCTTGAGCACTTGGAGCTTCTTGACGAGCGCCGGCTTCTTCTCGAGCAGCGCCCAGATCTCTGCATCCGTAGCATCGTCGACGTTGCCTGCCTTGCGCAACGCCTTGTGAATGCCGTCCAGCTGGACCTGGTCCCGCTCGTTCCAATCCGCCTTGATCCCGAAGTCCTTACGCCGCTTCTCCCATAGGTTGGCGACGTCTTCGTGACGTTTCTTTGTGGTGCCCCATTCCCCGCCGAACTGATCTCGGTCCTTTCGGATCGCCAGCCCCAGCTGTTTCCACTCGGGGTCCTTGTACGCATCGCCCTCGCCGTAGCGAATCTTACGGTTCAATGCGTCGACAGCATCGTCGTACTGCCGCGGGTTCAGCCTCTTGCCCGTGACCACGAGGTGAATGGGCGAGGCGTCGAGCGCAGCCTCGGCCGGCTCGACCAGTGGCCCCGTCGGGAATGCCTGGCCCGGTGGCAATAGCTCGAGCGGTGCATCGTCCACGACATCCGAGATAGCGGGATCGTCAGCCTTGAGCCGGCCAATCTTAGCCTTGACGTACTTCGCACCGAAGAGCTTCTTGGCATCGCCCAGCGACATGACCTGCCCGCCGTGTGCCTTGGCCAACGCTTGCGCCTCACTCTGGCTGGCGACCGCCTTGACATCGGTCACGTCCCGAAACGCCCGGAAGAAGCTCTCGTCGTCCGCAAACGGCGTGCCCTCCCGGCGACGAGCGACCATGAGCATGCGATCGGAGGACTCCTGCATGCTCTTGAGGTTGGTCTCGTTGGCTGCGTGAAACGCCACCTTCTCTTCACCCGCGGCCTTGAATGCTATCTCTTGCTCCTCGCGACCGAGCTTGGCCACGTCCCCGCGCATGCCTCGCAAGCCCTCCTCCACGCCAGTCTTGCGACCCGCCGAGGTGCCCGCACGTAGCTCTGTCTCGAGCACGGCCTTCATCTCCGGGGTCTCCTTGATTCCCCGCAGCACGCTCGTACCCCGCTGCCCTGGCAGCAGGTCCTCGACCTTGGCAATGGCCCTGCGGGTGGCCTTGTCACCCGTAAGCCGTAGGCTCTTGCCCATCCCTCCGATGCCAGCCGCAATGCCACCGCCCAGGGTCCCGCCCAGTCCGCCCGCCAGGAAAGCCTCGCCGGGGCCCATCGGTGCACCAATGCCAGTGTCCTCCTCCTCGCGGATTGCGCGGCCCGTTTCGGCCACCAATCCCCGCCCAGACTCCTCGACAAGCGCGGCACCGCCCCCGGCAACGCCATGCTTCGCCACCCCGCGGGCAGCCTGTGCGCCCATGCTCGTGCCCCGGAAAAGCGTTGGCGTTACGGCAGCCATCGCCTTACCCGCTGCCGCGGTAGCCTTCGCACCCACCTTGAAGACCAAGTTGGCCGCGCCGCCCGGAGTCAGCGCGCCCGCAAGCATGCCGGCGCCTGTCATCCACGGGCTCGTCTCCATCACGTCCTTGGTCCGCGCCGCCATGGGCATCAGCGTGCCGTTCTCCTCAAGCGTCGCAAGCGCCTCCTCTTGGTGCTTGGAGTACCGCTTGTTCCCATTCATCGCCATCGCCTCGGCACCCACCCCGAACGTGGCCATCTGATCTGCACCGGCAAGGAAGGGCTCGGAGATACGAGCGAACTCACCCTCCAGACGAGCGCCTAGGTTGCCCTTGGCAACGTCCTGGTAGGCAATGCGAGTCACCGGAGCCCGGTGCGCGGCGAAAGCCCGGCGCACCTCTTGCCACTGCCGGTCCGCGAACTCAGCAAAGTAAGGAGATTCGTCGCCCTTGTCCTGTGCACTGGACAGCGCCTCGTCCCACTGCGCCTGCATCTCGGGCCGGTCCGTGGACGCCTTGGCCCGCTCAAGATAGTCGATGAACTGCTCAACGCTGGGCTCTTGGTGGAAGTAGGGCTGCTCCGGCTCGGCGAAGCCCTCGCCCGCGGCAGCAAGCCCCGTGAGTGGATCGATCTCCCCCGGATCCGGCGCGTAGATCGGGTCGGCAAAGAGCGCCTTTTGCTGCGAAGCACTACGAAAGTCAGTGTCGTAGAGCGTAGGCGCTCGCTTGGCAATCTCGGCGTCCGCAAGGTTATCCCCGTCGCCGATCTCTGGATCCGGCAACGCTTGCTGCCGGCCCACAAGCGGCCCAGTCAACTGGCCGCGCATCGTGCTCGGGTCGTACTCGCCTCCGATGCCCACCTCTTGGGCCCTGCGGGCCGCAGGAGCCTTCGTCTCTCCGGAAGCAGGCTCCCACCCCTCGGCGAGGTCCTTCTCGAAGTCGCCCACCATGGCAGACAGATGGGTGCGATCGTCTTCGCCCCCTTCGCCCGACGCAATGACGTCTTGCGCCTTGCGGAAGGAAGCCATGGTCCAGTTGACGCGCGGTTCCATTATGGTGCTGCTCCTCCTACGCCCTCCCGAAGAAGGTCGGCTATGGTGCCATCAATGTCCTCGATGCCCTGCTCCTCCAGGAACTGCCTCTTGGCATCAGGACCCTGCACACTCTCGATCGCGTCAGCCTCCGCTCGCAGCTCCTCGCGGTCGGGGATACGCTGTCGCCGCTCATCGAGAAGCGACCCGCGAACATTCCGCTGCTGGCTGTTCGCAATCCCCTCTTCGAGGGTTTGCTCGCGCTTGACCTTGAACCGCTTGAACGCACCATCCGTCCAGGTACGGTAGGCATCCGCTATCGCCCCTTCGGGCATAGTGTCGCCTTGCGCATCCAGGGTGTTACGGACCTTCTGTAGGTGCTTTAGGTTCGCAATGCGGATGTCGACGAGCGAGCCGAGGATCTTCTCGATGTGAGCCGGCTTGAGCACGCCGTCTTTCGCCTCACTAAACCATCCCTTGATCCGATTGGCGAAGGACATGTAGCCAAACTTGGCTCGTTCGATGTCCTTGTCCGTTGCGACACCCTTCTCGAGGGCTCGCCGGATCATCGTGACGCCCTGCTGCTGCGAGTAGCCATCGCCAGACTGGAGCAGTCTCTCTGCCTGGCGCAAGTGCTGCATGGACTCTGTATCCTTGTAGTAGCCCTGCGATTTGGCCTCCGATATGACCAACCGCGTCGCGCTAATGAAGCGACGCTCGTAGCCGGGCCCCTGGCCGGACTCGGCCGCCCTCTTGGCTCCGGCGAGTGCCTTCGATGCCTCGACCCCGATCTCCTTTCGGTAGTCGGCGTGAATCTCCTTCTCGTGGCGACCCAGCACCGTGTCGAGGTACTTGACGGCCTTCTCCGAGTCCCCACCGTGTAGCTGCAACGCGGTATCGGCCATTTCACGTGCCTGCAGGGCCGCGGGCATGTCCATCGGATCGGACCCGTCGATGTAACGCTGGAAGTGCTCCTTTATCTGGGAGCGAACTTCTTCGCGCCGCGCGACGGGGTTGTACTCGAACGACTCGCCGAACGGCGTCGTGACCCTCATCCCTGGGTCCGACTCGGCGGCCGCAATATCTGCACCCATCTGTTCGGAGAGATGCGGCTGCTGCGGAAGGCCGAACCCCCCGACGGGCTGGCCCGGGAGTGCGGGAGCTGCGGGAATCTGAGCATAGGCCGGCTCCTGCGCACGCTGGTCGACCAGGTACTGCTCGCGCGAGACGCCTGGGGGTGCCATGCCGGCGGGGACCTGACGAGGGTCGTACGCTGGCTGTGCGGCGCCTGGAGCTGCCAGCGGCTGCCCACCGGCCAGCGGTGGGGCTCCGGCGGCAGGACCCTGTGCGGCAGCAGCAGGGACTGCGCCGGCCGGCAATGTTTCACGTGGAACCGGTCCGGCCAGCTGGCCGCCGGGGCCCATGCCAGGCAGCGGCGGCGGCTCGACAAGGCCGAGCTTCTCGCGCTTCTCCGCCTTGGTGAGCGGCTCGCCCGGCCCGCCGTCGATGAAATCCTGCTGTTCCCCCGTGGAAACAACCTCACCGAGCGCTTCCACGGCCGCCCCAGTCTCCGCGGGCGACGTCAGCTGCTCCGTGTCGAAACCCGCGAGACCGAGCAGAATCTTCGCTGCCTCGTCGTCTCCCGACTTGAACGCGGCATCCGCAGCCTTGAACATAGTGGCGGCTTGCTTACGCCGGAGGCGAGTCTGCGTCAGCGCAGCGTCCTTCTCGCGAGCGATAGCGGACCGTTTACTTTCGCCCAGGATATCGCGGTTGTGCACCTCCCGCGCGATGGCCGACCGCCTGACCTCAGCTTGTCTCTCCTGCTGGAGACGAAACTTCTCGTCCTCCAGCTCCTGCGCCCGCCTCTTATCCGCGAGCCCCGCGAACTTCTCCGTCGCCGCCACGAGGTGACGGCCGTACGGACCCGTGGGCGAGTAGCCCGCACCGGGCGGGGTGTACGGCGTCAGGAAAGGAGTGATGTCGATCGCCATGGCCTAGCGGTTCCCTTGCTGAGGTGCAGCGGTGCCACCTCGTACGACCCTGCCACCACCACCACCACCTCCCGCACCTCCCGCGATTCCGGTAGCGACATTGCCCCCGGCCTCGGCGGCTTCGCCGAGCGCCCCCATGACCTGGTCAAGGGTCTCGCGTCCCTGGGCCTGGTTGGAGAGCAGTTGATTGAGCTGCTCCTTGGAGAGCCCGAGCTCCAGCATCATTTGCTGCTCGAACATCTCTCGGTCGGCTCCCTGCATGTTCGACCAGGCGTCGGCCACTTGATCTGCGCCCATGCCTGACGTCGCCATGACGTTACCGAGCCAGTCCTGAATCCGCCCCTGCTTCGCTGCCTGCGTTGCCATTGCCACGTTGGCGCCGGTTGCGAACTGGGCCTGGCCAATGGCATCGGCACCCATCGCGGTCTCAAGGCCTTGGCGCTCCCCGGCGAGGGCCAACTCTCCGCCCATGCCCAACCGGGCGAGCTTCTGCGCGTCCGCTTGTTGCGCAGCCTGCTGCATGAAGTCAGCCTCACGGTTGGCCTGTTCGGCACCGAGCTGTGCCATGGCCTGGCCGATCTGCCCGATGCCCATCGAGCTGCCGAAGGCCCCACGAGCAGCAAGCGCCTGGTCCATCGAGGCCATGGTCTGCTCCCTCGCCTGCTCATAGTACGGGTCGAGTCCCGCGCCACCTTCCTGCGCGGCAGCGAACTGCTGCTCGGACGCAGACGGCATGTTGAACTTCCCCATGGAGCGCTGTATCTGCTGCTGGCCCCGGCCGGGTCCGCGTTCCGCGAGCTGGCCGGTCTGGGTTGGGTCCATGAACCCCGGGCCGAACCTCTGGAAGAAGTCCTCGAGCGTGGGAGCGCTGTGCGGATCGAGGGGGTCACCACCACCGAAGCCTACCTGCGCCGCCGCCGCTGCCTCCTCGTCCGCCTTCTTCTGCTTCGCCACCGCGATTCCGGCTTTGCTCTTCACCTTGCCAGGCGTGACTGTCGTTGTGCTCGTGGCCTCCGGCCCACGGGCACGGTCTGGCGGAGGTACCGGCCGGGCCTCGTACGTCGGCATGGGAGCGCGCTGAGGTTGTACTTTCTCTCTGAGTCCCGATAGCAATGGCATGGTGTACTCCTAGCGGGGCCCCTGCTGAGGTGCAGCGTGCCCGGGGCCAGTGTAGGCCTTCGGATCTCTGGCGGCCGTCGACGCGGTTGCCTTCTTCGCCTTGACTTTACGCTCCGGCTCATTCCTCACGTTGGCTCGCGTCTCCGGCGGGTTCATAAGCCAGGACATGTCCGGCGCCTGGTAGCCAGCGGTGCCCCCGTACGCTCGCATCATGGCATCCTGCAAGGGCTGCATCTGCTCAAACTGATGCTGCATCCCGACCATCTGCTTTTCCCTGTACTGTCCGCGATACCGCTCTGTTTGCTGGCTCACTTGTTCCGCGGCCGACAGGTGTCGCTTTTGTTCTTTCTCTCGTGACTCGCGCTGGCGCTTGGCTTGGACCCCCTTGCCGATAGCTTTGGCGGTGGCTACGCCGGCGGCGACGAGGGCAGCGACTAGTGTTGCGGTGAACATGGGGACTCCTAGTTATTCAGTACGAGATACTCCTCGGTCACGCCAGCGAGCACAAAGTCGCTGGTACCGTGGAAGGTGATCCGCCATTGTCGGCGCTGATAAATGCCCAGGCTGCGGATGGTGATAACGATCTGCCGATCGCCACTCTTCCCCAAGGAGAGCGGGAACGGCGTGCGCCACGCGCCTTCGTCGTCCCGGTAGGTGAGGGTGCCGAACGGCTCCTCCGCCACGCTGACGTCGTCCGGGGTGCCCGACGGGGTCTGGCACTCCGGCCCGGCGTAGTCCACCACCTCGGCCGGGGAGATCACCGCCGGAGTGTTCCCGCGCCGAAGCGCAACCCTCACCGCGATGCAGTTCTTTCGGCTGTCGCTGCCCCGGTCGATAAACCCGGTCTCGATGTAGGCCGGGATACGCGCACCGAGGTCCGTGTTGACACCGTTGCGCAGAACGCCCAGTCGGCCATCAGCCAGCCCGACCAGGTTGTCGTTCGAGTTGAGGACGAATGTGTGGGCCGTGACCACAAGCGGCACCCAGTTGGCGAGGCCGTCGTCGTAGCTCATCCACGTCGACCAGCCACCGCCGACCTGATAGACGAGCGACCGGCCGTCGGTGGGGAAGGACCACACGTAAGCGTCGATGGGCCCGGTCACCACCCGGTAGCCGAAGCAGTCGTCCACCCGCTCGAGCTCCTCGAGTGTCTGCTGGATCGGCTGGGAGAACGGCTCGGCATCGCGACCATCGCTGCGGATGAAGCGCCGCTTGTCGTCCAGCCACGCGAACTCCTGGTCTCGTTTGATGATCCCGAACGGCGTAGCGCACCCGAACTCCATGGTCGCCTGCGACACGTAGACCAGCGTCGCGTCGGTCTGAAAAGTCTGCAGACTCTGGGTCCCGAAGACCCACACCTCGTTAGAGTTCTGCGTGATCGCCACGACCGGGTCGATGGCACCCTCGGCCACGAATGAGCCACTCGTGAGCGGGTCGTTCCACGTCTCGTGCCCGGTGATCGAGGTGCCCAGCGCGGGCGCAGAGAAGAAGACCCGCGTCTTGTCCGTGATGGCATCGTTGAGCAAGAGCCGGGAGCTGTTCGTGATCACGTGGCTGCCTGATGGCGGGCTGCCTTCAAGCGCATCGACTTCGTTCGTGTCAAACAGCACCTTCTCGGGGTCCAGCGACGAGGCGATCACAAGCATCGCCTCGGTCTCCGTAATAACGGGCCGCGTCTTGCCCAGGAACGATCCGTACGCTGCTGAGCTGCCCTCGAACAGCTCATGCACCTCGACCTTGCCCGGAAAAGATCCAACCGAAAGCGCGTAGTTGCGACCGGTCGCGGTGCTATGCAGGCCAATGATTTCGTCAGCCAGCCCATCCTCGGGGCCAATGGTCGTTGTATCGATGCCCGGGCGACGCCTCACCGTGCCATTGCGGTCGATGATCACGTTGATCGCCGACGGCGAGGCCCCTCGCAGGACGTCCAGCCCCGAGGCCTGGTCCGGCACGAAGGGGATGGCCTCCTGGACTGGTCGAACCGGTGGGGGCATTAGAAGGTGCTCTCGTACGGCTCAGCCAGCGGCCACCACCTCTTAGTCCCGCCTATGTCCATGCTTATGTGCTGAAACACCCCGACCTTGCCGTCGGCGATCGTGAAGCTATTCGTGCCGTTGTCCGGAGTGACGTTGATGTTTCCGCCCGCGTTGTTCCTCACGATCGTCGTGAAGACGTACCCCTCGTTGCCGTCGTTGGTGAAGCCGAAGCTCCAGTTGCCCGTTGTTTGCCGCTCGACGTACTGCGAGTCGAATCCGGTACCGTCAAAAACTCCAGCCCCGGCCCCTGTACTGACAAGATCCGTATCCCGCCTGTGTCGGGCACTTAGGACGATTGCCTGTGATCTGTTGGCGAAACCGATGCTGGCTTGGAAATCGAACTCCCCGACGTAAATGTTGTCTGACTCGTGGAACGTACCGGTGACCAAGGGCAGAAAGGGCGCGGTCCGCATAGGTGTTACGAGATCCGAGTCGCCCCCCGCGATGAACTTGCACCCCTGGACGGCCACTGTACTATCGTCGCCCGTCGCATGAACGTTACTGACAGTGGAGCCCGTAGCCACAGAACTGTTATCGAATGTGGACTCAGAGACGTTCCCGCTGTGCATCTCGATACCACGCGAGTCAACAACGCTCCCCGTGTAGCGAAAGTAGCACTTGGATGCGCGTAGGATCCCCTGCCAGTTCGCGTCAGGGGCGTCGACAAGCTGCGACGTGAGCCCATGATGGTCAACGCGCACGTTGTCCATATGCACGAAGTCACCCACCACGCCCGTGAGCCCAATCGAGTGGCCGGTCATGAACGAGTTTAGGCTACCGATTGAGATGTCCTTTAGGACCGTGGCCGGACCATCGAGCAGCAAGCCAACACCCGCGTTCGCCTGCTGGGCCTCTATCCGAAACCCCTCGATAAACTGCGTCCGGAATACGTCCTGCAAGGTGGGCGCGGTGACAGACACCGCATTCGCATCCGCAGCGTTGTCGATGGCGACGGCAACCGAGGTAGCGCCGAGGCCAAAGATGCTCACGTTCGAGGGGATTACCCACGTGTCCACGATGCGGTAGGTACCGTGCGGAAGCACGATTGTTCCATCGATGAGAGCGGCATCCGCTGTCGCTGCATCCAGCGCGGGCAGGTCGTTGTTGACGCCGTCACCTTCCGCCCCGTACTCCGACGACCGGGGGTTGATGAATAACCCCGTAGCGCCAGACAGAGCGTCGGGGATGCTCGACACATTCCCGTCTGCATCCAGGATCTGCCAGTCGACAGCCCCGTTCGTGTCGAGCCACTTGTCCATGGCTGACTGTATGGTCGTGGGCTGGGCGGTCCCCGTGATAGTCTGGCCCGACCCGTCGTCGTACGCCTGGCCGGTGAACGACTGGCTGCGTAGCTCGATGCCCGGAGAAGAGTACCCGGCCACGAACTCGCGGACCGTGGTGCCGATGGAGCTTTTTACCGTAACCGTCGCTAGGACATCGACGTAGACCTCGGCGCCACCGTTGGCATCTAGGTCAACCGCGTCACCCGAGGAGACCGGGTCCTGTCCCTCGAAGTCCCGGAACACTGTCGTCGGTGTACCTGTGCCGCGAAAGGTGAACGTGGCCTGGCCGTTCTCGGCTCCGGCGATCCCTGATGCGAGTGCGGATACGAGGTGCATGCTACCACTCCACCTTCGCGTGGCCCGTGGCCAGAGTAACCTCGACGTAACCGGTCGAGTCCGCGTGCAACTTGAAGTCAGCTCCGCGAAGCAGGCTCATTCGCAGAATGCGGACCTGATTGACGACCTGGATCGATCCGTCGAATGCATAAGGGTTCTGGCTGCCGTCGTCAAACCCGTGGATGCCACCGTCGAACGTGCACCCACACATGATGAGCCGCTTGAGGGGAGAGCCGCCATCGATGCGGACCGCAGGCCGGGGCCGGTCGACCACCGGGTCGGTCTCGTCAACGTTCGTGAAAACGCAGTTCTCGTACGTCCAGTAGTCTGCGCCCGACGTCATGATGATGCCGTCGTCTCCGTTGAACTCGTCGAAATCAAAGTGGCACCCGAGGACCCGGCATGCAGGCTGATTGCCCACGATGTAGGAGCCGGTACTGGTCGCCGGCGAGGCTGCGTTGCCCGGGGGCATGAAGTGCAGGTTTCGTATGTCGATGCACCCGAGGCTCTGATTGAACGAGAACATGTTGGTCGCGGCCGATGCCAAAGTGAGCTCCACATCCGGAACGCCCGCGGTCGCGCCCTCGCCCACGATGGTGATCGCAGAGAAGATGTTGATCTCCGAGGAGATCTCCTCTTTGTGCGTGGACAGGCAAACGATGATCTCGTCGTCGCCACCACCCGTCGCCGTCAAAGCGTTGTCGATCGTGTCCTTGGGGAACTTGCGATCCTTGCCGCTGTTCCCACTGTCCCCTGTCACCGAATCGACGTACCAGATCCGCGCGGGACTCGAGAGCTGCAAGTTCTTAGCAGTGATGAGGTCGTCGGCGACGAGCCCACCGATGCCGTTCGGTAACAAGTTAGGCATGCCAGCTCCCAGTGTCGTGGTCTACGTAGATCTGATTGCCTGAGCGCTCGTTGGCCATGCCCCGTGCGTATAGAAGCTGACGCTCAGCCACGGAATCCAGGGAAGCAGCACGGGCTTCGAGTGAACTGTCCATAGCGAGCCGGGCGGCAAGCCTGGAGATGATGTAGGAGTTCCAGTAGGTCTGCAGGTCCAGCGTCGCGCCACCGTCGTCGGTGTCCGCGAGCCGGCGCTGGACGAAGAAGCGAACCGTGGCCCCGGCCTCGTCTGGCACGGGCCAAAGCACTGCCGTGACGATGTCGTCCGTGGCCGAGCGGTCTGCGTACATCTTGACCGGGCGCCCGGATGCCGCCTTGGAACTGTAGCGCGTCCACTCCTCCTCGCGCACCAAGTCGATGGGCGTCTCTCCGTCGGCCCGGTCGACGTCGTCGTTCGTCGGGTCGATGTACATGGCCGGCGACAGCAGGTCGAGTACATCGGACGGGAGGTCGTAACGTGTCGTGCCCTGCGTGATGGCGACGTTGATAAAAGTCGACACCCGAGCAAACGTCCCGAACACAGCGAGCTCGTCGGTGATCTCCTCGAGCACGAGTCGGCCGTGCTGGGTCTCGGCTGTCCGCGGCGTCTGGGTGATCGAGACGAGGCCCGCACGCCGAAACGCGATCGTGATGATCGTGTCGATCGTGAACTTGCGCCCTACGCTGGTCGATACAGTCATAGCCCAGCCTCCTCGGCGTTGTTGAAGTGCACGCCCTCCTCTTCGATATCAGTCTGGTCGTAGTTCCCGCCGTCATTGTTCGCCCGGATGCCGCGGGGACGTGCCGCGCTCGCCGCGTTCTCCCGCGAGAGCGTGACCGAGTCGTGCCCCACGTCCTTGTCGTCGGGACACGTCAGGAACCCCGACGCATCCCGGCGAAGACGATACCGGTACCACTGGACGCCACACTGGTCGCACAGCGCCTGGAAGTCCCCGGGCGGGGAAGCGGACGGTCTTTTCCTGCCTACACTTCGCATGGTGCCTCCCGTCCCCGAGGCGCTTAGCCTCTATGCGTTGACGCCGTAGAAACAGCGAGGGTCTGACCAACCGCGCGCCCAGCGAGCGGAGATCCCGTGCTTCATGAGCTCTTGATCGTTGTCAACCCACGTGCGCGAGCGGGGCTTACGACGCCATCTCCAGTTGAGCGGGTAGTCGCAGTCCGTCAAGAGCGCCCAGTTGGTCGTGGTGTTCGACCAGTACTTGTTGGACACCGGCGTGATCGACAGCTCGCGGTTGACCACGTTGATCGCGTTGAACTCGTTCTGCTCGGGAGCAAACGGGCTCTTCAGGATCACGCTCCAATCGCCCCACTGGTCCACGGGGTAGACCGCTTTGGTGGGCTCGTAGCCCTCGATCACCCCGTCATGACCAGGCAGCTTGCGCAGCTGCGAGGTCGCAAGAATGACGGAGGCACGCGACGGCGACATGGGTGCCGCCATGATGTTGGAGAACGTGCCCCCATGCGGAAGAGTGTGAGTCGCGGAGCCCAGCGGTTGGCCGTCACCGCCCACGAAGTCGGTGTTGAATGCCCGAACGAGCATGAGAGACGAATCGATGTCGACCGTCTTGTAAAGCGCTCGGCGTAACCTTTTGGCTGCCTGGATAACCTGAACGTACTTGTTATCCTCGATGGCCTCCTCGGTGATGATCAGCTTGAGAGCGAACGTACGCGCGATGTACCGCGTAATGACGCCTTCCTTGATCGTTCCGAGCTGCATCTCGGCGCCCTCGGCCTTCTCGGCTACGAGACCAGGACCGGCAACTTCGAGGTCGTCCTCGTAGTTGTCGCTCATGGTCCGCTCATCGAGCCAGCGAGGCATGACGAGTTTGTCCTCGTAGCCCTTGTCGGTAACGATGAGCTCGAGGGTACGCTTGAGTGCGTTGGCAATGGTGGAGGTGAATACGGTTCCTGCGGACATAGTTGTTATCTCCTAGATGCTCGCAGTTAGGTAAGGAGGCGCTTGGCCTTCGTTGAGGGTGACAATCAGCTTGACATTCTCCCCCGAGAGGTCCTCGTTGGACTGATTCGGAGACAGCCGTTCGATACGCCACATCGCCGCGCCCGGTGCGGCGACTGATATGCCGAGCTCGGGGGTGGCGTTTAGATCCGACGCCGCGGGAGCAGTGAACACGTGGTCGGCGTTGAGACCGAACACCGCCTGCCAATCCGAGTAGTCCGACTTGCCCGAGGTCAACGCTGGGGCGGCGTCGATCTCCCAGAATACCCCACCGGCTTGCACGACCAGGACGATCGTACGCTCGTCGATACTTGGCGGGACGATGCCGCTGGCGACGAACTGCGTCGGATGAAGCACCCCGTTGTTACCAATCGAGGAGTTGAACACCTTCCCATCGTGGCCAATCCCGACCACGATGCCCCAGTTCCCGACAGCCGCGCCGGGGTCGGTGTGGTCGATCGTGCCGCCCGCAATGCGGGAGACCGGGTCGCCAGACTGGAGCCGCCCAGCCGTAGCCGCGTCAAAGGTAAAGACCTGACCCGACGCGACGTCCATCGGAACGCCCTTCGGACAGGGGTGGCCATTGATCGCGGTCGACCACCGAAAGCCGTATCTAGCTGCGTTGTCTGCCATCGCTACAGTTCTCCGCTACAGTTGTGTCTCGTGACTTGTGTGGCCATGTTCCATGCCATGTTCGTCGTACGTCTCGACATCCACGTGACGCTGCTGCAGACCTCCTAGGCCTCGCAGAAGGTCCGTGCCGCCCTTGTGTTTGATAATCCGGTCCTCGACGACATCGGCAAAGTATTGGCCGGTGTCACCATCGTGACCGTACTCGTCAATGTCCGCCTTGCGTTGCGCAGAGCAGCTCATCAGGTAGAAGTCGCCGATAAGGATTCGGCTCTTGTTCGCCGTTTTGTCCGGACGAGCGCCAGGGGGATGGACGCCGATGCTGATAGGCACGTCGTTGGGTCCAATCTCCACCTTCCCGCCCTTGAGACGGAAGTTCCATTGCTCGTAGCGGTAGCCCGAGCCCTCGTATCCACCGATGGCGTCGTCGGATCCGCGATACACCCACACGTAGTGGCGACCACGAATCTTGCCCTTGAGCATGAAGCGAGATGGCATCCCGTAGACAGACCTCGCTTCCGGGCTGCGCTTCGATGGAAGCGTCGCGCCTGTTCTCTTTCGTCTTATCTCGGGTATGGTTCTCGGTACGGCGGGCATGCATGGACCTTTCAATGAGCGATTTCGCTCATCCCCAGGGGTCTGACATGCCCGGTCGGGTCACCGGGAGCCGTAGTCGCGCTATTCGCTCAGCGAGTGAACTGCGCTATGCACAAACCGTAGCGCGGTGCGCTCGGTGCGTCAAGCTTCGTCGTTTTCCTTCAGGGAACGGCCGGCCGTCTGAGCCCACGCCCGGTAGCGCTTCGCCGGGTCTTTGATGTGTCCGAGGGCGGCATCGGCCATCGCGTAATACTCCTTGCGCATGGCGATGGAGCCCTTGGAACCCTTGGTGCCACCGCCACGGGACCTTCCGGACAGCCGTGCCTTTTGGCCCTCGGTGGGCGCAGGCCGGACACCGCGCAGCGGCATGTTCAGTTCTGCCCGGGTCTCCTCGGCGACGCGGTCGTGGAGCGCCATCGACTCCACCTCGCCGTTTCTCCGCGCTTTGGCGAAGTTGCCGAGAAGGATCTGATGAGCATGCACGTCGTCGTAGAGGTCTGCGTTCTCGGAGTGGAGCCGGTTGGCCAGTTGGGCGTTCTTTTCTTGCTGCGGGGTCCGAGCCGGTGCCAGCCCTCGCCGGCGAGCCATCTGATCGAACTCGATCTCCTTGAGAGCGCCGTCAACCTTGCGTGCGCGCTTTTGCATTGTCGCGCGCTCGCTCTCGGACATGTCCTTGTAGCCCTTTTGCCACAGCGCATGAATGTCTGCCTGCTGCTGCTGGAGCGCCTCGACCTGTGAATCCGCGGGGTCGTCCTCGTCCACGCTGGGGCCCGGCTCGGCGGGCTGGCTGAACCGCCGCTCCATATCTTCCATCCGGCGCTGCAAACGTTCGTTCTCGTCCCGCTGGCCCTGGAATGCAGCCTCTAAGCCCGAGCGGTCGGCCCGCTTCTCATCGCGAGTCTTCGTTGGCTCCTCCGCGTCGACACTCAGCTCTTGCCCCTCCGGGTAGTCCTCGGGGGGATTGAGGCGCTCGAGCGCCTCCTCACCTCCGCCCTTTCCCTCCTCCTTTTCGAGCTCCTTCTTGAAAGTGTCCACCTCGCGGTCGACGTTGTCTTCGTCGTCTTGCGCGAACGGGTCGATGTTGTGTCTCGGCATGTCAATATCCCTCCGACATCTTGGGTGCTTTGATGGGGGTCCATGAGGAGCCGTCCCGCTTCACCATCTTGTGTTTGTTGTCGTCTTCGTCGTCGCAGACCACCGACAGGTCACCGGCGTTTCGGGCCACCGCAAGGTCTTCACTCGCGATGATGTCGCCCACGTCAATCACGATCACCTTCTGCTCGTAGCCACCCGGGATGCCGACGCGTATGCCGTACGGTGCCTCTTCGCAAAACGTAACGATGTGCCCGAGCTCCATCCCATGGGAGACGAGGCAGTCGAGCGCATCGACCCCCGCGCTCACAATGATGCCGCGCGGCGCCTCCTTGTTCTCCCGGGATTGGACGGCGGGGATCACCACGAGCGACGTGGTCCCATACCTACCCTCGTCGAACTCGCGTGGATCGAGCTGCTTGAGGAACACTCGCTGGAATACAGCATCAATCGTGAAGTAGTCGTCAGGCAGCCCCATCTCAAGCCGTCGAGCCTCGAGCAGCGGGGGTAGGTTCAGCGCGCCGGGTGGCGACATGTGCTCGCGCATGGCCTCTGTTTCAGCACCCGCCATCGCCATAATGGCGGGCGATACACCTTTGTCTAGCTCAGCCTGGACATCGACTTGGCCAGTTTCAATCATCGTCTCGTTCCTGTTCGTTGTAGGTAAGTAGCGCGATCGTCTCCTCGATCGCCACCATTCGCTCGTAGTGCCGGATCACGTTGGGGTCCTGGGTGGCTGCACAGGCAGAGTTGAGGGCCGCCTGGGCTTCCTGATGCTGCTTCACGTAGAACACACGCGCGCTGATCGTGTACTCATCGCAGAGCCACGAGGTCTTATAGCCAGCGGAGTTTTTGCCCCGTATCTTGGGTTCCTTGATCATTTCGCGGCGGCCGTTTCACGCACCGGTGGGCCCGGCGGAGGTCCGCCTGGGCCAGGGGTTCCCGGAGGGGGCTCGGGACCAGCACCCGGCGCTCCGGGGGCACCCGGCGGAGGTTGCGGCATGGTGCCGAAGGGCTCCGTGGGTGGCGGGGGTGGCTCACCGAGCAGCGGCACCATCTCCGTGTCATTTCGCGCCTCGAGATACTTGACGAGGGCGCCGTACGCCCATGCCGCGTTGGCTTGCAGCTGGGGCACCACAGCAGGCAGCTGGATGAGCTCCATGCGTTCCTGGACCCGCTGGCCCTCCGACGTGAAGCGCAGGTCCGCACGTATCTCCACCTTGTAGTCGCGGGCGTACATCCTGCGGTCGATACGCACCCGCTGCATGCGCGTACTCGTCATGTCCAGGACCTGGATGATCTGCGTCTCCGGGAGGAAGACCGCGTTGAGCCGCCCGTTGTTGACCAGGACGTTGCGAAGCGGCCCAGTCGCAAACCGCCGCGCGGGGACGGAGATCGCTTTGGTCGCCTGCTCGATGCGCGTTGCCAACCCACGGAAGGTTTCGCCCGACTTGCCAGCCTCGCCCGACAGAACCGCCGGGGCCTGGATGGACGCAGACGCCCACCCGATGATCTCCCGCACCATCTCCATGTGCTGATTGTTCGCGGGCTGGGGCTTGAGCTCCATGATGTTGGTCCGCAGGTCCTGGCCCGTAATGCCACGTACCTTGTTGACCTTGCCCGGAGTGAACGAGAATGGTGACTTGAACTCCACCGCGTCCGTGGTGAGCAGCGTCCAGCAGTTCGCCATGGTCGCGGAGTCAATGTATTGACCCGTCAGAACATCGACAGCCCGATTGAAGTCAGCTTGCTGACGGCCAAACGAGAGCCCATACGCCCCTGCCATGTTCTCGATGCACACCCCGTGCGAAAACATGTGGATTGGCACACGTCTTGCGGGGGACGGCATCGCCGTCTCCGAGACGTTACCGAGCTCGTCTGTTTCCGCCCAGGCCGGGGCCATTGGCATGCGGGGTGGCTCGAGCACGATCGCGCGCTGCATGGCCGCTTGCATCACGGATTCGCCCTGCTCGGTATCGGCCGCATCCTGGCGCAGGGTGCCCTGCTGGGCTTCCCACTGCGACAGGAGAAGCGGGTACTCTTTGACCGCCTTGCGGTACGTCGCAATCTCCCGCACCTCGCGCTGGTAGCGGACTCGATCTTGCCAGTCGTCCTCTTCGTGGATCGTGATCCGCAGCAGGGTCTGCGTGGTGTAGTCCAGGATCACCTGGCAGAACCGCTGGCGGTCCTGTCCGGGCAGGTCCAGCCACCCCTCGTAGTGTAAGATCTTGTAGGTGCTCCTCGCACCCGAGTCGGGAGTGATGATCTTCGCCGTTTCGGCGGCGCTGTCTCTAAACTGTGCCTCGGGCTCGGCCTCCCACTCCGGCGGTTCGTCACCCAGGATCCGGTCAACGTTGTGCCACTCGTCCCTCATCGCCTCGACTTCATGGCGGAAGTAGTTGAGGATCTTGACCAGGAACGGGAGGTCCGAGGCGTCGGTTTGCGTGCTGACATGCACGTAGGGAATCGCCACGTCGTCTGGCGTCAGGGACTCGTGCACGTTCTGATGGCGCCGGGTGTCGTAGAACGAGTGGATCCATGTGTCCCCGAAGATGAAGAACGACATCAGGGCACGCGACATCTGCCGCTGGAAGTCGGTGACCTCCTCGCGCAGCTGCCAGTTTCCATGCGTTGTCAGGACATCGGCCTCGGCCTCGTCCTCGCTGGAGACTGCGACCACCCCGTAGAAGCGAGACCAGTCCCCGAATATCTCCGACTCCACCCGGCTCGTCAGCCGCGTGAGGTTCTCCATCATGATCGGGACATGAGCATTCGCTGACTTGTTGAACGGGAACGACTTGGTCGGCAGCTCTCCGGCAAAGAGCTTCCAGTCCTTCGCCATCTGAGCGCGGTATTCCTCGCCCGAGTCCCACGCTTCGGTGAAGTCGTCGTAGACCTTGCGCGCGAGGTTCTTATTCGCTTCGCGACCCTCGGGATGCGCCGCGAAGACAGGCACGAGGTTGGGCGCCATCTCGTCGTAATGGAACGGGCTCTCGTCCTCCGTCCGGTACGGGTCATCTCCGGACCCTTCACCCTCGCCTTCGTCCTCGTCTCCGCCGAAGAGGGACTCAAGGTCGTCCGTTTCCTCGTCGTCGGTGGCGTAGATGTTGAGCGTATCAAGAGCGTTAGTTGCGCGTGCCATCGGGTTCCCTCTACAGTAGTGCGTTGCCGTAGCCTAGTTGGCCCCTGTCCTCGTCGTAGTCCGCGTCGTCCTCGAACTCATCGTCGTCATCCGTGATCATGGAGAGCCCCGAGCGGCCGTTGCTCGCATGCGCGCAGGCGTAGCCCGTCTCGTCCAGCCAGTGGTCCTGGCCGCCGTCCTGCGGCTCTTCCGCATTGACCGGGGAGGTGGCGATCATGGGCAGCGTTCGGATCGTCATGACGCACGAGCTGAATATGACCAGCCCTGGCGTTGTCGTGCCGTTTTGATGGTCCTTGAACCGGTTCACGATCCGCTCGGCGTTGCGCTGGCGCGACCGCTTGTCGGCCTTGACCCAGCCAACCCCCTCCGCTTGCTGCTCCGCGGCCTTGCTCCGGCCTACGTCGCCGCGGTTCTCCCACAGCTGATTGTCCGCGGGCCCGGAGATACGCGAGCGCCTCTTGTGCCAAAGCCCCATGCTCTCTTCGATCTTCCTGATCTCCACGGCGCACTGCCTGGCGTCTAGCCCCCTGAAGTTGAACTCGCGGTGCTTGAAGAGGTTGTCGTCGGGGTCCATGGCGTACCAGCCCACGCACCCTGGCTTCTTGAAGCCCCAGTCCATCGCACGCATCTGCGGCCAATCGGTTGGGATACGGAACGGCCGGCAGATGTGCATTCGCGGATCCCAGGAGTCCTCGAAGTACCCGCCCGCGACCGAGTACCAGTCGCCTTCGAGCAACGCCTTGCGGATGTGCTTCGGCTTGCCACGTAGAGTCTTCTCGTAGCTCCGAACGAACTTCTTGTTGGGGTTGTCCCAAAGCTTGGCAGGCAAGTAGACCCTTCGATGGAGCTCGATCGTCCCGTCGTCCATCTTGAGCTTGCGTACCAGGTCCACCCGACCCAACGGGGCAGGGTCGACGAAGTATTTGCGCACCCAATACGGGTCGGAAACAGAGGTCTTCTGTCCCTTCTCGAGTCGCTGGACCGGGTTGGACATGGAACGCACCTTGCGCATCGGGTCCAGGACCGAATCGTCGGTGCGGCAACGGCTGGCGATCTGGTCGTACTGCTCCTTCTCGAAGGCGTTCAGCTCGTCGAACATGATGATCGTGTACTCGTTGGAGTAGTAGTTCTCCCAATCTCCAACGTGCTGAACTTGGCCGAACTGATACCGAAACCCCGAGGAGAAGACGAAGGTGTTCTCCTTGACATTGAACGTGACCCCGGGGTCGATGCGCTTGAAGATACGATTTGCCCGCACGATCGTTTGCTGCAACATCGGAAACGTGCGCCGTAGGTAAAGCGCCCATCCAACGGACATGCCCCATTCCAATGGGTACGGGTTCTTCTCGCTCTTGGGGTTCTCGCATCGGACGTGTTCGACTTTGATCTGATACAGCGGCTCCGCGATGAGCACTGTCGTTTTGCCCGGCCCTGCCGCTCCCGCCCCCAACGCCTCGTCATGCGTGAGTGCATGAAACTCCGCTCCCCACTTGGAGGGCCGGTACAGTACATCCATCAATAATGAGGGTTGCCCTTCTTCTTGGCCGGCGTCTTTTTCTTCCTTGTTACCGTGAACATGCCGGACTTCTTCAGAGTAGCCATGGCCCGTTTGACCATGGCACCCTCACCGCCACTGGGCTTGTAGGCGGCCGGCTCTTTCATCTTCTTCTTCTTACTCCCGCCGGAGCTGTAGCTGTAACTTCCTTGATGTGGCATGGTGTCCTCCCTATTTCCCTTTCTTCTTCTTCTTCTTCTTGGCGGCCTTTTCCTTCTTGGTGGGCGGGCGGATCTTCAGACCGCCGCCGTACATCGGGTCGCCCTTCTTGTCCTTCTTCTTTTTCTTTGCCATGGTGTCTCCTATTTGTACGCCACGGGGCCCGTGGGTTTAGGTTCACTGCGCTCGTGGCGATAGTTCGCCTGGTCGGTGTCCGTGCGATCCTGATGCGCCACGCCGGCGCCCTTCGATCGGACCCGCTCCGTCTCCATGTCTCGAGGGGGCGGAGGTACGTGACGTCTCTTCTCGGTGGTAGGCTTCATCGCTTATTCTCCTCCTGGGCCGTTTGCTGCCGGAGCTTGGCGACACCCATCGCAAACTTGAGCTCGTCAGGGTCGGCCAGCTCTGCACATTTCCCACTTGGGGTTTCGCCATAGATTGCCATCCGCAGGCACGCGGCATTCGCATCCTCAGTGCTGTCTATACGAGTCGGTGGGATCATTTCTTCTTCGCTTTCTTCTTCTCCGCACCCTTGACGGTGCCCTTGTTGATCGATGCGTAGAAGACCCGCTGGCCCTTCTTGGGGCCGTAGGTCTTCGCCATCGCCTTCTTTATCTTCTTGCCCTTCATGGTCAATGGCATAATCTCCCCTGTACCATCCCTCTAGGTGATAATACCGAAGGGTGGGCTTCTCACACTTAGGACAAAGTTCCCCCTCGAACGAACGCGGGAAGAGGTTCTCTCGTGTTGTCTGCCACCATGCGTTTATATCCTCGCGCTCTTCCTCGGAGCGAGCCGGCAATACCGCCGAGATCACAATCTCGCAACTGTCGCAGGCCATGGGCCCGTGCCAGTACCCGAAGATAGACTCGGCGTTGTCCCCACTATCCTCTCTGTCGGTCACATCGATAGGCAATATCCCTCGAGCGGAGTAGCTGAATATTCTACCAGAGAAGGAGTCTTCCATCGCTAGTACACCACCAAGAAGCGGGCCTGCTCGAGGACAGGGTTGACAAGGGCCGACGTATCTCGACCCTCGATCACGTAGGTCGTGTCCGCCTCCTGGAGTTGATTCGTGGCCTCGCCGACTTCAAGAGGGCCCCGAACGTACCGGACGGTGGTCGTACCGGCTGTATGGATAGCGCTGGAGTCAAGTATCTCGTTGCCCGAGGACTCGTTGAACAAGGAGACCTCCGGGGTCCCGCCTGCACTGTCCGCGGAGATCCAGTACTCGATGAAGATGCTGCGATTACTGCCCAGGTTCACGGCAGAATACTGGCCAGCTGCGAAGGAGGCACGGACCTGCCGATCTAGGATCGCGGGCGTGGTGTTGAGCTTGATGTACGACGCGCTGACGACTGACGTCGCGAGATGGAGGGTGTCCCCGAACGGCACGGTGATGTCCGCGGGCCCAGACAGCAGCCGGTCGAGCACCACGCGTATCGACCGAAGCTCGGTCATGATCGTCTTCTGGACGTAGCCCGTGATCGCGCGGGGGTCCGACGCCTTCGTGAGCTGGCTCTGGGCTGGCCGACGGATAATCGGGTGAACGTCTTGGGCGGGCATTACCCCTCAAGGTCTGCGAGCACTGCGCGGATCGCTATGTAGAGCTTACGGCGGATCGCCGGGGTCTTTGGACCTTGCCTCATCCAGGCGAGCCGGGTCTTCTCCGGAAGCGAGAGCCACTCCTTGCCCGCTTTGTCGTACAGGCCCAGCGCGCGGCACAGGACGGAGTCCGCAGCTTGCGCAACTTGGGCACAAGCCATCGAGGTGAGCGGCCGGTGCTCCTTATCGACCACCCATTTCAGCGGATCGAAGGGCACGATCGCCGTGGGGTCGTTCGGACGGTCGTAGCGGATCATCTCCCGGCCCGCGCGTTTGCACAGGAAGCCCCGATCTGCCGTCTGATGGTGCCGGTACCAGGTCTCCTCGCCTTCCTCCGGGTTCCAGTCGACGCCTTTCTCCTCCTCGGGGAGAAGGCCTAGATTGGCGAGATCACTCATCAACATCCACGATCTGCTCGGGGTACTTCTTCTCGGGCTGCTCCGTCAACACGACCACGTTGACGGCCAGCTGCGGTCCGCGCTGAACCGCGCGCGTATTCATGTGGGCCATGGTGATCGCGGTCGCGACCTTGAGCCCCGCGGGGGCGTGGGACGTGGGCAGTTGGCCGGCCTTGATCAAGCGGAACTTGCGCCAAGCCGCCTCCTTGCCGAGGTCGTCGATCCACTCCTGGGAGGGCTCTTGCCAATCCCAGGGCATGTCGGCGTACGCCATCGCGCCGGTGGTCACCTCAAAAGCCCGCTTGAAGAGGGTGTCTTCGAGCTCCTGAAGGCCCACTTGCGAGTTGACGTGCGCGAGCGAAGAGTCCTCCGGGGGCATGGGGAGGTCCGTCTTCATCTCGCCTGCGGCGGCATTGACTACGTGTTTAGCGAGGGTCACGTCACTAGCCTACTACGGCGCAAGATACGCGTCACCTCGTGGCCCTGACGATCCTCGTACTCGGTTGGACGATCGAGCTGGGTTCGCCCATCAGCTGCAGGGGTCCTTGGGCAAGGTGGCCGATTCCCCCGATGCCCATGTTGGAGAGCAGCTGGCCGAGCGTTCCGTCGAGCACCTGGCCGTCGGGCGCGACGACGCGAAAGCTCAAAAACGTCCGTAACTTATCATCCTCCGCTGCGCTCGCTCGCTCCGCCGCCTGCTTCGACTTGTACGTCCCAAGGGGCACAGTCGCGAGCGCGCCGATCTTCGTCTGGAACGACCGGTGCACCACGTAGACCACTTCGGTTTCGTTAGGCATTACTCGTTCGCTTTCTGCTCCTGGAATGCTGAGTGGGCATCGTCCCAACCCAGCGTCTGCGACTTCGTGACCATGATCAGAACTCCGGGCCGCTTGTTGTCCACGATCCAGTAATCCGCGAAGCCATGTACGTGCTTCCACCCGTCATTGTGGATGAAACCGGCTCCCACCAACGCGTCGAAGAGGATCTTATGCCCTCCTCCAACCACGTTATCGGGGTCTCGTCGTTTGTCGGGCTCCGCCCACATGAACGTGAAGTAACCCCCGATGAGGGAGCGAAACCCTGTGCTGCGAGCGTAGAGCTCAATCTCTCGACTCCATCTTCCCTTGAGTTCATTGTAGGCATTCCATCGTCTCCCATGTCTACCGAAGTCCGCCGTGTTGCACGTTTTGATCACGTCGTTCATACTCGGTAGGGGGCCGGGTATCCAGAGCGTCTGCACTACGTCATCCCAACCCGGAGCGCTTCTTGCGGCGGCCTACCACCTTTCTCCGCGGGGTCTTCTTCTTGACCGCCTTCTTGCGCGCCCGTACCCTTGGAATCGTCTCCGGCTCTTCGTCTGGCTCGGGGGCATGGTTGTCTTTCGTAGAACGCTTGGTGACGGTCACGGCTCCCCCGGGAGGGGCATCTCCCGGGGGAGGCACAATGTCCTGCCAGACAGGCACGGGGGGCACCTTGCACGCCCATATCGTCGCGCGTGTGTCGCGGAACCCCGCCCGCGCGAGTACGCACTCGATCCCCTTCGTCCTTGCCGCAGCGAGCAGCAAGCGCCCCTGACTTGCGGCGATGGCGAGCGCGGCACCGCCCCCGGCAACGCTTGCGGCCCAGCGGATCCGCCGAGGAAACTCGGGGTTCGTGACGTAGAACTCCATCAGCAAGAACGGGCCCGCTGGGTAGAGGTAGCACGCGGCCACCACGACCGTCGGGCCTGTGACTCCCAGGTACCCCGGAACGGTCAACGGCACCGGACTCGTCATCACGATCCCCGCAGACGGCATCCGGTCGGGCGGGGTCCGTCTCCGAACGTGGTGCAGGTCCACGATCTGGTCGTGCAGATCCGCGGTTAGCGGACTCAGACTGAGGATCAACCCGGGCACGGATTGGCGTCACTGTAGCGTCAGGCATAAGATTGTGCAACGTGGGCAGGTTCGACCCAAACGCCCCTCGTCATGGGAGGTATTCGCTCAACGACATTCGCGAGTACCTCGGGTACTGGAAGCATACATACGGAATCCTTGCAGCGCTGGGGTGGCAGATCCCTTGGGGCTACCTCTTCTCGCCGGAGGAGGCATACACCATCCTGATGTTCCATCACACTGCCATCGGCCGGGAGATGATGCGCCGACAGAAGTTCCAGAAGCTGATGCCCAAGCCGGATGGCCGTCCGATGAGAGACGACCCTCATGACATCATGCCCCCGGAGCCGTATACCCCGCAGCCGAAAGGTTTTGCGCTAAGCACGGGAAGGTCTCTCACCCGTCCTAAGCAGGCCGGTCGGAAAACGACTCCACCGTCCAGCAAACGAGCTTGTCCCAAAAAATAGGGTCGGCGTGGTGGTATCCATCTAGCGCGGCTTTCTGCTGGTACGGAGACTCGGCCACAAACTTCTCCAGGTCCCGGCTCGATCCAGCAAAGCAGTTCACATCGCACAGCGTCTCCACCCCCTGGACCTTCTCCTTGCTCGAGTACTGCCAAAACTTCCATGGCCAGCCGCTGATTGGAGTCTTCGGGCCGTCACCTTGCGTGTTTTTCTTGTACTGGGCTAGCCAGAGCGTGTATCGGTGGAAAGCGTTGGTCTGCGCGAGCTTCCACCGCCAGTAGTTGCGTCCCGTGTAGACGATCGGGACCCGCTGAGTCCTCTTCTCGACCCGCTCGAGCCAGGCGAGGCACCAAGCAATCAGCATCGGAGGCTTGACCCCCCGTGCGCGTTTGTCCCACTCGATGTCCAGGATCGGCGGCAGGGTCCGACGCCGATCCGCCCCGGTCACCTCCAGGTACCAGTCGGCTTCGTCCTCAGCGTCCCGCCGGAACCCCGCCTCGGCGATCCCCTCCCGACTGCTCACCCGCGCGAAGTGGTAGGCCCCGCGTATGAGACCTGCGTCACGGATGCCCTGGTAGTTCTGCTTGAACTTGGGGTCGACCCAACCGATACCTTCGGTCGCCTTCGCTACGGCCATCCGGCACTCCGTGGCTACCAGTGGCCAGTTGACGTCGCCTTGCCAGTGCGACACATCGATGAACCATGTGCGACTCGCGGCCATGCCGCCAGTATACCGCACCGGCCCGCCGGCCGGAATCAGTCCTACAGAACAGGCCCAGCGGCCGGAGGTGCTACATGTCAGGCAGAAAAGCGCGCGCCCTGCATGCCTGTTCGAATGGAGATCGGTTCCAACCCTATCCGTCCGGACGGGCTAAGCTCATCGCCCTGTCCTGAAGGCTAGCTGGCAACGCGCAGTTGCCGGGAGCCAAGCGCCTCCCCCAACTCCCCGCTCGCTTCGCTCACTCCGCCCCGCTCCCCCACCCACAACGCCCTCCGATTTTACACCCGCGCATTCGCGCTTGCAACGTAAGGTTCACGGGCCCAGCGTAGTTGACTCTACAGTAGAGGTCACCGACACGGACGGAACACCGGCTTCGGCCATACCTGCGCGACCCGCTTGCCCTCATCGCCAACGTAGATCATCACCGAGTTGCACCGGTTTCCATACACCGGCTCGCCGGCCGCAAGGAACGCGATTCGCGGAAGGAAGATCCACCGGTCGATGTTTCCGAGCAATCGCTGCTGCCACCACACAAGTCCAGTCTCTGCGGACAGGAGCATGACTCCTTGCGTGGGACCACCATGGGCGTCGAATCCACGCCCCGACCAACTAAGGAACTTCTCCACCCACTGTGATGTATTCGAGTAAGGAGGGTTCATGTACACGGTGCTTGTTTCCCCCCAACCCGTCTTGAGCCCATCGATTTTGTCGGGGCAGAACGCGTGCTTGGAGACGACCAGAGATCTCTCGTTCGAGCACGGGTCTAGTTCGGGCACACCGATCGCGGCGTACACGAGGGCGAGAACCTCGGGAGGGGTGCAGTAATCATCCTTGTTGAAGAACTCGGGCTTACGAGACATGCGCGGGGGAGCGTAACAGAACATTGACGTCTTGGCGACGGCAGTGTACCGACGGGTAGTGCCGTCCGGCTGGACCCGCTGGCCGTCCGAAGGGCCTGTGCTGGAGACTTCCCGCAGGCTCGGCGTGTTCAAGCTGCTGCTCACGAAAACCGAGCCGACGGTCTGGCAAGTCGACCTAGCACGGTGCTCAGCGACCACCGTGGTGACGGGTCGCTACGTGGCCGAGGCTGAGCAACACGCGCTCTTGTGGGCAATGCCCATCGTGCAATCCGCGTGGAAACAAACCGAGGCCGCTTTCCGGGCGCAGAACCGCCCAGCGTAGCGGCGGCGGCGCAAGGGTGGTACGGTTTGGCCATGGCCAATGCGATCTACGAGCAGATGAGAGAGCTGGCGCTCGGCGCTGGCCTCGACTGGATAGCCCAAGACTACCGCGCAGCGTTGGTCGACCTGGATACGGCGGACCTCTTCGGCATCGCAGTCACCGATGCGACAAACGCGACCCCGATCGTGTGCACCACAGCCGCGGCCCCGTCCACCGGCACGATAATCTCGCAGCAGGGCATCACCGGCAACACTAATGCCAACGGTCACTTTCGGGTCACAAACCTGACGGCCACGACCTACTCGCTGCAGGACTACACCACGGATGCCAACGTGGCGGGCAATGGGGTGTTCGGAGGCACCGACCCGAACTTCTTCTCGCTGACCGGGGCGCAGAACCTGGACGACATCCCGGCCGGGGCGCGCCATGCCATCCTGACTGCCTCGATCGGCAGCAAGGCCATCGTGGCTGGGGCTGCGGACTCGGCCGACTGGACTTGGCTGGCAGTCCCGGCCGACGGCGGCGACGACTCAGACTTGGTCGTTGTGTATGAGCATACGGGGGTGGAGTCGACCTCGAGGCTTCTCCTGTGCATCACCGAAGCGACGGGGCTCCCTGTGATCCCCAACGGGGGCGACATTTCCTTGATCGTGAACAACAACGTGCACAAGTTGTTTCGTCTTTGATCGATGGCTGACCCTACGACCCTCGCCGAGGCCCTCGCCCTCATCAAGGACATCGAAGACGACCGGCAAAACCTCGTCGACCAGCTAAAGAACGCGCTGGCTCCTGATGGCCCCCACCGGCAAAAGTCGCGCAACCGAGTCACCTTGGCCCACGGGTCCGTGCGGTACATCGGTCGGGACTTGTTCGAGGAGCTCGAATGGGTGAACAACACCATTCCCGAGAAGCACCTCCAGGGACACAAAGGGGCGATCGTCTCCATTCTGAACTCGTGGAGGCACAGCCCGTACACCAAGTTTGACGACGAGTCTATACCCCCTGGTCCTCCCTAGGAGCCTGCATTGGCGACGTACGGCAAGCTCACTGTAGGCGGCTCGTCCTCCACCGCATCGTGGGCGCGGGCGATGGCCATCCCCGCGAACACGTTCGCGGCCGGGGACACGCTGCTCAAGTCCATGTCGATGTACGTGGGGAGCACCCACAGTGGACAGTGCAGATTCGCCGTTTACCAGGGAGGAACGCTCAATAACCCCACCGGCGCAGACCTGATCGTCGACCTCGGCGAAACAAGCGGCTCGGCGATCAATCAGTTCATCACGATCACCGCCAGCGACGAGGTTCTAGACCCCACCAAGGTCACCTGGGTGGCGATGAAGCGCACGAGTGGCTTCACTGCCCATTACGACGGGGCTGGGGGTGACAAGGGCGACTACGACCCCGACGACGGGCGGTTCAACTCCACATCGATCTCCACGAGCTCCTCGGTAGCGTGGCCAGATCCATGGCCCAGCGGCGGCAGCCAGGCCGACATCTGGTACTCGAGCTACATCACGGTGGCCGGGACCACCCCGGTCATCACGAACTGCGTCCCCTCAATCACCCTCACGAACACAGATACGGGGGTGGTGGCGACGGGAGGCAACTTCGAGGCCACCCAGGGCACCACCGAGATTCAGCTTAGCGACAACGCTACCTACGGGTCGGGGACCCTGGTCGACCAGACGGTCAACACCTGGTCGGACACCTCCATCAACTTCGACATTGTCGTAGATTCGCTGCCCCTAGGCGATTTGTTCCTGTTCGTGGTCAAAGACCCCGGCGGGGGCGGGGAAGAGCCCAGCGTTGCCTTTCCGGTGACCGTCCGGGTCCCCAACGACCTCTACGTTGGCAAGCAACTCATAACGCCCGGGAGTACGGGCATCCAGGACTTGGACGTGGGCTTCGAGCCCACCGCGGCGGTCGTATGGTGGACGTCCAACACGAGCCAAGACACGATCCAGGCCAACTACCGTACGGCCGTCTTCTTGTGGACGGCGCCCGCGTCAGCAACTCTGCACGCCGGGGTCAATACCGGCGCCGCCCAGCAGCGCCAGCAGATAGGCAGCGTGCTGAACATCCGCGAGGGCGGCAGTACGACCGACCAGGCGACCGCCACCGTCACCGCGAGCGGGGATAACCTGCGCTTTGACTGGACCCTGGCCGACACGGGCGGCTACACGCTCAACATGATCGTGTTTGGGGGGACGGTGACGCCCCATCAGGACCAGGCCACCGTCAGCGACGGGTCCTACTCGGGCACATCGTTCGAGTTTGACCTCATGTTCGCGGCTAGCATTGGCTCCGCGTCGTTCCCCTCGTCGGGCGAGGCTGCTCTTTGGTGCCTTGGGTGCTGCACGGACGCATCGAATCAGTTTATCGGCCACCTGTTCGGTGGTGGAAGTCTGAGCTCCGCCGTCAACTCGGGAATCCGCACCAACGGGTTCGCCAATCAGATACAGGGCACCGTCGAGACCTGGGTCGCTGCCCTGACGTCCAAGAACAGCGATGGGTTTGCTTGGTCCGGCAGCAACGCCGACGGCTTCTCGTTCCTGGCGCTCAAGTTCCTGTCCAAACAGGTCAACATCGACACGTTCGTCAAGGACTCGAGCGGCACGCCCGGGGCCACGCAAAGCATCGGCTCGCAGGGGTTCATCCCGGGCCTCATGATGTTCCTGAACGGGCATCGGACGGTGGAAACACTCTCGTCCGGTGACTCGTGCATGTCGATAGGCTTCAGCGACGATCTGGAGACCAACGAGGCCTCTACGATTGTCACGTCCAACCCCTCGGACAATGCAGACGAAGCGACGCACACCACTGGATGTATCCGCGGCGGAGATATCGACGCCTCGTCGGACGCGATCGGCACGATAGACACGTGGCAAGACAACCCGGTCATCGAATGGTCGACGAACGACACGGTCGCCGCGATCGTTGGGTACCTATCCTTCGAGCGACTAGGATTCCCCCAGGACGTCACCCAGGACGATGCCCCACCGTTCATGGGCATCGTCTCATCGGGCGACATGGTCGTCACTTTGGCCGCGCTGATCATGCAGGACGTGCCGAATCCGTTCGTCGGCATCGTCCCCTCGGGCGACATGAACGCGATCGCCCTCATCAACAACCTTGACGACGTGGTGACCGGCTTCGTCTCGGTCCCCAAGATCGTCGTCGCCGACCATGACATCACCCAGGACGAGACACCGTTCGTGGGTATCGTACCTACACCTACATTACCTACACCGAGTGTGTCGATCACCCAGCAGCCGGTGCCCTTCGTGGGCCTTGTGCCGAGCCAGCTCGTCAAAGGCGAAGATCAAGACGTTACCCAGGACCCGACCCCGTTTGTGGGGTTCGTGCCCGTCCCCGCCATCGCGACGACCGTCGACATCCTCCAGGACCCGGTCCCATTCGTGGGCTTCGTGCCCGAGCCGGCACTCACTACGACCGTCGACATCACCCAGCAGCCGACGCCGTTCGTGGGTATCGTCCCGATCCCCGCCATCCTGGCTGGGGCCGGGCCGGACATCACCCAAAGCCCAGTGCCGTTTGTGGGCATCGTTCCCATCCAGAGCGTTGTGCCGCTGATCGGGCAGGACCCGACCCCGTTTGTGGGTATCGTCCCGAATCCGACGATAACTGCGGGCGCGTCGCCCAACATCACCCAGTTACCGGTGCCGTTTGTGGGCCTTGTGCCGAATCCCAGCATTTCCATGGACTTGGGCCAGGGGGTAACGCCGTTTGTGGGCATCGTTCCCCAGCCAAGGGGCGTAGTGCTTCGCGACGCTCCGGGTCGGCGAATCTTGGCAGCCGAGACCATCTAGAGGGTGCGCGGTTGACAACGACGTCAACGGGCCATACGGTGCGCGTATGGCTCTTCACAAGATGGAACCCGTGGGAACCCAGTGGAAGTGCAAACATTGCCATCGCGTGGGCTTTCTAAGCCTTCGCCACGTCCAATGCCCAGCCGGCCGGCCGGACCCTGCGCCTATCCTTTATATAGAGGTTCTGGTCCGGGTCCCCGTGGGTGCGCGTGCCGCAGCCTAGTTGACGCGGCGGTGACGTCACGGCATACTAGGAGCATGGATAGCACGCCCGGACTGACAGCCCTACAAAGAAGTCAAATCGACCGGATGGTAGCGGTGGCAGGCGAGCTGCTTTACGAGGCCAGTGCGGGAACGCGGAGAACACCTGATACCCTCAAGGCGCTGGCCCACCACCTCGGGCGGCTGTACGGAGAAACGATCCGCACTTGCAGGGGATACGACGGTCTCAAGGAGGAGGTGACCACCACGTTCATGTGTGGCATGGCCCTCGAGCCAAACTTCGGCCGGGAGGATATGGTCGTGTGTCACCGGTGCGGTGGGGACCCCAAGCACCTCATGGGTGGAGACGGGCGGGGATACTGCTCTGTCTGCGACAACGAGGGGAAGATTGAGGAGGAAAAGACCCCCGGCCAGCTGCTCTACGAGGGGCAACCGCGGCCGCAGCATCGGCGGCCATGGGCCCAATTACCTGACGACATCCGGCGGGCCTTCGAGCAGGAAGTCATGACCAGGGCCGAGGCGGCTAAGACTCCCGGCCAGCTGCTCTACGAGAAGCAGGTCGAGGAGTGCGGGGAAGATTGCCCCCCATGGAAGCTGCTCGACTGCGTCACCATGGAGAACCTCGAACGAGACGCCAAGGCCGAGCGTGCGGCCAAGGCCTGCTCAAAGTGCACCGGTACCGGGAACATGAGCCTGCTTGGCGAGTACGAGAAGTGTGATGCCTGCTGATAAGACCCCGGGCGAGGTGGCCTTTCGGGCCATGACCATCGAGGTGAGGTGGCGACCGGCTGACTGGGGGAAGCTGGACCCCAAGCTTCGCGAAGGCTGGGAAGCAGCCGCCTCGGCGGTACGGGAACAGCTACAGGAAGAGATAAAGGCCAACTGGGCCGCGCCCGGCAAGACCCTGCGACTGCTCGGCGAGGTGGCCGTCGAGGACATCGTCGCGGTCGCGGAGCTCAAGAAGTGCCTCGCGTGGTGGCACTCCCAGGACTGGGGCTCCGACTACCACCATTCGCTCGAACAACTCATCATCGCGGTCGAGCCGTTTTTGCCCGACGAGCCCACGCCGGAAGCGGCGGAGGCGTGTGCGGAGAACGCCGGCGCGGAGCAAAGCAAGTCTCGCCCACCGGTTGAGCGGTAGTCGCGGGCATGTGGCGGATCGCCGCGCGACAGTGCTCAATCTCGTGACGGGAGATCGGGTCCTGCGGATTCAGCAAACCCGCGTCGACCAGCCATTTGACTGTACGGCGGCACTCTCGCAACCTGATGAGTGCGAAGAAGTGGTCTTCCGCGGAGCCGGGCCAAAGGTCGCTCGCCAGGCGCCGTTGCGAGACCTGCGCGACTTGTGCGTGAGCGTTCACTCACACATAATACCACATGGCCGCCCGGGGTTTAGCGCGCGGGGTCGTGCATCCCCCTGTTCCTGCGCGATTCCGGGCGGCTATGGTGCTTTGATGGTCTGATTCTTGGGCGTGACCGTCGCGTTGAAGTTCCAGCGCTTCTGCTCGCTAGGCGGAAGCTGGTCCCAGTAAGGCGGCAGAGGCGAACACTCCTTTCCCGTCGCTGGATCGAGCCTCGGTATCGCCGTCTCCTTCTCGTAAGCCAACTGCCCCGCGCTCTTTCCGGCCTCGAACTCGTGGCGCCTTTGGTCCACGGCCGACAATGCGCCCCAAGACGGGTAGCGGTCGGGATTGATCCGATCGGCCACCCAGCGCTCGTACAGCAGCTCGCCCGCGCTTTTCTCCCCGACCTGGCTGTAGGGCCGGCCGGTCGCGCCGTCGGTGACATCTGCGCCAGGGCGCGTATCGGGCATCGCAGCATCGATCGCGTCGGCTACCGGAGTGGCGGGTTTCTTGGGTTCGTCAGACATAAAGCCCCGGGCATCAGAATGGGAGACCGACGCCCGGGGCGAACCCCCAGAGTTTCCCAACCATCGCGTACACAGAGAGATCGCGTCGTGGGGTCCGTCGCTATTGTGGCATGAATCGGCAGCGGCAGGCCATCCCTGAATCAAGTGCTGGAGAGCCAAACAACACCCGCCACTGCCTAAATAGCGACGCTACACTGACGTCAGCGCGGGTGCAACTGCGCCGTAGCCGCTACTCCAGCTGGGTATTGCGCACGCCTACGAGCTCGTCGCGAATCTCCGCCAGGACGCCGTCGCCAAGCGAGACGCCCGTCACCGCCAGGACGATGTTGGTTTCCGAAGTCTGCACGCTCGTATCCAGGGTGGCGAGAGCCGTAATGACCGTATCCAGCTTCGTGTTCGTCGTCGTGATCAGCACCTCGAGCGCGGCGAGGTCGACTTGCGTCGCCTCGACGGCAGTCTTGACCGAGGTGAGGTCGGGGTCCATCACGTCCATCCTGTCTTGGAAGTACTGGAACTGAGTGGACGTCAACGCCATGGAACCAACCATGCAACTGGCGGCCACGGAGCGCAAGCGGCCCGTCAGCCGGAAGCCGGCTGGCCGGTTTGCTACATGTCAGCCAGTTTTGGGTTTCACCGGGTGAGCGTTGGGAGCGCTCGTGTGATGAACGAACGCAAGCTTCAATGCAGCGACCGCCTCAAACAGCGCCCTAGTGGCTACAGGAAGCTCTTCCCACTCCGGCGGGTCCGGGGTGATTCTCAACATCTGATCGAAAAGTAGCTGCCCACCATTCACAAGGAGAGATTACTGTCCGTCGCGACGCCAAGCAACACAGGAATTACCCCATCACTTCACATGGGCCCATCGCCTGCCACATCTGATGTTAGAAATCGTCATTCTAGTGACGCCGTAACGAGCGCCCAGGGCCCGGTGAAGCTCATTTGAAGCCCGGATAGCTCTGACGTCACTCTCTGTTAGCTTGGCGAAGCTGCGTTCTTCGCCCCTCGTGGCCCGATGGCGGCCCTTTTGCATCATGTCCTGGACATTGTCATTCGGCGTTCCTCGGAAAAGATGCTCCGGGTTGCAACACAGCTTCACGTCGCAGCGATGACATACGAAATCCCCCGATGTAAGTATCAGGGTCGGATGCGCCAGCATCCACGCTAGCCGATGCGACCCCACCAAACGAAGGGTGCCCCGGGAACGCCATCCGATATAAAACTTGCCATAACCAACGCTACATCTAGAGGCCGTCCAAGGCCAGCAATCGCCAGACCGATCAATCTTCGCCTCAAACGAGGCGAGCTGCCGCTCTGTCACGATTGAAAGGTAGAATGGCCTAGCCTTCACGTGTGCTCGCCTCGCTCGAGCATCCTCGCAAGGTCTTCCCCGAACGCGAGCATGCCAATCATCATGTCCGAGAGACCGAGGGCCGGGTCTCCCCTGAGCGCTGCGCACTTGTCCCGAAGGAACGCAATGATGCTCTCCCGCTCATGAAGGGTGACCCTGACCAGCAGCTTGTCCTTCTCGTGCTGAATCTCGCGGACAGCATTGTTCCACATGCCCTTCTCGCTCGCAGACAGCTTGCCCCAGCCGACGACCCCGCGGGCACCGTTGATGGCCTTCGTTCTCAGCTCTTCACCGGTCATTTGCCCTCCCGGAAGTCCCCTGTCCTCACATGAACAGGCGAGTAGCACGGGTGGATCTTCATCCATGCGCCCTCGCTCTCTATCCAGAGTCCCTTGTCGCCCGGTTCCGAGCAGTAGCTAATGCCATACCAGTCGACCTTGCGTCGCAGCGTCACCTCCGCGTTGCCCCAAGGCACGGTCTTGCCTTCCGTGTCCCAGGGAAGCGTGATCTTGGGCATCGTATCCAGAATGAAGTCTTCGCCGGTCATACTCTCTCCTGCACGTCCTTGATCGCCGCGTGAATCGCCAGAACCATGACATCGAGCTCCGCCACCTGGGCCTTGAGAGCAGTGACATCTTCGCACAACGCAAGCGTGCCCTCGGTTAGCTTCCTGCCCGCAGCGATGTCCTTGTCTTGGCGCTCGCCCATGAGCTTGCCAAGGTCCCGAAGCTCGTCCGCGCGGATTTCGAGCCGCTCCACCCGATCCTCGAGGGTCATGCGACGTGACTCCATGCCTTGCCTCGCTTGACCATCCAAATCACCTGATGAGATACACCGTAGCGAGCCGCGAGCGCTGCCTGCTTCTCCTTCGATGCGCGAATCACCGGAATGTCAGCCCTCGTTAGCTTCGCATTGTGGCATTGTTCACCACTTATCGCCCTATGACGTCCCTTGGCGAGCTTGTCATAGTTGTTGTCTGCTTTCGTTCCGATAAATAGGTGATCCGGTCGGCAGCAGGGAGGGTTGTCGCAGGAATGAAGCACGCAGTCATCAGGCCCCAGCGTATCGAACGGATGCTCAATTAGCCACGCAAGACGATGGGCCTTGACCACGCGACTCGTTTTCTTCACCTCCGAACCGATATAAAGATCGCCATAGCCATCCTTCACCCGACTGCCCATCCAAAGCCAGCACTTCCCGGATTTGTCAATCTTCGCCTCGAATAGGGCGATCTGTCGCTCCGTCACGATTGAGAGGCTGAAAGGCCTAGCTTTCATGGCTTCTCGCCTTGCTCCAACTCCGCGACGTATCCCTCGAACCGAGTGATTTCATCGGCCACGTTGCCCGCCTCCTGCATGGCCGCAGTGTGGCGGAGCTTGAGCATCTCGATGTGGTACTTGGCGGCCCAAAGAATGTAACCGGGGCTGAACTCCGCGGGACGCTGGGGCTTGATATCATCCGTGTTCCTCATGGCTTCTTCCACTGCCCGTACAGCTTCCGATTCTCGTCGCGGATGAGCTTCGGCTTGGGGTTTCGCCCGTAAGACTCCGGGTCAGCGTACGCCTCCCACACTTCCGGGTCCGGCTGGTCTTCCCAGCGATGGGGGCCGTAGACCCTGGGGGAGAGCTTTTGCATGGCCCGGAAGTAGTCTTCGCCGCGTGTCATGAGTCGAATCCAAACACCATCCGGACGTTTTCCGGCTTGCCGTGGGCCTTGAGGGCTTCAACAAGGGCCATGAATGCTACGCCGGCCGCCTGTCGGTAAGTCACGGGCCAGGAAACGCACACATGGGAGGGATTCCCTTGAGCCTCGAGCCACCGCTCCGGAGCCTGGAGTAGCGCCGGGACGAAGTAGTCCACAACGCGAATGCCCGGGCCGAAGATGCCGCCGGAATAGGCCTCGGGCCACTTCCCGTCCCATTCGAGGAACGCCTCGGCAGAGATAATGCCCGTGAGAACGTTTTTCTGCTCCCAGTCGAACTCCACGAGCTCTTTGAGGCTGACGTGGGTAAGCGAATGGTCGCCGAGGTAGCCGGCATCGAAGTCCTCCTCGTTGGCGATGGAGCGAAGCTGCGGGCTCGCATCGTCGGGCACGCCCCGGTGTTCGCTGATGAAGCGAAACGCTCCTGCGGCGGTTTTGCACCCGGCGGTCCCAAATGCGTTACGCACGTTGCCCAGGATGGCGAAGAGGTGGTAGTTTCGGTTGGCGTAGTAGGCACTGCCCGCGGCATCGCATTGCCAGCACTTCTTGTCGGTGCCACTGTGCCGCGGGCAGTGCACCACTGGGGAGAAAAGCCGCCATGGGGCGCCTTGCAGCTCGCGCTTCTCGAACAGTATGTGGATATCACATCCCATGGGATCCTTTGGCAGGAAAGGTGGGGAACCCGGATTGCTGGTCTCATGGGAAGGTCCGGGCGTCTTGCGACACAGAGCAACTGGACTGTCAGCCATCTGCTCCCCGCGGGAAACATGCCTCCCGCACACAACACGGCTTCTCACGAAGGGCTTGCTCGCAAGACCGATGCACCGGCCCCTAGGGCTCCTCCTTCGCTTCCCCCGAGAGTGCAGCACCACCCTACACAGACGTCACTGCCACGTCAAGGCAGGGACGGTCTACCCCTAGGTGCGCCCGCGGAGCATGGAGAGGGACCGCGGGCGCTAGATTGTGACGTGTCGTTGACCGAAGGGGGTCACCATCAGACCCCGGGGCATCGTAGCAGGCAAGGAAGGGGCGAAGCCACCTTCTCCGGGATGGGAGGGCAGCGGCCCCTGTAGGGAAGTGTGGGGAAAGAGCAACTTGGGGACAGCGTCTAGATGAAGGTGTAGACATTTTCCGCGGGTTGCGCCGAAACCTCTACATGTGGGTGGGCCTCATGGCGCACCGGGAGCCTTGCCAGGAGGCATCTGTCCTTCGTCGTCGAGTTCGTCCCAGCATTGCCAGTGCTCGGCGTCTCCGAGGGCTTGGGCGATTCGGCCTGCGTGCTCGTCACTGTCTTCTTGCTCCATGAAGCGCAGGTAGGCGATGATGCGGGTGCGTTCGCGTGCCATGGCTGCGCGCTCGGATTGGAGCTTTGGGTCGGTATGGGTGGCCATGGGGTTAGTTGTGCATGGGCCAGACAGCGAGGCGGTGGCGACCGAGCTCACGGGCGAACGCATCGATCTGTTTGGCGCTCTTGAACACGAGGGTGTACTTTTGGGCTTCGTCGTCCCGGAGGTCGGCTTTTGTTTCGGCGAGCAGCACGACGACCTCACAGTCGGCGATGCGGTCCTCCTTACGCCCGTGGATGGTGACGGCGTTGGCGCGGAGCTCGATAACGTCTCCGGCCATAGTGTATTTGGTCTTGGGCATGGGGTCACCTCACCAGGAAGTAGAGGATAACAAGCAGGGCGACCATTATCATGCCCTGGCCATACACGAGCCAGGTGAGCAATGCGTCTTGCCCTTTAGCTATGTCGCGGAGGTGGTGGACGTCGTCTTGCAGGTCGGAGAGACGGTGACTGAGGCCCTCGCTTTGTTGGAAGAGGGCAGTCGGGGAGGGCTCGGTCATGGGGGTTTGTTTGATGAGGTGCGTTAGCCGAGAAGATAAAGCGGGACCCGGCGATGACCATTTCACTGAGACAATCCCAAGAGATGCACCGGGTCCCGAATCACGGCGCGAGCCTCCTTCTCCGACCTGGCCCGGATGAGGCTCGACGACCTCGCAGCTACCCGCCCACTCCAGGATGCCGGACTACGTGGCGTCATAGTAACGTCAAAAGCAGGGGCGAGTCAACCCCGCCGGCAAAAAGTCACGGTAGTCCATCTGAAACAGCCTCCCAAGCCTGCGTAGTGTCCGAAGCTGCACGCTGCCTTGGCGGCCCTTCTCGATGTTCGCTAGTGACGGGCGGGACAAGTCGATGGCATCCGCGACTTCCTGCTGCGTCAGCCAGACCGAGAGCCGTGCCTCCTTGACCCGCAGGCCGACTGCCTCCCGGAATCGCCGCTCCTCGTTTGGGCTGCCCATGACGATGCGTCGTGGTGGTAGGACCGTGGCCATGGGCGACTCTACAGTAGTGTAAAGCGACCCCCGGCGGCGATTGACCCGAGGGGGACAAGCTGCCGGCGGCCGGTTCGACGTTGCGGGGAAGTCTGACCTACCCCCGCGTTGACTGGCGGCTAACGGGGCCAGACCGGCGAGCCGCGTGCCGTCACTGTAACGCCATTTGACAGCGCGTGTCTACCGTGAAGAAAACCCATCACTCCATGCCATTCGCACGCACCTTCCCATCCCAAACAGGCCCCCAAAAGTAAAACCATCGACTTAGCCGACGTAAAGTCTTATTCAGCACCCTTTTCCGCTCGCCCTTACACTCATTACAGGGCAAAACTTGTAGGTAAAGGTGGGAGGTGGGGCGTGTATAGGCTTACCTTTCCCTACGATTCTTACCCCAAACGCGGCACTTTCACCCTCCAGAGGCTCCGATGGACGCCTCCATGGGTCATATAGGGGTGCGCGTCCTTCGTATTATGCCGTATTCGGGGTACTGGCTCGTTGGGTTCTTCCATATTCGATTCTAACAGGCGGGGTTGCGCATGCGTAGAAGGGGGTTTGGTGGTGACTCTACTGTAGAGCGATGGGCTAGATGCTGAAGTTCAGGGTGTGGGGAGTGGCCCCCTGACAGGGGCCGGCCTCCCACCGGTGGTACCCTCCGCCCCAGGCCGGGACACATGGGCGTGCGAGCGCGGCGGCCACTGCCTCAGGCGTCCGGGCGTGGGCCGTTGGCCAGCGGCACAGCCCCAGCGCGGCACCAACCCCTCCATAACAGGGCTGTAGAGCCATACCCACCCCAGGGCCCGGAGGGTGCGCCCTAGGGTTCGGGAGAATGGGGCCAGTCGTCCTCGGAGCGGGCACGGCGTGTGTGTGAGCTGGGTTCCATGGCGTAGCAGCTGTGTACGAGGTGTATGTGGGTGAAGGCGTCCCGCAAGGCGGCTAGCGCCGCTCGCGCGACCCTCCGGGCCGCAATGGACAGCAGCGCATGAGGAGTTGTGGGAACACCGCAGCCTTCGCCAAGCACCCCAGCTCACGGGGTCTGTGTTCCATCCTACTCCCATTGGAGCCAAGAAGGCAGTGGACCGCCGACTCGTTTTGCGCAGCCTCACCTTCCCGTCTCCTGCCTGCACGCATGCTGTGGTTGTGTCCCGCTTTGGGCACCAAGAAACGTCACAAGGGCGTGGGCACGACAGTAGACCCGCACTACAGTAGATACATGAGCAACGACGCACTCAGCCAAGCCGCCGCCCGCTACTTCGCCGCTCGTGACGCGATGTACGAGCGCAGCACCAAAGCCACCCGCAAGGCGTGCCGCCGAGCTGCTCGTGCCTACGACCAAGCCCAAGATGCCGCCGAGCAAGACCCCAGCCGCTGGTAACCCAGCAAGAAAGCAGACAGACCCATGAACAAAGCAATCAGCCACATCCTTTCCTCCCCCTCACACGCCCTCCTCGGCGCTTGGGTCGCTGCCCTCGCCTTCGCCCTCGGCTGTGCCGCCAACTAAGGACCACATCATGCCCGCCGCAACTCAAAACATCGTCTCCTCCCTTCGCCGTCAACTCAAGGCAGCCCGGCGCCAAGCCAGCGTCTTGCCCATCAAGAGCCTCACCCGCCGCGTCTCCGAGCTCGAGCGCGACCTTGAATCCACCCTTGCCCTCGCCTTTGGAGTCTAGCCATGAACGACTACCCCGAATACCCCATCGATGTCCCCGAACCCGGCATGTGCCTCGAGTGCATCGGTATGGGCTGCGATGAATGCCACGACACGGGTTGCTGCGATGTCTCGCCGCCCGTCTACAGCGACCACGACGAGTAGGACCACACTATGAAAGACCCCATCGACGCCGCATTCGAGCGGCTTGCCGCTGCCCTCGCAGCATTCACCAAAGCAGCAAGGAACATACCATGAGCAATGCCCAGAAAGCCCGCCAATCCCTCATCGACCTCGCTAAACAAGAGGTCATTGACCTCTACGAATCGCTCGCGTGCTCCGACTGGACCAGCGACGACTGCACTCCCCAAGAACTAGAGGACGCCGTCGATGAGCTACGCAACCTCCACGACCAGCCATGTGTAGGTGACTATAGCGAGGCCGTCGACTGGGCCTCATACCTTGTGAGCAAGCGCGACCTCGGCACAGACGAAGGTGCGCCCATCAACCCCGGAGCTCTCGCCATACACGAGGAAAACGCGGACATCGTGCTCTTTCGTGAAGACGATGTTGGTGACCCCAAGACCACAGCGGAAGAACGCGCGGGTGACTACAATGATGAGTGTGCCTATGGCCAAAGGCCCGTCGCATGCTTGGATACCTTCCGCACCTTTGGCTACGTCGTGGAGCACAAGGGGACACGCGTATGAGCCCACGTGACCGCATCAATGCCACCATCAAGACCCTAGCCGAGCTCTACGACACGCTTGAGCTCTTCACCCTAGACGACAGCCTCAAAGAGCAATCAGACATGTGCCGCAAGTACGCCGAGCAACGCCAGCGCGCTGTGGCCGAAGCGCTGGCCCATATGGAGCTCGCACGTGACCGATGCCGCAGTGAGCCACCGTGGGGCGAAGACACAATCCCGCTCGCCGTCTAAAGGTGAGCTCAACTCAGACGATAGGAGAGCAGTCATGACCATCATCGCCCGTAAATACCTACACCTGCCTACGCCCAACGGTGACACGAGGGAAGTAACTCTAGAGGTTGCCAACTCGAGTCGCGGCTACCTCGTACTCCGCGATGGCCACGAGCTATCAGGCGTCGGCCCGTATCGGACCAAGCAAGCCGCCCTGGTCGCATGCAGCCTCGGGGATGGCGAGGGCCTCGCCGCCGATGTGACCATCGCTCGCGAGCGTACGCCCATGACGAACGTGCGTGTTATCATGCGAGACGGTGCCTGCGTCGTGTTCGACGGCGACATCGTCGTGGCCACGTTCGACTCGCAAGACGACGCACTCGAGTCGGTGGGCCTTACCCTAGGCCAAGGCCTTGCGCCTTCGATGAGCAAGACATTCGCCTGCCACATCTAGCCATGAACGAACGCTCCACACTCTGGCTTTGCGCCTACGTGCTCGTGCTGGCCACGGCTGCGTGGGCTACGCAAAGCCAGCAACTCGTGTGGAGCGTGGGTGGGCTATCCGCCCTCGCGTTTATCGGACGTGCCGGCACCTG
>JAZGFI010000170.1:0-130436 GCA_036479435.1 Planctomycetota bacterium | reverse complement strand
CTCGGAAGCCTTCGGGCTAAGAGGCTCACGACGAGGGAACTCGGCGTGGGCCTCACTTACTTGAAGGCCAACAGCGGCCTCAAATAGCGCGATGCTGGGGACCTCAAGATGCGTGGGTGCTTACAGTCGACCGGACCGGGCGCCACCGTGTTGACTCGGATCTTGGTACGCGCGAGTTCCTGCGCCGCCGACCGCGAAAGCCCCTCAACCGCGAACTTCGATGCGGCATAGGCTGCAAAGGCGCCGAAGCCGCGGTTGCCTACCACCGAGGGGTATTGATGATGACGCCGCCTCGCTCGCTCAGATGCGGGATCTCCGCCCGCATCGAATTCCAAACGCCCATCACGTTGATATCCATGACAATCTGGACGTTTTCCGATGAGTCCTCAGCGATCGGCGCCAGTCCTGCTCCTTCGGTGCCGGCGTTGTTGAACGCGATTTCCAAGTGGCCCCAAGCGCTGATCGTCGAATCAACAAGATTCGCGACCTCGTCGGGTTTGCTGACGTCGGTCTTCACGAAGATCGCCTCTCCACCCGCGGCTTTGATTTCGCGCACCACATCTTGACCTTCCGCCTCGCGGCGCGCCCCAATGGCGACCTTGGCCCCCTCGCGTGCAAACGCCAAGGCCATGTTGACGAGAAAACAGCCGCGTTTTCCGTCTCGTGACCGGCATTCCGCATCAACGATGCTGAACATCTCGAGGATGGCGGACCGAGGCGACAAACCCTCGAGCCGGCATTCGAAATCCTGAAATCGACGAAGGGTGTAGCGGCATAGGTCGGCAACAAAGATCTCGTGCTTGCTGCCAAAAGTCGCGTAGAAACTGCCTTTTTGAATCCCCATGCAGCCCAAAAGGTCCGCCGTCGAAGTCGCCCGATAGCCTTGCTCCCAAAGTTCTTCGAGCGCCAATTCCAATGCCTCGTCGGCTTCGCAGACTCCGAGCTGACCGGCTGGTTCTCAGTTTTTGGGGTAAGTCTCTTTGACCCAGTCCTGCCAACGAGCGTCTAACTGCAAAATCGACATCTTGTAACCGACTTTTAGGGCGCGAATGACCAAGTCTCGGGTGCTTTCGCGGTCTTTCTTCGTCTTCAGCGTCGTCACGAGGCGCGAGAAGGCCTTCTGATCGTGCTGCACGAGGAAAGAGACCAGACTCCAGGCCAATGGGTGGTTATTCGGCACGAGGTCGTTGACGCGGTCTTTCTGGGCGTAGGAAGAGAGCGAGGGAACCTTGCGAGACGTGATCTTTCGCCGGACATGGGGTTTCCACTTACTCGGCCAGTTCCATTTCGGGGTCTTGCCTTCACCGAAGATCAAGGTGTCGAAGTCGCTGCGCTCGCGACGCTCCATCAAATGGGCGTAGCCCAAGGCCAACCAAGCCGGCAAGTCGTAACGGTATTGCGAATAGCCGGTGATCAAGGCGTAGGCGAAGCGATGCGTCAAAGCGTTGTTGAGGTCCGTGTCGGAAAGTCCTTCGGCGTGAAGAGCCACCACCATCGACTTGTCTTTGAGGTTGTGCCAAGTGATCCCATCGGAATCCTTGGATGCTTTGCCCAAAAAGCGCTGCAGGAAGAGGAAGTAGGACTTCTTCTTTGCGAAGACGTATATCTCATACTTTTGGTCTAGCCCCATCCACGGGCCCAAGTAGGAAAACGGTTGCTTCTTCGGGTTGTACCGCATCAAGGCCTGGAACTCGCGACGGATGCGGCGCACCCGAACGAGACACTGATGGGCCCGTTGATGAGAGTTTAAGACGATCGTTTTATCCGTGACCTTCGGAAAGACCTCGTTGAGTTCTTCGAGCTCTTCGAGACGGCGGCGGTAGGGCTTCTTTTTGGTGTGGACTGAGGGCAGGTCTGAATAGACCCGGAAGTTCCGGTCTTCGATGAAGACGCCTTTCTTTGACTTCGTCTGGGTTCGCAAAAAGGACAGCATGCTCTCCCCTTCTTGCTCCATCATGCGAAAGGTTCCGAAGTGCCCTTTCGTTGTGCCGTCGGATCGCTTGGGATTGAAGGATTTGTCGAACTCCAAGATGTGCGCCATGTCATCGCGATGTTTGTGAGCGATGCGTTTTTCTTTGGCACAGGCGCTGCAATAAAAGTCGTTGTCGACGATCAGCTTTCCGTCGCGCTTGTAGCTGCGTTTTACTCGCGGCTTGCCGCCAAAGTCATAGACGTCTTCGGCTTCTCGCCCCTGGCTTGAGGCCGTGGAAATCAGGGCGAACAAAAGCACGCCAACCCAAAGCTCTACCTTCAGCCCACGACCGCGGTGCGAGCGACCAAGATGCCATGACATTTTTCGAATCATGAGTGAAGTCCAATCGCAGAATAAAAACGCACACGAGCCCAGGCAGGATACGAAGCTTTGGGTGAACCGTCTAGTTTCTTTGGATTGAGTCGCCCCAGGGCTTTCCTGACGCCCCAAGCTCGAATAAGTAGCGAGCCCTCACCGAGTGAGTTGCACCCACAAAAAAGCGAGCCCTTCCCGAAGGAGAGGCGTGCACAAAAAAGCGAGCCCTTCCCGAAGGAGAGGCTCGCTTAGATCAGCAAAAGCGACAGACCCGTAAAGGAGTGTCGCTTCCGTTCTATCGGCGACGCGTAGCTTTTTTGCGTGTCGCCTTTTTCTTCGTGGCCTTCTTGCGAGTGGCCTTCTTCTTGGTGGCTTTTTTGCGAGTAGCCTTTTTCTTCGTGGCCTTCTTCTTGGTGGCCTTCTTCTTAGTGGCCTTCTTCTTAGTGGCCTTCTTCTTGGTGGCCTTCTTCTTAGTGGCCTTCTTCTTAGTGGCCTTCTTCTTAGTGGCCTTCTTGCGAGTGGCCTTTTTCTTCGTGGCCTTTTTCTTCACGGCCTTCTTCTTGGTGGTTTTGCGGACGGCCTTTTTTTTGGTCGCCCGTTTCTTCGTAGTTTTCTTAGCCAATTCCCAACTCCTTAAGAGAGTCAAGCTCGTCTATGGTCCCGTAAGTGTGAGTGGACGACGAGCATGCATACCACTCACGAGAAAAAATAAAGCACGCGACTGACGGCTTCAACAAGAAAAAATCGTCATCACGGCAAAAAACCTTCAGTGAAAATCGAAACAGCGGGCTCAAGTTTTGATCTCGGCACCAAGATAAGCACCTCATTTGACGCAACTATGACCAACGCCTCCGACACAACTGAGACCTTCGTTTCACTTATCATCCCCGCGCTCAACGAAGAGAAAGCGATCGGCGCCGTGCTGGACGCACTGCCCCGTGGTCTCCTTGGCGAAGTCATTGTTTGCGACAATGGAAGCCAAGATGCGACGGCCTCAATTGCGGCCTCAAAGGGCGCGCGAGTCGTCACAGAGCCAAAACGTGGTTATGGAGCGGCCTGCCTCAAAGCACTTTCGAATTTGTCTCCGCGCAGCACAATCGTCGCCTTCATTGACGCCGATCACAGCGACGACCCGCAGCAACTCGGACTTTTGCTGGAGCCAATACTGAGCGGCCGCATAGATTTTGTGGTCGGTTCAAGAGTGCGCCTCGCCGTCCCCGGAGCACTCAATTTTCAACAGCGATTTGGCAATCGATTGGCGACCATTTTGATGCGCATTTTTTTTAATGCAAAGTGGTCAGATCTAGGGCCATTTCGGGCCATTCGCGCAAAAAGCCTCCGCCAGCTCCAAATGTGCGACGACGGAATGGGCTGGACAGTCGAGATGCAAATCAAAGCTGTGCGCCAAAAACTACGCTGCGGAGAGGTTGATGTCAGCTACTCACAGCGCATCGGTCGGTCGAAGATCTCGGGCACGCTTTCGGGGACAGTCCGAGCCGGCTCGAAGATACTCTGGCTCATTTTCCGCTACGGATTGACTCCCAAGGGCTGAGTCGCCGCTTGGCTTTCCGACTCGAGCCTGCGTTCACGATCGCTCCGCCAACTCTCTCGCGGCCTCATCCGTGCCGCCATACCGAGACGGTAAAAAGAGGTCGCTGAGCCGTCCGGGTCGGCGTCTTCCCAGTCTGCTTCCGACCCGACCGTTGGGTTGAGTTGATTCGTATTGATCTGTCTTTCTTCGGTCGTCGTGATAACCCAGCCCACGACGGGCCGCTCTTCAAACTCAACGCTGAGCCGGACGCGTTCGCCTTGCTCGGAGAAATAGGCGAGCTGAGTGTCCCATTCCGTGGTCATCTTTTGTTTGGCGGGTACCGCCGTCGCCATTTCGTAGCGTTGTTTCAAAACCGAGAGCGACTCGTCCCACAAGTAGTCGAAGCCGTGCTCGTAGCCTTGGACCCAGTCTTCATCCTCCGGTTTTGGGGTCGATCCACAGCTCGTGAATAGTGGCACCGAAATCAAGATTATCGCAGCGATCGAAAGACGAAAAAGCATGCATAAGCCTCCATGAAGTTTGCCAAGCGAATGAGCGTCAAGCGTGGTAGAGCGAGGTCCGTCTCCGAAAGCGAACCTGCAGTGGAACTTCGGCGAAATCGAATGCCTCTCGCAATCGGTTCTCAAGATAGCGACGGTAATTCTCGGGAAACATCCGCAAATCGTTGACGAAGACCACGAAAGTCGGCGGTGATGTTTCGACCTGCGCGCCGTAGTAGATGCGCGCTTTGTAACCGCGCTTTCCGCCCGGCTTTCTTTTCTCAAATGCCTGCTCCAAGAGCCGGTTGAGCTCTCCCGTTCCGACGCGCTTACTCGCCTGGCCGTAGATGTCAAAGGCAACTTCGAGCACGCCTTTAGTGTTGAACTCTTCGAGCGCCGAAATGAAGACGACCGGAGCAAAGTGGAAACCCGGAAGTTTCTCGCCGATGTACTCCAAGTAGTCTTTGGACTCCATGCGCCCTGAAGCGAGATCCCACTTGTTGATCGCCAAAATACATGGCTTGCCTTGGTCACGAACCTGCATGGCGATCTTTTTGTCGACTTGCGAAATATCGTCGGTGGCGTCGATCAAAAACAGCACCACATCGCAGCGACGAATCGCGGCCTCGGTACGAGTTTGGCTGTAGAAATCGATCGACGACGGCACCTTGCCCTTTTTCATGACCCCGGCGGTGTCGATCGCGGTGAACTTCAACCCTTCGTACTCAAGATCGACGTCGACAGCATCCCGAGTCGTACCGGCGATTTCGCTCACGATCACGCGAGCTTCTCCGGCCATCGTGTTGAGCAAAGTCGATTTCCCCACGTTGCGCTTACCGACGAAGGCGAATTTAGGCAGCTCATTGGGACTTTCCCCCGGGTAAAAGTCCTCCGGAAGCATGGCGACGACGTCGTCCAGTAAGGCGTCCACGCCGAGTTTTTCCAAGGCCGATAGTGGGTGTGGCTCGCCGAGGCCGAGGGCCCAGAACTCACCCGCTTGCGGATCGCGCTTGGGGTGATCGATCTTATTGACGCCTAAAATCACCGGCTTTTTGAGGCGGCGAAGGGTGTCCGCCACTTGTTGGTCGAGGGCCGTGATGCCGTCCTTGCCGTCAACGAGGAAGATCACGGCATCGGCAAGCTCGATCGCCATGTCGATCTGGTAGGCGATGTCATCGTCCAGCTGAGCGACGTCGACGATGCCGATACCGCCCGTGTCCATGAGCTGGATATTGCGGTCGCCCACTCTGACATCGATGATGAGACGGTCCCGTGTGACCCCTGGCGTGGGTTCAACGATCGCGATACGGCGACCGATGACGGCGTTCAGATAAGAGGATTTTCCAACGTTCGGTCGTCCAACGATGGCAACGGTAGCGAGGCTCATTTTTGCTTGATCATCTTATGGGTCTGAGGAATCACCAAAGTGTTTGGCAAAGACGCCAGTGCGGCATCCTGCAACTCCAAGAGTGCCGCGGGCGTCGGGGGCACGCCACGGCCGCCAAAGGGCGTCACGGGCTGGAGGACCACCGTTAATTCAGGATCGACGTCGTGGACCACGGCAAGCGCTGCCTCCAGTTCGTCCCTGGTGGTCTTCTCACCGACCACAATCTTCACGAATACCTCTCGCCCCGCCGCGTGGGATAGGGCCAGAAATGCGCGGTTCTCTTCGTGACGAGGGGGAAATCCCGCCGTCGACGCAATCTTGATGTCCATCCCAATGATGTCGATGACCGCTAGAACTCGTTTGAGCTCGTCCACCAAGTGACCATTGGTCTCAAGGTAACAGCGCAAGCCTCGCTCCCGAAAAACAGGCCCCAAGGCGAGGATCGTGTCAGCATGAAGGAGCGGCTCGCCCCCGGTCAACGACACCGAGTGGTGGCGTCCAGGGGGCGAATCCAATCGAGACACGAGTTGAGCGATCTGGTCTTTTGAAGCGGGATTCTTGAAACTCTCAAACTCGCGTGACCCAGGGTGCGTTTCTGCCCGAAAACAGGCCAGCTCGACGTGACAAAGGGGGGTATCGCAGTAATCGCAGGCGACATCGCAGTGGCCGAATCTGAGGAAGATCTGTCGGCGCCCCACAATGGGCCCTTCACCCTGAATTGCCGAAAAGATTTCAATCAGATCTGAGGCCATGATGTTGCGCCTTCGCGGTCGCGTCTAGAGTTTGCCGGGGTAGCGAGGTACCGTCTCGGGCACTTCCACGACCAAAGGCCAGGACAATGCCTGGCCTTAGGGTTGATTGTCGACTCGGATCGAGCGAATCAGCCTCCTAAGGCTGGCACCGCGACCCATCCAAAGAGACTAAGCCTCTTCCTCTTCGTCCTTCTTTTTCTTCTTCTTGCCGATTTTGGCCACGATTGTGCGGACCTTCGGCAAGCCGTAGACGTCGCTGCCTTCAGTGTAGCGGCCATCTTCTTTGAGACGCTCCAAACGTTCGGATCTCGTCAGGACGTTGCGGGTTCCCGTAAGTTTACTAGTACCCGCGAGGCTTCGATGCAAAGACACGGCTGAACTCCTGTGAATTCTCAGTTCCGACACGTTGTGTGGCTGGATTTGTAGCAATCAGCCGGGATAAATCCATAGATCGGCGGCCTAAGGCCACGAAAAGAGGCTTGAGGAGGCCTTTGCTGCGGCCTCAAGGCAAAAAAGAGGCTCGCGTTCCCACTGGGCCGAGTGACCACAAGGTCATGGTTTAGCGAAACTTCGGCAAGACAAAGGCGGTGTAAAAGGGATACTCTCCCTTTCGATATTTCAGACCTCGTAGTTCCTCCGCCAAGTCATCGAGAGAATCCCGGTCTTGGGAGGCACCTACCCACAGGGCGTAGTAAGGCCCATTGTTGTCCTCAGCGCCCTCAATGAGGCGAAGATCGACGTCCTCATAACCCTCTTTCTCCAGGAAGTTGGCCTGCGCCTTCATGTCTTCTTCCATGGCCCATTGAGTCAATGAGCTAAACTGCGTCTTATTGGCGCGTACCGAGTAGATCGTGCCAAAGGTGCTGGCAGGCCTGTTCTTCGACAGGGATGGGTCGCTGGACTCGTTCGCTGAACCACGGCCTGGGGACTCGCTTCGCGAGCCTTGGACATAGCCGAAGTAGTACGAAAGCGCCATGAAAACCACGAAGGCCATGCCCATGGCGGCCGCCAGGTTCACGGTGATGCGAAACTCACCTTCGCCAAAACCGAGACCTCGCATCCGCGATTCGCCGTAGTCAAGGTCCGCGCTTTCGCGGCGACTTTTCTTAGTACCGCTAGCCGAAGCCTTGCTGCGTTTTGCCGCGGGAAGTCGTCCCGACGGTGATTTTCTCGCCGGTGCCGATGACCTCCCGGTCCCCATCACATCGAAGAGAATTCTCTTCTTACGTCTAGCCATTCCCTCAACCCCACGATCCACAAATCGCAACCCTCGCGCCGACATGCCCCTCGTGTAACGACAGACGCCAATGCTGATCGCTGCGGTCACCTCGAAGGAGTCTCCCCCGAGTGGTGCCCCTTCCTCCAGAGGCCCCCTACCGAATAGTGATCAAACCCTAGCTCGAACATACGACGCTCAGTTGCAAAACCGAACTTTCCCCGTTGAGAATGTAGTGATGGAGGGGACAAGTGTCAAAGCAGATGCCCAAAATCCATGAGATCACGCGAGCAAGATCATTGGAGAGTTTCGCCGCGGCCAAGTCGCAAGGCGCAACGCATGGCGTAGAACATGCTCGAGGAATCTGCACGCCCCTGCCCCGCCAACAAAAACGCCGTTCCGTGGTCCGGCGACGTTCGCGGATAGGGCAAGCCCAGACTGATGTTGAGGGCGGCGCCCGCAGAAAGAGCCTTGAGCGGAATCAAACCTTGGTCGTGATACATCGCTAAGATGGCGTCGAAGCGCTCGAACTGGCCCGGTCGAAAAAAACCGTCGGCCGCAAAGGGACCCTCAACCCCTGGGTGCTCTTTCAGCCAGGGTTCGATCAGATCGCACTCCTCGCGCCCCAACTTTCCCCCTTCGCCCGCGTGAGGATTGAGCCCCAGAACCGCAATGTGCGGCCGCGCGACGCCGAACACGTCCTGTAGCCCGCTCTTGAGGCGACTTAGGGCAAACTCGAGCGCCGGTCTATCCACATGATCAGCGACTTCGCGCAAGGGCAAGTGGTCGGTCACCAGGGCGATGCGCAGGCGTTCAGAGGCCAGCATCATGAGCGGCACCACGCCGCTACGGTGACCGAGAAATCCGGTATGCCCGACGAACCCCGGCTCGTGGACGCAAACCGCCTCCTTCGCCAAGGGCGCGGTCACGAGAGCGTCGGCACGATGGGTTTCAACCATCTCAGCGGCCGCACTCAGCGCCTTCAGGGCCGCAAGGCCCCCCGCCGCCGAAGGTCCAGGCTCGCCGGCATCTTGGAAGGGACAATCGACGAGCGTCACGCGGGCACCGTCATCGACTCCGACGCGCTTCAACTCGCGTTCCAAGATCGTTCGATCGCCGAAAAGGCTGACGTCGAACTCTTGGTCGCTCGCCATGAGGGCGCCAAGGGCATCTGCGGTCACTTCGGGTCCGATACCCTGAGGATCACCGGCGGAAACCGCGAGCCGCGGTCTTTTTTGTCGGAGTGGTCTCATGTCGCTTCGCGTCGCCTCAGCCAGCGCTTTGCAGCGAGTTCAACCATGAACAACAAGACGAGCCAACCCAACCAAGCCGCTGGCGCGGCAAATCGCTGGGCGCGTTCACCAGGCATCGGGCCAAAGCTATCCTGTGCGTCGAACTCTGTCACCAAGGGAGCGGCTAAAAAACGGCTCCAGGCTTCGAGGCCTTCCAAGTCCAAGCCGCGACGCCTCACTTCCCTTGGCGGCGGAGCGACGAGAAGAGTGTTGGCCACCCGCTGCGATTTGCCATTGGGTTTAGCCAGCAACTTGAGCAGCCCCGGCCCCGGTTCGCGATTCAACTCAACGAGCCATCGCGAGTCGTCGAGCGCCTGGCGATTCACGATCCTCAAGGCGGGCTGATCTTGATCGCCAACATTAGTATCGGAGGTAATCTCGAAGGTCCAGTCACTCGGGGCTCGCCGCCCGCTGAGGTCGAGCGCTTGAATCAAGACCTGTTTGCCGTCGACGAGACCGGCGACTTTGAAACTCTCTCGCCCTGGAGTGCTTTCCAAAAACCTACAAACCTGAGCCATGAAAACACCGTAGCCGTCCCACAGGGGAAAATTGCCGACCGCGGAGCCCTCCGGCTCGGCGGCCAACATGGCGACAAAGCCCTCACCGACTCGCCAATGGGCAAAGAAAGGGCGGCGCTCATGAGTGCGTACGGAAACCCAGGCGCCACTTTTTTCGCCGGTGGTATGGACTTTGTCGAGCAGCGGCAAAGTCGGCCACGGCAAGCCTTCGGTGTAGACGACTTTGCGATCGAGCTCCAAGCTGATCTTTTTGGCCAACCGCTCTTTTTCTTCCCTCTTTTTTTGTTCCGCCTTGGCTTTAAGTGCGGCGGCCTGGACGGCAGCGGGATTCGGAACGCGCACCTCGGGTCGGGAGATGTTGTCTCTCTTCGGCTTCTTGAGCCCCTTGTCGTCCTTGCGGCTGCGCGCTTTGTGTTGCTTGATGATGCCGGAAGTCAGGTCCACCAAAACCGAAGGAATCTCGCGCGCAGAGCGAGCCGGGATCGGCCCTGTGCCACGGCCGGATACCGCGATCTTGGTGAGCGTCTCGAAGCCAAACTCCGATCCCACGCCTACCGTCGAGACCGAGATCCCGTCATCGACCATGCTCTCGAGGGTCGCCTCAATATTGAAGGGGATGGCGAATCCGTCCGACAACAAGATCACACTTTTTACCGCGGCTTCTTCGCGGCCAAGTAAATCTTGTGCGAGCAGCAGTGCCTTTTCGATATCGGTGCCGCGTCCACCCGAACGGATACGCATCACTTCGCGCTCGATCGCTTCGAGGTTGGCAACCTCCTGAATGGGCACGACTTCGTGCGCGGATTCGTTGTAGGTCACGACTCCCAGTCGATCTTCGGGGTGCATCTTTCGCGCCGTCGCAATGGCGCCACGCCGCGCGTTCGCGAGGCGACCTCCTTTGCGCATGCTCGGTGACTTGTCGATCACGAGCATGACGATGAGGGTCGGTGCCTCAACGGTTTTCTCTTCGAAGCGATTCGGGTCGGCCTTGGCGAGTTTCTTGGGCGCGTCCTTGGGTGGGTCGGGAATCTTGGCCTCTGGAGGCTTGGATTTGGGTCGCGGCTCAGGCCTCCCCCTTAGGGGCAAGATCGACGCAAGGGCATGGTCGTTCCAGCTCAACAGCTCCTCTCGTCCCCCGCGCGGCAAAAACAGAATCCCGCCCCCTTCTTTGACGTAGTCGACGAGGGCCGCCGCTTGTTCGGCATCAACTTCGCCGGGGCCAAGTCGATCCAAGACGATGGCACGACGATGTGAATAGCGCTTCGCGTCGCGTTCGAGTTTCTGGGCTATAATTGCAATTAGAGGCCGATCCTGTGCCCGTAGCGCGCGTAGCGGGGCCGGGTCCCGGCCCTCGACGCCGACCGCATCTTGGCCCCGAACGTACAACAAATCTGTCTTGGGAACGACGCGTACGCTGCCCCAAACCGTATCGTCTAGTGCTTCATCGTCGTGAGCTTCGAGCTGAATCGCAACGCGCCTGATGCCCGGCCGCAAACGCAGATCGTCGGAGCCAAAGCGTAGAACGCCAGCCCCCTTTTCTACCGTCACGATGATTCGTTTGGTCTCTTGGCCGTCGATCAGAACCCGAGCAGGTACGCGACGCTTGACACTGCTTTCCGTGTAGAGAGAAAAAGTCAGCCCCTCTTCTTCGCGCAAGAACTCGGGCAATTCGATAGTGAGGGCGCGCAGGTTTTGGTCGTCGTGCAGGGGCGGTGTCAGGATTTGGGTCGTCCCCGCAAAGCCAGGATCCAGGCTCGGTGGCAGCTCATAACCGCCGTCGCCAATGATCAAGCGACGAAGGTCGCCGCCGCGGAACCGGCGGCTCGCGCGCGCCGCCAAGACAGGCCACAATCGGCTCGCCAAAGGATCTAGGTTTTCCCGCCAATCCGGGTCGTCAAGAACCTCTAATGTGCGGGCTTCAAAGTCAGCCGCGGGCCCATCGAAAACCGTATTCCATTCTCCGGCGAATCCGAAAATTGCCACTTCGGCCCGCGGTGACTTCTCACGGAGGTCTTCGGTCAAACGCCTCGCCACTTCGCGCGAAAACACCCGTCCTTTTGCTCCCATGCTCCGCGAAACATCGAGGTAAATTTCAAGCCTCCCCGGCACCACTTCGGTGTCAACAAAAGTCGGGCGAGCGAGCAGGATTAGCAGTCCAGCCAAAAGCGTAAATCGCGCCATCGCTAGCAAGACCCAGCCGATGGGACGAGTTCGCGGGATGCCGACAAAGGCCAACACCACGACGAACACGGCGGCGGGGATCGCAAAGGCGAGCCAATAGGGCGCGCTAAGATTAGAAAGTGCCTCGAGGTTCATGAGCGTCCAACGCGAGCCGAATCAGCGCCGGGTTTTCCAGAACATTGGCGAACCCCATACCGCCCAACCATTGAAGTGAGCGCGGTCGGCGAAGTCCGCTTCAAGCACAAGAAGTTCGGCGGGTTTGACGGCGATTTTCTCTAGCCAAACCGCGGGCTCACCGGCTCGCCGCGTCACCGCTTTACCAATGAGAACACCGTCACCGCCCCCGCCTTTTCGTACCCGGAACGTCACCGCTCCTTTGACACTTCGCTTCGCCACCGACTCGTCAATACCCACGGCACAGGCGAAGTAGTCGTAGCCCTTTGGGACGCGATAAGTCAGATGCGTGCGACTGTGGACCGCCAGGGCCTTTTCGAAAAAGACACGGCCGACACTTACCGGCGCACCACCCAGACCGCGGTCAAGGCTCAATCCGTAGGTGAGTCCACCCTCGAGATAAGGCGTCTCTTTGACGATTGGCAACTTTAGGTCAGAGAGGTAAACGAAGTCGCCGCCGCGAAATGACAGTTGTTGGAGCGCCTCCGGCTTGAGAGTGAGATTCTTGCCGACGCCGAACTGCATGCTAAAGGCACCGTTCGACGCCACGCGAATCGCCCCGGTCAAGCGGCTGCCATCCTGAAACCACGCCACCGCATAGACGCCCTTGGGACGGGCTGGAGGTTCGACGTCGCTGAGGCAAATCGCCAGGACTTTGTCGGCCTTAAAGTCAAAGGGTGACTCGCCCTGTTCGTTCCACTGAAAATCCACACCACCTTTTTTGAATCGCCCGAGATCCCCGACCACGCGATCGACGGAATCGCGAGACTCAACAAACAACAAGTCTCGTTCTTGATCCGCGCTGCCAACCAGTTGGGACTCACGGCCCCTCAGGTTGCGCAACACTAAGACTCGCGACAGGTGCTCGTAGGCAATGCTCACCGGGCCCAAGGCCTGGGTCGAGACCCGGACTTCGTCATCGTTCGAATCGATGATCTCGCCGTAGAGACGATCTCCACCTGCGATGTCGAACTGCAACAAACCGCTGCGTGAGCTCGGAATTCGAATGGGCTTCTCGTCAAAGGTCAAGGAGACTAGTCTCGACAGCTCCACGGATTGCGGACTGGCTGCGCCCGACTTGTAGCTCAACGTCGAACTGTCGATCCCCAGGACGCGAGCTTCGAAGGGACTTTGGTCCAAAGTCCGTACTTTCACCTGGCCGAAGCCGGTTGAAGACAACAGCAGCAAAACCACCAAAAGGCTCCCCAATCCGGCGAGGCTAGGACAGTGGCTCGAGCTCAAGAGCGCCCGGGGCAGCGAGATTTGCAGCATTCAAGACTCCTTGATCCTTGGTCGCGTCCATCCTAACGCCCGAATACCCCCGCTTCCTGCCAGATTGTCACGGCGAATCGGGAGCCGCAGAAGCCGCCGCTGACAGCCTGTCATACGCCGGTCGACAGACTGCGTTGGGTTGATTCATAAGTATCAGGTTCGAAAGGCTTTAAGTTTGACTCCCTTCTGGGAACAACTGGCCTGAAATTTGTGTCTGGCGATGCACGCCCGTGCGCGCTCCGCGATCGGGCCAGACCAGATTTCGCAAACGGAAAGGAATGACACCCATGTCAAAACAGCTCATGTTCGAAGCAGAGGCGCGGGAAGCGCTGAAGCGCGGAGTTCAAAAGCTGGCCAAGGCCGTGAAGAGCACCTTGGGGCCCCGCGGTCGCACGGTGGTCATCGACCGCGGTTTCGGCGGACCCACCATCACCAAAGACGGCTACACCGTCGCCGACGAAATCGATCTCAGTGATCCCTACGAGAACCTTGGTGCCCAGCTGCTCAAGGAAGCGGCGGACAAAACTAACGATGTCGCCGGTGACGGAACCACGACCTCGACCGTTCTCGCCGAGGCGATTTTTGTTCAGGGCCTGAAGGCTCTGACCGCTGGCGCCGATGCCACCGCGGTGCAACGCGGAATCGCCAAAGCAAGAGACGCCGTCGTCAAAACCCTCGCCAAGCAGGCCAAAAAGATCTCTTTGGACGATAAAGGCCAATTGGTCGAAATCGCCTCCATCGCTTCCAACAACGACGCTTCGATTGGCAAACCGCTCGTCGAGGCCTTCTTGAAAATCGGCGCGGACGGCGTCGTCAACGTTGAAGAGGGCAAAGGCACCGAAACCGAGGTCAACATCGTCGATGGGATGCAGTTTGACCGCGGCTACCTTTCGCCCCACTTCGTCACCGACCAAAAGACCCTCGAGTGCGAGCAAGCCAACCCCTACGTCCTGATTCACGAGGAGAAGATCAGCAACATCAAAAAGCTGATTCCGCTCCTTGAGCAGGTCGCCAAGGCCAACCGCCCCCTGCTAATCATCGCCGAGGACATCGAAGGTGAAGCGCTGGCGACCTTGGTCGTCAACCGCCTCCGCGGGACCTTCGAGGTTGCTGCGGTCAAAGCACCGGGCTACGGCGACCGCCGCAAAGCCATGCTGCAAGACCTCGCGATCCTGACCGGTGCCAAGCCCATCTTTAAAGACCTCGCGATTGATGTGGAGTCGTTGACGCTTAAGGACCTTGGGTCCTGCAAGAAAGTCATTTCTACGGCTGACACGACCACCATCGTGCAAGGCAAGGGTTCCAAAGCCAAACTCCAAGAGCGGATCGCCCAGATTCGTCAGGAAATCGAGTCGACAGACAGCAACTACGATACTGAGAAGTTGCAAGAGCGACTCGCCCGACTCGCCGGTGGCATCGCCGTCATGAGTATCGGTGCGGGCACTGAAACCGAAATGAAAGAAAAGAAGGCGCGCGCCAAAGACGCCCTCGCGGCGACGCGGGCGGCGATCGAAACCGGTGTCCTGCCGGGTGGTGGTGTGGCTTTGGCTCGCTGCCGCAAAGCCCTCGATAAACTCGAAGGCGACGTCGAAGGCGACGAAGCCTTTGGTGTGCGGGCGATGCAAGAAGCGATTCTCGCGCCGCTCCGTCAGATCGCCGATAACGCAGGCGGCAACGGATCAATCGCTTGCAAGCACGTCCTCGCGGGCAAAGGTGGTTGGGGCTACAACGCCCTCACCGACTGCTACGAAGACCTCTTCGAAGCGGGCGTCATCGACCCGACCAAAGTTACTACGTCTGCGGTCATCAATGCCGCGAGTGTTGCCACGATCTTGTTGTCCACCAACGCACTGGTGACCGACATCCCGAAAGATGAAGCTCCCGCCGGTGATCCCGGCGGCGACATGGGTGGCATGGGCGGAATGCCCGGAATGGGTGGCATGGGCGGCGGCATGCCGGGAATGGGCGGCATGGGAGGCATGGGCGGAATGCCCGGCATGGGCTTCTAAAGCCCTCTCCAGTCGCAATGTGAAATTCACGCGGGCTTAGTCGAGCGAAGCGAATCGACAGCTCAGCAAAACAAAAACGCAGAGGATAAAGACATGAAACTCAAGCCCCTTGGTGACCGTTTGGTCATCGAACAACTCAACGCCGAGACCAAAAGCGCCGGCGGCATTCTCCTTCCCGACGGTGCCCAGGAAAAACCACAACAAGGCAAAGTCATTGCCGCTGGCCCTGGTGCCGTCAATGACGACGGGAGTCACCGCAGCCCCGCCTTGAAAAAAGGTGACATCGTCTATTTCGGCAAGTACGCCGGAACCGAAGTCAAAGTTGACGGTAAAGAATACAAGATCATGCGCGAACAAGACGTTCTCGCAAAAGTCATCAAATAAGCTGAGGAGGACTGAATCCATGGCTAAGCAAATGATGTTCGACGACGAAGCTCGTCGCAAAATTCTCGAAGGTGTCCGCCAGCTCGCCAAAGCGGTCAAGATCACACTCGGCCCACGCGGCAAGAACGTGATTTACCAAAAGAGCTTTGGTGGCCCGACGGTCACAAAAGACGGGGTCACGGTGTCGAAAGAGATCGAGATCGCCGATCCCTTTGAAAACATGGGCGCCAAACTCGTCAATGAAGTCGCGTCGAAAACCAACGACCGCGCCGGTGACGGCACCACGACGGCGACCGTACTTGCGGAAGCAATCTACGGGGAAGGCCTGCGCGCTCTCACGAGCGGCGCGAACCAGGTCATCGTCAAACGCGGTATCGACAAAGCCGTCGAAGCCGCGGTGGAATCTCTGCACGACATGGCCAAACCCGTCCGCGGTCGTGAGACTATCGCCCAGGTCGGAACGATCTCGGCGAACGGCGACGAGACGGTCGGCGAGCTTTTGGCGGACGCCATTGGCCGCGTCGGCGAAGACGGTGTCATTACCGTCGAAGAGGCCAAGGGCATGGAGACGACGCTCGACATCGTCGACGGCATGAACTTCGACAAGGGCTACATTTCGCCCTACTTTGTCACCAACCCCGAGAAGATGAACGCCGTGCTCGAGGATGCCTACATCCTCATTCACGAAAAGAAGCTCTCGAATTTGCGCCAGCTACTGCCGATTCTCGAATCGGTGGCACAAAAGGGCCGCCCCTTGTTGATCATCGCCGAGGACGTCGAATCCGATGCACTCTCTGCATTGGTGATCAACCGTTTGCGCGGCACCATGAACGTCTGCGCCGTCAAGGCTCCTGGCTTCGGCGATCGCCGTAAGGCAATGCTGGATGACATCGCTACATTGACCGGTGGCACCTGCGTGACCGAGGACCTCGGCCAGAACCTCGAAAATGTTGGCCTCGAAGTGCTCGGCAGCGCCAAGCGTATCGAGATCACCAAGGACGACACTTTGATCGTCGAAGGTGGCGGCAAAAAGAAAGCCGTCAACGAGCGCGTGGACACTCTCCGCACGCAGATCGAGAAGAGCACGTCGGACTACGATCGCGAGAAGCTCCAAGAGCGCTTGGGCAAGCTTGCGGGCGGTATCGCCGTGATCAGAGTTGGCGCCGTGACCGAAAAGGAAATGAGCGAAAAGAAAGACCGCGTTGAGGATGCTCTGCACGCAACTCGCGCCGCGGTCGAAGAAGGCATCGTGGCCGGTGGAGGCACCGCCCTTCTGCGTGCTCGCGAGACCGTCGAGGCCATGATCTCAAAGCTCAAGGGCGACGAGAAAATCGGCGGTCGAATCGTAGCCGCTTCGCTCACGTCTCCCGCGATTCAGATCGCGGAGAACGCCGGTTTCGACGGTAAGGTTTGCGTCGAGGAGACCCTCGAAAGCAAAAACCGCAACTGGGGATTCGACGCTGCGCTGGGCGAGCATCGAGACCTCTTCAAGGCGGGTATCGTAGATCCGGTCAAAGTCACACGCTCTGCACTTGAGAACGCTGCAGGCGTCTCAGGCTTAATGCTGACGACGAGCACCGCGATCACGGGCCTTGAAGACAAAGCTGAACCCATCGCCGGCGCGACGACCTGAGTTGGGAGGCGGGGGAGCCAACGCTCCCCCGCCCCCTTGTAAGCATCCACCGGAGCTGAGCCTCGATGAGTGAACGCAACTACTACGACGTGCTGGGGGTCCCAAAAGACGCCGACGACGCCGTCATCAAAAAAGCTTATCGCAAACTTGCGTTCAAGTTCCACCCCGATCGCAACGCCGACGACGACCAGGCCGAATCCAAGTTCAAAGAGGCCGCCGAGGCCTACGAAGTCCTGTCGGATTCCAAGCGCCGCGAGCAGTACGACCAGTTCGGCAAAGCAGGCCTTGGTGCTGGCGGCGGTGGAGGTGGCTTTTCAGGCTACGGTGGCTTCAGTGATCCCAACGATCTCTTTTCCAACCTGTTTGGAGAGATGTTCGGCCGCGGCGGGCGACGGCAGCAATCGCGCGGACCCAAACGAGGCGATTCTTTGCGCCTACGACTTCAGCTCACGCTGGAGGAAGCCGCAACGGGCGTTGAAAAGCGGGTCCAGCTCAACCGACGAGAAATCTGCGATACCTGTGACGGCAGCCGCGCCAAGCCGGGCACCTCGCCCACGACCTGTGAGACCTGTGGTGGTGCCGGCGAGGTCGTTCAATCTCAGGGCTTTTTTAGCATTCGGACGGGTTGCCCCAGCTGCCGAGGCGAGGGCGTCACGATCGCCGACCCCTGTGATGCTTGCCACGGTTCCGGCTTCTCTAACGAATCGGTCGAGATCAAAGTCGACATTCCGGCCGGCGTGGACTCCGGCCAACGACTTCGAGTTCAAGGAGAGGGCGAAGCCGGGCTCAGCGGCGGTGGTCGCGGTGACCTTTATTGCGATATTGAAATCGAAAACCACGCCCGCTTCGAGCGCCGTGGGGATGACCTTTACGTGGTGATGCCGATCGATTTTCCGCAAGTTGCGCTCGGCACGACCATGACCGTCAGGACCCTCCAAGATGAAGTCGAAGTGAAGATCCCCGCGGGTACTCAGAGCGGAGAGATCTTGCGATTGCGCGATCAGGGTATGCCTCGCCTTCGCGGCCGAGGAAAAGGTGATCTCTACGTCACCGTCCAGGTCAAGACCCCGAAGAAACTAAGTACCGAGCAGAAAGAGCTCCTCAAACAACTCGCGGACAGCCTCGGCGTCGCCGCTGAGAGCGACAAGAAAAAGTGGGGCATCTTCTAATGGACTCCTCCACCGAAAACCGCAAAGACGACTCGAACGAAGCCATGGATCCAAAAAACAAAGAAGGCGAAGCGGCCGAACTTGAGATTGAATCAAAGGCCCAGGGCGACCAAGAATCTCACGATGATAAGATCGCCCAGGAAGTTGAAGATGCTGAAGCCGAAGGAAGCGACCTCGAGAGCCAACTAGAAGAACTTCAAGACGAGGTCCGCCGGGTTCGCGCCGAAATGCAGAATTTTCGGCGCCAAAGCGAACGCCGAATCGCCGACAGTCGCAAGTTCATCACCAAGGACATTTTCCTCCAGGTCCTTCCGATCGTCGATAACTTCGATGCCGCGATGAAGGCCCTTGATCAGGGACAAGACGCCGACAACGTTCTGATCGGAGTCAAGATGATCCACGAGATGTTGGGCAAGCTTCTTAGCGACAATCAGATCAATCGCATCGGGACCGCGGATTCGGTTTTTGACGCTGATCTCCACGAGGCGGTGGGACGCGAGGAAACCGAAGAGGCAGCCCCCAACACCATCCTCTTAGAGATTCAGGGCGGATACCGCCTCGGAGACATGGTTCTACGGCATGCCCGCGTCAACGTCGCGGTAGCGCCGAGCACCGAGGACGATTAGATGCCAACTTACGACTACGAATGCTCGGCTTGCAGCCACGAGTTTGAACTCGTGCAGTCCATGGGCGACAGCAAGAAGAAAAAATGCCCGGAGTGCGGCCGCCTCAAGTTAGTGCGCCTTATCGGTGGTGGCGGAGCGATCATCTTCAAGGGCAGTGGTTTTTACACCACCGACTACCGCAGCGAGTCCTTCAAAGCTGGGCACAAGGCCGCTCAGGAGAGCGAAAAAAAGGTGAGCGAACCCGCCAGTTCGAGCGGGGGCGAAAAAAGCGAGTCCAAAACCAAGGACGCCGCCAAGGCTTCATCCCCCACTAAGCCTGACAAGTCGAAGAAATCACCGTGAGTGAAGGCCACAGCTGCCCCCACTGTGGCGAAAAAATCAAGGCTGCCGATTCGAAAGCGAATCCAGCTTTCCCTTTTTGCAGTGAACGCTGCAAGATGACCGATTTGGGAAAGTGGTTTTCGGAAGACTACCGGATCAGCCGTCCTACTTTCGAAGACGATCCGTCCTAAGCCTAACTTGATTCATTATCGTTAGTGACCTATTGGTCTTGCAGCTTCAGTTTCTTGGTGACACGGTCGCCATCGGCCAAGAGCAACTCGACGCCACCATCGCCGCGGCCAAAATTGATGCGACCAGTGATCTGGCGCCGCATTCCTCTCACTGAAACGACCGTCAGGCGATACTTGCCGGGTTGCACGTTGCGAAGCTCGAAGACTCCCGAGATACCGGTGCGAGCCAAGTGCATTTTGTTCCTGCGGTCGTTAGGCGCCAGTTGTACTTCGCAGCCCTCGATGGGTTTCCCATTCGCGCCGACGACCGAACCTTGGACGCGTGCTCCTCGGTAAATCTCAAGGTCACCAAGGTCTCGCTCACCCACGTCTTCGATGTCGTAACCACCTTCGACGAACTTGGTCGCGTACTTTGGATGATCGATGCGGATTCGATAGTACCCGGGCAAAAGACCGTCGATCGCAACCTGGCCGCCGGCGCCGGTCTTAGCGATCTTTCCGCCACGCGGCGTGTGCAGAAGGAAGATATCGAAGAGCCGACCCTCAGAGGCGCTCGGTTTGGGGGTCACAACCGCCGTGACCGTGGCTCCGACCACCGGATTCCCCTTGGTGTCGACGACGCGCGCTTTGATCTTTGAACCGCGCTTGACTCGAATAAGCAGGCCGGTGTAGCTCGCGGCGTCCGTCGCCTCTGGATCAACGCGAACAATTTCAACACTGCCACCGGCGTATCCCGGTGCCGTTGCGTAAATCGTCATGCGCTCGAGAAAAGAATCGAGCAAGGGCGCACTGAAAGTGAATTCGCCGTCCTCGTCGCGAAACCTTCGGGTGTTGTCCAAAGATCGAACGAGAACGTCCTCTTTGTGGCAAGCTACGATCTCAAAGGCTTTCAGGGGCAAGCTCGTCTCATCGTCAACAACAATGCCCTTGGCGACGGCACCACGTTCCAAGACGAGATCGACGCCTTTTTGACCCGCATTAGCATTGACCGCAGAGCGGCCAATCATCTCCAAGGTGACCTTTGCGCCGCGCCGGTGGCGGCGGGTCGACGTCCCATGGCGATAGCCGACTTTCGCCGCCCGCACGGTGTAAAAGCCCTTCGGCAGCGCATCAAATCGATACTCGCCGTTCGCGTTGGACTCGACATTGGGAAAGTGGCCCTTTTTGGCGCCAGCTTTGATCGGAACACTCGAAATCGAAACGGCCGCGCCGGCCAAGGGCTGGCGCTGATGGTCCATCACTTTTCCACTAATGGAATGACTGACTCCCAAGGTGAAGTTCAAGGGCCTCCGCGTTGAGTTTGGGTCTACTCTCATCTGAAAGTAAGTATCAGAAGCGTAGCCCTCACAACGCGCAACGGCGCGCTTGAATCCGCGGCCTAGTCCATCCACTCGGTAACGGCCTTCAGCATCGCTGATCGTCGTGCGCTCTATGGTGCTTTCAAAATCGTCGGCACGACCAACCAAGTCATAAAAAACCACTTCGGCTCCGGACACGGGGGCTTTGGAACCCGCCTCGATGACCGTCCCCGCGACGGAGAACCCGGCCCGGAGCTGCACCACGAGATTCTTGGCGACGCCAGCGTGGAGCTTTAAGTCTTTGATTTCTTGAGCCGCAAAGTCGCGATGAGTCGCCTTTAGGACGTAGAGATCATGGGCCTCGACCTGCTCGATCTCAAAATACCCGTTTTCGCCGCTGGTCTCGCTCTTGAGAACGGGGCCGCGCAGCGTTTCGCGGCCGTCGGGAGAAAGGTCGCGGCACAAATTCAGGGTTACGCCAGGCAAACCTTGGCCGCTCGGAGATAGGACTCGGCCTTGAATTTTGGCGTAGGGAACGCCATAGGCGTCCAATTCAACTCCATCCTTGGTCGGACTTGGAGAAGGCTGAGAAAGGGCTTTGGGGAACTCGGGGCCTTCGGGTTTGATCCCCCCTCCTCTGCGAGTTTTTCGCCCTTCTTCGCCGAGGTCGTCGGCCTCGTTCTCAGTACTGAGTTCGGTATCCTCAGACCCGAAAAAGTCGTTCCAAAACAGGTCGACAGAGACCACCACCAAGGCCAGGACAATGAGTCCGATCAATAAATAGTCGCGATTCACGGGGCAGACTTTGCCTATCGAAGCCGAATTTCTTGAGTTTCACCATCACCGATGATGATCTCTTCACGCTTTTTCCTCAGCAACATTTGCTCGAAGATCTGCGCCACCTCACCATTGCGTTCGGACACCTGTACGTTGTAGATACCGGGGCGAATACTCTTGACGATGAAGCGTCCCTGAGCGTCACTCCGCGTCGAGTAGCTTCCTTTGCCCCCGCCGCCGAAACCCGCCTTGGGCGAAATCTGAATCAGACAGTCAGCTCCGGACTTGCCGTCTTTTTCCAACACGATGCCCTTCAGAGTCCCGCCCTGCATCAGCTGTAGATCGGGCATGCGGGCATCGGATTTGCCATCGACGAAGATCAACTCTTCGTGTTCGCCAGCTGCAAACTTGGAGTGCCGAGCTTTGGTCACAAAAGAGCCGGCGTGAACGTTCTCAAATTCGTACTCACCCTTGTCGTTCGTCCGGGCTCTCCGTTTTGCGGTGCGCAAACTGGCTTGGATCAAACCGAGGAACATCCCCGCATCGCCGGACTGTTGTTGCTGACGGGGAATCAACTCCACTTGCGCTCCCGCAATCGGCTTGCCTGCGGTGTTCGTGATCCGGCCGCGAACTTTTGCGCCGCGGATCAAGGAGATCAGGATGCCATCGATGTCCTCTTCGGCGGAAGTTAGAATCAAATCCGAGCGAGACCAAGCGTAGCCGCGGGCCTCGGCAAACAAGTAAAACTCGCCCTTCAGAACCAGATCGCTGAATTCAAAGCTTCCGTCCTCAGACTCAAATCTTTGAGTGCTTTGATTGCTGGTGAAAATCAGATTCTCACTGCGGCCCAAGACCACGGAGAATTTTTTGATGGGCTGCCCCGACTCGGCGTCAACGATTCGTCCGCGAACGACCGGTCGGCGTTTCATCTCGATCTGAACGGCCTCGGCCCCGGTCTTGGCGTTCTGGCGACGTGAGGACCCAAAGCCCTTTTTGTAGCAGGCCAGTCGGTACATCCCGTCGAGCAAACCCTCCATCACGAACTCACCGTTTTCGTCGCTTTTTACCGGGGGGTAGTTGCCAGCGGGCACATTGTTCGTCCGGCGTCGAATGGGCTCCGCCGAGATCACTACAGATGCGATGGGCATGCCGTCTTGGTCGACGACGCGGCCGCGGATCACAGCTCCCGTTTCCAACACGAAGCTTAAGGGCGCCACGTCACGACGCGGTGCCAAGTTGATAGAGACTCGGCTCACCGAGGCGTAACCCGCTTTCGAAGCGGTGACTTTCTTGATGCCGCGCGTGAGGTTGTTGAAGGAAAACTCACCCCGCGCGTCGCTAACCGCAATACGCTCCACGGTTCGAGTGGGATCGATGGCTCGGGTGTTTTGATCGACGACAATAATGCTGGCATCTGGCAACGGGTTGCCCGCCAAGTCCAAAACTGAACCTTGCAGTGAGAGCCCCCGCTGGAGCTTTATCTTCAGCGACTTTGTTTGGCCATCGCTCAAAGTCAAAGCCCCTTGCGACCAGGTGGCGAACTCTTCGTGGTCGACCCTCAGCAATAGGGGCTCGTCAGACGGAGCCCCTTGGAAACGAAAGCGCCCCGAAGCATCGGTCAGCACTTGGCCAAAAAGGACGCCCTGCAGGGTAAAACTTGCGGTGTCCGAACGATCTTCGAAGACGCTTGCGAGCGCATCGGCCACGGGTTTGCCGTCGCCTCCGATCACATAGCCCTCAAGAGTCGTTTCGCCACGGCCCAGTTGCAGCGGTTCGCCAGCCGTGCCGGGTTTCGGTCGGTCGGCACCACCGGCGGCAGCTGAAGTATAAGCCACGCGATCGCCCTGGCGCCGGGCTTTGTCTTTCGACTTGACGCCGAAGTCATCTTGGCTGATGCCTTGCTCATCGGGAACAATGCCATCATCGCCCGCGTCGTCGAGGACGTAAAAGAGCGCCACCCCGGCCGCGAGGGCGAGCAAGAACAGGCACGATACGAGGAGGATTTCCCGGTTCATTGATTAGTCTCGAGTCTTCGAAGGCAAAAGGGCTTGCGACTTGGGTTAGAATAGAAGGTCGGCGGGCTCAGATCAAAGGACCTCGCAGAGATGTGACGTCTAATTTGGCCACGAATTCCCGATTGGGGCCCCAAATAAGCCCCGAGGGACCAAAATGCGGAGATTGGACTCATTCGACGGCGTTGCTGCAACCTGCCCTTACGCGGAACGGCGGGGCCCCTGAGGGCCCTGGTGCTGCTTTTGGTCATGGCCGCCGGCATGGCGGCCCAGCAGCGAGAATCTCCGTCAGCGTTTTTCGACAAATTCCGCACCTTTCTTTGGCTCAAAGGTGGTCCCGATCTGGATCCATCCTTCGCCAAGGCTTTAGCTGAGGCTGGCGTCGACGGGACCAACGTCGCCGGCACTGCTTCGAAAACTCAGCAGCATTCTTTGAGACTCCCCTTCTACGTCGATCACGTCGCGGGGAAGGGACCCCTTTTTCTGAGTGAGAAAAAATGGACCGAGTCGCTGGAGTCCTGGCTAAAAACCCGGGAGGGCCCACTGCCGGCTCGTCCAGATTGCTTAGCCGATCCCGAAGTCATGCAACGCGCCCAAGAGCGCATCCAAAAGGTGCTGAGGGCCCAAGGGGTAACCAAGAACTCCGGGCGTCGGGCCTCTCTCAAAGCCAAGCGCCCCGGTCACACGCCAACCCCCAACCCTTACCAAGGCGCTCAAGCCCTTTCGCTCGATGATGAGATTTCATTGACCCGGCGCAATCGGCCCTTGGACTACTGCCATTCTCCCGCAACGCTGGAGCGCTTTCGCCGTTGGCTCAAGCTTCAGTATCCGACCCATCACGATCTCAACCGTAAATGGAACACTCGATTCTCGTCCTTTGGCGAAGTGCACCCGATGGGCACCGATGAAATCCGCCAGCGCGAGTTTTCCAGGGCTCCCTCCCGCTGGAACCTCGCGCCCTGGTCTGATCACCGTGAGTTCATGGACACCCAATTGTCCGACTTCGTCCGCGCGCTCGCCGCAAAAGTAAAAGAGTTCGCCCCTCACCTTCCGGTCGGTTTCACCGGTGGCGAGGCACCATCACCCTTCAGCGGTGTCGACTGGGCGCTTTTGCTCCCGCAGGTCGATTTTGTCGAGCCCTATGACTCCGCAGGAACAAGGGAGCTGGTGCGTTCCTTCGCTAAGCCCAAAACGCTCATCATGCAAACTCTGTTCTTAGAGCGCGATTCGATCGAGTTACTACGATGGCGCCTGTGGGCAGGGATGCTGCGAGGAGACCGCGGGGCCATCATTTGGTCCGCCGAGACCTTCTTCGAATCATCCGCATCAACGCGACTGAGCCCGAAAGCGAAAGCCCTCGCTGCCACGCTCCGCGCGATGAAAAGCCCCGCCGCCAGGGCCTGGATGGCCGCGCAAACCCCATCTCCTCGTATCGCCGTCGTCGAATCCCAGCCCTCCAACCGTCTCCATTGGATGTTGGACAGTCGCGCCGATGGCGGCAGTTGGTGGCGACGTTTTGGCTCTTACGAAGCCCTTCACGGCAGCCAGAACCGGACCCGCGAGGCCTGGCAACGGCTCCTCGAAGATCTTGGCTTTGAATACCGCCACATCGACGCGAGGGCACTGGCTAGAAGCGGTAGTCTGAGTGGGTACGACGTGCTGATCTTGCCCCAAACCCTGGCTCTATCGGATGCTGCGGCCACGACAATCAGGGCCTTCGGTGCCAATAAACTGGTCATCGCCGACCACCACGTCGCCCGTTTCGACGAACATTTGCGGGCGCACCCGCGGGGCCGATTGGATCAAGAGTTTGGCATCGCGGAGCCACCTCCCCTGCTCAAACTCGCCGACATTTCAATTTCGCGCTCGAGCTTGAGCTCGAGATTTAGGCCGAATCCGAACGCGAGCGCGGTCAAGGCTTTGCTGCCCGCGAATCAGCGCCTGAAACTCAGCGCCGATGCCCGGGCCAGCGCTTGGGTGGGCAAAGCGGCCATCATCATCGAACGGGACCAGGAGAAGGGCGGGAAGTTCGTCTATCTCAACTTGAACTTTGCCCATCTGCTCGAAGAAAGGCGCGATAAGCAGGATGCGCTGAGAAATCACCTGCGCCGGTTGTTTCGAAGCGCAGGTGTCCGCCCAAAGGTGCGCATCCGGTCGAGCGAGTTACCGGTGCGGCTCTTTCAACGCCAAGACCAAGAGGGCGAGTTGTTGGCTTTGTTGCCCAATCGACATCGACAGCAATACCTAAACCGCGCGGCGGCAACGTCGACTCGCTCAACTCAGCTCGCGGAAGTTCGCTTGACGTTCCCAAGACCCGTCGTCTTGATCGAACTGAAAGGCGAGCGGCTTCCGGTGGTCCCGATCGCGGCCCCACTCGACGGAAAACAAAAGTCGCGGCGTCGTTGGAGTCTCTCATTGGCCCCCGATGTCGGCCGCGTTTTTCGCGTTCGCTAAAACACGCCCGCACCATCGCGCAAGATTAAGGGCAAACTCAAAAACGTCCGCGCGGGGTAACGTTTCCCGAAGATGCGCACCGACGTTGCGACCAACAAGCTCGTGAAAAACCGACGGCTGGCCCCAAAGTCCAGCCCAAACTCAAGATCTTGAAAATTGTGTTTGTTAAGAAGAAATCTTCGGGCCTTTTGGGGCCCAAAACGGCCGGATTTTGAGGGCCTAAAAACGCCCCAAGTCTCATGAGACCAAGGGGCTCGGTGCTTTGGAGGTCACGAGTCGAGCCGCAGGTCACGGGAAGTGGACTTTCGAGAATTTCTGACCTAAACGATTTGATTATAACGACTTAAAATGAGCCCCCAGAATCTCACCAAGCGCTTGGGCTCCAGCTGCCGATAAACTACGCTGTTGACCAGCCCTGAAACGGGATCTATAATCCCGCTCGTGGCTACCGCGACCTTGCGCCCGTAACGACTCTAAGTCTTCGACTGAAGATAAGATCGTGAGAAACGTTGATAGCGTGTGGAAAACTCGCTTGAAGAGCGATCACGGGAAGCCAAGCCCCCCTCGCAGGAGGGCAGAGCGAGCGAATGCGGCGCAAGTCGCCAATACCGTAACCAAGCGGTAACAATCAGATTTTGGACAAATGAGAATGGTCCCGTAAACCTCTTCTCGTCCGAGATAAACCCCCGGAAGCTTGCCAGTTCCCCCGGGGGTTTCTTTTTTTGGCGACGCAAGAAGACAAAGCGTCCTCCGCTCGTCTGATAAACGGACCACAGGTCGGTCCTTTTTTCCCTCGGGGGGGATATCCCTTTGACTATGTCTTGTAGCTCCTGGCGACGACACGGGCTGGCCCTCGCTCTTGTGGCAGTGATGTTGATCGAGGTTGCTTGTAGCTCAAGCGACGACGGCAGCCTCAATCCCGAGGCAGGGGCTGGGGATCTTGAGCAAAAAGCCGCCCTTCAGACCCCAGATGGCGGTAAACCGCCGTTATCCACCAAAGAGAAGCCGCCGCAGGGCCCAGAAGATCGGGCCGCCGCCGAATTCGCGGCGATCCTCGCTCAGGACGTCCGTCCGGCCCGGATTGCCGATATCCTAAAAGAGATCTCTGCGGCTCCGCATCCGGCAGGAAGCGCTGCGAATGCCGGTTTGTCTCGCTACTTGGTCCAACTTTTCCAGGAACTCGGCTACCAGGTCGAAGAACAGCACTACGAGGTGCTGCTGCCCTATCCGGTCGAAACTGAGCTCGAAATGGTCGAGCCCTTCGCCTTCGCCGCCGCTTTGCGTGAACCGGCCCTTTCTGGCGACTTCGACACCACCGAGTCGGCCGTCCACCCGCCCTTTTTGGCCTACGGCGCCGACGCTGAGTTCCAAGCCGCCGTCATCTACGCCAACTATGGTCGCATCGAAGACTACCGCGAGCTTTCAGAGCTGGGGATCTCGGTCAAAGGCAAGATCGTCCTCGTGCGCCGCGGGGTGATCGACGCCGCGGCCAAAAGTGGACTCGCCGAGAGTGCTGGCGCACTCGGCATGGTGGTCTACGCCGATCCAGCCGAGGATGGTTTCCCAAGGGGCGAGGTCGCCCCCCGCGGAAAATACCGCCCCGAAGGCGGCGCCTCACGAGGTTCGACTTTGCGTTTGGCGCTCCGCGCCGGAGACCCTGGAACCCCTGAGCAACCAAGCCGCGCCAGGGCCGAGCACCTCAGCTACGACCAGATGGAAACCCTTTGCCAAATCCCCTCCCTCTCAATCTCTGCGGCCGATGCGAAGCCCATTCTTGAGAGCATGAAGGGGCCGGCAGTTCCAACAGGTTGGCAAGGCGCCCTCCCCCTCACCTACCACCTCGGCGGCAAAGAAGTCTTGTTGTCGCTCAAAGTCAAGTGTGACTACCGACTGCGCAAAGTGACGAACGTGGTGGCACTGTGGCCGGGCCTTGAACGGTCGGACGAAAGAGTCTTGGTCGGCAGTCATCGTGACGCCTGGGGCCACGGAGCCATCGCCGCCGGCACCGGCACCGCCGTCATGATGGAGGTCGCCCGCGTCCTCGCCGAGCGTGCCCGCGCCGGATCACCTCCGAAACGCACCTTGGTTTTTGCCAGTTGGGACGCTTCAACCTTTGGTGGACTGGGCGCCGCCGAGTGGGCCGAACAAGAACGCGCCACTTTGATGGCCGAGGCAGTCGCTTACATCGACCTTGGAAACGGTGTCTTTGGCAACACCTTCCGTTCACGCGGCACGCCTTCGTTAGCAACCGCACTCGGCGAAGTCATCAACTCTTTGTCTTTGGGTAAGCTCAGTTCCTCGACCCTCGAGTTTCACGGAGCCCAGTCGCCAGATGCACTCGCCTTCCAAGGCCACCTGTGCATCCCGATCCTCAACCTTGAGTTTGGCGGTTCCGAAGGGCTACGCGGTTCCAAGTACGACACCTTTCGCGCCGCCGAGCGATTCGTCGATCCCGGCTTCAAAAACTGCGCCACCCTAGCGCGCATTGCGGCGGCCCTCGTTTCCCGCTTGGCTTTAGCTCCTTGGATACCCTACGACTTTAGACGCAGCGGCACCGCGATCGCCGTCGCCACCCGCCAACTCGCCAAGCGACGACCAGAGTTGGACCTCAGTGAATTTACAGAACTAAGTCTGCAGATCCGAACCGCGGGCCAGCGCTTAGACCGCGCCCGGCGAACAGCGGCCCTCAAGCTGCCCCCCAGCAACACCGTGGGAGCGCTCAACAAAAGGCTACTCGCCGCCGAACGTCTCTTAGGACTTGAGGGCGGCAACCCCCTCCGCCCCTGGTACCGCCATCTGCTCACCGCTCCCGACCCCGATCGCAGCCCGGCCGTAGAGCTTTTTCCCAGCTTGGAAGACGCGCTGCGCGCGGCCGATCAAGACGGCGCCCAACGCGAGGCCACTCGCATCACCACGGCACTTCGCCGTTTCGCCACCCACTTAGAAGCGCTGGCGCTTTCTTTCGAGGGTCTTGTGGCCCCCACCAAGTCGAGCGACGACTCATGATCCATCGCGCCGCCTCTCTTGCCTTAGCCAGCGCCATGTTTTTCTGCATGGGGTCGTTCTTGCCGGCACAAGGACAAAAAGACCAAGACGCGAATCAGACGCCACTAGGCGCCGTCGACATCGCCACCCTGCTCGCCGTCGGCGCCGAAGAAGCCGACATCATCAAAAGCTTGCAGGCTCGCGGCTTCGCCAGCTCGCTCGATTCCATGGCAAGATCGGGTTTCCAAAAACTCGGCGCCACCAAGACCCTCCTTGAAGCGATCGCCGCAGCACCAGCTGGCCCCTCGACACCGACCTTTCGGGGCCAACTCATGCGAGACCCGCGCGCCTCGGTGACTTGGTACTTGCCCGCCGGTTTTCAATTTGCCGCCACGCCCGAAGGCGGACGTGTTGTCATTGGCGGACTTCCTGCATCAACGACCTTAGATCTCAGCTGGACCGTCCTCGACCTTCCCGCCGCCAACCTCAGAGCCCGCAGCATTAGACGCGTCGCCGAATGGCAAGAACTAAGGCTAGCCGAAATCGAAAAGAAAGAGGGTAAAAACTGGCGGCGCATTGGGGCTTGGCCCATCACCGGATTGGGTTGGTCGGGTCGCCACACCGTCTACGAAAACGAAGCGGGCAGCCCCCAGCCTCTGACTTTTTGTCTGACCTGGTTCGTCCACGATCAAAAACTCATCTCGATCAGAACCCTCCTCAAAGAATCCGAGCTGCGCCCCCGACACGACGAAATCGTCGACCGCATCACCCGTTTCCTCCGTTGTTCCGGACCGGGAATCCGAGATCGAAAAACTTGGGTGCGGCGCATGCAGCAACGATCTGCCGCCACCTGGTTGCTCGTTTCAAGCGAAGGTGAACTCAGCACCTGGCAACCCGAGAGCGCAACAACGCTACCCTTCGGTGGACGTGGCTACACCCAAGCCACCTGGGCTGGGCACTACGATTCCATCATCGGCAGCAAAGACGGCAAGCTCGTTCGCAGGCGCCGTGGCTCCACCAAAGATGAGATCATCCACCCCGAACTCCCGGGCCTTCCCCAAGATCTCGGCGTCTCAAGCCTGGGAGACCAAATTTACCTCGAGCGCCTCGTCGCCACCGTCAACGCTCAAAAACTCCAGCACCGCCGACAGATCTTTCGCCTGCGCCCAGAAGAAAAAGAACTCGAGCTCTGGCCCGCACCCTTCTCCAAAGACCAGACCTTAGGCATGCCGACCTTCACTAAGGCCCGATGGTGGTGGGCGCAGTCGCCAAGCGACGGCAAGACCATGACTTGGTGCGCCAGCGCCCAAGACAAGCAAGCTGCAACAACAAGTTTGCCAATCCCAGCAAAGGTGAATCGCAGCTCCACCGTGACCGATGGCCAAGCCCTCTTTACCCTCACCAGCGAGGTCGACGAAAAAGAGTCACGCTTCATCCGCATCCTCGCCTTCGAAGACCCAACTCAACACTCCGGCCGCGAACTCTTCCGCATGCCCATCGACAAAGACCAAGCCCCCATCCAACTAAGAATGGGCCTCCACCACGAAACCCTCATCCTCGTCATCCCCGGCCAAGGCGCCTACGAGATCTCCAAACGCGGCGGTCTGCTCTTGGAGCGCCTCGCCGACCTAAACCTCCGCGACGCCCGCGTCGGGCTGTGATTCAAACAACATCGTGGTGAACTAGGGAAGCATTCCGGCGGGCCCGCACTCCCGCCCAAAGGCTGGAACAAGAAGTCCCTCCGCCTCTTTACCGATCTAAGAGCCCGAAAAGCGCAAGTCGCAGAGGGAACAGAACGCCGGTTCGACGTCGGGCGACTTTTTTGCAGGCTACGATGTTTTCGGATGCCATGACCCGCTGCCTCCCTGTTTGAACTCGCGCCCCCTGCCACAAATAGCTATATTTTAGCTATTTTAGATGGCATTTTTGGCCGATGATGAGTATAGTGAGGCCTACAAATGAGGACGCACAAATGGCTCAGAAACGCACGATGACCCTGAACCTGACTAAAGCTGAGATGGAAGTCCTCGGCGACCTTGCTCAACGCAAGGATCTGTCCAAGACGGCGGTGCTCCGCCAAGCGCTCAGGCTCTATCAAGCCGTGGACGAACGCCTTGCGGACGGCGGAAAACTGTTCTTCGAGGACAAGGAGTCCAAGAAGGCTGAGGTCGTCGTGCTGTGAGCGAGGGCCGGTCGAAATCGTCCGACGAGGGAGTGGCGACGGCCATGAGGTGGTCAATGCCACACTGCTCGATGGGCTTCGTCCATCAGACCTGGATCTGATCGAGCGCGGTTGGAGCCCCTATCGCCTTCGTACCTTGGAGAGACTACTCCGGAGCGGAGCGCCGCGCGAGGATTGGCCGGAGTCTCTGCACTGGGACTGGAGCAAGAAGCGTGCGGACCTTCGTTTGCTCGAGGCAAGCGGCTTTGGGATCGTGTGCAACGAGGATTGGCAGGGCGTGTTGATGACTAAGACCGCGTCTCACGCCGCGAGGCTTCCTGATGACACCGGGAAACCCATCGTGTATGTGGACTATGTCGAGGTTGCGCCCTGGAACTGGAGAATCGAATCTCTCGGCCAGAAAAGCCGCTTCATGGCGGTCGGGGCCGTGCTGATGCGAACAGCAATTCGACAGAGTCTTGAGGAGGGGTTTCGAGCACGAGTTGGTCTTCACTCGCTTCCTCAAGCAGAGGTTTTCTACCGAAACACCTGTGGGATGACGCCGCTCGGACGGGACGATGAAAAACAGAACTTGCTCTACTTCGAATTCTCAAGCGAACAGGCGAAGTCCTTTCTGGATCAAGGAGGTGCATCATGACCGAGCAAACTCATGACGATAAACCGAGCCATGAGTGGCTGCTAAAAATGGCGGAAGCTGAAGATCGTTGCGGGTCAGTTTCCGTCGGAGGCATGGCGCACGATGTCGGGTTACTCGAATCACAGGCGCTTCCTGAAGCTCCCCGCGTATTCGGAAGGCTGATCGAGTACGCCCGAAGAGCGAAGGGACTCTCTGTGGAACGCCTTGCGGAGGTGGCCGACGTCGACCTGGGCGAGCTCGTTGCCATCGAACAGAACGAGGGCCCGGTCCCTTCGGCGAGAACTGTGTACCGACTCGGCCTGGCCCTGAATCTTTCATCCGGAAAACTCATGGAGCTGGCGGGTCTCGCCCAACCTCAAGATGACTATCTCAGCCAGGCAGCAGTTCGGTTTGCGGCGCGATCCGAACCAAATGCCGCTCTGTCCCCGGAAGAGCGCGCCGCGTACGAGGAGTTCGTCAAGGTGCTCGTTGAGAGCAGCGAACGGCGAGATTGAAGGTCCCGGTGCTCTCGGAATTACGGAGACTTCGGTTCGGTGTCTGTGGCTATTTTTGACGACCGCCTTGAGGTCTGGAGCGCAGGAACGCTACCCGATGAAATTCGAGTTCAGGACTTGAAAAGGCAACACTTATCTAAGCCTCGAAACGACCTCATCGCGAAGACTTTTTACCGAGCTGGCCTCATCGAGAAATGGGGACGAGGTACTCAAAAGATTGTCGAGCTTTGTGTTGCCGCCGGACATCCAGAACCTCACTTCGCCGAAACCGCCGGTTTCGTCTGCGTGACGTTCTTTGCCGCGGGCTACAGCCCACCATTGCGCGTGGGGCAAAACCTGTCTGAACTACAACGGGAAGCCTTGGCTCTCCTTTCGCGTAGCGATTCACTGGCTGTGCGCGAGGTCCAGGAGCAACTTGCGGCCGAAGTGTCGAGCCGGACCCTCAAGAGGACCATGACGCAACTCGTTGAGATGAAGCTAATTGAGCCCCTGGGACAGGGGCGAGCTCGTCGGTATCGGCTCGTTGAGTAGGCACGATTTGGCACGATTACCCATTTGTAGAGCGCATCGCCGATCTGAAGTTGCGCGACGCCCACGTCGGGTTGTAATCCAAATGACATCGTAATGAGTAACGCGACGCCATCAATCAACAGAGTCAGCTTCCCAAGCTGAATGTCGTGAGTTCGAGCCTCATCACCCGCTCTTGGCTCCACGGCAAGACTCAGGAGAGAGCTTTCGCTGCCAACCTGAAAGAGGATGGCTCTCTCCTTCGCCCGCAGCGGCTCTCACCAATAAACACGTATGAGTTGGCCGTTTCAGCCGTGTCAGGGGAGTTTGCACGGCGAACTGTTATTGCGATCGACACCGCACCATCTGAGGATGACCGCAGTCAGCCGCCGACCGTTGGTGGCGCTTGGTCAGCCAGGCACTCGGGGACGTTGTTGCGCGCGTTGTTGACGCGCATTGAGACGGGTCGCATGGTCATGGCGGCGGGGTCGAAGGGTTGGAGGAGGGGTTGCAAGAGGTTTCGATCTTGGACTTTGACGTTCGTCCATAACTCGTGGTCTTGCGGGTGAAGGATGGCGGGCATGCGGTCGTGGATTTGGGATACCAAGTCGTTGGCGGGCGTCGTCAAGATGGTGCAGGACTGGATGAGTTCGCCGGTGGGGCTTTGCCATTGTTCCCAGAGGCCTGCCATCGCGAAGGGCCGCGCGTCGGCCATGGTGATGTGGTAGGGCTGCTTCGTTTTGCCGATGCGTTTCCATTCCAAAAATCCGTCTGCTGGCACGAGGCAACGGCGGCGGCGGAAGGCCTGGCGGAAGAATGGTTTTTCGGCGACGGTTTCTGAACGGGCGTTGATCATGGGCGCGCCCTTGCTGACCCAGGAGTCCTTGGCGAAAAAGGGGATCAGGCCCCAACGCATCCTTATGACTTCGGGCGAAGCGTCGCGGGGGCTTTGGCGAAAGACGGGGATCGCTTGCGTTGGGGCCACGTTGTAGCTGGGACTTAGATCATCGGGGAGGCCCCACTCGAAGAGCTCGGCTAAGGCATCCGAAGGGCTTTGTAAAGTGAAACGTCCGCACATGGTCACAGTCTAGCATGTGTCCTGGCGCTTGGATATCATCAGCCACCCGGATTGCGCTCGGCTAAGCGTTGACGGAGGTCGTCGTTGCCGATCTCCTCGGCCTTTCCTCGTGCTGCGGCCGAGTTTGGTTTCTGAGAGGACGAGGCGTCTTGCTTAATATTTACCGATCAGCCGATCCGCAGTCATTGCTCGCAGCCTTGGCGGCTCACTTGCGCGCGGCGCGGATGGACGACCCTCTCGCCGCCGTCGAGATCTCGGTTCCCAATGCCGCCGTCGAAGAGTGGTTGCGCCCCGCTCTCGCCGAGAAGCTGGGGATCTTGGCGGGCCTGGAGATGACCTGGTTTGAGCGCGGTCTCAGGCAGCGTCTTGGGGGCGACGTTAGGTCGGACGACGTCGTCGACATGAACCACTTGCAAATGGCGGCGATCAGCCTCCTTGGCGATGCGGCAAAGATGCAGGCGGCGGGGCTCGAGATTCCTCGACGTTATCTCGAAGGCGCAGCAGATGATCGAGAGCGTGAAACGCGCGCGTTCCAACTCGGCGGCAAGCTCGCGCGGCTCTTCGAAGAATACAGCCTCCAGCGACCGGAGATGCTGGAAGTTTGGAGGCGGGGAAAACGAGAGACTCAAGATGATACTGAGGCCTGGCAAGCCCGAGTGTTTGCACGGCTGCTGGGCGATGAGGGGGCCCTGGCGGCGGCGGGCCAGGGGAACTTTTTTTTGTCGGAGTTGTTCAACGCGAGCTTTTCGGCCCAAGCCTCAACGCTGCCTTGGCACCTTTTTGGCATCGGGCACCTGGGACCGGGATACCGCCGGGCCCTCACCGCCCTCGCCTCATCGCAACATTTGTTCTTGTACCTTTTGGCCCCCGAATTGACGGAGGCTTCTGAATCGTTGAATCCGGTGGCCGAGTGGACGCGTTCGCAGTCGGAGAGCCTCGCCGAGCTGTTGGCATTGCCGACGACAACTTTGGAAGATCTCCCCGATCTTCGCGATGACGATGGCCCCTTGGCGGCGATGCGACTCGGCCTGGCCTTTGATGCCGCGAACACCGATCTGGCTCAAGACGACGCGGAAGCGAGACCGCCTTCTTTCGAGATCTTTTCTGAAACTGACGTCGCCGCCGAAGCAGAACGCGCGGTCGACGAACTCTTTGCTTGCCTTGAGGGGCAAGAGGCTGCGGACAGTCCAGTTCGATTTTCGGATTGCGCTCTGGTGTGGGCCAACTCCGGATCTGGGCCCTACGAAGCCGCCCTCATTCAAGCTCTCGAGAGTAGAGGCTCACCACCCCTGCCCTACTCGAGAGCGACGGCCCAGACATCCGGGCCGGTTCAGCGGGCCGCAAGCCGCTTGATCGAGATGGCCGCCGCTCCTTTGGATCGCCGCGGCGTCTTGACCCTATTTCGCGAGCCCTGCTTCCGAGCCCGGTTTCCCGAAGCCGACCCAAAACTGTGGACCCAGTTCTGCGAAGACCTGGACATCACCCGAGGCTATGACTCCAAAGACCAGATAGATTCCTACTTGGATGTCGAGCGCTTTCATTGGGATCAAGGCTTGAAGCGGCTCGCTTTGGGCGCCTTCATGACGGCCGCCGTTTCGGGCGTGTCTCCAGTTTTTGAGGGAGAGCTCGCAAGCTATGCGGCCTTGGAAACCCGCGGCGAAGATCAAAACCGGGCGGGCCTTTTGCTGCGCCTCGTGCGATCGCTGGCTGAGATGGGCCGCGACTGGCAAGGCCGCCGGCGCTCGCCTTCAGAATGGGCTTGCCAGTTCCAACTCGCCGTGAGAGCTTTCCTCAAAGCTCAGACTAAGGCCGAAGAGGAGGCCTTCGGGCGTGTCGTCGAGGCGCTCGGTCAGCTGGCTCAACTCGATGAGACCGCCCCCGCCGATGGATTGAGCTACCAGCAGGCACTACAGTTTTCTCTGCATTCATTGAGCGGCAACGTGGATTCGACCGCGACCAATTCAGGTCGTCGACGCGGCATCACCTTGTCCGCTTTGTCAGCGGTGCGAGGTCGGTCCTTTCGTTACCTCGCCATCTTAGGGCTCGACGCAAACCGGTTTCCAGATAGCGACCCTCATGACGCCTTGGACCTTTTACAACTAAGCGGAAGAGAGCGCGACCTCAATGCTCGCCAACGTGACCTCGCCGGTCTCGCCGAAGCTGTGCTCTCAACTCGGGACTACTTGCGGTTTTCCTTTTCGAATCGACACGCTGGGACCGGCGACCCGCAGCCTGCGTCCTTAGTCATTCGCCAACTTGAAGCTTGGAACAGCTCCCTGAGGGCCGAAGAGCCAGACTCTTCCTCGCCAAAGGCTCCACTTGAATCATCGCGGGCCTCTTGGACCTTCTCCAGAGCCCGCCGTAGCGAACAGCGCGCGCGAGAGCTGCGCGCGAGCCTGGAAGCGTTCTTGGCACCGGGCCAAGAACTGCCTGGTGCAGACGATCTCATAAAAGCCCTGGGCCTTGGGCGCGAAAGTGACTTGCCGCAACTGCTGTTGCCGCGGCTTTTTTCACCGCAGGGGTCCGCATCGACCCCCTGGCCGGAGCATCTCGAACTCTCTACTTCGAAGCTTGCGAACTTCCTCGTCGACCCGCTGCAGACCCGAGCTGAGTACATCTTGGGCTTAGAACGAGTCGAGTCGGAATCGGCCGCAGAAGTCGTCGATGAGGCCTTCCAAGCGGGTGGTCTCGAATCAAGCGTCATCTTGCGGGCGAGCTTTCAAGACTGGCTCCTGAAAGACAGTGGCGACCTTGACCAGATCTACAAATCGAAAGTCGAGCTGGCGAGGCTTCAATCCCGATGGCCCCACGGCCTGTTCGAGGAGTTCGAACAGCAAAAGCAGCGGAAGGTCTTGAGCGAATGGACTCGGCAGCTAGCTAAGACCGGGATCGTACCGCAACTCCAACGCCTCCGTTTTGGGCGCGGCGAAGAAAGCGAATCCGAAGTTCAAATCATGGACGCCATCGAGTTCGACGCCCTTCCCCCGGTGCTCGACGAAGGGGTGGCCGCTCCCATTCGAATTCGATTGCACGGCACAACATCCTGTTTTTTGTCCAGCCAGGGGCAAGTGGTCGTCTTGGCGGCGAGTGACAACATCGTCCGGCCCCTGCTTAGGGGATTTGTCGACGCACACCTTCTCGCCGCTTCCGATCTGTTCCCGCCGATGGAGTACGAGCTTATTTGTCTTCAAGGCAAGGCGAGGTCGGCCAAAGTCAGAGCGACGATTCGGCTCGATCGCGATTCGGCCCGAGAGCAGCTCCGCCGCTGGACCGAAGACCTGCTGTTCGACGAAGACTGTGTTTTCGCGCCCGGAAAGCCCTTTTTGCTGCGCAAACAAGATGAGGACATCGAGTCCTTAAGATCGGCCTTAGAGGTCGAAATCAACCTCGCCGCGAACGCCGACCAGGTCAGCTTCGGGGCGATCCGTCATCCCGAAGCCTATCCCCTACCCTCGATAGATTACCTCGAACGCATCGCGAAACGACGCTTTGATGGCCTCCAGCCCCAAGCAAAGGCAAAGACGAAGGCGAAAAAGAAATGACGGTTCGCTACCTGAAAAAACCGCGCGTCTTCGCCGACTTCCAAATGGACCGTCACGGCATGATCGAAGCGTCGGCGGGGACGGGAAAGACCTACACCCTGAAGCACATTCTTTTGGCGGCTTTACTAGAAAAGGGCTGCCGCATTTCTGAGATCCTCGTCGTCACCTTTACCGAAAAAGCGACGGCGGAAATGAAGAGTGAGATCCGCAGCTTTCTTGAAGAAGTCTTGAGCGGAGTTTCAACCAGCGCCGAGCCGCCCACGGACGCCGATGCTTGGACCATCGACAACGCCGCGCGGGCTCGGATTCGCGATGCGCTTGGTGAGTTCGAAACCGCCAACATCAAGACGATGCACTCTTTTTGCCAGGGCGTTCTCACTGAACTGGCCTTTTCCGGCGACCGGCCTTTGGAACAAGAGATCGTGGACGGCCCGGCCGCATTTGCTGAAGCCTCGCTCGAAGCACTTCGAAGCCGCATCACTATCGACAAGGACTTAGAAAATGCCTTGCGGGGTCTCAAGGCCGACCTCACGCTTTCGACCCTCCTGGAAACTCTGGAAGCTCTCCGCGGCAAACGCGGTGAGTATGGTTTTGCCGCCACTGAATTTGCTGAAATCAAAGAGCGATTTCTGCTCGAAGACTGTCCGCAGTTGCTGTCCGCCGACACGGCGGACCTGGTTGACGCCTTCGACAAAAAAAAGCAAGCCAAGACCCTCGACGGCAAACGGGCCGCGATTGGGATCTGGGCTCAAAGTGAGTTGGAAAAGTCGCGTGGTGAAGCCGACGCCGGAATTGACCTTGGCAAGCCGGCACCGTTGGAGTTATTCGAAAACTTCAACTACCTCGCCAACTACAAATCAGACACGGAGTTCAGCGATCTTTTGGGGCGCGTCGCTGAGTTTCGAGACTGGCTCGTTCCTCCCCGAACCTATGACGCAGAAAAACTCATGCTCGAGGTCGAAGCCGAGTTTCGCGATCAAAAGCGAAGCCGGGGCCAATATGATTTTGACGACATGATTCAGGCGGTGGCCGACATCGTCGCCGTTCAACCCGATGGCAGCCTGGTGAAAACCCTTCGGCAGCGCTTCCGCCAGGTCTTGATTGATGAATTCCAAGACACCGATGCGACGCAATGGGGACTCTTCAAAACGATCTTCTACGATTCAAACAAAGCGCACGTTCTTCACGCGGTGGGCGATCCCAAACAAGCCATCTACGGCTTTCGAGGCGCCGACGTCGCCACCTACCTCAAAGCGCGTGAGACTTTTTCCAGCGATGGTTTCCCCGTCGCGGGCCTCGGCCAAAACTTTCGTTCTCAGCCCCAGCTCGTTGAGGTGCTCAACGCGATTTTTGACCAAGGGGTGGCGAAGCCCTTTTTTAGCGGTGCCATCCAGTACCCGAAAGCCCTGGAATCGGCGGCGCGAACCAAAAGCCTTTGTCGAGACGACAAAACCATGAGCGCCTGTTGCTTGATCCGCATGGATGACGCGACGCTCGACCCGCTCGACTGCCTCGGCCACTACATTGGTCGCGAAATCACAGGGCTATTGGGACCAAGCCGCCGCCAAAGCCCCGCTTCGATCGGAGACCCAGCGGAGGGCGGTCGCCACCTCGTTGCTGGCGACATCCAGATCTTGGTTCGCACCAATGCGCGCGCCAAACAGATGGCCGCGATCCTCGATGAGACCGGGATTCCTTGGGTTATCAGCTCAGACCAGGCCCTGTTCGAAAGCCCCGACGCCCTCGAAGTCCTCGATCTTTTAGAGGCGATCTTTGCCCCGCAAGATGAGGCCAAGCTTCTGCGCGCGGCGACCGGAGAATTCCTAAACGGTGCTATCGAAGATCTGGACCGGCATCGAGCCGGTGGCGGCACAAGCTCCGCCTGGCCTCTCATTTCACACTGGTCGCAGCGTTATGAAGAGCGAGGATTCGCAGCGCTCGTGGCCGCCATCTTGGAGGATTCCGCGCTTTTTCCTCGGCTGATCTTAGAAGGCCGCGAAGGGGCTTCGCTTTCCATCTACCGCCGCGTTTTCGAAGTCTTGACCAAGGAGTCGCTCAACGGCGACTGGGATTCTGCGACCCTTCTATACCAGCTGCGCCGATTCACGCAGGGCGAAGCACATCCTGTGGAAAGCGTCGACAACACCCAGCCCCATGCCGTCGCAGCCTCCGCCGTGAACATCATGACGATGCACAAAAGTAAGGGCCTTGAAGCTCCTGTCGTGTTTTTCTTTGACTTGTTTTCCGGGAGCTTCAAGAGCCCCGCCCAGACCTTCGACTTCGCCGGCAAGCGGCGCATCGTCGTCGGCAAGCGCTCAGACTTGTCGAGCCGGCAGGCTTTAGCCCTCGATGAGAGCGAACGCCAAGAGTCAGAGCGCCTTTTTTACGTTGGCCTCACCCGAGCGCAGTGCCGTCTTTACTTGCCGTGGTGGGAGGATCTAGAAAGCGCAAAGAAACTGGGTCACTACCAGTACGTCGCCGACCGCCTCGATGCAATGGCGCTCGGCCCAAAGGCGAAATCCCAACCTGACCTTTGGGAAATCGCCGAGGTCGATGTGCACGAGCGGATTGAGGACCAGGTCACCCCCACGGATTGGTCGCAGTGGACGCCGCCAGCGACGGTAAAAGCGGAATCGGCCACCGGTCTTGCTCAACGCTTCTCGAACTTGCGACGCCGCCATGAAAGCCTTGCGCTCGAATCTTATTCGAGCTTGAAACGCCAGGCGGAATTGACCGGCGCGCCAGCCCCGAGACCCCTGGTTAGGAAGCCGGATGGCAGAAAGATCGATCTTCCTCCCGGCCGTCTCACGGGATTGTTCTTACACGCTCTTTTTGAAGACTGGGGTTTTGACGATGTCATCGCGGCCTCAAGCGCCGCTGAGCTAGAAAGCGACGATGCTCTTCGCCGCCATGCCGAACGACGCGCAAGACAGTACTCCTTGGATGCCAGCGTCGTGACCCCCGCTATTGAGCTCCTTCATCGCGTCTTGAACTGCCCCCTTGCCGTTGGCGATCCCGCCGCTTTTGACTCCCCGCCCCTCATTGGTGGCATGCAGGTTGTCGCTAAGGAACTCGACTTTAGCCTCACGCTCGATCGGCGAGACCAATCTTCGACCGAGCCTTTGGCTTTTCTACGGGGATACATCGACGTCGTCTTAGAGCACGAGGGTCGTTGGTTCATCGTTGACTGGAAAAGTGATTACCTTGAAGACTACAGCCCGCCGGCGCTCGACCGTGTCATCGCCGACAACTATGCCCTCCAAGCCAAGATCTATGGCCATGCGACCCTACGATTGCTGAAGATTGAAAATGCAAGTCAGTACGAGGAGAAGTTCGGGGGTCTGGTCTACGTCTTTCTGCGCGGCGCGGGGCTCGATCCCGGCGCGCCCGAGTCTGGCATCTGGTTTGATCGCCCCTCGTTTGAAACCGCCACCTCCTGGGCCGAAGACATCGAGAATTTGGTCGGTGGAAAGGAATCGATCTAAGATGGCCGCCCCTTCCACTTGGCAAACGCTCCTCGGTTCCGATGCGATGAACTCGGACCGGATCTGGTTAGCGAGCCTTCGCCCCGGCTTCGCGGCTAGTAATCTCGACGAAGACCTCGTTCAACTCGTGCTTGAGATCGTCGACATGGCATCGTTGCCCGAGTCGCGCGACCAAAGGGCCTTATTCGTCTTGGTCCTGAGCTTGCTCGCCGTGACGCGCCGCGGCAGTACACGGCTTTGTTTTCGCAGCGATGTTCAGCGGGGCGGCAGCGCCGAATTGAGTTCAGACCTTCAGATGCTGTGGCGGGATTTGGAAGCGGCCGCCAGCACTGAGGCAAAGATTGAGGCCTTTGACGACTACGATCATGTTGCGATCCGGCTTGATGACGGCACCTTCGATCGAGTCATTGGGAGCGCCCGCGACGGCATTGGCGCGAAGGATCTGGCCGCAAAGCCCCTTGTTTGCGAAGGGGACTATCTCTATCGCCAAAGCGATCAGCAACTTGAGGTTTCCTTGGCCTCGCTCATGGTTGAACGGCTAGCGGCTGACGACCTAATGGTCTCGACTCCCGCGGCCAACGCGCAAGCCCTGCCTTCCGTCGAAATGGCCTTGAGTGACACTCAGCAGACCGCCATTGAGGCGGCCCTGCGTCGGCCCTTGTTTGCGATTTCCGGTGGGCCTGGTACGGGCAAGACGACCTTAGTCGCGGCGCTTTTGCACAGAGCTCAAGAAGTCGGAATCGAGGCAAACGAGATCGCCCTGGCGGCCCCGACCGGCAAAGCCGCTTATCGCCTTGAGGAGTCGATAGGAAAACTCGTCGCTAAGGCCGCCGACGCGCCACCTTCCTTCAAGGCGAAGACCTTGCACCGCCTTTTGGGTTACGACCCTAGGCAAGATCGCTTTCGGCATCACCGCCAACACCCCATCGAAGCCAAGCTGGTGATCGTCGACGAGGCGTCGATGATCGACTTGAGAATCATGGAGCGCCTGCTGGACGCGCTCCGGCCGGACTCCCGCCTCATCCTTCTTGGCGATACAGCACAGTTACCCGCCGTCGAGTCGGGCCGAGTCTTTGAGGAGCTGGTCAGCCACTGCGAGCGACGGGCCGAAAGCGACAACTCCCAAGGCTCACCGGCGGTGGCACGCCTCGAAGAGAATTTTCGTCAGGACGCGAGTGACAGCTCGGGACGTGATCTCATCCGTCTCGCTGGCTTGGTGCGCGAGGGAGATTGCGAAGGACTTAAGGCCAATCTTTTGGGATTGAAACCCCTGCCTCCGGCGATGCTGCAATGGCAGGGAATTGAGTGGTTAGCCTTAGCCGCGAAGGGGAAAAGGGAAGCGGCGCACTGGAGGGACGCGTGGTTCGATGAGGCCCTCGGCTGGAGTGGCGAGTCCCAAATCTGGCGGAGCCTCAACGCGTTCCAGCCCCATGAACTCGACGAAATTTCAGTTCGTGAGGGCTTACGCCGTCATGCTTCGTGCCGCGTACTTTCAACCACGCGTGTGGCGCGTCTGGGAACGCTTCGCATCAATGCGTCGCTCCGTGAGGGTTGGGCCCGCAGGATGACGCAAGGCCATGCCACACCGGAGCGTTTTTTGGCCGGCGAACCGATCATGGTCATCCGGAACGATCCTCAAAAGGGACTCTTCAACGGTGACCAGGGCATGGTGGTGGCAATGAGCAAGGGCCGTGACCACCATGTCGTCTTCGAACGCTTAGAAGGACTCGTTTACTTCCCGCTGAACACTCTGCTCGGACGCATCGAATCCTCTTTTGCAACTACCGTTCACAAAAGCCAAGGATCTGAGTTCGAGACCGTCCTCTTCGTCTTGCCGGACTATGATCATGACCAAGGCGAGGGCAAGGGCGACGCCCGCTTGGAAAGATCACTGCTTTACACAGCCCTGACCCGAGCCAAGCGTTGTCTTTTGATCGACGGATCATGGGAAGTCTTGGTACAGGGTGCGTCAAGGGATTCGAAACGCAGCAGCGGCCTTGGTGAACGGCTTCTGACCTGAGGCCCGCTTTCGTCAAGAGGCTTCCTTTCAAATCAAGACTCGCTCGCTACTATCCCGCATGACGCACCGCAGCAAACCCGAATGGGAAAAGACAGTTCGGGTGCTGTTTTTTGCGAACCTCACTACCGCCACCGGCATGATGGCGATGGTGCCGTTTTTGACCTTTTTCGTCGAAGAGCTCGGCATTCACGAACCCCATCTCCGCAACCTCTGGGCCGGGGTGCTGGTCGGCGCGGCGCCTATTGTGGCCGCGTTGCTGGGTCCGATCTGGGGTGGGCTCAGCGATCGCTTCGGCCGCAAAGTCATGGTCTTGCGCGCCATGGGAGCCATCGTGATCTTCGTCGGTTTGATGAGTTTCGCCACTTCGGTCTGGACGATGCTCGCACTGCGCGTGATGCAGGGAGCTTTTTCCGGCTACATTCCGACATCCATCACCTTCGCTTCGGTCATCGCTCCTCAGACCGTTCAAGGCCAGGTGGCAGCCCGGCTGCAAAGCGCTATGCCCGCGGGCATGGTGGGAGGCTATCTACTCGGAGGTTTTCTTAGCGAAGCGGGGCTCATCCGCTGGATCTTCCCGATCTGTTCCGTCTTATCCGGGGTGGCCTTTTTCGCGGTGCTCTTTTTCACCAAAGAGCCTGAAGACGGCGCCCTCAGCGCGGCCCGCGGCCCGGTCGAGATCATGCGAGGCATTTGGAACAACGCCATCTTCGTCCTCCATTTGCCCAACCTCATGAAGCTGTTGATGGCGCTCATCATCGTCCGATTTTTGGTTTCCACCGTAGATCCGAGCTACGCGCGCTTTGTGGTGGAGTTGGGTGGCGACAAGCAATTCGCCGGCATTGTCATGAGCGTTCAAGCCCTCATGGTCTTGATCATGATGCCGATCTGGGGGAGGTTCAGCGATCGCGAGGGACCGTCGCGGACCTTTGTGTTGTCGGCGCTCGGGGTCGCGGTGGCCTACGGCCTACAGGGGCTGGCCACGAGCCCCTGGCAATTGCTCTTTCTTCGTGCGATGGCGGGGGCTTTTTTGTCGGGGGTCTTCCCCGCCGGGTTCGCCATGGCGGGCCGAGAATCGCCGCGCGACAAGCGCGGCGCGGCGATGGGGATTGTCTTCATGGCCTTCGCGATGGCGCATGCTTTGGGCTCAGTGAGTGGCGGATACTTGCTCAACCTTGCCGGTTTTCGCCAGCTCTTTTTTGTCATTGCGGTAGTCGTGGGATTGCTGTCGCTTACGGGGTTCTACTTTCGGCGACGCGGGCGCGGCGCGCCAAAAAACGCCAGGGCAGGGTCATGAGCGCAAAAAGCCCAATCACGATGACCGCTAGCCACAACAAGCGCAGCGGCCAGTCGCCAAGTAAGGCGATGGGAGTACCGTCGACCGAGTTCCCCGGGGCGTTGAAGAAGTAAGGAGTGTCGAGCCAAAGGTTGAGGCCGAGGACTCCGAAGAAAAGAAATGCCGTCACGCCAACCGTCCGCGCAAAGTCACGCCAGTCGGGGCGAAACTGATAGCGTAAAACTACCAGCAGTGCGGTCGCCACGATCTGCCAGTGCAAGCACCAAAAGGCCCAAAAGTAGGGATGCGCCGGGCCGTCGTCCAAAGTCGGCGTCAAAAAGGCCTGCCACGACAATCCAAAACCCCAAAAGTAGACCAGGGCTTGCGGTAAGCGCTGGCGCGTCCACAAAGCCCAGATTGCGGCCATCCAGGCAAAGTCACACAGGTGAAGCGGCAAGGACGCGTCGACATTCCAAATCGAAGGCAAAAGACGGTAGATCTGAATCGAAAGATTCGTGGCGATGACAAAGATCGCCAACCTCCGCCGAAAGCGAACCTCGGGCTCACCCTGCAATCCTCGGGAGCGCCATAGAACCCAGGCCCAGGCCAGCAAAGCCACGACAACGGCGTTGGCATGCGTGAGTCCAAATGCTTCGAAGGTCTTCATCCTGGCGTGTTCTTCCTAAGCGATCTCGTCCTTCGGCATCTCCACAGCCTCGGAAGGCCCTGGTACGATCGGCCCGTGACCTGAACGGGAGGGGCTCATGATTCAAGTTCACCGGCTGGAAGGATTCTACTGGGTTGCGAAGACTCGTGGCTACGCCCGAGCCGCGCGCGCCTTTCCCTACCCCATCACGCAGCCTGCCGTGCACCAACAGGTCAAAAAGCTCGAGGGCGAGCTCGGAATGGCCCTTTTTGAGCGTCTGGGCAAAGACCAGCTCGGATTGACTCCCGCGGGGCAAGCGCTTTTTGACTTCTGCGCCCCCTTCTACGAAAAGATGCCGCCCCTCCTGCGGCAGATTCGCGCCGGTGAAATCGGCGGCGAGCTCATCATCGGCTCGGAAGCCTTGCTCTTGCGCCAACTCATGCCAGCTTGGCTTCGTCGGTTTCAAAAAAAGCGCCCCGATGCGCGCTTGGATCTAAAAGAGATCCTCCATCCCGACCCCAGCTTGTTGCAGCGCGGCGAAGTCGATGTCTTAGTCGCTTGGTTCGACGATCTTCCGGACGACTTGGCGGCCGAAAAAGTCGGGGAAGCACTGCCCTACTTGGTGCTGCCTTCGAGGCACCCCGCCGCCAAAAAGAAGAACCTGAGCATTAAGGATCTCGCCGACGAGCCCTTCGTGGGATATCACCGCGACTCGCAGTTGTTCGATATCCAAATGGAGGGTTTGCGCGCCCACGGGGTTGAGCCACCGCGCACCGTGACCGCTGGTTCGGCCGAGACGATTCTTGGCTTTGTGGAGAGCGGTCTCGGCTATTCACTAGTCCCTTGGGTCTTGAAGGGCGGTCCCAAGGGGAGAGATCTCTTATCGAAAGCGCTGACCAAGCCCTTCCGGTCCTTCCCGCTTCAAATGGCTTGGCGCCGCGATACTCCCGAGAATCCGCTTCTCGATGCGCTGATTGAAACGTCGCCGCGGAACTTCGCTAGGGATTAGTTCTGAATCCAGCGACCCAACCTAAGCGGTCTTCCCAAAACACGCCGAAGGGCCCATTTCGATTGGCTATTTGCTGACGACTACAAGGCCAACAACAGCCAAACGAAACCTTTCATGCGTTCTCCTGATCTTCTCGATGTGATTTATCTCTCAGGATCTGAGTCAATCTCAATGGCGTAATGACAGTGGTCCCATGGACGATCATGTCGAAGAGGTGGCCGAAATCCTTGATATCGCCGGTAACGAAATAATGGCTCTCTGATCGGATCGCGGCACAAAGGAGTGGTATGTCTTTTTGGGAAAGCGTCACCGGAAGCTGAAACACGGCGGTTGGGACAATCTCAAGCTGTTCAACCAAAAGCTCGAACGACGTGGCCCATGCGGGCCTCTTGAGCGAGAGGTTTCGGCGCGCTTCTCCACACGCGACATCGCTCGTGAGAACATCTGCATGCCGAATGGCCACAGCAATCAACTGAGCTAAAACGCTGTCAGGATGGCTTGCTGAAAACAGAACATTGGCATCAAGAAAGACCCGCATCGAGATCACTTGATCTCTGGAAGAAGCTTGGCGATCTCATCCTCGTCGGAGGCGAATTCAGCGATGCGCTCTTCGGTATAAATCTCGATCGGCACACTGATGGAGGGTCGCAGGAGGATACCTTCCGGGGTCTCTTCAGCGATGAGTTCTGCGCCAGCCTTCAAGCCGAAGGCGCGGCGCATGGCGGCGGGGATGGTGACCACGCCACGGTCGTTGATGGTGACGCGTTCTTGCATTGGAATCTCCTTGGTTGTATTACCGACTATCAAGATAACAGTAAATCAGCATTCTTGCCAAAAAGAGGTTTCTGTCTACGCGTGGCGGCTAGCCTACTACAGTCCCCAAAAAGAGTTATGGCGCTAGCCACGGCAACTTGCTGTCGCGCTCCCGCAGGTAGCGCTTCACGGCGCGGAGTTCGTCACCGGTGCTCGACGGAAAGCCCGTTCTTCAACCGCTGGACCACCGAGAGTCAGAAGTCTCTTGTCCGCCCGGAGCCAAAACCACCGCGAGAGCCGTAAAGAAAGGAATGATGCGTTCGCCGAATCCCGCCCAACCGGCCGTGTTGCCCGAGTAGAAGTCGGTAGTTTTCAACAGCTCGTTCAAGACAACCAATCCAAAACCGGTCAGCATGGCCAACGCAGTTCGACGACCCTTCACCGGGCCTTTCAAGACCGACACCAAAAGCAGCGGGCCGAAAGCCGCCCCCATGGCAGACCAGGCGAACAAAACCTTGTCAAAGATCGTGGAGTCGCGTTGCATCGCGATGAGCATCGCCACCATGGAAATCACCACGATCGTCAAGCGCGACCGAAACAGCCGCGTGCGATTGTTGTTTCCGCCGCACTCAAGATCGTGAGTGACGGCGCTTGCGGCTACCAGTAACTGACTGTCCGCCGTCGACATGATGGCCGAGAGGACCGCTGCCACCATCAACCCAGCCAAGATCGGGTGCATGAGACCGTCGGCGGCGACAAAAAAGATGGTCTCACCATTCCCAAGGGAAGGATAAAGCACTCGGCCGCAAAGCCCGAGCAAGATCACTCCGACGTAGACGACAGCCGACCAGGCCACGGCAATGCACCGCGCCTGCGCCAAGTGCTGCTCGCCTTTTTTGAGGGCCAAGAATCGATTGACGACGTGCGGTTGCCCCGGGTATCCAAGGCCGATGCCCAATAAGCCCAACACAAAACCGAAAGCAGCAGGGCCTTCAAATCCAGAGCTGAGATCGAGGAATCCCGTTTCTCCAACAGCCTGAAGCCCCTCTGTCAGACCTGAGTACCCCAGTTTGTAAAAGGCAATCCACGGCAGAACGATCGCGGTAATCGCCATCAAAAGTCCCTGAAGAGTGTCCGTGATACTCACCGCCCAAAAACCACCCATCAGGGTGTAGAACACCACGATGCTCCCGCCGATGATGACGCTTGCCGTAAAGGAAGTGTCGAACACTCCCTCGAAAGCCGTTCCCGCCGCCTTGAACTGGGCGGCGACGTAAAAACTGAAAAACACCAAGACGATGAACGCCGCGATGCGGCGTACTAAGGTGTAGCCCTCTCTTCCCGGACGACCCGCTAAGACATCCGTCACCGTTACGGCATCTTGCGCCCCGGAGAACTTTCGAATGGCGGGCGCTAACAAGTACCAGTTGATCACGAAGCCACCGACGCAAGCGGGGAATAACCACAAGGCGGCAAGGCCTTTGGAATACGCGAATCCGGTCGCGCCCAAAAGCGTCCAAGCCGAGGAAGAACTCGCCGAAGCCGAGATCGCGGCGACCACGGGCCCGAGGCCGCGACCACCCAAAAAGAAGTCGGAAGCGTCTTTGTTGCGGCGCTCGGCAATGAACCCAATCGCAATGAGAACGATCTTGTAGACGATGAGCGTAGTGATGATGACCTGGGATTTGTCCATCGCGAGATCCTCGCCCACGCCTCCCATTTCATCAAGCCTTGGCTCTAATCCTCTACGCCACATGAAATGATGTCAGAACGAGGACTGCCAGCTTGGCAATACCAAGGGCTGAGCCCTGACGGCCCCAAAACTCCCATCGGCCCTAAGCTCTGCCGGGAGCGAAGGATGGAAACTTCAGGTGAGAGTTGCCGCCCTTGGCACCCCGTCTGCGAAAGGAGAGTGTCGAAACGCAAAAAAGGAGAACGACCATGTCGCAAAATCAAGCCAACCCCAGCGCCCCGAAGACCCTCGATCAAGAAATCAACGACTTCTTTGGTGGCCTCTTTCGGCCGGCAACCCCGCGCCAGACCCATTCTGTTCCAATGGACGTTTTTGAAACCGACGATGCCTACGGCGTCGTGATCGACCTTCCCGGCGTCGACATGCAAGACGTCAAGTTGTCGCTACACGAAAAAACGCTGAAGATCGAAGTGAAGCCTGCGCAACAGATGTCGGACCCCAAGCAAGCAGACGCCGCCGAGACGCGCTGGTATCGGCGCGATCGTCCACCTCTGACTTTTGAGGAGAGCCTGCGCTTCGTAACGCCGCTAAATGGCGAAGCAGTAGAGGCGGGCATGGACCGAGGAGTCCTGACGATTACCCTGCCCAAAGCGGAGGCCGCCAAGCCACGCAACATCCAAATCATCTGACCCCCGCGGTGCCCGGTCGGCACCGTGCTTATTTTGTGCCAGGCACCACGCCGTCACTATTTCGTGCCTGGCACGAAATAGTGACGGCGTGGTGCCTGGCACAAAACGGTCATTTGTTCTTTAGAACCAGGGCTTGCTGCCCTTGATATAGGTTGCTTCGAATTCGTCGTCTGATTTCGTCAGGTAGATGATGCCTTCGACGAGACCGATGATCCAGGTGACCATACCACCGAAGCCACAGGTCAAGACCGTAGCCAACAGCAAGATGAGACCCTCTTTGGTGTAACCGAGCACGAACTTGTGAATCCCCAAGGAACCAATGAGGATTCCACAGATGCCCGCCGCCAGTTTCTTACCCGCAACGTCACTTTGAGCCATGTTTATCTTCCTTTGAATTTCTTTGCCGTTGTGATGGTCGCTGATGTGGGGTGCAAGTCAAGACCACAGGGCGACTATTCCCCAGCTATTTCGAAGAAAAAGCCCCGAAGCAACTCTATGCAGACCGGGGAATCCGCGTTTATTGTCACGCAGCCTCCAAAGGCGGAGCAGAGACAGTAGACCCATCAGAGACCACAGCAACGCCATGCGATCGCCACTCCAAAAGACAACGTCGCTCGCTTTCATGGCGCTCATTTTTCTCTCATTACAGCTTTGGGGCCAAGACAAAACTCCAAGCTCAAGTGAAGAATCCGGGGCTAGTAGCGATAAAGTCCCAGCTGTCGTGGGTCTGTGGGAGGGAACACTCTCCGTAAGCGGCATGAAGTTTCGCCTGGGACTCAACGTCAAATTCGAAAAGGGAGTCCTCAGATCGACACTCGATAGTGTCGACCAAGGTGCGATGGGTATTCCCGTGAAGCGGACTAGCTTCAAAAACGGCCAATTCGAAATCTCGCTTCCGATCATTGTCGCCAAGTTTACTGGTACCTTGAATGCCGACGAAACCAAGATCAGCGGTACCTGGCAACAGGGACTCCGCCTGCCTTTGACCCTCAAGCGGGTCAAAAAAGCTTCACAACTTAATCGCCCGCAAACGCCGACCGGCCCCTTCCCCTATCGATCTGTGGAAATCACAATCGACCGTCCTGTCGGCAACACCAAGAAAACGGCTAGCATTGCCGGCAGCCTCGTTCTTCCCGAAGGCAAGGGCCCATTTCCTGCCGTCCTTCTCGTCACCGGAAACGAAGCGACAGACCGCGACTACAAAATGGCTGGTCACCGGCCCTATCTAGTCTTGGCTGACGACCTCGCGCGCCGCGGTATCGCATCCCTTCGATACGACGGTCGCGATGTGGGAAAGACCACCGTGCCCGAAAAAGGAGCTACGGGCCGCGACCGCGCCGAGGACGCGAAAATCGCCTGGGAGTACCTGAAGAATCGGCCCGAGATCCAATCGAACAAAGTGGGCATTATGGGTCACAGCTCGGGCGCTACGATCGCAACGATGGTGGCTAATCAAGTGCCCCTGGCCTTTGTCGTTCACTTGGCTGGACCCGGCGTCAACGGTCGCCAAATCTTGGATCGTCGACTCGTGGTCATCATGAAACTCGAGGGAATTCCCGACCAAGCTCTGCAATTTGAAGTCGACATCCAAACGGAGATGCTCGACACGCTCATTGGAAACAAGGTCACGCCCAAGAGCGTCGTCACGATGATGACCCTGTTGGCCAAGCTCTTGAAGAACTCTCGTTATTTCGAAAGGCTATCGGCCACTGAACGAAGCGAAGTGGCCCGCCGTCGAGTGAGGCAGCTGTTAGAGCCCTGGTTCCGCTTTTACCTTACTTACGATCCACGCGAGGCGCTGAGAACAATCCCCTGCCCGATTCTGGTCATGTGCGGGTCTTTGGACTCCGAGGTCGTTCCCGCCCAAAACCTCCCAGAGATCGCCAAGGCATTGGCCTCCGCCCCAACAACGGATTGGTCCATGGTCAAACTGCCTGGCCTCAACCACCTTTTTCAAACTGCAAAGAAGGGAACGCCGTCGGAGTACGGTTCGATCCAAGAGACATTTGCTCCGCAAGCCTTAGAGATCATTGCCGATTGGATCGCGCGGCGCGTCGCCCCAAATAGGTAGGCAAGGGCCAAAAAGACAAGAGCCCCGCGACGTCAGTGTCGCGGGGCTCTTGTCTTTAGCATTCGTTGCAAACAATCGCCAAGGTGATCGTTCGCTTACAATCGCTCGATCAGTTGTCCTGGGCGCCTTCTTGGAGCCAGGTCAAGATCGTGATGTAGTCGGGATCGCTCGTGTTGGCGAACAAGATTCCGCCACTGTGCGCCACGCCGCCGGTGGCGATGTCGAGAGGCTTCAGCAAGATCGGGCTGTTCGCAGGATCACAGGGGTTCGCCCTGGGGCCGCTGATACCCGTCATGAGGGTCGAATCGTCAACCTGCATCTGAATCATGGCTAGAACCTGCGCGGGCGTGCCATCCAATTCCATGCCACCACCGGCACCGACGCCAGTGTGGCATCCGTCGCAGCCTTGTCCGCCGACTCCGAAGATCGGGTAGACATCGCTGGCAAAGGAAACCGTCGCCGCGACGACTTGCACTGCAACAATCGTCTCTGCGATCGCACTCGTGGTGGCGCCGTCGTTAACCGTGAGTTGAAAAGTCAGGACCGACGCCGTCGAGGGCGCGATAAAGGTCGGAAGCTCGGGGTCAGTGGTGTCCAAAGTAACCGCGGTACCGCCAACCTGAAGCCAGGCGTAGGACAGCGGATCGGAATCCGAGTCTGTGCTGCCAGAGCCGTCGAGCGTGACGCAAACGTTGCTGTTTGCAAAACGGTTGAGCCCGGCGTCCGCCACCGGAGCATGATTGCCTCCGCTGTTGCTGGCAAAAGTCAAGGACGTGGCAGCCGTAAGGCTGACGAAAGGTGATGCCAAAGTGAAGTCCACCACGACGACTTGGAACGCGCTCAGCACGCTTCCGGTCGTGGTGCCTCCCGGAACGGACAGCTGAAAGACGCGCGAACCCGTGGTCCCGGTATTCGCGAAGTAGGAGCCGAAGGAACCGTCCAAGCCGTTTACCAAGACCGTCTGATTCAAGCCGAGGTCGATTTGGAGGCCTATGTCAAAAACGGTGTTGCCGACATCGAGATCGTCGGCGACCAGCAGAATGAACGGCATGTTGGCGTTGCCGGTAACCGTCCCCACGACCGGACCTGGCAATTCAACGGTAGCCGCAAAGGGTGCGCTACCGGAACTGCTTGAACCATTGATGTCCAAAGAACCGGTAGCCGAGTTAGCTTGCTGAGCACAAATTGGCGTCACCGCCATAACGGCCAAGATGGCCACAACGACACAAATGCGTGCCATATCGAAATCCCTCCAAAGTCCTGCGGCGTCGAATTGGACCACCCTATCCAGAATAGGGGTCCGAGCCCTCACTCTTCGACTACCCAATCGTCAAAACTTGAGTCCCAGACCCACTTTGCCCGCTTTCTGAAGTCTCGGAATGCCGATTTATAGGTTGCGCCGAGCATAGATATTCGCAATATCGCAGCGATGTGGAATCCTCTGACCCCCATGATGATCTCGCCGGTGCTGGCTGATCAAGAACTACTCAAATCTGCGAGGGCATGATGAAGACCGATCGAATAGTCAGTGCCCGGCTCGGCCTTGTCTTGCCGATCATGGCGGTCCTACCGCTGTTGTTGGTCTACAACTTCGTTCTGATCGAACGCAAATACGCCGTGCTCATGGGCCGACAGGCCTTTTTGCTAGCCGAGCCCATGTCGGCCATCGAGTCGGTGCTTTACCTCATTTTTTTGCCCTTCGAAATTTCCGTCTTGGTGTTGACCTGTTCGGTCCTCGCTCACGCGCTTTTCTCACGAATCCGGGCGGCTTGGCGAAAACGAGCTGCCGTCGCGGCAGCGTTCGTCACGCTTAGTTATTTCCTTGCGATCACGCTTCAGTTTAGAGCCTTGCAGTATTTCAAGGACACTGTCGAACTGCGCGTCATCAAAAAGCTGGGCGGCGGTGACCTGGCCACCTCTCTGGGCTACGTCAAAGACGAACTACTGGGGCTCTTGCCGCTCATCATTGGCGCCCTGATAGCCTTCATTGCGGGCATCTGGGTCTTGCGGCGATTCGGCGGACGGCTCAACGCAAGACTGCAAGAAGCCAGTTGGGCGAAACGGCTCGTGTCGAACCGTGGGCTCTTGGTTCTCAACCTCATCGCTTTGATGATTCCGATTTTGACCTGCTTGGCCTTCGCCCCGCTTCACCGGGCCTTGGGCCATTCGCTCGCCCACCGCGCCTACACCTTGCCCTGGACCTACGCGACGGACTTTGACTTGGACGGCTACAGCCTCATGACCCGTCCTCGCGATCACGCGCCCTTCGACGGTTCGCGTCATCCTTATGCCGTAGAGATTCCAGGCAACGGCATCGATGAAAACGGCGTCGCCGGTGATCTCAAACTCGCCAACTGGGACATGGCGCCCCGTCCTTGGACCGCCAACTTCGCGAACAAGAACGTGATCTTGGTCGTCTTAGAGTCGGCGCGCGCAGAGCTTATTCAGGCCAAAGTAGGCGACAAATGGGTGATGCCCGTGCTGCGTTCAGCGCCTGGTCATGAATTTCGCGCCGTTTCTCATGTCGCGTTCACTTCGCCTTCGGTCGTAGCCATCTTGACCGGCACTTTGTCGGAAGAGGCTAAAGGCATCTCTATGTTCGATCGCTTTGCCGACCGAGGCTACAAGACCGGCGTGTTCTCAGCGCAACACGAGGGCTTCGGCGGCAAGGCAAAGTTTGCCGGGATGGATCGCGCGGATCGCTTTAGAGACGCCAGCACCGAAGACGCTGACGCTCGCATGTATCCGTCCACGACGCCCGCATCGCTAAAAATGCCGGCGACACTCATGAACCAGCGCTTTTTCGAGTGGGTCGACGAAATCTCAGCGGGTAGCCGATTCTTCGCCTATCTAAACTGGCAAGAAATGCATTTTCCGTACTCCTATGACGGCATCCCGACGCCGCTCGTCAAAAAACTCTTGCCCCGGGGTAAGATCAGCGCGGACCGAAAAGACGACTTGCTCACAACCTACTTCAACGCCGCGCGCGTTGCCGACAATGCTTTCGCTGAATTGCAGCGAGGCCTCGCCACTCGAAATCTCGATGCCGACACCATCATCTTGGTCATCGGCGATCACGGCGAGGAACTTTTTGACGACGGCTCCCTGGGGCATGGAACATTTTTGAGTTTCGAGCAAAATGAGACCATGGCCAAGATCATCGGCTCGACCTGGACGCCACCCGACACTCCGCTGCCATTGAGTCGCGTCGACACGGTACTCCACAATGCCCTGTGCCAAGAGGAGAGCAGCCGCGTCGCTCTGCCAGAATCGGTATTTTGCTACGTCGGCTCGCCGCGGACCCCCTCGCAAATCGGGATAGTCGACGGCTCCGGCTTTCGCAAGTACGATTTCTATCGCAATCAGTGGTTGCGTCAGCCTGCGCGCGGCGAAAGGTTCGTGGCGATGGAGGAGGATTGGGGAATTGTCGAACTCTGGGAGTCTTTTGTCATCAAAAGGCTTCCTTGAATTTCGGAGAGTCACCGCATGAGCAAGTCCAGCCCGCCAGCCGATCATGACGACGTCGCCGGAGAAAGCACACTTCCTGGAGCGGACTGGCCCCTGAGCTTTCGTTTGGCCGCGGCCCTGATCATTGTCTCCATCGGAATTCTCGCGTTGTCGGTGGCGGAGTCCGTTTTTCGCCCCTTCTTTGTCGCCGTGTTTTTGACTTTCGCCCTGCGACCGATGACCGGGTTTTGCGTCAAGGTCGCAGGCTCAACCATCGTAGGCTATGTCCTCGCGGCGACGATGGTCGGAGGATTGTGTTTCCTCGGCGGGCAGGTGGCGGCTCGAGACGTCGCCCAGTTTGATGAATCAAGCGATGCTCATCGCATCGAATACGCGGCCAAGCTCAACGACTACGTCAGTCGATTCCGTCCGACTTTTCAGCGTTTCGTCGGCCTGTTTTCAGAGTCGGGCGAGACTCCGGTTACCAGCGAAGATGACGAGTCCACACCATCGACTGCCGATTCGGAATCGCCCTCAGAGCCCGGTTCTTCGGCGATAAAAAAGGATGACAATTCGGGACTCGTTAGAGAGCTACTGCGAGAGTTCGACCCCCGGCGCCTCATGGCCATCGCCGGTAGCGGAACGTCGGCGTTTTTGAGTTTCATCAGCGACCTCATCATCATCTTGATTTTCATGCTGTTCTTGATGGTCGAGATCGATCAATTGCCGCAGCGCATCCGTGGCGCCTACGACGGCCAACGGTCGAAAAACATCCTTCGGGTCATCGACGAAATTGACCAGAGCATTCAACGCTATGTCGCACTCAAGGTCGTCATCAGCCTCATTACGGCACTCGCCTCGGCCCTGGTGATGTGGATTTTCGGAGTGCACTACATCACGACTTTCGCGATCTTGGTGTTCTTGTTGAACTTCATTCCCTACATCGGTTCTTTGGTCGCCACCATCATTCCGGCGGTGGTCTACTTATTGCAAGAAGGCACGAGCCCCTGGGGCACCTTGGGCTTAGTTTCCGCGCTCACGGGAGTGCAGCAGGTCATTGGCAACCTCGTTGAACCCCGCATCCAGGGCAAAGGCCTCGGCTTGAGCCCCGTCGCCATCCTTTTGGCCTTGGCGTTTTGGGGCTGGCTTTGGGGTATCACGGGCATGATTCTCGCCGCGCCCATCACCGTTACCGTCAAGCTCGTGTTGCAGCAATTTGATTCAACCGCGTCCATCGCCCGTCTCCTCGGCGACCCCCAGACCAATGAGTCCCCAGCCTTGCCCTCCCATGAACCCCCATTGGGAAGCATCCGGGCCTAGCCCTTTTACACTGATTGGCTCGAAGAATACCCGCTCCAAGGTCGATTTCTGGGCATCCCAGGCCCCAGGACAATCTACACAAGTCATTGGAAACAAAGGGCCAGCGGGGATCGACGCCACAAAAGTCTTCGCCTATCCTTTCGGGGTGGAGAGCGGGTGGACTTTGGGCGAGCCTCCCAATGCTCCATGCTTCTCGTACCCCCAGGCACAGTTCACTGGTTGCCGGAGCACATCGCCAAGATGAGCCGAATTCATGAAGCCTTAAAAAAGGCAGGACACACTCGAACCCCCGCGAGTCGCAGCCCCTCCTTGGAGCTCGCCTACTTGAGCGGCACCAGGGAAGGTGAGTCTGAGACCTTTCTCCGCGAGTTCCTGATGATTGGACGCGGGCACGGAAACGACATTGCGCTCGACCTCTTCGAGGACCGCTCCGTTTCGTCGCGACACGCGGGAATCCGCAGCGAGCACGACGGGATCTTCCTCTATGATTTTGGGAGCCTGAACGGGACTTTTCTCAACGGTATTTCGGTTGAGCGCGCCCGCCTCGACGACGGCGACGAGATTCAATTGGGGCGCCTTGGGCCACGTATCCGCCTCAACTTCAGCAACAAGCTGCCGCTCACCCCCGCCGCCGGACAAGCCATCATGCCCGACATCGAAGATGACGAGGGGGAATTTGAGACCTACGAGGTCCTCGACTCCGATTCCGAGAATTGGGATAGGGTCTATGACGTCGATGTCACCGCGCGCAAAACGTCGCGGGCCGCGGTTTGGAAAGTTCGTCTGTTGGCCATCATCGTTGCCCTTTTGGGAACGAAAATCGGCCTCGACCTGATGCGAGCCTTCAAAGACTTCAGTTTCTAATCACAATTGGGCACAATCCGCCGGTGCCACTCTTCCATTCGAGTAACCCCGCGGACGCCCCTCTTTTTGACTTCCTCGCTTTACCCCCCGGACTTTTCGAGTTTCGCAGCTTCCCTGCAGGACCTGTTCTCTCGAGAGCAAACCAAAAGTCGGCTTTCGGTCTACGAGACCATTGACTCCACCAATGCGCAAGCCCTGCGCGACATTGGGTCCGGCTCGGCGCAAGTCGGGGACTGCTACCTTGCGTATTCCCAAGACGCCGGGCGCGGCACCGGCGATCGTAGCTGGTGGTCTCCGCCCGGGGCGGGACTTTGGATGACGCGGATCGAATCACTTTTGGACTCGCCACGCCCCTTCGCCTTTTGGCCCGCCCTTGCCGCCTTGCGAGCTCTCCGCAAACACGGCTACGACGTCCACCTAAAGTGGCCCAATGACATCCTGCTCGGAGCGGCAAAACTCGGGGGTTGCCTCATCCAAACCCGGACCGATCCCTCGGGGCACACGCTCGCCGCGATTGGCCTGGGCCTCAACCTCTACCAAGTAAGATTCCCCAAAGACCTGGAGGGACTGGGAATTTCGTTACGTTCACACGACCAGACCAAAAAAAACGAGACCGCCTCCCCACTGCCCAGTCCCAGCGCGCTGATAGCGACGATTCTCGACTCATTCGAAGCCCTTCGCCCCTCCAGTGACCTTCGCACCGAGTTTCGCCAATCCAGTCGTATGTTCGGCAAAAACATCGCGGCCACCGCTGGCGACAAACAAGTCGTCGTTCGCGTTCTGGGCCTCGATGAAAGCGGCCACCTCAAGATAGAATACGCCAACGGGCACCGGGAAGTCTGGGGCTCTGGGGACCACTTCCGGATCAAAATTGACCCAAGCTGGGCGACCGACGTTCAATAAGCAAGACTTATTGACCCTCATCAAAGAGAAGACGCGACGTAGTGGCGTTTTCAGGCGATACTTCCCAGAGCACAGGCCTCAAAGGCCGGAATTCGCCCACGGCGCTTTTGGTTCTGTGCGTCACAATTTGACTCTTGCTCTTCTTCGCTCTTTGGTCCTTCGATGGGAACAAACCTTGTCGCAGCTGAAAAACCTTCCGAGCTCATTGTTGATCACTCAGTTCTTGGGTGCCTTCAACGACAACGCCTGGAAGCTCATCATCGCTATCCTCGCCATGCGCAGCGTCAGTGTCGGACTCGGGAGCGCAGCTGAGATTGAAGAGGCGTTCTTTTATCGGACGACGCAGACTTTCATCGTCTTCACGATACCGCTCATTCTCTTCTCGATCCCTGCCGGCTTTCTTGCCGATCGGCTGAGCAAAAAGCGCATCTTGGTCATGATGAAGTTCATGGAAGTTCTTCTCATGGGCGCGGCTCTCGGCTGGCTCGCATCCGGTTCGACGAACTTCACGACGCCACTGGTCATCTTGGCGGCGATGGGATTGCAAAGCGCCCTCTTCAGTCCCGCAAAGTACGGCATCTTGCCCGAGATCTTGCCGGAGGAGAGACTGTCTCGTGCCAACGGTGTCCTGGAACTCACAACCTTCCTCGCCATCATCTTCGGCACGGCGGCCGGAGGCCTTCTTCTTGGGGACAGCGACGCGGGTCCCTTTCGCGCGGGAATTGTGTTGTTCGCACTCGGTCTTTTGGGCTTTTTCTTCTCATTCGGCATCCCGCCGGTACCCGCTGCGGCGGCCTCCGGTGATGGCGACGCCTTTGCGTCGATGCGAACCGGCTGGCAATCGCTCCGCACTGATATCCGGCTCCAGCGCGCGGTTTTGGGCTCTGCTTTTTTCTGGCTCTTGGCGAGTTTGGCAAGTCAGACGGTTTTGGTCTACGCCAAGACCAAGCTGGGGCTCGACGACGGATTGACCGGTATTCCCATCGCCGCCTGCGGGCTTGGAATCGGCATCGGTTGTTTTTTTGCAGGTCGCGTTTCTGGCGAGAGGATTGAGGTCGGCTTGGTGCCGCTCGGTTTTGGCCTACTGGGTATTACCGCCATTGCACAAGGTCTGTTGGGACCCGGGTTGGTTCTGACTTTGATCCTCATGGCCGCGCTCGGCTTTGCCGGAGGGTTGATCGTCGTGCCGCTCGACGCCTTCATTCAAGCGCGAGCACCGAAGAGCGCGAAGGGCGCGGTCATCGCCCTGTCAAACGTCTTGGTCTTCACGGCCACCCTCGTGGGTTCGCTGCTGGCGCTGGGTCTATCCCGTTGGTTTGAGTTTAGCAGCCAGGGACTGTTCGCCGCCGCCGGTGTCCTTTCCTTAGTGGCCTTTGCCGTCTCGCGCCGCAAGATCCCGGCTGATTTCATCCGCATGTTCTTCGTGGCCCTCGGCGCCTTGCTCTTCAAAGTGCGAACACGCGGCTTTGAAAACATCCCAGAGGAAGGCAGCGCTCTCATCGTTTCAAACCACCTTTCCTACGCAGATTGGTGGCTCATCGGGCTCGCGGCAAAACGCCCAGTGCGCTACATCATCGACAAGAGCTTCTACGAAAACAAACTGTTCAAAAAACGCCTCGACGAGCAAGGAGCGATCCCGATTGACGCGCGCGGCAGACCAGCGGATCTGTTGCGTTCACTGCGCGAGGCAGGGAAGGCGTTGGATGATGGCGATCTGGTCTGCATCTTCGCCGAGGGCCAAATCTGCCGCACGGGCACGATGCAGCCTCTGCAGCGCGGCATTGAACGCATGCTCAAAGGCCGGGACGTACCCGTTATCCCCGCGCACCTCGATCGCCTTTGGGGCGGATTCTTCGCCCCGTCTCGCGGCAAAGCCCTCGGCCGCCACCACGCCGGATGGCGTCGCAAGCAAACGGTTTCTTTCGGTAAAGCCCTCGCTGCAAATAGCTCACCTGCGCTGATTCGTCAAAAGATCGAAGAGCTCGAATCCGCGGCCTGGATCGCGCGTAATAATGAACGGGAAGCGCTTCACCGGCCCTTTTTTCGGCGCGCGCGCTGGCACCCATTGGGGGAGTCTTTTGCGGACGGAACCGAGTCATTCTCGAAACGAATCGTCGACGCCTCCGCTGCCTTCATTCTTGCGCGGCGGTTGCGCAAAAGCCTTCACCGTCACGACCGACTCGCCCTATTACTTCCGGCCACCCGCGCCGCGGGGATCGCGAATCTTGCGGCGAGTCTCAGCGGACGCGCCGTCATCAACCTCAACCCCACCGTCGGCCCCAAAGCCCTCGCTTCCGCATTCAAAAAGGCCCAAGTTGACCAAGTCCTCACGACCCCGATGCTGCTCGAAAAATTGAATGTCGAGCTCCCGAGTCACGTTGAAGCCGTGGACATCGCCGCGCTCTTTGAAGAGGTCTCTGCGGTCGAGAAACTAACGGCCATCCTTGCGGTGTTCGCTCTCCCGGCATCCTGGTTAGAAAAAGCCGCGGGAGCCGATCGTGGCGTGAAGCCGAACGACCTCGCGGCGATTCTTTTTTCGAGTGGCAGCTCGGGCGATCCCAAGGGCATACTCCTTGAGCACGGTCACATCGGCGCCAACCTCGAGTCTATCTCACAATCACTTCCTCTGAGCGACAAGGATCGAATGCTGGGCTCACTGCCCTTCTTCCACGCCTTCGGCACCATGAGTTTTTGGCTCGCTTGCAGCCACGGGATGCCAACGGCCTTTACCCCGAATCCTCTTGACGGCAGCGCCGTCGCCGCCACGGTCGTCGAGCAGAAACTAACGCTGCTCATGGCGACACCGACTTTTCTGCAGATCTATTTGCGGCGAGTACCGCCGGGGGCCTTCGGCTCGCTGCGCCTCGTGGTTGCCGGAGCAGAACGACTGCCGCAAAAACTCAATGTGGCCTTCGAGCAGAAGTTCGGAACACCCGTTTATGAGGGCTACGGTGCCACCGAATGCTCGCCGGTCATATGCGTCAACTCCCCCAACTGGCGCGGCGCTGGCATCTTGCAAGTCGGTTGGCGTACGGGCTCGGCGGGCAAGCCAGTCCCCGGTGTCGCCCTGAGGGTCGTCAATCCCGAAACCCTTGAAACGGTTGAGCGCGGCGACGATGGCCTGGTTCTCGTGCAAGGTCCCAACTTGATGCGTGGTTACATCGGCCAGGCAGAGCTTAGCGAAGAGGCCTTTGTGGACGGTGGGGGTCAAAGTGCAGCTTCGCGTTGGTACCGAAGCGGCGACATTGGGCACCGCGACGAACTCGGCTTTTTGTTCATCACCGATCGGATGTCGAGGTTCTCAAAAATCGGCGGCGAAATGGTGCCCCATGGCCGCGTCGAGGAGGCTCTTATCGAAGCCGCGGGGGCCGAGGAACGCATCTTGGCGGTCACCGCCTTGGCCGACGAAAAAAAGGGCGAGCGGCTTGTGTTGATTCACACCATGAACGAGGCCGACCTCGCCGCCATGCTCAAGAAGGCCACGGCGGCGGGATTGCCCAATCTCTTTGTGCCCAAGCCCGCCCACTGCCTTCAGGTCGACGAGCTGCCACTGTTGGGCAGCGGAAAACTCGATCTGAGGGGCCTCAAGGAAGTCGCGCAGACTCGCCTTGAGGCCTGACCCCAGGTTGAAGGCTAGGACTCCGCGCCAGCCTCTTTGGGAAGAGCTTGGCTCATGAGTTTTGACATCCGGCGTGCGAAACTCGCCGGGTCGGCAACGGGGCTGCCCTCGGCCAAGAGGGCTTGGTCGTAAAGAGTGTAGATCCACTCCTTAACCGCGGCTTCTTCGCCTTTTTGCCCGAGCAAACGACTGAGCCCTTTGATCACTTGGTGATCTGGGTTGAGCTCGAAAACGCGCTTGGTTTGCGGAGCGTCACCCCCTTGGGCCCGGATCATCCGCTCGATGTGCGCGTGCGCGCCGCCATCTGGAACGACCAAGCAAGTTGGGGATTCGGTCAGGCGCTTCGAAATGCGAACCTCCGCAACCTGATCCGACAGAGTTTCTTTGATCTTGGTCAAAAGCCCGCCGAGGTCCTTCGTCGCCGCTTCTGACTTCGTCTTGTCGGCTTCGCTTTCCTCGCCGAGTTCAAGGTCAGTTTGCATCGCGGAAACGAGCTTTTTGCCGTCAAATTCGCCGAGCCCCCTAACCGCCCACTCATCGACGGGGTCGATCATCAACAACACTTCGTAGCCTTTTTTGGCGAGGCTCTCCAAATGAGGACTTCCCTCGACCGTGTTGCGCGTCGGTCCCATGGCGTAGTAGATCGACTCTTGGCCCTCGGGCATACGCTTGACGTAGTCCTCAAGCGACGTCAATTCTTCTTTGGTCGAGATGTAGCGGACGAGCCGGGAAAGCTGGTCCTTGGCGGCGGGGTCGTCGTGGAGTCCCTCTTTCAAAACTGCGCCGTAGTGACCCCAGAACTCCACGTAGGCACCGACGTCGCTCTTCGCGAGGCTTTCGATGGCATCGAGTGCCTTTTTGATGACGTTCTTGCGGATGTTGCGAACCGTCCGGTCCTCTTGCAGCATCTCTCGCGACACGTTCAGGGGCAGATCGTCTGAATCGACGATTCCTCGCACGAAGCGCAACCAGGTCGGCAGGATCTCCTCGCAGTCGTCCATGATGAACACGCGCTTGACGTAAAGACGGACGCCGCGACGGTGATCCCGGTCCCACATGTCGAAGGGGGGATTTTTGGGCAGAAACAAAAGGCCAATGAATTCCTGGGTTCCCTCGATCTTGAAATGGTTGCGCGCCACCGGCGGTTCAAAGTCGTGCGTGAGGTGCTTGTAGAACTCTTCGTACTGTTCGTCTTTGATCTCGCTCTTGGGGCGTCGCCAAAGCGCTTGCCCTTCGTTCACGACCTCGAGTTCGGTCTTTTCGGTCGCATCGTCGCCCTCGCCTTCACTACGCGTCACCGCGAGTTTGATGGGATGACCGATGTAGTCGGAGTAGCGTTTGACAAGAGTCTTAAGCCGCCACTCGTCCAAGAACTCTTGGTGATCATCGCCGAGGTAAAGGTGGATCTCGGTGCCGCGTTCACTCCGCTTGGCCTCGGTGATTTCGAAGGTACCGTCGGCTTTGGAACGCCAAGACCAGGCCTCGTCTTGGCCGGCCGCTCGTGACACAACTTCGACTTCGTCGGCGACTAAGAACGCGCTGTAGAATCCGACGCCGAAGCGGCCGATGAGATCGACTTCGTCGCCGTCTCCCTTTTGTTTCAGCGCATCAACAAAGGACTTGGAACCCGAATGGGCAATGGTACCCAAGTGTTGAACGAGCTCGTCCTTCGTCATGCCGATGCCATTGTCGACGATAGTGAGGCACTTGTTGTCTGGGTCGGGCAAGATCTTGATTTCGAGCGTTTCGTCGCCGTCCATCAGGCTGTGATCGGTGACCGCCTGGAATCTCAGCTTGTCCATGGCGTCCGCTGCGTTTGAGATCAACTCACGCAAAAAGATCTCGCGATGACTATAGAGAGAGTTGATAACGATATCCAAGACTTGTTTTACTTCGGCCTGAAATTCGTGCTTGCTGGTTGTGGAGTCCGCGCTCATTTCTAAATCGTTTCCCGAGTTCATTTATGAGTTGATTGTCAATGCAAAGTCACCGTTGCCATCAAGGCTATCGGCTTAGAGTCGTTTCGCCAATTCTATGGCGTTGTAGGTCAGGATCACGTCAGCGCCGGCCCGTTTCAAGGCCAGGTGCGCTTCCATTTGAACCGCGCTTAAGTCTAACCATCCCAATTGCCCCGCTGCCTGCAACATCGCGTACTCGCCACTGACGTGATAAGCCGCTACGGGCACTTCAGATATCGCTTTCACTCGCGCGATGATGTCGAGATAGGGCAGGCCGGGTTTGACCATCACCATGTCCGCGCCCTGCTCGATATCCAAGCGTACCTCGCGGATGGCCTCGCGACTGTTGGCAGGATCCATCTGATAAGTTCTTTTGTCGCCCGCCTTCGGCGCCGAATCGAGGGCATCCCTAAACGGACCGTAAAAGGCGCTAGCGTACTTGACCGAATACGCGAGAATCCCGACATCGCTGAATCCGCAATCATCCAGGGCGTCACGGATGAATCCGATCCGTCCATCCATCATGTCCGACGGTGCCACGATGTCCGCCCCCGCTTCCGCTTGAGACAGAGCCATGTCGCCCAAAATCTCGAGCGTCTCGTCGTTGAGAATCTCTCCGTCCTCGACCAGGCCATCGTGGCCATCGCTGGAGTAAGGATCCATGGCGACATCGCTGATGACCATCAGCTCGGGACATGCGTCCTTTAGTCGCATCACGGTGCGTTGGAGCAAGCCGGCCGGGTTCACAGATTCGGTGGCGAAGTTGTCCTTGATTTCCTCGGGCAAGGCCGGAAACAAAGCTACCGCCGGAATTCCGAGCCGATAGGCTTCGCAAGCTTCTTTGACGATCAAGTCGCTACTCAAACGCTCACAACCCGGCATTGATTTCAAGGGAATCCGCTGATCCTCGCCGTCGATGACAAACAAGGGCCAAACGAAATCTGCCGGGGAAAGATGAGTCTCGCGAACCATGTTTCGAATGGCCGGATTCCGGCGATTGCGCCGGGGACGCTGACGGTCGGTCAAAATTGGAACCGGAAAATCCTCGAAATCAACATCTGGTCCAAACTCGTCGCTCACCGGCAAACTGTCGCAGGCGTCGTCCAGGTCTTTTTCAGAATCGCTCATTACCGTCTCCGGAAGTGTTCGGCTGGGCCGTGTGCGGCTATGATGGCGAGCGATTCAGTCCCTGACAAGCCAAGAGGTCTACCAGCGTGAGTTCCCCCGCCTCCGAAGGCTTCAGCATCCCCGATGAGCACCTCAGCGTCGACACGGGTCCCGAGTGTGAAATCAAGGTCAAGGCGTCTCGTTTCATTGGGCAGGTGGTTCGAACCACGAACGAAGACGAAGTCGGGCTCGCCTTGGCTTCAGTCAAAAAACGCTTTCACGACGCAAGGCATCATTGTTTCGCCTGGCGCCTCGGAAAACCCGAGGAATTCCGAGAGCTGTCTCAAGACGACGGCGAACCCGGCGGAACCGCGGGGTTACCGATTTTGGGCGCGCTGCGTCGCGAAGGGTTCTACGACGCGCTTTGCGTCGTAACGCGGTACTTTGGCGGCACGAAGCTTGGCACCGGCGGGCTGGTGCGCGCTTATGGCGACGCCGCCAGGCTTGCCGCCGAAGCGGCTCCCAAAAGAACCGTCTTTCGAGAGTCCACCTTCAATCTGAGCTGTCACTACGATGAGGTCGGAGCCGTCGAAGCCGTCCTTGCGAGGTGCGCTAACGACGTCCGGCACATCGACCGCGAATTCAGCGCCGGACCCACTTTTCAAATTCGCTCGATTCGCAGTCGAGCTAGCGCCCTGCGCGCCGCTTTGATCGAAGCGACCGCCGGGCGCGCCCTATGTTCTCCTCCAGTCGAAGAAACAAGTTGAGTCCTTCACCATGAAGATTGCAGCTATTGGCGGCGGCCCCGGCGCGCTTTACTTTTCGATACTGATGAAAAAGGCCTTCCCCGAAGTCGAGATCGAGATTTTCGAACGCAATCGCAAACATGAAACATCCGGTTGGGGCGTCGTGTTTTCAGACGAAACTCTGGGCAACTTCGAAATTGAGGACCCTGAGTCCTACCGCAGCATCACCGAGAAGTTTCGTTACTGGTCCGACATCGAGACCTACTTCGGCGGCAGCTGTGTGACTTCGACCGGCCACGGTTTTTGCGGCATGAGCCGGCGCCAGCTCTTGGTTCTTCTCGAAGAGCGCGCCTTAGAAGTCGGCGTTCAAATCCACTACGAATCTGAAATCAAAGACCCCGAGACGCTGCGCGACCGCGACCTCGTCCTCGGGGCCGATGGCGTCAACAGCATCGTCCGCGAAAAGTACGCCAAGCACTTTCGCCCCACGCTCGACTGGCGCAAATGCAAGTTTTGTTGGCTCGGCACCGACAAAGAACTCGAGGCCTTTACTTTCATCTTCGAGCAGAGCGAATTCGGGCTCTTTCAGGTTCACGCCTATCCCTTTGAGCCGGGCCGTGGCACCTGGATTGTCGAATGCCAAGAGGATGTCTGGAAAAAAGCGGGGCTCGATCAGGCTTCTGAGGAGGAGACTGTCGCCTTCTGCGAGAAGCTTTTCGCCCCCTACCTCGACGGCCACCGCTTGCTTTCGAACCATTCGATTTGGCGAACCTTCCCCACAATCAGCAACGAAACCTGGCACTACGAAAACGTCGTACTGCTCGGCGACTCGGCTCACACCGCACATTTTTCGATCGGTTCTGGCACAAAACTGGCTATGGAAGATGCCATCGCGTTGACCAAGGCCTTTAAGGAGAATGGCCTATCCGATCTCCAGCAAACCCTTCGGGCCTATGAGGAAGACCGCTTCGTCGACGTCATCAAGATTCAAAAGGCCGCACAAACAAGTCTTGAGTGGTTCGAAAACTCCGCCCGCTACCAAGGTCAAGATCCAACGCTATTCAGTTTCAACTTGATGACGCGCTCCAAAAAGATCACTTACGGCAATTTGGAACAACGAGACCTCAAGCTGGTCGCCGAAACGCGCGAGGCCTACCGCAAGGCTGAAGGCGCCGCCCTCGATTCTCGCGGCGAAGCGCCGGCACCCGTGTTCGTGCCTTTCCGCGTGCGTGAACTCGAACTGGTAAACAGGATCGTCGTCAGTCCGATGTGCCAGTACTCCGCCGAGAACGGCGTGCCCAATGACTGGCATCTCGTTCATCTTGGCAGCCGTGCGATCGGGGGGCCGGGGCTCATCATTACGGAAATGACCGACGTCAGCGCCGATGGCCGCATCACTCCGGGCTGCACGGGTCTTTGGAATGAAGAACAAGAGCAAGCCTGGAAACGTATCGTCGGCTTCGTCCACGAAAATGGCCCGACCAAAATCGGGATTCAGCTCGCCCACGCGGGTCGAAAGGGATCAGCTCACCACGAGTGGGACGGCCCTGGCCGTCCGCTGAGAGCCGACGAAGGGGCCTGGGACTTGATCGCCCCATCGGCCCTTCCCCTCGACAGCGGATGGCCGACCCCGCGGGAGATGACGGAGGCGGATATGGAAGGCGTCTGCGCCGACTTCGTCGCCGCGACTCAACGCGCCGAGCGCGCCGGCTTTGATCTTGTCGAGCTGCACATGGCACATGGTTATTTGCTGTCGAGTTTTCTCTCGCCGCTTTGCAACCAGCGGCAGGACCAGTATGGCGGCTCCTTGGATAATCGAGCGCGCTTTCCGCTCCAAGTGCTCCGCGCCATGCGCACGGTCTGGCCCGAACGAAAAGCCATGTTCGTCCGTATTTCCGCCAGCGATTGGCTCAAGGGACGAGGCACAACGATTGAAGAAAGCGTGCAACTGTCGCGTTGGCTCGCCGAGGCTGGCTGTGACGTCATCGACGTGTCGAGTGCCGGCAATTCGCCCGAATCCAACCCTATCTACGGTCGTATGTACCAAGTCCCCTTCGCGGAGCGCATTCGCTATGAAACGGGGCTCAAAGTCATGGCGGTGGGCGCCATTCAAGGATACGACCACGCCAACACCGTCTTAGCCGCGGGCCGTGCCGACTTGACGGCGATGGCGCGCCCTCACCTTGCTAATCCCTATCTAACCCTCCACGCGGCAACGGAGCTGGAGAATCCGGACCAATACTGGCCAAGTCCCTACCTCGCGGCGCGGCCAAAAATTGAGTGACCCTCCGACATTAACCGATAGAAAACGCGAACAACCGGGCCTGCGGACTTACACCAGGAGCGCCTTTCTGGTATTCCTCGCCTCAGTCAATCAAGCCTTGCGACCCGATCGCAACGGCTTCGAATTGTCCTAAGAGCAAGTGCTGGCATCTGGCGAGCACTCAAACCCGGTTATGCGACCTCAAGGATTTGCTGCTAATCCAGCCCTTGGGAGCCGCAGCTAGCCGGAGCGACCGGCAACGCAGTGAGAGGAATGAGCGATGTGGAACTATGTCACCACCCATCCTTACTTGACGATCTTGTGGATCGTTCTGGTCATCATCGTGTACATGACGGTGTACGATATTTTTCAAAAGCGACATGCGATCCGACACAACTATCCCTTGGTTGGTCGACTGCGCTACTTCCTCGAAATGATCGGTCCGGAGCTGCGCCAATATTGGGTGGCCAACGACCGCGAGGAGCTTCCCTTTAACCGCTCGGAACGCTCCTGGATATACGCCTCATCGAAGGGCCAAAACAACACCTTTGGTTTTGGAACTTCCGAGATGATCTACGGAGTTGGCTACCCGATCATCAAGAACGCCGCCTTCCCCTTCCCCGAAAAGAATGCGACCTATCCTGGCGACGACAAAACCGTCATTCCCTGCCTGAAGATCATGGGCGAACGCCACAGTCGCAAGCGGCCCTACCGACCGAATTCCATCATCAACATTTCGGCGATGTCATTCGGCTCGCTTGGCTACCGCGCCATCTCGGCTCTAAACGCCGGGGCCCGGGAGGCCGGTTGTTACCACAACTCAGGTGAAGGCGGCATCAGTCCCTATCACCGCAAAGGCGCCGACATCATGTGGCAACTTGGCACCGGTTACTTCGGGGCTCGAGACAAAAACGGAAAGTTCTCCTTAGACCGTGTCGCAGACCGCGTCAAAGAGGTCCCCGAGGTTCGCTGCATCGAGATCAAGCTCTCGCAGGGCGCGAAACCTGGCAAAGGCGGCATCCTGCCCGGGGCCAAGGTCACCGCCGAAATCGCCGCTATCCGCGACATTCCCGAGGGCGAAGACTGCATGTCTCCCAACTCGCACGCGGAGTTTTCGAACGTCGATGAGCTCATCGATTTTATCGAGACCATCGCCGATCGAACTGGTCTGCCCGTCGGCATTAAGTCGGCGATCGGAGCCTTGGACTTTTGGGAAGAGCTAGCGGACAAGATGGCAGCCGCCAAACGCGGTCCCGATTTCATCACCATCGACGGTGGTGAAGGCGGCACCGGCGCAGCGCCTTTGACCTTCGCCGACCACGTTTCTTTGCCCTTCAAGATCGGCTTCGAACGGGTCTACAAGATCTTTTTGCAGCGCGGCATCGCCAACGAAATCGTGTGGATCGGCAGCGCAAAACTTGGCTTCCCCGATCGCGCCGTCATTGCCTTGGCGATGGGTTGCGATCTGATCGCCATTGCACGTGAAGCCATGATCTCGATCGGCTGCATTCAGGCTTTGAAATGCCACACCGGCGAGTGCCCCGCTGGCGTCGCCACTCAAACCATGTGGTTGCAAAAAGGCCTCGATATCGACCACAAGACGGCCCGCTTCGCTCGCTACGTTCGTTCTTTCCGCAAGGAGCTGTTGGCCCTTGCGCACGCGGCGGGCTATGAGCACCCCGGCCAATTCACGGGTGACGACATCGAGTTTTCGACGGGCAGCAACAAGTTCACAACTTTGCACGAGTTGATGGGCTATATCCCCGAGAAAGCCGCTTTCTCAAAGATGGAAGACCTGACGCCGGTATAACTTCGACCTTTTGTCATTAATTTTGGCGCTCCTCGGGCTCGCAAGGCGAAAACCCGAGGGGCGCCTTTATTTTTGCCAAGAACCGGGGTTGCGGCATCTCGACCGCCCTCCCCGGGGGCGAGGCCTGCTGCACCTGGGGATTCAAGTCGCTCCTCGCGCCTCAAAAGGCCTTTATTCAGTAGCGCTATTCTTCACTAAGAATCAGCCGGACTCCGGTATCGCCGGCCGTGGCGCTAACACTGCCGGTTTGCATGACCGGCGTTGTACTTTGCCCTTCCTCGCCAGACGAGGCGCTCATGCTATTGCCGCTAATTTCAACTCGATATCCCGGGGGCAAACCCTTCAGAACGAATTCACCGTCCTCCCCGGACGAGAGCCCGTATTTCAGTGACTCAGGCAAGTCCGCTTGCCCCTCCTCCTTCTTTTTAACTTGAACCCAGGTGCCTTCCACTGGCTTACCGTCGGCATCCACCACGCGACCCGATATCTCGAGCGTCTTGACCAGCTGCAAAGCAACCGTCTTCGATCCGCCCGCTTCTAGGGTCACTTTCGTTCCCTCGCCGGCAAGAGTCTTGCCGCTATCCTTTGGACAACTGAGCGTTGCCTCGCCCGCCGGTAAGTCGGTGAATTCGAAATGCCCGGATCTATCGGTGATCGCCGTTTGCGTGACGCTCTTTGTGTCCGCTCCCATGAACATGATCATCGGTGAACCGAGTGTGCGTGGGACGCCAGTTTCGACGCTGACCATAATAGTCTGCTCAACAAGTTCCTGACCGGTGTGATCGCTCAAGACTCCGGAGAGAGACGTGCCCGCCTCAATCACGACTTTGATTTCGCCGCCGAGAGTTGCGACGTTTTCGATGACGGCCTTGCCACCGGTCGGATAGTCAGGATGGGTCACCTGCACCGTCATCCCTTCGTCGCCCTTTAGACCCCTGAGTTTGAAAAATCCAGACTTGTCGCTGAGATCAAATGGACGTTTTGAATCGAATAGCATGGTGACGAGGTCGGGTTGCCCTTCCGAAGAAAGGCCAAAAATTCGCGCTCCCTTAACGGCGTTTCCTTCGACGTCCACAACCTTGCCCTGCAAGCTCACGCCCTTGACCAAGCCGATGTCGTGATTTTCTGATGTCACGCCGGAGGACAACTCAAAAGTGTCGGGTCCAAGACTTCCCATGATACCCATCATGCCTCGGCCTTTAGCCTTCGGATCAGCGTAGTTGTGATAGTTGGGGTGCCAAGCCAAAGCGACCATCTTTTCACCCGCCGGCACATCGCTAAGTTCGTAGTGACCATTCTCATCGGTCTTTGCGTAGACACGCCGCTTCGAGCCGGCATTCATGTTGAAGATCAACGAGCCGGTGGCGCCTACACGAACCCAGGCGCCGGAGACGCCTTGATTGGTCAACCGGTCAAAGACACGTCCTTTGACCGTCGCGCCACGGATGAGCGCAAGGTCGAATTTGCCGCCGGTCTTTTTGAACTGTTCCGCATCCACCTGCAGACCACCCATGATGACGGCTCGGCTCATTCCCTTGCCCAGGTCAAGCGAGTATTTGGCGTCTCGCACCATGACCATCATGGAGTCGTCCCGATTGATGCCATTGAGCTCGTAATTGCCATCTTCGTCCGTCACGGTTTCAACAAGAAAAGAGTTTTTGTTGGTCATCACCATGACTTGAATTCCCTTGAGACTGGTGCCTGTGGCCTTGTCGAAGGCGCGGCCGTGCAAGCGCCCCCCCACCGTCAACTTGATGACCAGATCTTTCGATTGCCCAGGGACGACGTCTTTCACCGTACCCCCGGTATAACCTTCAGCGCGAACCATGATGAAGTGCTTCTCTCGCCCGAGAGTCGTGAATTCAAAACTACCATCGCCAGTACTCCAGGCCTTTTGGGTCATGAAGACTTCGGGGATGTTGTTATCGGTGTTGGGCAAGGCTGCCACCGTTGCCCCTGCGATCGGACGCTCATTTTCGTCCACAATCTTGCCGCGCAGTATCCCTCCTGAGGGCAACTGAATATTGACACGAGGTGCTGCGGCCTGACTATCGACGTTAAAGGGCCTCGCGAATCGCGACTCCAGAGCAGGACCCGATGCGCGGATGACGTAGCGACCGGCGGGAACATCCTCAAAAACGAAACTTCCGTCATCGCGCGTCGCGACCCACTCGATCGGATCGTCGTCCTGAAAGATCGCCTTGAAGATCTTCTGGAGATCCAAACCGCCCGTTGGCGAGGTGGTGGTCTCCCGAAAAAGCGCGACCTCTCCGTCCTTGACCGGGACGCCCCCTGCCGCCGTCACCACGCCGCGGACTCGACCGGCGGCCAGCATGAGGACGACGCCAAGATCGCGTTCTTCGTCGCGTATCAACTCATCAACATCGATAATCGCACTCGTCATTCCCTCTGATCGCAGGCGCAAGCGCCAAGCGAGATTCGCGGCGGTGGCCGCGACACGGAAGCGCCCCTGCTCGTCCGTTCGAGTCTCGACGGCGGCGCCGGGTGCGGTCATCTTCACTAGCGCGCCCACGACCGGCTGACGATTTGCCTCATCGAGAGCCTGCCCGGCTATCCAGGCAATCGCTGCGGCCGCGATTTTTTCTTCATCGCGAAGGGTCTCGCGGCGGCCCTCAATCACCTTGGAAGACTCCCGGGTGGCCTCACGCCGCTCGGATTTGGTCTCTTCGCCCTCGATATTGGACGGGGCCGCGCCCGGCTTGCCGGGTTTGATCTCTTCTTCGTCGGCTTGGTTCAGCCACCACAGCGAGCCCAAAACACCAAGCAAGCACAGCGCCAGCACCGTCACGATTAGGGGGGATTTCGGCATCGCTCTCTATCTGCTCCTATTGGTTCCCAGATGGCGTCACGACACCTTCCGCAGAAATCAAGTCGTCCCAAGGGGCCCTCACACTCAGACCCCGAATTCTAGTCCTATTGCTGTTTTATAGCTACATCTTCTAGTCAGACGTCATCCACGGCGCATCGGACCGCCGCAACATTCAGTTTTTTGAGGCATAGATTCGAATATTGCGGGAAAATTCCGCAAAAAGTGCGAAACCTCAGGGAAAGAGAATCGCAACTCCCACCGAGCCTGCACCTTGCGGACTCCGCACCCCATGGATTACCTTAGGCACAGAACACAGTGCGGGATGATTCGAGAGAGGCGCATGCAAGTAAAGTTTTGGGGAACTCGGGGAAGTGTTCCGGTATCCGGCGCCCGTTTCGCGGAGTTCGGCGGCAATACGCCCTGTCTTGAAGTGAGGCTGGAAAGTAGCCCCGATGTCTTACTCATCGATGCGGGCACCGGCATCCGTGAATTCTCGAACGATCTTTTCTCGCGAGGGGCAAAACCTAGCCCCAACATCCACCTCTTTTTGACCCACGCACACTGGGATCACATTCAGGGTTTTCCATTTTTTGGTGCCGCGTATTCTCCTGAATTCCGCCTCCACATTTATTGCTCAAAGGACGCCGAGGAGTTTTTGTCGCGGCAAATGTCACCGCCCTTTTTCCCCGTCGGCCTCGACGCCATGTTGGCGCCCCGGACGTTCCATCGACTTCAGCCGGATCAAAAAGTAATGCTTGGAGATGCGGCAGTCAGTTGGATCCCACTTCCCCACCCGCAGGAGTCAACGGCTTTTCGTGTCGACGAAGATGGCAAGTCTTTCGTTCTCGCCACCGACACCGAACATCCCTCCACCGGAATCAACGAGCGACTCGTTGAATTCGCCAAGGGAACGGACGCGCTCATTTATGACGCGCAGTACACCCCGGACGAATACCAGCGCGGCAAACAGGGTTGGGGACACAGCACTTTTCGCGAGGGAGTGGCGGTCATCGAAAAAGCCAAGGCGAAACAACTCATCTTGTTCAGCCACGATCCCTCGCACGCTGACGACGCCTGTCGTGCCATCGAAAAAGAAGCCCAGCAAGTCTGGCCGAACACGCTAGCCGCACGTCAAGAGATGGTCCTCGACTTATAGCGCACACCGGGTGCCAGGCACCACGCCGTCACTTTTCCGTGCCAGGCACCACAGAGTGACGGCGCGGTGCCTGGCACCGCAGGAGCGCCGCGGCACATTCCTTTTTTCGTTCTTCGGCTCCCAATAGTTGCGCCAACTCCGAGATCTCGTGCTCGCCAATCCACACGACGTAGCGTTGGCGGTGATCAGTTGGAGCCTCGGTCTTAGAGCAGAGCGCGATCGCTTTTTCTAGCGCCTCCTGCGCCTCGGCTTTGCGCCCCGCCCCGAAGTGAGCTTTTCCTTGCAGGGCACAACTAAGCGCCCGCTGCGGCATCGTTTCTTTGATGACCACACTAAGAGGACCTAAGAGCGCTTTTGCATGGGCCAGCAAAGGAGAGTTCAGGACTTCGAGCCGCCGCGCGAGGGCGTACGCAACCAGAGCATCCGTCTGGGCCGACAAGACTGCGATTCCCACTATGAGAGCTTCGTTCGCCGGCTCATGGCTGAGCGCTTGGGCCAAAGTTTCCACGGCGGCAGCCATCAGTCCATTGCTCATTTGTGCGCTGGCAAGATTCCGTAGACAGTTGACATCTCCGGGAACCGCTTTGACCGCGCGCTCGGCGTAGCCCAGCGCTTCTTTCATTTCGCCGCGGCCGAGAAGGATGTTCGACAGATTCGTGAGGGCTTCGTTCCACTCGCCACGCTCGATGACTTCGCGGTAGATCTTCTCAGCCGCTTCGGGCCGTTTTTGTCGCAGTAGAACCGTCGCCATCTTAAGGCGTGGCTCGATGAACTCTGGCGACAACTCAAAAGCTCGGCGATAGCTGGCAAAGGCCGAATCCAAATCGCCCTTGGAGAAGAGGATGTTGCCACGATTATGGTGACCCTGCGCATAAAGAGGTGTCAGTTCTAGAGTGCGATCAATAACCTCCATCGCACCGTCGAGGTCTCCACTGCGAAGCCGTGCCACGGAAAGCGAGTTTAGGGCAAAGGGGAAGTCGGGTCGCAGCTGGAGGGACTTCTCCAAGACCGTGACCGCCTCAACGTTTTTTTCTTGTTCGATGAGGCAGGAGGCCAAGTTGTTGAGCGCCGCCGGGTCTTCGGGTTCGATCTCAAGGCTCTTGCGGACCGCTTCTTCCGCCTCGGCAAATCGTCCGCGATCGTGGTAGACGGTACCCAGTCCACGCCAGGCTGCGGCGAACTCGGGGTTGCGTTTCAATGCGTCCCGATAAATGCGAATCGCGCCGTCCAAGTTGCCGGCATCGGAAGATGCCCCCGCTAGATGTAGACGCAACAGGAGTTGGTTGGGCGCGGCCACCATAGCTGTCATGGCCTGACGTAGCGCTTCTTGAACATGACCCGCGCGGCGCAGATGAACCGAGTAGCGCCCCTTCTGCAGCGGCGACATTTCTCCCAAGAGGGCCCGAGCCCGTCCTGCATGAGCGAGAGCTGCGTGATAGTCCTGCAAGCGCGTGGATTGTTCGGCCGCGAACCAAGCGAGCCAATGTGCCTCGGGCTGTTGTTCCATCAGGCTTTCGAGAATGACGAGAGCATCAAGATGTCGACCGCGAACGCTGGCGGCCAAAGCTTCATCGAGACTCGCAGCAGACAGCTCCTCCTTCACAACGATCGTCTGATCTTCGAACAGCCCTTGGCGCAGTTCCACCAGTTCGGGATCCTGTTCCGGGGATCGAGCTCGCAAGAGTTGCTTCGCCTCTTCTTCGCGACCCGTGCGGACCAATACCAAGGCACGGAGTTTGGTCGCGGCGAGCTTCGCGCCGGGACGACGGCTCAGTTCGTCAAGTCGCGCCAGAGCGGCCTGACCCTTGGGGTCACCGTCCTCGTCAAAAACGAGGACTTCGACTTGCTGGCGAAGCCGAGCGGTCTCAAGCCTCTCTCGTAGGCTCGCGACGCGTGATTCATGGCCGTTGGCGTCGAGCCTTAGACGGTCGAACTCGGCGAGCGCCCGAGCCGCCAGCAGGGGCCGACGGGAGTACAAGGCACTCTCGGCGTCTTCGAGGTGACCGTCGGCGACGCGGTAGAGACTTGCGTCTTTGTTTTTGCCGCTCCAGTAGAGCCAGCTCACCGTGGGCAGGGTAAGGCAGGCGAGCAGTAAGAGAGCCGCGGCCGCCGGCCGCCGCCGCGACCACTTGATCGTCTTTTCGACAAGACTGGCCGGACGCGCCCGAATCGGACGGATCTCGCGAAGCGCCTCAAGGTCATCGGCCAGTGCACCGGCGCTCGCGTAACGCCCGTTGCGGTCCTTGCTCAATGCGGTCTCAACAATGGTTTCCAGGTCGCGAGGGACGCCGGGGCGCACTTTTCGCAACGACCTCGGCTCTTGCTCTAGAATATTGTGGTAAAGCGCGTCGCGCGTCGCCCCGTCAAAAGGCCTTTGGCCCGCGGCCAACTCGTAGAGCATGACCCCTAAGGCCCAAACGTCCACGCCAGCATCCGCGCGGTGAGATTCGCCGCGGATTTGTTCCGGTGCCATGTAGACGGGCGTCCCCAAAAGGTCGCCCGATTGAGTAAGCCCCGCACCCGCCATTCGGCTGTCGATATCTTGGGCCAAACCGAAGTCAAGCAGCACGGGCTCACCGTCCTCGGCAATCATGATGTTGCCGGGCTTAAGATCGCGATGAATCACGCCCGCATCGTGGGCCACTTCGAGACCTCGAGCGACTTTCTCCAAGATTCGTAGATGGCGGCTCAGCTTCGAGTCGGCATGGCTCAGTCGACTCAGCGCGCCGCTAGATCTTGTCGGAGATGACTCCAACAGTTCTTCGAAAGGCTGACCCTTGATGTATCGCATCGCGATCCAAAGCTTGCCGTCGGTTTCGCCGACACGCTGAACGCCGCAGAGATTGGGATGCTCAAAGCGCGACGCGATCGCGGCTTCGCGCTGAAAACGAGCTCGCGCCGCGGGCGAGGTTGCGAAACCCTCCGGAAGAATCTTTAGGGCAACCAAGCGGTTCAGGTCCAGATCTTCGGCGAGGTAGACAATCCCCATCCCGCCCCGACCCAGTTCCTCGCGAATCTTAAAGCCAGCGATCTCAAAAGGCTGATCGTAGGTCGCAGTCGCAGTTCTTTCGTCGCGCGAAACGCCCAAGGTCACCTCGTTATGGGTATCCGACGCTATTCGTCCGGTATCAGCGCTGGTATCGATCTCTTTGGGGTCGGTTTGGCCGGCGGAATTCGGGCTGTCTTGAGACAAGAGATGTCTCCAATGTGGGGGGCCCCGAAGCCTATCTATTCGGGTTCTGAAGCCCGACTTCTATTCCTAGTTTGACAGGCGGAGCAATCTGGCCGATCCTCAGCCCTCATCACAAGTACTTGTCGTTTCGGAATTCATGACAATGCACCATCCAAAACTCGCCAACGCAAAGTTCTTCACTCACTTCGCATTTTTACTCGTGATGGTCGCCATGGCGATCAACGGCCTGGGCGCGGTGGCACAAACCAGCCGCTCAGCTGAAGCTCAGCCGCAGCCGAGTTCTAAGGGGCTCGATGCCTTCGAGCTCGACCAACTTCGCTACGTTTCTCAAGTCGTTAGCAGCTCAGAGCACGATCACGCCATCTTTATCCGCGTCGAACCGCGTAAACCATCGGAGGCTCCAGGCGGAGTGCACGTCCGGGCCTACCGCGTACCCGCGGGACCCCAAGACGAACTAACTCCCATTCTTAGTGCCAAGCGCAACGTCGGTGGGTTCAGCTACCGGCCCGGCCACAATGCTTTGACTTTTCTCGATCAACGCAACGGCGACTCGCATCGCGAGGTCTACTCATTGCCTTTGTCCGGCGGTGAGGCGCAACGCCTCACCAAGACGAAGCACGGTGTGGGTCGATTCCATTGGCGACCGGACGGGATGGCGATGGCTTTCAGCAAAACCGATCCCTTGCCACCCGCACGAGCCAAAGCCCAAAAAGCAGGCTTTAGGCCCAAGGTCTTCGACGAAGACTACCGTCACCTCAGCCTGTGGATCTGGGACGCCAGCACGGGCGAGTCGCGACAGTTAACCCAAGGCGTCTCCGTTTTTGATCTCGCCTTTTCTCCCGATGGTAAAAAACTAGCTTGCGCCGTGGCCCCCCGCAACCTCGTCGATGACAGCTACATGGCGAAGCGCCTGAAGATCATCGACTTGCCTTCGGGCGGCATGCGAGATTTCGTTGACAATCCTGGCAAGCTCGGGGCCCTTGCGTGGTCGCCCGACGGCAAGTCGCTGGCCTACATCAGCGCCGCTGACAAACGCGACCCGCACGCGGGGATGCTCTACATCATGGACGAGGGGGCTAGCGAAGCGCGAGCTTTGTCGGCCGATTACCGCGGCATGTACCACACGGTCAAATGGGAGAATTCCAAAAACTTACTCGCCTGCGTTTCCGAGGGCGTCGAATCTATCGCCGTTCGGGTGGACGCCAAAAGCGGCAAGCGGACTCCACTTTTTGTCGGCAAGGGTCGCGCCTTTCACGGCTTCAGCGAGAAAACAAAATCCGGACAGGTCTTCGCCGCCGCGTCGACGCCACATCACCCCGCCGAGGTGTTCGAACTCAGTTTTGGAAGCGGCAGGGCAAAGCGCCTCACGAATTCAAACCCCACCCTCGACAATGAGGAGCTTGGACGACAGGTCGTTCGCAAGTTCAAGGCCCGCGACGGGCTCGAGATCGAAGGGCTGCTGATCTACCCCATCGACTACGACGCCGCGAAGCTCTACCCCCTCGTTATCGTCGCTCACGGAGGCCCTGAATCCCACTATTCAAACGGTTGGAACACGCACTACAGCACTTGGGGTCAAGTTCTCGCCGCGCGGGGTTACCTGGTATGGATGCCCAACTATCGCGCCAGCACCGGCTACGGAGTCGCTTTTGCCAAGGCTGACCACGGCGACCCCATGGGCGGCGAGTTCAACGATCACCTGGACGCCATTGCCCTATTCGCAGACGAAAAGCTGATTGACCGCAAGCGGGTCGGCATCGGCGGCGGCTCCTACGGGGGCTACACAGCGGCCTGGGCCGCAACTCGGCACAGCGAACATTTTGCCGCAGCGGTCAGCTTCGTGCCCTTCGTCGACATCCGTACCAAGTGGCTGACGACCGACATCCCGATCGAGTTTTTCCTCGTCCACTACCAAGAGAAGTGGCCGCATGAGCAGGAGGCCTTCCTCGCGGATCGAAGCCCTTTAACCTACGCGCCACGTTGCAAGACTCCGCTTTTACTCTTGGGCGGAACCGCTGACCCTCGCGTCCACCCCAGTCAGCCGCACATGCTTTATCGCGCCGTGAAAACCGCAACGGACACGCCGGTGCGCTACATTCAATATGCGGGCGAAGGCCACGGCAACCGCAAGAACGTCAATCGCTACGACTACTGTGTCCGAACTTTGCGATGGTTCGATCACTACCTGAAAGATGCCAACTCGCGGGCAAAGGACCTCCCCCCCGTCGACGTCGACTACGGCCCCTGGCTCAAGTGATGGCGTTCAGCGCTGAAGGCGGACGAGGCGGTCCCAGTATCGCTCTTGGATGTCACCGCGATTGAGCGGCTGAATGAGTGACTCGAAGGCACCAAGGCCTTGGTCTTCCCAGCGCTCCAAACACTTTGTGGGCCAGCGGTCGAACAATTTGGCGAAGGGGCCCTCGAGGATGTCCTGCATCTCTTGGGGATCTTGCGCGCCTTCGACGAGACCTTGGACCAGTGCGTAGCCACTTTCCATGTCGTCGTCGGCGATGACATTGGCGAGGGCGCTTTCGAATTCGACTTCGGGCGCTTCAGATTCAATTTCGTAGGCGGCAGCCCACAGCCTCGCCGCCGCCTTTTCTGCACCATGTTGGGAGAGATGTTGCTCCCAGGCGGCGCGAAGTCGCTGCTCACGCAGTCTCCAACCCGCTGGCCCCAAAAAACGCTCCGTTTCCGTACGCTTGTACTCGACCTCATCGCCGGAGTTTTCCAAATCTATCCGCGCCTGGTTCATGGCCGCCCCCAGAGCCGGATGAGAGGCTATAGCGGCGTCAAGAGCAAGCTGCAGGCCGTCGCGTCGATCGGTTGCTGATGCGAATTGCCGCAATAAGTCGGACAATTCCAGCTCACCGGTCGTCGGCGCTGCCGTCTTGGCAAAAGCTGTCGTTAGCAGCTCGATACTGGACGGCTCGGCCTGTGAGACCAAAAAACGAATGAGCTCATCCGCTTTTCGTTGGCGGCGGCGCCGCCGCCACTGCTCAATCGCCTTGTTCTCGTCTTCATTCATGCCTCTACTCGCCTTCTTCTGGCCGCTTTCAGGGCAGCTGGCAAATCGTGTCATCCTCTGCGAGGATACTAAAACTATCAGCCGTCCCGGCACCGGACGCCGTTGACAGAAACTAAGAATACGCCATAGTTTGCGTTATCGATTGGACCGGAGGAGGGATCCTGTGTTCGCCTATTGCCGCAACGCCATCTTGGTCTTTGCCATTTTCACACTGAGCCTCTCGGCGCAGACTCTTGAGGAGCGCGTGCGCACTCTCGAAGAGCAAAACCGCCAGCTCATCCAGCAGAACCAGCGCCTGACGAGCAGTCACAACCAGGTGCTCGATCGTCTCAGTACCACCGAGCGCAACAACCAAGCGCTGGTTGAACGTATTGAGCGTCGCGAAGGCCACGAAGACAATCGTCTGGAGACCATGCTCAAAGGGCTCGAAGACATGATCGAGTCCGAAGGTGGCGGTAGTGCCAGTGCTTCGTCCTACGGACGGGACTACCTCACGCGTTATGACCTGACTCGTTCCGGATCCAAACTCCAGTTCTATGGCCGGTTGCGCTTAGATCTTTACCACAACACCGCCCGATTTGACCGCGCTATTGACCCTCGCTGGGTGCGTCCCGAAGACGGCATCAATGCCTCTGAAGATGACGACGCCTTCGCCTTAGATTCGCGCAACACCACAATCGGACTCAACTACGACTTTGGACCGATTGCGGGCACGCGCCGTACCGCAGCCAAGGTCGAATTCGACTTCGGCGGATTCAGTTCGGAAACGGAATCGAGAGCCGGGGCACGCTTGCTCTTGGCCTACATCGATTTGAATTTCGGTTCCTGGAGCCTTCGTTTCGGACAAGACTGGGACGTCATCTCTCCCTACGATCCCATCGTTGACCAACACCGTCACCTCTGGGACACCGGCAACTTGGGCGATCGCCGACCGATGATCCAAGCCGCCTACCACGGTGGCAGCCGTCGCGGCATCGAGTACGATTTTCGCGTCGCTCTGGGAACGACGGGTGCCGTCAACGCTGAAGACGCCGATACCGGATTCGGAACGTTCTTGACGACCGAACTCGACGGCGTCGACTCCGGTATCCCACACCTACAAGTCGCAGCTTCGATCACGGTTGATTCTTGGGTGCGCGGCGACCGTATGACGATCGGCCTGTCGGGACTCATCGCTCGCCTTGAGACCGACACGAGGCTCAACGGCGAGCGCCACTTCGATAGCTGGATGCTAGGCGTCGACTTCTTCATCCCCATCTTTGCCGGGGTTCATCTCAAGGGTGAGGCCTTCATCGGCAGCGCGCTCGGAGATTGGCGCGGCGGCATCGGCCAGAGCATCAACCGCTCTACCGGCGATGAAATTGACACCATGGGCGGGTTTGCCGAGCTCTTTTGGCAAGCGACGAAGCGCTTCGGAATTGGCGTCGGCGCCTCTATCGATAACCCAGAATTCGATGACCTCGAGGTAGCCTCAAGAGCCTCGAACTGGACGGCCTACGTCGCCACGCGCTATGACCTCGGAGGCGGTTTGCAACTCGGCTTAGACGCCATCTTTTGGAAAACGCAATACGTTGGCCGCGAAGACGGCGACGCTTGGCGCTTCAATGCCTTTATTGAGATTGGGTTCTGAAGGCCGCGGGGCAACAGCGGCTTTAGTGCGTCATCGGATAGATGCGAAGGTCGCCAAAACTGACTTTCGACTCTTTGGCGGCCAAGGCGAAGCGCGTCCACTGGGCGCCTTCGAACTTGAGCGAGCCGACGACACTGGAGTTTTCGCCAAATCCGTCGCGAATGACGAGAACGTCGCCGTGCCACTCCAATGAGAAAGCCTGAGCAATTCCCGGCTTCAATTTTAGTTGGGGAAGACGCTGGATGTCTTCGCCAGAATCACTTTGGGTTCCGTAGTAGTAACCTTCGGCGTCGCAACCCACGACGGCCGTCTGCCCTTTTTGCTGGGACAAACGCACTTCCGCACGTCCTTTCGTCCAACCCAAAACGACACTGATGGCGAAGCCTCGGCGGTCTTTGAACATTCGATGATCGAGGAATGGCTGAAGGCGGACTCCGGTATCGGACCAACCTTCGCGGCCTTTTTCATTCTCTAGCTCGATCGCCGCGCTCTCACTGAGAATGCCAAATGGAGCTCCAACCGGAACACTCCAATCCGCCTTAACGGGCATCCTTGCCCCGCCAACAAAGGGCAGGTGTCTTAGGCCACGCCCCTTGATCTTCAAGACCGTGGCGGGTCGCGGCGACAGCCGAAGGACCTTTGAACTCTTTTCTTGGTGCTCGAACTCGTAGTCTAGGGCGTAGAAACCTGCCGCCGACGCTTTGAGACTCACGCTACCTTTGGGAATCGGACCCGAAAACGAGTCGTTTCCGAGTTCGCGCGTGTTGACCGTGAGCATCGCCGTTCTCGGGATCGTGGTGATCTCCAAGTGAGGCGCCGCCGCTTGCGCCTCGGCGAGACGCGTGCGAGCCTCGCTCAGGACGGGGCTGAACCAATACGAACTCTCGAAATCAGCGAGGAGGCGAATGGTCTCCACCGGATCGGAGGTTGCTTGAGTTTTGGTCCAGCGATCTCGCTCCAAACTCCCGAGACCTTCTCCAAGCGCCGCGTTTCGGATTTTTCGAAGTTCCGCCAAGCGAGGTGCGACTTTCTCGACGTCGTCTGCAATCAACTCAAAACTGTCCCGCAGCAAAGACTCGGTTTGGGCCACAGCCTTACCCATCGCCTCGTAATCGCCGATCTGCCAAGCGGCATCCGCTTTTTCAATCAGGGCGCCGCCCATGGCGCGGCCGCGTTTGTTCAACAACTCGCGAAGACTGCGGCGTAAGGCGCGGCGCTGTCTCGGCATGAGGTCCGCTTGTTTCGCCGCCAAGTTTTCTCTCAGGCTGACGAGTTCACCAGCGAATTCGTCATCGGGCATGGACTCAAGCTCGTCCATGATTAGCTTGCATTCGACGGCGGCGGCCTTGGCTTTTTCTGCCGCCGTGAGCGGCGCCGGTGTCAAAGGTGGCGGGTTGCCAGCGATATTTTCGCTTTCGCCATTGCCGGCGGGCTCGTCGGCGACTTTGGGCGACGCGCTTCCATCGGCTTTGTTCTTGGTTTCTCGATCGTCGACCTTCCCATCGCTCTGCCAAACCATTAACCCGACAACGCAAGCCAGCAAGACGACAGCGATCGCACAGGCTGCCCACACGGTCTTGCGCGACTTTAGGCCAGAGCTTGCGGCCCCGCGGCGCGCCGGTGTCGGCGGGCTCAAGACAGCGGCGGAGGCCTGGATCGTCGCGGCAAGCTCCGTTTGGTCGAGATCCTCGCCGTCCTCGGATGGCGCAATGCTCTGGGACGCCAAAGGTATGGAAGCGCTTGAGGGTTGCTCTCCCTTTAAGACCGCTTCAATGTCCGACAGCAAGTCTTCGTAGCTTTGGTAACGGTCATTGGCATCGCGCGCCATCATGCGCGCGATGACTTGAACGGCCCCTTGGGTAACTCCGGAGGCGAGATCGGCGGGGCTGGGAATCTGCGAGGTCATCTTGTTGTGGAAGACTTCGATCGCCGTTTCACCGGGCCAAGGTGCCGATCCCACCAAGAAGTAGTAGAGGGTGCTACCCAAACTGTAGATGTCGGCGCGGAAATCCACGCCCTTGCCCATCGCCTGCTCGGGCGACATGTAGCCGGGGGTGCCCACGACGGTCCCCATCTGCGTTAGCTCGGTGGCATCCTCACCCCTCACCGACTCTCTAAGCGAAGCGATGCCGAAGTCCATGATCTTCGCGGCACCGTGGGCGACCTGGCGGGCGTCGGTCTGTGCGACATCGGCGACCATGATGTTCGCCGGTTTGATATCGCGGTGAATGACCCCCGCAGCGCAGGCGTGACTCAGTCCAAGGACCACATCACGAGCCAGTTCGAAGGCGAAGCGTTCTTCGAAGGGTCCGCTTTCCTTCAGAATCTCACTGCAGTCGCGACCCTCGACAAACTCCAACACCATGTAGACCGTGTTTTGGTAGTTGCCGTGATCGTAGACCGCCACGATATTGGGATGATTGAGCAAGGCTCCGGCGATCGCCTCGCGTTGAAAGCGGCGCTTGAAGTCGGTGTCTTGATTGCCGACACCTTTGACTACCTTGATGGCGACCTGTCGATTGAGACTGACTTGAAGTGCTTGATAGACGACTCCCATGCCGCCTTCGCCGATTTTCCTTACGACTTGGTAGCCAGGTATGAACTCGGGCTCGCTCGGAAAATCGGCTTTCGCTTCTGTAACCTCAATACGCACCGTCTTCTTACTCGTCGTCGACGGGCGAAAAGAGGTGTGATCCTGCGGAGCAGATGCACCATCGTTGGGTTGACTGGGATCGCGTTCGCTCAAGGCGAAGCCCTCACTTGATCTTGGCGAGTTCTTTCAGAATCGTCGCGACATCCGGACGGTCGTGGGGTTGGTCACCGACATAACCCCATTGCATTTCACCTTGGGAATCGAAGATGTAGGTCGAAGGACGAGCGAGGTCAGCCTCAATTCCAAAACGCGACACAGCTAACAAACGCGGATCGAGAAGAATCGGAAAGGGGATGTCATCGTCGGTCTCGGCGATATCCTGTGCGGCATTCACGAAGTCGTCGACTTCGTCCTCAGATCCGGGAAAGACAATAGCCACTTCCGCGCCCAAGGCTTGGATCTTTGAGTAGTTGACCGTGATCTGCGCGGTGTAGGATGTACACATCGGGCAAATGTAACCCGGGAATCCTCGTGTGAAGACGAGAACGAGAGGTTTGCCACGGAAGCTCGAGAACTTGCGCGGATTGCCGTCCGAATCCAAAAAGGTCGTGTCGTTGGCCATCTTTTTGGGCTTCAGACTCACCGACTTCGGCTTCACGTTAGGGCGCACGTTCTGTTTGAACTTCACCTGTTCGATCGGACGCAGCGGCGCACCTTGCGCATCAACGGTTCTCACTTGGCGGACGTAGTAGTCCTTGTCGTAGCGACGCACTTGCTGCACGACTTCTTCATAGCGATCACGCGTCCGACCGCGGGCCGTGCCGTAGCCGCCGCGCGTTGTACCCCAGGTCAGGTCGAGAACATCGGGGCCACCAGCGCTCGCACCCGCTGAAGAGCTTCCACCGCCCGATCCGGAGCCACCTCCCGTCGAGCCGCAGCCCACGAGTGAAAGGACGCCGAGAAAGACGGCGACGCCAATAGCAAACGACTTGAAGTTAAGAACAGACATTTCACGCCCCTTTGCATGACCGAGATCGCCACTGATTCGGCCGAAGCACGACTCCGTGAATGTCATCGGCTTCGACTAGGTATCGAGCCAAGAGGGTCTTTACCCACTCCGCTCCTTCATCACGGCGGTGACTGTAACATAGGGCCATATCGGGAGAAACGCGTGAAAGAAGCCCTACAAAGTTCCCGAAAAAAAAGAGCCACGGCCGAGACCAAGCCCCGTCGCAGCTCCATTAAGATCTCGCTCGTTGGTGGCCAGAGGCCAGCAGGCCCAAAAGGGTGGTGAAAATGGTCTGACACGAATGGGCATGGGTTTGAGCCCCGCTCATTCGCGTCAGACCATTTTCACCACCCTTTCAAGCCCAGCCCCTCGACACTCCGATGCCCAAGATCAGTTCGCTTGGGCGCCTTCTTCAATCCAAGCGCGGATGATCAGGTAGTTCGAATCTGAGGCCGTCATGAAAAAGACGCCGCCAGGGTGGGAAATGCCATCCCCTGTGGGCGGGGTCGCATCCGCCGGACCGACATCCGGCATCAAAGGCCTTGTGAGGAGCTGGCTATCCAGGGGGTCGCCGTTTCCGGCGCCTGGGACGTTGACGCGTCCCAGCAACAGGTCCGTACGTACCGTGGCCGGCGCCTGGTCGAAGTCCATCCCGCCGCTCGCGCCTCCGGGGTGGCTCGCGGAGTGGCAAATGATGCACACTAGGCCCAAGTCACCCGTGATCGAGTCAAACAGCGGGAACACGTCGTTGTCAAAGGACGTGAAGACTTGAACCACCACCGAATCGGGATCTGAAGTCAAACCTTCCGCATCTGTAACCGTCAACTCGAAGACGTAAGTGGTTGAAGTAGACGGCGCCGTGAAGCTTGGCATCGCCGTCATGGCGATCGGCGGCACCACCGCAGGACCACTGATGAGAGTCCAATTGAAACTGACCAGCGCGACTTGGTCGGGATCACAAGAAGCCGAACCGTCGAGCGTCACCGTTGCATTGGTGATGGCTTCCACGTCCGCGCCCGCAATGGCAATCGGCTCACCGCTATCTGCGACTTCCACGGTCACCACGACTGGGTCGCTGGAGGCAACGCCATCATCGACGACCAACTCGAAGGTCAATATCTCGCCAACGGCAGGCGCCGTGAAGCTCGCTGTATCCGTATCGGCCCCGATCAGAACCACCGCCGTTCCCATCGTCTGCGTCCAAGTAAATCCGAGCATGTCGCCGTCGGGGTCGCTAGAGTCGACTCCCATCATCGTGACCGCCTGGTTGACGCAAACACGAATGGACTCCTCGGTGACCACCGCCGTCGGAATCTCGTTGCCCAAGAAGTTCTCGCGCAAACTCACGACGACGCCATTGGTGACGCGCACGAAAAAGGGACTTGTCGGATCAAACACGATGCCTTGCAACACAATGTCTGAAACGACATCTAAGCCACCGGCCACATTAACCGACCAAGGCGTCGGCGTTGACGGCAGCAAGGGAGGCCGCCCCAAACCGATATTGTCCGCCAATGTGAAGCCGAATGAAGTTTGGAAGGGCGAGACGAACTCCGGCGGAAAAGCAATGAAGCCAATGCCGAAAGGAAGAATGAAGGCCTCGCTCGGCTGCGGCACGCCAATACGTCCAAAGACCGCAAAGGGAGCCGGGCTCGGATTCGAAGGCGGCTGCGCGACGTCAATGAGGATCGGCTGGTTCAAACCAACATCCACCCGACGCGGCGCTCCGCCAAAGCTAGCGTTGACCGACAAGATGTCGAAGGGACCGCCAACGCCGATGCCGACGTTCCCGGCACCAACCGCCCCGAGAGAGGGGCGGTCATATTCGAAAGCCCCCAAGTCGAGAGGCGTCACCCCGCCGGCAACAAAGTTGGCCGAGATGAAATCCTCGAAGAAACGCGGCTTGGCCGCGGCATCGAGCGAGCTCAACTCCCCGAGGTCGCCGTCGTTGTCCAGGTCGAAAAAGTCGCTGCTAAGCGAGTTGTTGTCGCCCTGGTCGATCGCCGGGGACCCTTCCCCAAGCTCAAAGATCTCATCTAGGGTTCCAAGGACACCATCGGCACCGAGCGCATCGACAAACAAAGGGTCGGCCCCACTGTTGTCCATGCCCCCAAGCGCACCGGTCAGGCCGGTCACGATGGAACGATCGACGGCGAAGACCACGACCCCCTGAGAATTGTCGAACGCAATCTGTGCGTCTTCGTTAAAGCCCGTGGAGTCGTTTTCCCAAAAGATCGAGTTGACGATGCGCACATCACCACCACCGACTGCATGCAAACCGCCGCCAGAGACGTCCGCAACGTTTCGGTTCATGCTGACATTGCGCAGCTGCACGTCGCCTCCGAATGCGTAGATGGCGCCGCCGAGTCCCGTCGCCATCGTCACGACATTGTGATGAAAAACCGAACTCGTCGCCTCAACTTCAGCGCCGTTGTCCAAACTCAGGCCCGCGCCCACAAGTTCGGCACGGTTCTCTGTCCAGTTGCTCGCGACCGCTCGCAAGATCCCGGCATCCACAAAGACGCCGCCGCCCTCGGTGGCCGTATTTAGATTGACGACGCAATTCACTAAGGCGAGGGCACCAGCGCTCAGATGAACACCACCCCCCCTGGCATCGAAGGCCCCTTCGGCATTGCCACCGCGAATCGTCAAGCCGTCGAGGCGCGTCGCGGAACTCGTCGCATTCGCCGTCACCACATGACGGACATTATCGCCGATGAATCCGAAAGCGTCGTCGTCGTCGCCGGAAAGGTCGCCGCTAAGCACAGTGGCGTTCGCGCCCGGGACTCGCTCTTCAAGCAGCGTCTCGCCGCCGAGGAATCCGCCATAGATTGAAACACTTGATGCCAGATTGAAGGTCGCATCGCGCACATCGCCGAGTCCGGCGGTCGAGGGCAAGTAAGTGCCGGCCGCAACCCAGATCTCCGTGATGCCATTGGCGGGAATCGCGGCTTGGTCGAGCGCGTCCGACACTTCGAGCATGGCATTCTCCCAGCTCGATCCGTCCGTTGCGGCCCCGATGGCATTAGCATCGACGTAGATCCGTCCGGGAGGCGCGCCGAGCCCGATGAAAGCTCCGCTAGCATCAAATGCGGAGGCCAACACATCCGGTTGGCTCGGACTCGTACTCAACCAAAAGCGAGTGAAGGTTGTCAGCGCATGAGGCATGCGAAAACCAGACGGAGTCGGCCCAAACACAAATGAGCCGCTGATAATCAAAGCCCGCGCTGGATCCGACCAATCCTCGATGCGGTCGAAGTCGCCCAAGGTACTCGTTCGCGCGACATGGCAACTGCGACAGGAGGGAGCCACGACTTGGCGATAGAGCTCGGGCTCATTCGTCCAGCCCGAGGGGACAAAGGCCTGGTTTTGCTGCATGGAAGGCAGGCCAAACCCGCCGTAGAAACCCTCGATGAGTTCGCGCACGGCCATCGGGATGTTGGTGTCCATGATCGCCAGGTTAAACTCTCGGATCGGAGCCTCTTGCTCGCGCAAAGCGAACTCAGGGTCAGCCGGGTAGTCGAGGTTAGAGGTGTCAAAGGGCAAGTAGATCGAGCCAAGTCGTCCCTCCGCCGGCAGGGAACCGTCGGGCATATAGGTGCCGCCATGGCACACAACGCAGGCCGCGGGTACCGTCTTCGGACCCCGGCCATCGAAGTCGATGTCCGTGATGCGGTTGCCTTGCTCGTCAAAGACAAAGAACTTGATGTAACGGTTCGCCGGATCGTCACCGGGCAGGCCGGAGTACTCCATCGTCACAGTTGCCAAAAAGTCGGCACCGTTCTCTGCAACCGTCGAATCGACGCTACGGTAGTTCTCGACGTAAAACGACACATCTTCGCCGTTGCGCCCCATCACCATGCGCCGCCCGAATCCAAGATCTGATGCATTGCCGTAAACCGCGGCCGCGCAACAACCGGTGCTCGTGTCGGAAGCCACCAAGACCAATGGCGGCGCGGCCAGCGGGAATCCGTTGATCTGTTTCCAATCGGTAAAGGTAGTGCGTTCATTGAGGGGGTCGATGGCCGCGTAGTATTGCGCCCCGGTCGCGTTCGGCGGAACGGTCCCGGCCGAACGCGTCAAAAAGCGTTCCTCAAAGAGCGGATCGAGTCCGTTGCTTGCCGTCGCGTCGAGGATGTCTTGCACCACGACCGGAAGATTCGCCGGATCATTCAAGGTGACATTGACGAAGGTACGCGTTCTCAAAAGACCATCGTCGGCGGTTAGCTGCAAGACGTAGTCTCCGGCGACATCAAAGTGGGCGGTGGTTGCCGCCACTTCCCGGTCCTCAAAGGTCACCCGACCGGGCCCTTCGAATTTCGCCCACCAAAGAACTAGGGGCTGGCCCGAAAGACCGTCATCGCTGACCGTGGCGCTTAGCGAAGCGATGGTCGCCGGCGCGGTCAGATTCGGCACCGCGGCGATGCTCACGACCGGCGCTTGGTTCTGGCCCCAGGCTGCCAAGGTAAAAAAGCTGAGAGCGACCCAGGCGCCCCACGATTGAACAAAGCCGGTCATGAACTATCCCTCTTCCACAAGCTACAGTTGACAAGGAGGTTAACCCAAGCCCCCACCGCTTGGAAGCGCCAAGTTGCCAAGCGATTGCAAGCCAACTGATCTTGACCGCCCAGCTTGTTAGAATCGCGCCTTGCGGCGACAAACTTCACAGGCGCCGCTGCGACTCTACGATCCCACGAACCCATTCACTCTTGCCATATCACCGGAAGGCACTGTTCGATGAGAATCTCAATCGTCTCACTTGCTGCGCTCTGGCTGCTAATCGGCTCCGTTTCGACGGCCGTCGGCCAATTTGACACAGACGGCCCGAACGCCGTCTTCAGACTCCAACAGATGACGCCGAGCGTGGCCGACCCCACCGCTCACAACGTCAACGTCTTTGTCCCTGGCCCCTTCGATATTGACATCGAAAGCAACGCCAATCCTAACGCGCCCTTGATCTTGTTGGGCAGCGTCATCGACCCGACGGGATCCGTATTCCCAGTCCCCTGGGGCGGCAGCGTCGACATCGGCGTGTTCGCGCCTTCAGTGCCCATGGTCATCGACATCTTAGGCGACGGCATCAACCTCAGTTCCGGCCCCCTCGACGGCTTTTTCGCCACCGACTCCGGAGACTTGACGACAAGCACTCCTCCGCGCTTTGACTTTGACCTGACGGCATCCGCCGGGCTGGCTGGCTCGCACTACGCCTTGCAGGCGATTGTGGAAGACCCCACTCAGCCTTTTTTCCTCGATATGACGGAAGCCGTCGACGCCAACTTCGTCGCGGGCCAGATCCTCCCCATTCAAACCGGCTCACTTGGTTCCGTTAATGTCGGCTTCCTGGCGGGTCGCACCTTCAACTTTCACGGCGTGGCCTATACCAGCGTGTGGATCGGTTCAAAAGGCATCCTTTCTTTTGGCACCGCTACTTCCTACTCGCCGCCCGGATTCAACACCGACACGGTTGCCTTCGCCCTCGGTACGCCTTCGATCGCAGCTTGGGTTGCTGACTGGCAAAACCAAGCTGGAATGGAATCCTTGCTCTACGAAGAAATCGGAAACTCTGTGCGCATCGCCTTCGGAGACCCGGCGGTTGACCCGACCGGCATCGATCATTTCCTCGGCAACGACAGCAACAACTTCGAAGTTCGTCTCGAACTGAGTGACCCCTTGGTCGTCAACCCGCTCGAAGGCGAGTTCACCGTCGACATCTTGGTTACGGACCCGACGGCAACCAGCCAAAACGGTGACGGCATTATCGGCCATACTCCAGGGGGCGCGCTCCTTGCGGGTACTCCCGGAGACCTTGACCTCCACTCTTCCCAAATCGTCGGTCCTGGCTTGGCGCAGCTCGAAGAGCACGACGCCTCCGGTACCGCCAACAGTCTACTGGGCTTCGACGGAATGGGGACGCCGCGCGCCTATTCCAGTATGCATAGCTGGAATGCACAATCGGTGACCTTTGTCCCGAACCCCTGGGTGTTCATACCGGGAGACGCGGGCTACACGAGCCAGCCAAGTGCTCCGGCTCTTGACGACTTCTTGGGGGCCGATGTGGCGTCCCTAGATGCCATCGGCGCCGAAACCGTCAACTTGGTCGGCAAATTTCTCAACTTCAACGACGGCACTAGCGGATTAGGTGGCAGCGTTATCTTCGATCCCAACGGCATCGCCCTGCCGGGCACCGTGATCGGAATTTTCGACGGCAGTAACACCGCGGCCCCGGCCCTTGCCAACAACCCCGCCACTTCGCCCTTCCGCAACGGCGAAGGTTTACAGATTGTCACCCCGGCCTTCACGGCGGCGGGTTTTATGCCCGGTCCCATCGACGTCCAGGTGACCTTCAACAGCGGCACCGTCATCACCAAAACCTTGCAGTTGGCCACCGCAACGAGCTTGTTTACGAGCTATCCACTGAGCGTCTTCAGTAACGCCAACAGTCAATCTCAGTTGCATAACCTGACGGCTAACACCATCAATTATTACGGCGTATCCTACTCGAGCTTCTGGATTTCCCGCTACGGCTACATCACCTTCGGCTCTGCCATCTTGAACTTCGAGGAGTCGATCCCCGAGGTTTTCGCGGGCTTGGTTGTCCCCCCAACAGTTACTCCCAACCCCTTGGTCGCGGTGATCTACTCAGACCTAAACAATCCGGCCAACGCCGCCGCAACCTTCGAAGTCACCGAAGACCTCACCTTGGGATCGACGATGGTCGAGTTCAAAAACCAAGATCACTGGGACACTCAAAGCCCCGCGGGCTCGGCTTCGGTGTGCTTTGGTTGTTTCGGCCCCGGTTCGATCACTTTCGATCTCAGCAACTACCTCGCCGATGTGACTCCAGCGTCGAACAACCACGACCTCATCATCGGCATCACCGACGGCGACGACACCGTGGGACCCGACACCGACCTCAGCGACGGCTTAGGAACGGGAATCTCGAACGTTCTCGGCACTTATTCCTCGACCATGGCTCCGGATTCAATCTTAGAGCTCATTCCGATTGGAACGCAACCCGCGCTTTCGCTCTGGACTGCCCTCGAAACCGGCAGCGGCGCGGCGGTGCCCTTCGGGACCTTTATTCTCTTTTAGAGATCGTCGCCACGATCACGCAATTCGATGCACGAGGCCCCGCCACCATCATCGCGGGGCCTCGTTCTATTTCGCCGCCTCCGCATCGAAAAGGTGCACCAAGTCTTCGCGCCCGGCGCGCTGCGCCCAAAGTCGCGCCTCTCGCCAAATCTCGGCGACGGCCTCCTTCCCGCCGGTGGCCAAAGACAATCCCGCAAGGAGACGCCAAGCTGCAGGATCGGAACGCGTGGACTCCAGCTCTTTGCGAGCGAGTTTTTTCGCGTCGTCATGCCGCCCCGCCGCCGCCAGGCAGCGAACACTCCCACGGCGTGCGGCGCGGCGAATAGCGTGGTGGGCGGGGGCTCGGGCAATGAGTTGATATTGACGCCAGGCATCTTCGCTGCGGCCACATTTCAACAATAGGCCCGCCTCCACGAGATCCGTTTCGAGCCCGCGCAAACCCGCGTTCCTTAGATACCGGAGCAACTGCAATCCCTCCGAAGCCCGCCCTGATCGCCCCAATACTTGCACCAGGTTCAGCCCGATCTCGCGGTTGTGGGGCGCGAGTGCCTGAGCCTTGGCGAAAGCCTCGACCGCCGCATCCGTGTCGTTAAGGACCATCATGATTAAACCCCGGCCGTTCCAGGCACTGACGAGCATGGGATCTTGCGCAATCGCGGCATCGAAAGCCTCCAGCGCCTCGGCGCTGCGTCCTAAATTGTGCAAAGCGACGCCCTTGGTCGTCAGCGCCGACGCGAATCGTGCGTCCAGGACATAGGCCCGTTCGGCTTTTCGCAGAGCTTGCAGATGTCGTCCCTGCGTGATCAACAAACTCGCGTAGGCGTCTTCGACAAAGGCGTTGTCAGGTTGTAACTCCAGAGCTTTTTCGAGCTCAGCCGTGGCCTCGTCATGACGGCCGAGACGACTGAGGGCCGTTGCGGCCTGCGCTCGAAGCTCCGGTTCGTTTTGATTGCTGACGAGGGCCGCTCTAAAGTGTGTCAGCGCTTCGCTGAACTCGCCGCGGCCAAAGAGCAAGATGCCCAAGTTGTTGTGGGCGAGGCCAGAATCTGGCGTCTTGTCGATCGTGTCTCGCCACAGCGTTTCTCGGCTGTCGTAAATGCGCGTTTGTTCTGCCGTGCGCCAAGCGGCAAGCGCTGCAAGCAGCAGACAAAGCACGAAGAACAGGGCTCTGCCAACTCGACCGCGACGGGCAGCCACGCGTGCGCCGCCGCCCACCAAAAAGGCAATAGCTGCCGCGATAGCGAGGTATTGAAAGTGGTCGGCGACGAAGGAGAAGCGCATCGGATAGACGTTGACAAATCCCAGCGCGGGAAAAAGCGTCCCGATGAAAATAAGCCAGGCGACGAGCGGTCCGCGGCCCCAGCGATGGCGACAGATAAATAGCCGAAGACTGGCGACAAGCACCGCAATCGGGGCCAGCCATTGCATCCATGCGCCCGTACTGAGCGACCATCGTTCGTAGGAAAAAGCCAAAGGGTAAGGCCAAACAACTTTGCCCAAATAAAACCAGATGGCGCGACCCGCAATCAGGATACGCTCGCCAAAACTGATGTCCCAGGCCTCGCCAACGGCAAGGACATGGGTCGTCTCCAGCTTCGCCGTCAATAGGCCCTGCATGACCCCCAGCCATAAAAAGGGCGCGAGTTCCAAAAGATCGCGCCAACGAAGGCGTCCCGACTTCCACCAAATCACGAGGGCCGCAACACAAGGCCAGGTACAGGTCACGGTTTTTGAGAGAATCGCGGCGGCAAACAGCAATAAGGTAAGTGCGTAGGCCGGCCAGTAGCGCCGACGATCAGGCGGCGATCTAAAACTCAGCCAAGCGTGAAACGTGAGGAAGTAGAACAGGCCCGAAAGGACGTTTTTTCGCTCCGTAATCCAAGCGACAGATTCGACCTGGACCGGATGGAGCGCGAACAACAAGGCGGCCCAAAAGGCCCCGGGGAGCCGAAGCCGTGCGAGCAGGCCCCACAAACACATCGCGCTCAGCGCGTGCAGGATTACGTTTGTGAGGTGGTAGGTTCTTGGGTTCTGCTCGGCAAATCTGTATTCGATCCAGTAAGAGCTGTGAACCAAGGGGTAGTACTGGGGAGTCGCTTTGGGATCGGTCCAGATCTTCGCGAGGCCTTCCGGGCTCCGCAAGGTCCGATTGTTTTCGACGTAAGCATCGTCGTCCCAGATGAACCCGGCCTCCCAAACTGAGCGGTAGGCGAATCCCAAAGTGACGAGGATAAACGTGACCCCCAGGAACACGCGCCACCTCGCCACCTCCATCGCGCCGGACATCATCGCGACTGGAGCGGTGTCGATCTCAGACTCCGACTTGCTTGTTGATTCGACCATAGAGCGAGACAATAGCAACTAAGATGAGTCTGAGCTGAACGGAGGTCCCAAATGAGTCTGAAGTCGTGGAAGATTGCGCTGGCAACCTGTTCGACGCTCCCCGAGTTCGAATGCGACGATGATTTCCTGCATGCGGCTCTGAAAAAGCGTGGAATCGATCATACGCCGGTTGTTTGGAACGACCCTAAAGCGAACTGGTCGAGTTTCGACGCCTGCTTGGTGCGAACCACTTGGGACTACACCCAACACCTAGAGGATTTTCGAAACTGGCTGCGCTCGACCGCGGTCAAGATCCGCTTGTTCAATCCTTTGGTCTTGATCGAAGCCAATCTCGACAAACGCTACTTGCGAGCGCTGGAAGCGGCCGGCATCCCAACTGTTCCCACCCATTGGCTCGAATCTGGAACTCGGCATGAGCTCGCTGTCATTCTCAAGGAAAAAGGCTGGAGATCTGCGTTCCTAAAGCCCGCAGTCGGCGTCGGGTCTCAGCAAACGCTCCCCTTCAACGACAATGCCGAGTCCATCGAGACTGCTCAACAACACCTCGATGAGCACCAAGGCGACGGCATCTTTTTGCTGCAACCATTTCTTAAGTCGGTGCAGACAAAAGGCGAGTTGTCCCTGATTTACTTTGATCACGAATTCAGCCACGCCGTGCAAAAAGTCCCGGTGGCCGGAGACTATCGAGTCCAAGACGACTTTGGCGCGAAGGACTTTCCCGTCACGCCTCCCGCTGCAGCTCTTGAGCTGGCTGAGTCCCTATTGAAAGTGCTTCCCGCGCGCGCACTCTATGCGCGCGTAGACCTGTTGTTTGCATCAGACGGCCGTCCGATGCTGAACGAATTCGAGCAAATAGAGCCCTCATTGTTTTTTCGTCACCGCCCGCAAGCCGCGACCGACTTTGTCAATGCTCTCATCAGTCGGCTTGAAAGTGAATAGTCTAGGGCTCCCGACTTAGCCCTTCTTGCCAAGCTGGCGAGTTAGGCAACGATGTCGCACAAAGACTTGATGATGGCGAAATCCGCGGCTCGGGGGCAATAGAGACCTGTCGCTGCTGTGAATAATGGCTCCCAAGGCCAAAGACGAAATCCCCTATCCCGCCGCGCGCTGGAAATAGCGATGCATGACCTCCATTTCGCCGGGGTCGTAGCGAAAATCTCCGGCACGAGATCGAATCAAGGCGACACACTCAAGCTGCGGGGCCGCGCTCACCGCGAGTTCGAGAAAGCCGATGCTAGCGCTTAGGCCACCCGCTCCTAAATCTGCGAGCAGCTCGACGCGATCGGCCCCGGCCGCCTGAGCCGACGTGACATCGTTTCATCTCTCGACACAATTCTCAATCGAAATCGACCGCTTAATCGCGAAGGTCAACTTCGACGCCGAGGTCGCTGCGATGCTGGATCACGACACCATCGATCGAACGCAGAAAACTCGTCCAGGTCCTAAACCCGAAGGCCTTTTGATTGAAGTCGGCAAATCCCGGCTGGCTGCAGAGCTCTCGCTTCAAGGACGCGCTTTCCATCGCTTCGTTGCGCTCCTCCAAAATCCTGACCACCGCCATTTCGGGACTGAGGCGACTACGCCGACCTCGCGTCGAGGGGCGTTCAGAGGGTGGCTGCGCAATGTCGGCATAGAACTTGAAACGATCCGCCAGCTCGATGACGTGCTTGGCGGTTGATTCTTTGTCCGGACCGATGACGATCACCGTCTTGCCGTGGGATTTGAGTTTCGTCACCAAGGGACCGATATCGCTATCGCCACTGACGATTGCGTAGTCGGTAATGAAGGGGCGCAAGAGCAGGCACTCGACGGCGTCAGCCGTCAAGAGAATGTCGGCACCGTTCTTCTTCGAGGCACGGGTACGGCGACAAACGTGGATCATCTCGACCCCCATGTCTTGCAAAGTTCTCTCGTAAGCCTTGAAGGGGGGGTTCGACCAATCGGCATAGGCGCGACGAAAAATGACGTTGCCGAAATTCTCCTCGAGAAAGTCAATCACCGGTGCCAGCGGCAGCGAACCGGGCTTGTAGGCGCTCTTTTTTTGAAAGGGAATCACGAGGTTTTCAAAGTCGAGCAACAGCCCGACCTGGGCAGAGTCATTTTCAGCCATATAGCTCCCCGAGTGGTTGCAAAAGGTAGCTCGTTCATGCCATAAGCCTCTGACAGGAAACGAGGCTTGCCGTGAAAACAGCTGAAGAAATCTTCGATGAATGGGCGCAACGAGGCCGAGACAAGGGTATGGAGTCCGGCCACTTTCCGAGGGCAGCCCAACTTCTGAGTCGTATGGAATTGAATGCCGGCACTCATGTCTTGGATTTGGGTTGTGGAAACGGCTGGGCCGCACGGTGGATGCTCAGCCAAAGCATCGCCGCTAAGCCGCCGGTCCAAGTCACGGGCGTCGACCTCGCCAAGAACATGATCGCCAAGGCGCGACGCCACGGCGACGCGCGCCTGCAGTTCATCAGAGCAAGCTTCTCTAAGCTGCCTTTTAGCAACGCCAAGTTCGAAGAAATCTTCAGCATGGAGGCGCTTTACTACGCCACCGACTTCGATGCTGCGCTTAGAGAAATCGCGCGAGTCCTCAAGCCGAAAGGCCGCCTTTATGTCGCGACGGACTACTACGCCGAAAACCCTCATTGCCATTCCTGGCCTCAGGAACTCGACGTCAAGATGACCCTTCTTTCAGCCGAAGAATGGGTACGACATCTCGAGGAAAACGGCTTTGCAGTCAGCGAGCGATTTCGTTGTCTCGATCCACGTGCCGTTGAGACGACTGGCCAGTCGGAATCCGAGCGCCGGGCCATCGAGGATTTTCGGCAACGAGTGGGCAGTCTCGCCCTCGTGGCTCAAAAAAAGGCTTGATCGCAACCGTCGACCTCGAGGGACAAAAAATGAGGCCCGCAACGACTCAGTCCCATCAAAAAGGGAGTTTTGGCCCCACTCAAAGAGCTTAATTTGCTTCGTTTACGGAAAATTCACAAAACAATGGCCCTGGGACAAATTACCTCCTTTGAGCGCAAACACGCTATTAACAGGAGGTTATGACCTGGCTTTTGGCTGCAAGAGGCGAGCAGCTCGAGAACCGGCCTAAGGCCGCAGCAAGATTGGAATTTCTTTGCGTGCCCAGGCCCTCAGTCAGTACTATCCCGGAGTTCAGAAAGCATCTGCGCCAAACCAAATGGTGCAGGCTGGCAGGTGTTTTCCCCAATTCGACATTTGTCTTTTCGAACAAACAACATATTCAGACGTGAAAGCTGAGCTGGCCAACGCCGACTCGCCTCAAGGTCATCCTGAGCATCATCTTCGACGAGAGAGGAAGTAGATACATGAAACAGTTAACGATGGGGTTCGCTGCCCTGCTCTTGATCGCTGGCCTGGCCAGCGCGCAAGTCATCACCTTCACCGGCGATGTCGCGACCGACTTCGCGGGTGCCCAAATCACCCTTGATCCCGGTGGTATGGACGTCGGTATCCCCGCCAACCTCGCTGCGGCCATCCCCGGCGTCGTGAGCGGCTGGGACATCAACAGCGTTGCTTTCAGCTACCACGATGATTCCGACACGCTCTTCGTCGGCATCGACACCTTCGGTATCGCAGGTGACGCAGATGGCAACGGCGATGGCGGCGTGACCGATCCCTCGATCACCGCGAACGGTGGCATTGATAGCGCGAACTTCGGTGGAACTGAGTCCTTTACCTTCGGAATGGACCTCAACTCCGACGGTATCATTGACTTTGTCGCAGGCGTGCCCGCCGGCGCCGATCTCTCTGGATTCACCGTTGCCGTTTTCGATGGCACCGTGGCCTTTCCCGGCCAGGCCGTTTTGAGTGACCCCTACAACCGCTTCGGTGCCACCTTGCCCGCCAACGTCGGACCGATCCCGGCTATGCCCGTCGCTGGCGCTGGTGACATTGAGTTCACCATCCCCAACTTCTCGGCTATCACGGCCATGTTTGGCGTCCCGACTGAGAGCATCGGTCTCCACGTCTTCATGGGCTCGCTCGAAGATGACGGCATTGGCGAAGACTTCTTGCCGGCGCTCGTGGTTCTCGAAGTCGCTCCTCCCGAGTGCTTCCCGATCCCGAACAACTGGCTCATCGGCGATCCCGAAGTTCTGATGAACGGCGACATCAGCTACCCCACCGAATTCGGCCTCTTGGACGGATACGGCTGCTGCTTGCTCTTCTCGCTGTTCTTGAACCCGATTCCCTTCCCGATCGTGAGCGTCCCGAACCAGCCCATCGTGCTGATCGGTGACTTCAACGTCGCGAACTCGATCGGCGTGATCGACTACGGCGTGCCGCCGATGACGGGACACCCGGTGAACTGCAAGGTCAACGCGCTCGTCATCCCGGCGGGACTGTTGCCTTCAGGCATTCAGATCTTCACCCAGGTCTTGGGTTACCCCACCAACCCGGTGTTGCCCTTCTTCACCAGTCAGCTTCAGATCATGACGATTCCTTAAGACCGCCGTCTTTAGGGGTTCGAAGAACCAACAAAAAAGGGCCGCTCCTCGGAGCGGCCCTTTTTTCATGCTCATTCAGGATGAAGGCTTAGAGCTTGACGCCGACTCCGTACTTCTTGGCGCTGGCGTCATAGATCTTCATGGCCTGATCCATGTGCCCTTGCAGGTCCCTTGTGCGCCGCTCGTTGGCGGGATGAGTTGAAGTGAACTCCGGGGGGGCTTGGCCGCCCGAGGCTTGTCCCATGCGAACCCAAAGATCAGGGGCTACGCGGGGATCATAGCCAGCTTCGGCCATGAATAAGATGCCCATCTCATCGGCTTCGCTCTCGTGCGATCTCGAAAACGGCAACGCGACTCCATATTGCGCGCCCAGGCCAAGAGCCCCCATGATCATGGGAGCGTTTTGGCTGTCGCCCAAAGATAGGCTAGCCGCGGTAAGTCCGCCTTGGATCAACAAGGACTGCGTCATCCGCTCGCCGCCGTGTTTTGCGACCGCGTGCCCAACTTCATGGCCCAAGACAAAGGCCAAGCCCGCTTCGGTTTCACAGATGGGCAAGATGCCGGTGTAGACCACGATCTTGCCGCCCGGCAAAACGAAGGCGTTCGCCTGATTGCTTTCGATCAGCGAGATCTCCCAGTCCATTTGAACCGGGCTCACGGCCGCGATGCGCTGGGCGACGCGCCGCACAATCTCGGTCTTCCGAGCATCGCGACTGAGGGGCTCTTTGCTCAACACTTCTTGGTAACCCTGGGCTCCCAAACTGTTGAGAGTGGAGTCTGGCACCATGTTCAGACTCGAACGTCCGGTCACGGGATTGGTCTGGCAAGCCGGCAGGCACATCGCGCCCGCTAGCAACAAGAAGAGGAGGGACTGAAGGCGAATGGACATCGTTGAACTCCCTAAAGTGTCATTTGAGATAAGTTGTATCGACCGCTCTTATTACAGGGAATCGTAGCGGCAGATTCTGGGACACCAAGTGACCTCCCCAGTAGACATCTCCCCTACCCCGGAGGCCTCCGATCGCCTCACTCGACAGGCGAAAAAACTCCTAAGCCACATATATATCATCACTTAACGACTCTGTGGGTCGAACTTAAGGGTTCCGGCACGGGCTTCGCGAAAGGAAGGGCGTTGGGTTCGACGCGCTTTGAAAAAAGGCAAAGAACCCCCGAATGCAAAGGAGGCCTCACCATGAAGTTCTTATCCGCCATCCTCCTCGCGTCCTGCGCGATCTCCTCGCCCCTCTTCGCTCAGTACCAGGGGAGCCGCCCGAGCGTTCGGGCGCAACGCCACCGCCAGGTCGATCCCTACACGAATGCGCGGCGCATCGCCGTACAACGCTTGGTCGAGGCCCAAAAAAACTACAACGCGACCAAGATCCGTTTGGCCGATTTGGAACACACTCGCGTCGACATCCTGCGCGACAAAGACCTGTTGTTTTCAAGGCGCGATCGCCTCGAACACGCCATCACTCACTCGAAGTCTCTCATCGCCGACCTTGAGGTTCGCGACCACGAACTTCACGACGAGATCGAAGTTTTGGAATCGCGGCGCCGCCGTCGCGGTCGCCGCAGCGATCTCAAGCAGATCGTGTCGGTCTTCGAACGCCTTGCTTTCGGTCACGACCGCCGCCACCGCCACGGAGACCGTAGATGTCGGCTGCGTGCCCTTCGCCGTGACCTTGCGGACACCGAACACAGACTGGCTGATGAAAAAGCTCGCTACGACGAACTTTGCGACCGGATCATCGGCTTGCGCCGCGCCTGTGCAGAGCGTCTTGAGGACTTGAATCGACTAGACCGCCGGATCAGCCGACTCCAATGCCGCTGTGATCGCAGCGAGTTGGCCCTGAGCCGGGCGAAAGATGAATTGCGTCGGACCTCGCGAGCTCTCGCCAACCGAAAGCGAGGCTACGGCCACCGCCAGCCGGTGACCAGGGTGAATCGCCGGTCAGGCCGCCGTCAGAGCCGCCACAACCGGACCTTTTCGCGTCGATAACCCAGAGCAATTCAGGTTTGGATTGGATGCCCGCCCTCTTCGGAGGGCGAGCATTTTTTTGCCCTTAGGCTTAACCGCCCGCCAACTTCACGACGTAGCCAAGCCGCTCCAAAGTGGCTTTGATCTTTTCGCGGTGATCCCCTTGGATCTCCACCACGCCATCTTTCGTTGAGCCGCCCGTTCCGCAGGCCGCTTTGAGTTTTTTCGCCAGCGCCTTCAGCTCTTTGGGGGCTAGCGGCAAGCCCAACACAACCGTCACGGTCTTGCCCCCACGGTGTGCCGTCTCACGTCGGATGCGTACCACACCGTCTCCGGAGACGTTTGCGGGCGCTTCTTCGGCGGGGCGGCGGCTGATGTCGCCTTCATCACTGGAGAACACGGCTCGAGCGTTGAAATCCTGAGAGTCTAGGGATCGTCGTCTGGGATTGGGCATGGATATTCACTCGGTCGCAGGGTCTCATTCGGACGCCAAATGACGCAGACCAAAAAATAGCGCCTCCAAAGACTTTCGGGGGGTCAATCTGGCTCTAGGACCGTACTCCAGGGGTGAACGAATCCCAACTCCCCGGAGGTTTACGATGAACCGCATTCTCAGCTCCTTATTGCTAACCGGCCTCATCTTCGGCGGTGCCGGTCTTTCCTTTGGCCAACAAGATGCCTCGGATGCCGACGCCAACTCGAAGGAACTTCGCAAGATCGACGCCGAGCGGCGCGCATCCAAAGTCCAAGAGCGAGCCGACCGCCAAGACGAAGCGGCCAAGATCGCGGCTTTGAAACAAAAGCTCGCCGAGCTCGAAACCAAAAAGCGAGCGATCAAAAAAAAGCTACAAAAGTTGCACTCTTCGCAGGGTAAAAAAAGCCGCCTGAGGCGTCACCGCGGCCTCGGTCTTGGCCAAAACCAGGACCGGCACGACAACTTGAAAGACCTCCTCCACGGTCTCGGCGAGTTCCAATTCAAGTTCGATAACGAGGACCTCGACACTCCGGGCATGCGCCTCGACCTCAACGACTTATTTAGCGGCCGCGGGCTCAATCTGCAGCTCAGCACTCCCGGTCAGGGCACGAACATGTCCATGAAGACGGATGATGAAGGTCATGTCACGATGACGATCGAAGAGACCGACGAAGATGGCAATCAGCAGCGCTCGACCTACGAGGCCGACAGCCTTGAAGAGCTTTATCGTGAGAATCCCGAGCTCAAAGAGAAATTCAAGTTCAGCCCTGGCAACTTCCAGTTTCCGCAGCTTGGAGACCTGAACCTAGATTTCAACTTCGACGACTTTCAGGGTCAGTTCGACAGATTGCGCAAGAACTTGGTTCCTGGCATAGGTCAAGGTCGGGGCCCAGGCTCCCTGTTCGCGCCGCGTCTTCCTAGTCGTCCCAATTTCCCCTCTCGCCGCCTGCCTTCGAACAAGGGCCGGCTCGGCGTCACCGTTAGCTCCATCGATGACGACAAGGCCTCGGTGCTCGACGGCGAAAAAGGCATGGTCGTCAACAGTGTCGCCAAAGCCAGCCTCGCGGAACGCCTCGGCATCCAAGTTGGTGACATCCTCATCAAGGTCAACGGTACTCCGATCAACAAGATTGAGGCCGTCGGCAGAACGATTCGTGCCACCGACGACGATGAAGAAGTCGAAGTCGAACTTTTCCGCCCAAACAAGGGCATGCGTACTTTCCGAGCGCTCAAGAGCCCATGCCGCAAGGCCCCACGACCGTCTTCCCGTAAGGTCTAAGGGCTCGGTCAAGAGTAAGTTCGCAGAGTTCGCACTCAGATTTGCGCCAACTTCGGTTCGGGCGATTGAGCGAGAACCGCAGCATACTTCCTGTATTCGAGGATTCTCGCGAATGAGCACGGACCGAAGATGGCGTGAAGCTGAGCGGCGAGAATGTGAAGTTATTCTTGACTGAGCCCTAAGTCGGCTTTGCCAAGCCGACCGTCATCTACTTGCCCAACATGACGCACCTTTCCCCGCGTTGGATTCTCGAGCCCGAGAGTCCAACGTTTTTTTCTGGGATCGCGGTGGCTATATCTGGCGGCGACTCTCAACTACTCTAATCACATGAGATCACCGTTAACCTTGGTCAAGGTGCCCATCCTTCCCCTCTTCGCCTTAACGTTTGCTCTCGCCTGCTCGGTCATTCCGTCCGCTCAATCCGAGTCCCCGCGAACGGAGACTTCTTGGGTACCCTCGGGATCAAACGGCCGGGTCTCAAAGGCCGAAGCCGAGCAAATCCGCCAACTCCATCATGACGCGGCCCTCGTTCGTGAAAAGACGGGCGTCGCGGTCGTCCTCCAGCTCGACGCCGATCGCGACTTCTCCGCTCCTTGGCGCGCCATGAGCGGCGGCCGAAGCACCCAGATCGCGCTCGAAGAAGCGCTCCGCTATCTGCCGATCATCGAGACTTTCTTGAACGCCTATCCGCGGACTCTCGTGCGCTACAACCTCAAGCGAATCGTCCTCGCCAAAAACCTCGAGTTCGAAGGCAAGGGCTACGGGGGAACCTACTCGGAGTCGACGATTTTCGTCACCAGCAAGGGCGAGAGCCTGGGATATGACGACGCCTTCTTGCTGGATCTGCTGCACGCCGAATTTTCCAGCATCCTCTTGACATACTACCCTGATCTGTTCGCCCGCAAACGCTGGCTCAAGGCCAACGAAGCGAGCTGGAACTACGAAGGCAGTGGCGTCGAGATGTTGGGAACGACCGGCCTCTTCCGCCAAACTCGATCATTGCTGAAGCGAGGATTCTTGACGCCCTATTCGACCAGCAGCTTGGAGAACGACTTCAACACGGTGACGAAGTGGCTGCTGACCCGTCCGGCGGCCTTGGCAAAACTCTGCGCCAAACACCCAAGGCTGGCGAAAAAGTCGCGCGTCGTGCGGGACTTTTACCGAGCCCTTGGCCTCGACGTCTGAACCCTGCCGCGGAGAAAACCAAACGCGCGGTCAAGTCCGGCGACGCTGAGTTCTTCCATTTGACCCTTGGCGAGAGCGCGGACCATGCCAATAGACGTGGTGTACAACCAATCAGATTCCGGAATCGGGTTGAGCCAAATCCGCTTGGGGAAATGCGCAAGCAGCTGACCGAGCCAATACTCGCCGCTTTTTTGATTCCAGTGCTCAACGCTTCCCCCCACTTCGATGATCTCATAGGGGCTCATCGAGGCGTCACCGACGACAATCAAGGTGTAGTCGGTCCCGAAAGTCGCCAAAAGATCCTGCGTGCTCAGCTCGGCCGCCGGCCTTCGCGGATTGTCACGCCACAAGGTTTCGTAAACGCAGTTGTGAAAATAGAAAAACTGCAAGTCTGCAAACTCAGACCGAGCCGCGGAAAAGAGCTCCTCCGTTAGTTTCACGTAACGGTCCATCGAACCGCCGACATCCAGCAACATCAACAGTCGCGTCTTGTTGCGTTTCTCGGGACGCATGACGACATCCAGCAATCCCCCGCTCGCCGCCGTAGCCTTAATCGTCGCGTCCAAGTCAAACTCTTCTTCGGCGCCCTCTCTCACGAAGGAACGGAGTCGACGCAAGGCGACCTTGAAGTTGCGAGTGCCAATCTCGCGCCGGTCGTCGAGGTTCGAGTACTGGCGCTCATCCCAGACTTTGAGGGCGCGCTGCTGGCCGGGCCCGTTCGCCCCAATGCGAACGCCGGCGGGGTTATAGCCGTTGGCGCCGAAAGGCGAGGTGCCCTCCGTCCCAATCCACTTCGAGCCACCCGCATGACGTTCTTTTTGTTCGGCCAGTCTTTTCCTCAGTTCCTCAAGAATCTCGTCGAAACTACCCCGTTCTTGCGCTTGACGTCGCTTCGCTTCGCTTAGAAAAGTCTCGCTGAGGTTTTCTAGCCACTCCGCGGGCAAAGCCTGAGGGTCCAATGCGGCGGGAGCCGCGTATCCCTCGAAACGATGTTTGAAGACCTGATCAAAGCGATCAAAGTGCTTTTCGTCTTTCACCAGCACCGTGCGCGACAAGTAGTAAAAGCGCTCCAAGGAAAAACCACCGAGCCCAGCCAACAGGGCTGCCAGAAGGTCGAGGTATTCGCGGAGCGTGACCGGAATACCTTGCGCCTTCAGATCATCGAAGAAGTCGAGAAACATCGCGGTCTATAGCGCGCTGCCGCGAGTCTCGGCGCGGTAACGCAACAAGGCCTGGTCTTGTTCGTTCTTCAGCAAGGCACCGAGCCGCGGGGGAAGCCCTTCCTCACCGTCTTTCAACAAGCTGAGTCCGTCGGACTCAGAGTCCAGTAACTTCAACCAATCGAGGAGCTCAGAGGTCGAGGGTTTCTTCTTCAAGCCCGAGACCTCGCGAAGTCCGTAGAAAACCTCCAAAGCACTCTCGAGTAGCTTGGCGCGAAGATCAGGAAAGTGGACGGCCACAATGGCGCGCATAGTGCCCCGATCGGGAAAGCGTATGTAGTGAAAAAAGCAGCGCCGCAGAAAAGCGTCGGGCAGTTCTTTTTCGTTGTTGGACGTGATGATGACCAAGGGCCGCTTTTCGGCCTTGATGGTTTTTTTGGTCTCGTAGACATAAAACTGCATGGCGTCGAGTTCGAGCAACAAGTCGTTGGGAAACTCCAGGTCCGCCTTGTCGACTTCATCGATCAACAAGACCGCTCCTGTCCGATCTTCGAAGGCTTCCCAAAGTGGTCCTTTCACCAGGTAGCTTTCAATGTCACCAACGCGAGGATCACCGAGCTGGGAGTCGCGCAGGCGCGCTACGGCATCGTACTCGTAGAGCCCCTGCTGAGCCTTGGTGGTCGACTTGATGTGCCAGGTCAAAAGCGACTTGCCCAAACTGGCCGCGACTTCATGGGCCAACTGAGTCTTGCCAGTGCCCGGCTCGCCTTTGACCAGCAGCGGGCGCTCTAGGGCCAGGGCAGCGTTCACTGAGATCATCAGATCTTCGGTGGCGACATAGGATTCAGTTCCGCGAAATTCAGACACAAGTCGTCTCCTGGCGTTTTGGCGGGGAAAATCGTGCCCGGGTCCAAAACATCTTATGATGGCCGTCTGCTAGCGAAGGGAATATTGGGGAATCACGCCATGAAATCAATAGCCGCGCTCGCCTTAGGCTGCCTGCTCTTGGCACTTTTCTCCTGTGGCTCAAATCCGCGCCAAGTCAAAATCATAACCAAGGGCCCCACATCAAAGCCCAGCCCTCAGCCCGCCGCATCAAGCTTCAGGAGCGCCCCGATCATGCCGTCTCCAGAAATCCGCCCCAAACCAGAGTTCACGCTTCGTTATAGGCGCCCCATCCTCGACCAAAAGGCGCCTTCAGCCTTTGAGACGGCGACATTCGGGCTCGGTTGATTTTGGGGACCCGACGCCCAGTTTGGGGGTCTTCCTGGAGTCATCCGCACCCGAGTCGGCTACTGCGGCGGCAGTTCGCCATCGCCAACCTACCGCAGGATTGCCGATCACAGCGAGACGATCGAGATCGACTTCGACCCCTCGGTCATCGACTACGAAGAACTCGTCCAAGTGTTCATAGGCGCGCATGACGCAACCGGTCCCAGTTGGTCCAAGCAATACCGCTCCGTCGTCTTCGCGCACAATGCGCGTCAAGCCGACATCTCGCGAGCGGCCTTAGCCAAAGTCGCAGAAGAAAAAAACCGGCCGACGACCACGGCCATCGAATCTGAATTCAAGTTCTGGCTCGCGGAAGACTATCATCAAAAATACCAACTACGCCGCTACCAGCAGATTGACGCCGAGCTGCAAGCGATTTACCCCAATCTTAAAGACTACGTCAACTCCACGGCCACGATGCGGCTCAATGCCTGGTTCGCAAATTGGGGATCTCCGGAGCAACTGGGGATTAGCATCGACGAACTGGGCTTGACGAAAGACACGCAGCGCTCGCTCGCCAAGACTCTGAGACTGGAGTAAAGTCTCGGGACTCGTCATTCTCCATCGAGCCTCACCATGCCCAAAATTCCCTTTCAACTTGTGGCTCTATCCTTTTCATTGATCTTGCTGGCGTCAATAGCCGCGCAAAGTGAGGCGCCTCAGGGCGCACTCCTTCAAGGCCCGGTGCTACTGCAGCGCGACGCCACCCAATGCGAACTGTGGTTCAGGTTCGACCGCGAAGGGCGCTACCAAGTCGAACTCAGCAAGTTCGAAAGTCCTGAGCCGACTAATCCCGTTCTCATCGACCTGATCGCGCTCGAAAAACGAGATTTCTGCGCGACAATTCGACTAAGAAAGCTCCATCCCGACACGCTCTACGGTATCCGGCTGTTGACCAGCACTGGCTCCTTTATGGCCGGCTCGGCGCTTTTTGTCCGCACTCCGCCGCGAAGGCGCGCGTCAACCCGCCTCGTCTTCGCATCCTGCGCCGACGAAAATGAAGCAACCGGCCGCGTCTTAGAACGCATCGGCGAAGATAGGCCCGATGCCTTGGTGCTTTTGGGCGATACGCCTTACATCGACACCACGCGCCTTTCGGTCCAGCGCCGGCGCTACCGAGAATTCGCAGGCTGGGGAGCTTTGGCTCGCGTCGTTCGCCGCACACCGCTGTACTCCATCTGGGACGACCACGATTTTGGCCGCAACGACAGCGACGGGAATCTGCCGGGCAAAGAGAATTCACGCCGCGCGTTCATTGAGTATCGCCGCCATCCGAATGATCCCGGCAAGCATGCGGGCATCTATCAACGATTTAGCTGCGGTGCCGCCGAGGTTTTTTTGCTCGATACGCGCACTTTTGCCGCTACTGAAGATTCCAGCGCTGCGCCCGGAACGCCAACTCTGCTCGGCAAAGATCAGTGGCAGTGGCTAACCGAGAGTCTTAGGAAAAGCCGCGCACCGTTTAAGATCCTCGCTTGCGGGATGATCTGGAACGGCGCGGTAAGACCAGGAAAGCCCGACCATTGGGCGAGTTATCCCGCCGAGCGGGAGGCGCTGTTTCGCTTCATCGGTGAAGAAAAAATCTCTGGCGTCGTGCTAATCGGAGGTGACATTCACCGTTCCCGCCACCTTAGCCACCTCAGCGAAAAGTCCGCCGGCTATCGCCTTCACGAGTTCATTAGCTCACCGATGCACGGACGCATTATCGGGGCCGCCAATCAGCCGCATCCGGGTTTGCTGTGGGATCAAGGAGCCCCTTACTCCTACCTTCGACTCGACGTCAGCGCGAAGGAATTGAAATTCCAGTTTCGTAACCGCGACGCAAAAACCCTGCACGAGGGAACTCTCAATGCCGCAGCCCTAGTCTTTCGCGAGTTCCGCGAAAAGACGGCCCGCGACAAGGCCGCGATGGATTTCTTACGGCAACTCATGGGCCAGATCGGCAATCCCGCGGACTTTGGAAAAGTCGAAACCCACGTCCGCGCGCACCCTCGACTGAGCGGCCCGTTCTTTTCGAACGCCGCTCTCGCTTGCGCCAGCTGGTTGATGGGGAAAAATCAGTTCGCTCGTGCTCGTAGCCTCTACCTACGTTTGCGCCAAGAGCCCCACTACCGGGGCCAAGACGGCGTGCTCAAGGTCTTGGATGCACAGATCGCCCTTTGTGATCGGAAACTCGGCCAGCAGAAGTAGAGCGCTACTCCCGTTTGGTTTGGACCCAAGAAAAACCGCCGCGCAGCGAGCTGTGCTCACTCCGCGGCGGGTCAATCAGTGCGACTGAACGCGTTCAACTTTACTTCTTCATGGCCTTTTCGGCGATGGCGACGTACTTGGCGACGAACTCGTCGACCTTGTCTTCGCCACGGAAAGCGGCTTCGCGAAGAATGCCCTCGTGATCGATCAAGTACAGCGAAGGGTAGCCTTCAACGCCCCAAGCATTGGCGATGGCTCCGGCTTGGTCGAAGAAAGAGCGCCAAGTAATGGAGTTCTCTTTGGCGAAAGACTTCGCCTTTTCGGGCGCGTCTCCCACTTGGACTCCAACGAGGGCGAAGGGACGGTTTTTGTAACTACTGACGAGCGACCGCTCGTGGGGCAACATGGCCACACAAGGTCCTCACCAAGTGCCCCAAAAATCGAGCAGAACAACTTTACCGCGATAGTCGCTAAGTTTGAACTTGGCGCCATCGACGTCGGCTCCTGTAATCTCGGGTGCCATCTTGCCCACGGTCAAAGATTGCATCCTATCGAGCTGTTGCTGCGCGAGTGCTTCGATCGCTTGTCCATTTAACTTCGTGGATTTAGCGGCGGGATGAGCGATCACGGCAAGCAAAGTCGCTTCGGATCTGGCCACGAGCTTGCTGGCGTCGCTCTTGAGGGCCGCATCGAGTTCGTCTTGGCCGAAGGCCTTCACGATGCTCTTTTTTTGTGCCCCACTAAACCCAGGTGCCGCCTCAACAAACTTGGAGCGCGCCTTGAGCTGACCGGCCAAAGCGAACAGGGCGCGTACGCTCTGGCTAGCATTTTGACTCTTGGCGAGCTGCTCGAGCTTTTTAGTCGCCTTGACTCGAATGTCATTTTGCAACACCTCGAAGGCGTCCCCGGCGCATTTTCTGTCGGAATACTTCGCTAAGGCCTGGTCTACCGCCCAGTCTCCCAGAGCATCGTCTTGTCCTCGGCTCATCATCCACGAGAGAGATTCTTGACTCTGCTCGTGCTTCGGATTCGCGAGAATCAGCTTTTGAAGCGGCACTCCAACCTCCGCGAACTTCGGTCGGTTCTTGTCGACCCAAGCTTGCATCTCCTCAGGACTCATCGTGGACCTAATTTTTTGGAACTCGCCGAAGACTTCCATCGACTTCTTCTCAAAGGCCGTCCGAAGCGCCTTCATGGTTTCACCGGCATCTTCGACGCTTGTTTGGCTCGTCGGCTTGCTCGCCGGTTTACTCGTTTGCGCCAAGGTGGTCGACAGAGCGACCGCGCTCAGCAAGAGCGCCATGATCAGTAATTTCAAGTTCATTCGGTTTCCTCGGGATGGGCGCGGACCAAGTGTCCCGCCGTGATTGGGTCTTATAACGCGAGTGTTCGCCTTTCTTATCACGGTTTTTGCCTTCGGGTTTTCCTCAGTATTCTCCTCGGTGCACGATGGAAGGCTGATTTCGGCTCTGAGGCCGCGTTTGAGCGATTTGACCAGGCCCGGGATCGTCCGCAAATATCAAAAGCTTAGCCGCAGAGGATGAAAGGCTCTCTTTCTCCAACGCGTATCTTTTGCGGGCCAAGATCCGGTCCCGCCAGAATCGCATAGACTGCCCAGAGCCTAGGTCACCAAGGAAAAAGAACATGCTACGAGTCCTGCCGATCGCTCTTTTCACCCTCGCCAGCTCGATCTTGTTGTTGTCATCGACATCGACTTTGCAAGCCCAGCGCGGAAGCGGGAACGGCCCCGGTGTCGTATCGAAAGTTCGTTGGAGTGACGACGGTCGCTATCTTTACTTCAGCAAGCAAAAGACGGCCTATCGCTTCGATCTTGAGAGCAAAAAGCAAATCGAATTCGATGGCGAAGCGGATGACAACTCCAAAAGTCTCGCCAGCCGGCGGTCGAGCCGCGACACCGCCCCGGCCTCGACCGGTGACTACAAGGGACGTCCCGGGCGAGGCAGACAGTACACTCGGGTCGACTCCCCTGATGGTGCCTGGGAAGCTCACTACGAAAACTGGAACCTCGTCTTAAAACCCAAAAACGGGTCGGGCAGTGTTGCCGTCACGGCTGACGGCAACGCAAGGGTTCACTACGGCACCGCAAGCTGGGTCTACGGCGAAGAACTCAACCAAAACACGGCCATGTGGTGGACGCCTGACTCGAAGAAGATCTTATTCTACAAATTCGACGACACCGGCGTCATACCTTTTCACCTCGTGACGGGTTGGAGCAAACTCAACACGAAACACTACCCAGAGTTTTACCCCAAGGCCGGCGCCCAAAATCCCGCCGCCGCGCTTTTAGTCTACGACCTCGCCACGAAGAAAACCGTCGAGATCGACGCCGGAGGCGGATCTGAGGAGTATATCTACGGCGTGCGCGCGTCGGCCGATGGCAAGGCGATGCTGGTCAACTGGACAGACCGCTTGCAACAGCACCTCAAGGTCTTTCGCATCGACCTTGAGACCGGTGCTTGCACGACCATCGTTGAAGAAAACCAAGACACCTGGCAGTCCAACAGACCTTCGATGCGCTACCTTGCCGATGGGCATCGCTTTTTATGGCCGACCGAAAAATCCGGCTTCACGCACTACGAGCTACGCGATCTCGACGGGACTCTTCACCACACTGTCACCCGAGGTGACTATCAAACCGCGGGCATTCGCTGGCTAGACGAAGATGCCGGCGAGTTGGCCTTTGCCGCTTATAGCTCCAAGAATAACCCCTACTACCTGCAATTCCACATCGGCAATCTCGATGGCACGAAACAACACCGGGTGACGAGTCTCGACTATCACCATTCGAAGTTCAACTTATCTCCGGATCGTAAATGGCTGGTCGCCCAGTACGAAGAGGTCAACACGCCTCCCTGTACCGTGCTTTACGACACGAAGGGAAAACTCATCGCCAAGCTGGCGGAAGCCGATCCCAAAGACGCGGCCAACCTGGCGGAGATGTTCAAGTTTCGATCCGCCGACGACCGCTTTGATATCTACGGCATTCTCTACAAACCCAAGGACTTCGACGCATCGAAAGTCTATCCCGTCATCAACTCGCTCTACGCCGGCCCCGGGTCCAACGAAATTTCGGCTCGCTATGTTTCCAGGCCGCGCCGCGAAAACGGCCGGGGATACCTCGTCGTCAAAGTTAACAACCGCGGCACTGGCAACCGGGGCAAGGCCTTTCTGGGGGCCAACTACCTTCGACTCGGTGATGTCGATATCCAAGACCACGCCGATGCCATTCGCCTGTTGAGTAAACGCCCTTACTTCAATGGCGACCGCGTCGGCATCATTGGGTCGTCCTACGGCGGCTACATGACAGCAATGGGCGTCCTAAAACACCCCGATGTCTATCACGCTGGCGTCAACATGTCAGGAGTTACGGACTGGCGTCACTACGACACGATCTACACCGAACGCTACATGAGCACGCCACAGCTCAACAAAAAGGGCTACGACGTCGGGCGCGCCATGAACAAAAAATACATCCGCAACTACAAACGCTCGGGTAGCCATCTTCTCATCATGCACGGCATGATTGATGACAACGTCCATCCCACCAACGCCTTTCAGCTCATCGCCGCGCTCGATCGCAACGATGCGAGCTACGAAAGCCGGTTTTTCCCCAACAGCGGCCACGGCTTGGGGCGCGGAGCCAGCAAGACCCTTTGGGAGTTCTTCGATCGGCACCTTAAGGCAGAATAGCCTTGAGGTCTTAGGTCAAGATGTCGTGGACGACCTTTCCCGCGACATCAGTGAGTCGGAAGTCGCGGCCGAGATAGCGGTAGGTGACACGCTCGTGATCCATTCCCAAAAGGTGAAGGATCGTCGCCTGAAGGTCGTGAACATGGACGGGATTCTCGACGATGTTGTAGGAGAAGTCGTCGGTTTTTCCGTACTCCGTTCCGGCCTTCACGCCAGCCCCCGCCATCCACATTGAGAAAGCACGCGGATGGTGGTCTCGCCCGTAGTTGCTGCCCGTAAGCCGACCCTGGCAAAACGCCGTGCGCCCAAACTCTCCCCCCCAGATCACGAGGGTGTCTTCCAACAAGCCGCGGCGCTTTAGGTCCATCACTAAGGCAGCGCTACCCTGATCGGTGTCGCGGCATTGCCGCTGAATGTCAGCGGGGAGGTTTTCGTGTTGGTCCCAGCCGCGGTGGTAAAGCTGTACGAAACGCACTCCGCGTTCCAAAAGCCGCCTTGCCATCAGACAGTTCGAGGCGTAAGTCCCGGGCTTGCGAGCGTCTTGGCCGTAAAGCTCAAAGGTCGAATCCGGCTCTTTCGATAAATCCGCGAGTTCGGGCACCGAATTCTGCATCCGGTGCGCCAAGTCGTACTGTCCCATTCGTGTGCCGACCTCGGGGTCTCCACTAAGCGCGGCCTTGCGCGAGTTCAGTTCGCGCAGGGCGTTCAACATCCGCCGCCGGGCTGCCGATGAAACACCGGGAGGATCTTGCAGATACAGCACCGGATCGTTTTGGCTGCGAAACTTCACCCCCTGATGCGAGGAAGGCAAAAACCCCGCACCCCACAGCCGCGCGAATAAGGGCTGAGCGGCGCGTAAGGCGCTGCCTTGAGAGATCAAGACGACGAAGGGCGGTAGGTCCTTTGAAAACCCGCCGAGAGCCCATGCCACCCATGATCCCATGGATGGCCGGCCGGGAATCTGAGAACCGGTCTGAAACATGGTGATGCCGGGATCGTGATTGATCGCTTCGGTGTGCATCGACTTGATCACGCATAGGTCATCCACAATCTTTGCGGTATGCGGTGTGAGATCGCCCCACCATCTCCCACTTTGGCCCTGTTGCGAAAAACCAAACATCGGTGAGACAATGGGAAAAGAACTCTGATTAGCGGTCATCAACGTGAGACGTTGTCCATCGCGGACCGAAGGGGGAAACTCGCTGCCGTGCAGTTTTTTCAAACCGGGCTTGTAGTCGATGAGTTCCAACTGCGAAGGCGCGCCGGACTGAAACAAAAACACCACGCGTTTGGCTCGCGGTCGATGGTGTGGGATCGGGCCCAGGGTGCCCCCGACCTCGGCAGTGTTAGCCAAGGTCGGGCCGATTCGCGATCCCATGGCGGCGCTAGCAAAGGCCCCGGCACCGAGGCGAGCCAAAAATTGTCGTCGGTCTTCGCGCCTCATTCTTTGGTCACCATTTCATCGAGATTCATGATGGTGTTCGCAACGAGAGCCCAGGCGGCCAACTCGATCGCGTCGAACTCCGTAGACGCTGGCGTCTCGCCAACTTCAAGAAGCAGCTTCGCCGCCTGTGGATTCTCACGGAAAGAGCGCCGCTCCGCCGCCAACAAGACCTGCAGAGTGCGAAGTTCCTCGGTTTCGGCTTCACGCGACAGTGCGTACAAAAAGGCCCGTTTCAGCCGAGCTTCGTCCTCGACGGCTGGATCGTTCAAGAGGCGCTCGGCGAAGAGTCGTGCCGCTTCGACAAAAGAGGTTTCGTTCATCAACACCAAGGCCTGCTGCGGGGTGTTAGTGACCTGACGTGAGACCGTGCAAATATCTCGGGTCGGGGCATCGAAGATCAAAAATGGCGGCCAGGGCGCAGAGCGTTTCCAAAACACATAAAGGCTCCGACGATAAAGGTCATCGCCGTGGCTTTGCCGGTAAAACTGCGCTGATGCGCCGCCGGTCCCACTCACCTCTTCCCAGATTCCCGGGGGCTGATAAGGAAAAAAGGACCGCCCGCCCTGTGCCTCATTAAGTCGACCCGCGACGTAAAGCGCCTGATCACGCAAGGTTTCAGCGGAAAGCCGAGTGCGAGGTCCCCGGGTGAGCCAGCGGTTCTCAGGATCGGATTGCCGGCTGTTCGCCACGGCCACTGAGTTTCTTCGGTAAGTATCAGACGTCATGATGAGCTTGTAGAGCGCTTTTAGATCCCAAGCGGATTCAACGAATTCGACGGCCAACCAGTCTAGCAGTTTTGGATGAGAAGGCCTTTCGCCGCGTATCCCAAAATCTTGCGCCGTGGGCACGAACCCTTTGCCAAAAAGCTGCTCCCAGACTCGGTTCACGACGACACGAGCAGTAAGAGGATGGGACGGGTCGATCATCCAACGCGCCAGATCCAAGCGGTCGGCGAGACCTGGACCGCGGGCGTTTAGCGGCGGCAGGGCCGCCGGGGTGTTCGGGGTAACTTCCTCACCAGGTTGATCGTAGCGACCTCGCAAAAGCAGATGAGACTTGCGAGGATTCTTACGGTCTTCCATCACCATCGGAGTTGGGACTTCATCGACGAGCCGATGCGCGAGTTGATCGACGCGATCATATTCGTCGATGAGCTCGCGAAGCTCGGGATGAAAACGCCGCCGGTAGTAGCGCCGCAGCGCCATCAGGGCCGGCTCGTTTTTGTGAAACTCTGGGCGGGTGACGATCACTTCGGCTTCGAACTCTAGGCTTTCGGTCGCGGCCCGGCGAAGATCGAAGTAGAAGTCCGCGGGATTTTTGGCGTCGGTCCTTAACTCGACCAAGAGTTTGTGGTGCCCCGCTGTTAACACGAGCGGCACCCGGTCCTGCGCGGGGATGATGCTGCGCTCTTGCAGATGATGGTGTTTTAGTTCGCCGTCTAGCCAGACCCTAAGACCGGAAGCGGCGGAAATCTCAAGCCGAAAACTCGCGTCAGCACTGACGTCGAGGCTCCGACGCAACAAGACGCGTGAAGACTCTGCAGAGATCTTGAGCAGACGGCCGTCCCGCCAAGTCGGCTGCTCGACAAAGCCGCCGGATGCGGCCAGGTCTTCAGCGGGCATGTCGGCTTGATCGGGCGCCAGGTCGCGGCTACGCCAGGGCCCCAAGGATAGGCGAACGTCATCGGGACCGAGTTCCGCCTCGGAACAAGCCCAGAGAGCAAAGCGGCCCAAGGAGTGATCGGGATAGCCGACGTCGTGGTGAAGGCGCCATCGAATAATGAAGGCGGGGTCCTGGGGCTGTCGCGTCAAAAGCTGGTCGAGTTCCAGCATCAACGAGCGCGTAGCCCCCTTGTTGTTTAGCCCCACTGCCCAACCCGTCTTCGGGTCGTCGTCGATGGCCGCGGAAGCGTGGAATCCAAGGCGAGCGGTATCCGCGACAGCCCTTTCCAGGGCGATGGCTTGAAAAGTCTTGCCGCCGTCGCGCGAAACCGTCAGCTCCAGATCATTGAGGATGAAGTTGCCATCGACAGCTCGCCCCGGACCGCCTTTGGGCAAAGCTGGATCATTCAGCGCATCCAAGCGGAAACGCGCAACGGTTTCGAGTGCGGTCGTCGTATGCACATCATAAACGTCGTTGGCGGGCAAAGCACCACTGGCGGTCATCTCGCCGTCATCGACGATTGACAGGGTCGCCCCGGATTCCGATTTCGCACTGATGACGCCCAAGGGTTTCCAAGCCTTCAAGATGCGGGGAGCCCAGTTCTTGATCCAAGCCTCCTCTGCGGCTTCGACTATCGGCCGGGGCACATTCAACGCCTTGTCCAGGCCTTGGCGTTCATTCAAGACGACACGCAAACGATCTCGTTGTGCGGTGGAGGGTGCGGGCAAGGTCGGCTGTGCATTGCCGTAGATCCCATCCGCCCCAAGATCGGTGACCTGATTAAAAAAGGCGAAGAAACTGAAGTACTCAAGGTGGGAGATGGGATCGAACTTATGGTCGTGGCATTGCGCGCAACCCATCGTCAGACCTAAAAACGCAGCCGCAGTCGTGTCCGTACGGTCGAATACGTACTTGACGCGGTATTCTTCGGGGATGATCCCGTTCTCCCAACTCACGGGATGGTTGCGGTTAAAACCCGAGGCGATGCGCTGTTCATCCGTCGCGTTGGGCAACAGGTCGCCGGCGATCTGCGCCACGATAAACTCGCTATAGGGCAGGTTGCTGTTGAAGGCGTTGACGACCCAGTCGCGCCAAGGCCACATGGTACGTTCGTTGTCGAAGTAGTGCCCGTTGGTGTCGGCGTAGCGGGCCAAATCCATCCAATAAGCCGCTAAGTGTTGGCCGAAGCGCGGCGAAGACAGCTGCCGGTCGAGGGCCTTTGCGTAGGCCTGTTGGCTGGAGTCGGCGAGAAACGCTGCCCGCTCTTTGGGGCTCGGAGGCAACCCGCCGAGGTCGAGGAATGCGCGACGCAGCAGAGAGTCCTTTGCGGCGACCGGCGAGGGGCTAAGGCCAGCCGCCCGATGACGAGCCGAAACAAAGCCATCGATCGGGTGACGCGAAGGGCTAGCGTCGGCGCCAAGGGGAATCGCTGCCTTTTTGGGCGCACGAAAGGCCCAATGTTCTTCCCACACCGCTCCCTCTTGGACCCAACGACGCAGCACTTGCTTTTGTTTTGCCGTAAGCCGGGTCTTTGAATCCGAAGGCGGCATCACCTCTTCTAGGTCATCGGTTTCGATACGCGCAATCAGCTCGCTCAAGTGGGGCTTACCCGGTGCGACGATCCACAGCTCGTCGTCGAGTTGCTGCATCATCTGGCTTTTCTGATCGAGCCGGAGATCCCCCTCGCGCGCCGCAGCATCGGGGCCGTGGCAGGCGAAACAGGTATCGCTGAGGATCGGCAAGACGTCGCGAGCAAAGTCGACCGGCGGCAGGCTTTCCTCTTGTGGGAGGCTTGGTTCTGGCCTCCATGCCGCATCGGCGTTGGGGACCAAGGTCCTTATTCCAATCGAGACCGCAATAAGACCAAGCAGCATCGAGAAGAAGGCGACGGCTTTCCAATTGAGGGGCGATTTAGACAAGGCAGGCTCCGCGTTCGTTCGGCACCGGAGTCTATCAAACTCGCCTCAAGACTAGCCCGCGGGCGGCCTGACCACCGGCTGACCATTCTCTTCCCAAGCTACGATGCCGCCGACGAGATCGCGGGCACCCATGATGCCAAGTCTCTGGAGGATGGATACTGCCAACGATGATCGGTACCCAGTGCGACAATGAACCACGAGCGCGCGGTTCTGCGGCAACTCGGAAGCACGGTTTTCGAGCTCGCGAAGGGGAATGTTGAAGGAGCCCTCGATCTTTGTCTGCTCCCATTCTCCTTCGTTGCGAACGTCGAGAAGTGCAGCGGCGTCGCCGATTTGCCTCTCCGCGAAAAGTCCCTCAACGGATACCCTTCCGATCTGCCGGTGCTGGTCGGGATGTTCGGCCAAGGCTCCAAACCCACCTTCGAGAAAGCCCAAGACTCGGTCGTAGCCAATGCGCCCGAAGCGGAGGATTGTCTCATGCTCGCGACCGGGCTCGGCCACGATCATCAGCGGCTGATCGGAGGGAATGGTCGAACCCGCCCAAGTCGCCAGCATGCCGTCGAGTCCAACGTTGAGACTGCCAGCGAGATGAGCTGGGGCAAAATCACCGGCGCTGCGGCTATCAACAACCCAGGCTCCGGACCTGTCGCGCAAAGCGAGAAATTCTTCGAGGTCTAATCCCCTGACTGATTCTCGCAATGCACTTTCGAGATTCGGTCGCTCGCGGCGATTGAGGTCGGCGTTGTAGGCGAAGTAGCCGGGAGTTTTCGGGAGGTTGGAAGTTACGAGCTCGATGAAGTCACTTTTCGACATCGGCTGCAGGGCGTAGTTGGTGGCACGTTGAGCGCCAATCGTCGATACGGTTTCGCTGGATAGACTTTTGCCACACATCGAGCCCGCGCCATGACCGGGATAAACCAGGGTCTCGTCGGGGAGCATCAGCAGTTTGTGGTGCAGTGACTGGAATAAATCGCCTGCGAGTTCTTCCGCGCTGATACCGATGGAGGCCATGAGGTCCGGGCGCCCGACATCGCCAATGAACAGCGTATCCCCCGTCAGCACGGCATGAGGGTTTTTCTGAACGCCATCGAAAACCAAGATCGAAGTGCTTTCCGGAGTGTGCCCCGGTGTCGCCAAGAACCAAAGCCGGACCGCCCCCAAGCTCAGCTCATCGCCATCGATCATGGGCAAGAACTTGTAGTCCGCCTGCGCGGCGGCACCGAGGTGGAGTTTCGCGCCGACGCGGTCGCGCAGTTCAATGTGTCCAGCGAGAAAGTCGGCGTGAAAATGCGTCAACAAGACGTGCTCGATGCGCAGCCCTTGAGCCTCGGCCGCATCGAAATAAACGTCGACGTCGCGGCGCGGATCGACCACGACGGCCACGCCCGTTTCCGAATCGCCGATCAGGTAAGAAGCCTGCGCCAAGCACGAAAGATAGAACTGTTCAAAAATGAGCATCAAGATCCTCCCTGCAGTTTGCGCCTCGCGCGCCTCAAGTCTTATCGACCGGGGGGGGCAAGGTGGCACGAGATCCGAGGCGGACCCTCAAAAAACCGGCTCCCTGGAAAAGGGATCCTGTTTCGAACTGAAGGAAACGGGCGCTCACCACTGCCGGTCATCAAAAGCATCGATGATCCCTTGATCGAGCCTTCGATCGCCCCAAGCACGGCGTCGTCTTTCCGTCTCCTCATGGATAAGAAGCGACTCCAGCACCGTCGCTGGCCTTCGCACACGGACTGACAGCGGAAGACTTGAAGCGAATCCAAGCGAGAAATCTCGAATTCGTTGTCCGCAGCCAGGGCCACGAGAAAAGCCGCTGACCCAGGGTAGGGCCTGCGGCGGAAGCCGAAGCTCAATGATGATCTAAGGGGCTCGAAGCGGACCTCGGAGTTCCGTTCTGGTTCTGGTTCTGGTTCTGGTTCTGGTTCTTATCGAGTGCCTACGAACACGCGATAGCCACCACCCGCTTCGGGCACAAAAGTGATACGTGACGGGCCGTTGACGCCAAGAGTCATGATGTCTTGGGCATCGAAATCGCCGTTACTATTGCTTGGCTTGCGGAAGGCCTGCACGATGGGGGTTGCCGCAGCAAAAGTGTTGAAGCCCCCTCCTTGGATGAACGAGTCGCTGAAGTCAAGGCTTGAACTCAGGAACGCCGGCACAGGGAGGCCGCCCGGGGTGATGCCTACCACCCCATCGCTCACGGTCGTGCTGTCGTAGGCGAAGACGATCGAACCATCGGAAAATAGTTGCACGCTAAAGCTGTTGCCTTCCACCACGCCGACGAAATCCCGCAAGTCGGTCCACGAAAGAGTGGCGACGGTTGGAGTGACGTCGAACTGGTAAGTACCCGTCCCGATGAAAGGGGCACCAAAGTCCTCCCAAAGGGGAGCAATCCGAGGTTCATTAGCGAAGAACTCGGCAATCGAGGAACTGAAGTCGGAACTTCCCGTTCCGAAAGTGATATTGCCATTGGAGTTCAAGTGACACTCGGTGTAGAGCGTGCCGTAAAAGTTGAAACCTCCTCCGATCATCGAACTCAAGTCCACGACGCCGGTGTCATCGTCAGTAAGCGGAGAGCCGAAGGCATTGAGTACTTCCGTAGTCCCGAGCGGGATGCCGTCATCCGTCCGGATGATGATGCGGGTAGTGGCACTTCCTTGCAGTCCACTAGTCGAGGTCGGATCAGCAAAGATCGAGTACAGCCCGAATTCACCGGGAAGGACGCTCTCGGGAATGGTGGCTTCCAAAAAACTCGGTTCGTCATTGGTCGTTCCCAGTAAGACGTCAATCGGCGTGCTCGGGTTGAGGCCGTCGAAAATTGTCGCGATGCCCGCCGACACATTCAGGTTGAATTCGTCGAAACCGAAGTCTGAGCCGTCGTTGCGCACGGTGCCGGACAGCATGGCAAAGGCGACACCGCCATTGTCGTGCCAATTGCGGACTGAGATCCGCTGGCCCGGGCGCACTTCGAAGTCGATCGGGCCGGCCATCGCACTGTCGCCACCGCTGTCACTTGAATCGCCGATGCCATCCTGATGGCTCGCACCGAGAATTCGCAAGGATCCGCCGGGACTGTTGGAGCCTCCGCTCAGGACCTTGAAATTGTCGACAAAGGCGAGGGAGTCGGTGGCGGCGTCACCCGTGTTACCGACCGCAATGTCGATGCGAAGGGCCTGGCCTGCGGTCGTTAGGACTGCGATGTCGGCTCGTGCACGCTTGAATCCGTGCGGAAGGGGCTCAAGGAAACCTGTGCCGAGGCCATCCTGAGAAAACACGTAGCTTAGCTCACCGGTCCCAGCTCCGGGAATCCCGGTGTAGAACGGTGTGCCAGCCAAAAGCCCATTGTCGATGAACACCATGTTCGTCACTCGGGTGTTGGTCGCGACGTCGATAATGTCGATGGACAAGAAATCATTGAAGGTGGGGTTTAGTTCAAATTCGTTTTGGAAAAAATTCCAGTCCAACTGCACTTCGCAGTTCACTCCCGTGGGCCTCGTGAAGAGTCGAGACAGCACCGTAACTGACCCTGTTCCAGAACCGGCGAGGTGAGGTCCGTAGCCCGCGATACCCGGGCCTCCAGTGCCGACGACCCTAGCGTACTGGCTGCCTTCGCTGGGAAAGCCGTTGCTCGAACTGGAGTCGACAGTGACGGACGTTGTCGGCACCGCGGTCCAGTTAGTTAGCCCGGACTCAAAGCCACCGTTGTTTTGGGCACCGACGGGGGCGCAAAGGGCTGCACTCACACTGAGCATAAAGATAGCCGCGAAGCTGCGGTGTATGGATCGCTTCATGATTCTGTTTTCCATGGTTGTGGGCTGAGGCTCTACAATTCACATCGATGATTACAGCGAAAAACCAATGGCCATCCAACCCCCAAATGGCGAAAACCCTCTCGAATCTCAACAGTTTGTACGACTCCCTCTCAATTGACTGACCAAGTACTCCTCCCATGAAACTCCCCCGGGGCCCGCTCAGATCTTCACAGTTCCAGCAAAGAAAAAGCCAGCCCCTTTTGGGGGGGCTGGCCATGCCTTCGAGCTAGCTGCGCTGCGACGAAGAAACGATTCCAGTGAAGGTCTTTTGTACTGGTCAGCTCATTTCAAGAACCGGGATTTCCGAGCTGCCAATCAAAGGGGCCACCCCCTTATGATCCTCACGCAAAACCTCAGGTTCACGATCAGCGGTTTCCGAATTATTTTTCGGCAGGTCCCAGACCAACGGGAGCGAGGTTAGCGAGTTCCCGCGAATCCTCGATACCCGGTGCCATCGGGCACAAAGCTCAGTCGAGCGGGACCGTTGATGCCAAGAGTCATGATGTCGCTGGGGCCAGTGTCGTTATTCGACGACGAAGCCAATCCGAAAACCTGGAAGAAGGGTGTCGTGTCCCCAAGGGTCGTGTCATTTCCGTTGAACAGGCCGATGCCGCTGAAGCCAACGGTCGAATCCAGTAGGAAACCCGTCGGCGCCGCAAGGCCCCCCGGCGAAATCCCAACGACTCCAACGTCTGCTGTCAGACGGTCCCAGGCAATCGAGATTGATCCGTTGCTGTGAAGCTGTACCGAAAAGCTATTCCCTTCGACGCTGCTTGAGAATTCAGCAAGTCCGTCCCAAGAAATCGTCGTGGTACGCAAAGTCACCTCCGACGAGATGATGACGTTCGTGGTCGTATTCGGGCTGAAGTCCGTCCAAAGCGGAGCAATCCGCGGCTCTTGGGTGTACATCTCGGTCACCGAGGCTGTAAAGTCAGCATCTCCAGAGCCAAAGGTGACATAGCCGTTCGATCCCACAAAACACTCGGTGTAAAGGGTCCCGTAAAAAGTGAATCCGCCGCCGGACATGCCCGTCAAATCCACAGCCCCGAAGTCGTCGTCACTCAAAGGACTGCCACCGGAATCCAGCACTTGCGTGCTGCCGAGCGGAATGCCGACGTCGGTCTTCACTTCAACTCTCGTGGTTGCCGTGCCTTCAAGGCCCGTGGCCGAAGTCGGATCGGCGAAAATGGCGATGATGCCAAACTCACCCGCAAGAGCCGTGATGGGCAAGGCCCCCTCGATGAAGGAAAAATCTTCGTTGAGGGTACCGAACAGGACGTCGAAAGGATTCGAGGGGTTGAGGCCGTCCACGAGCGTGTTGATACCGGCACTGACGTTCAGGTTGAACTCGTCAAATCCGAAATCCGATCCGTCATTGCGGACCGTACCGGTCAAGATTGCAAAGGCAACGCCGCCTGAGGATGCTGAGGTGCGTAGCGCAATACGCTGGCCCGGACGAATCGTGAAGTCAATCGGCCCATCCATGACGTTGTCGCCACCAGAATCACCAGAAAACTGTGTGCCATCGGAGCTGCTGGCTCCCAACACTCGCAATGCGCCGGCACCGCTGTTGGAACCGCCGCTAAGAACTTTGAAATTGTCGACGTAGACAGTACTAGAAAAGGAACCATCATTCCCATTTCCGACGGTCACATCGATGCGAAGGGCTTGGCCGGCCAACGTTGACAATCCCAGTTCAGCGCGCGCTCGCTTAAAGCCGTGCGGCAAAGGTTCGAAATAACTGCTGCCAAAAATGGCCGACTGTGAGTCGACGTAGGCTATTTCGCCGTTGCCAGCACCAGGCACGCCGTTGTAGTTCGGAGTCCCAGCAAGGAACCCGGTGTCTGCAAACACCATGTTTTGGACTAGGGTGTTGGACGCAACGTCGATGATGTCGATGGAGATGAAGTCGTTGAAGGAAGATCCGGAACCTTCGTTGTTAAGGAGTGTCCAGTCGATCTGAACTTCACAGTTCACACCAGTGGGCCGCGTGAACGTTCTGGACAACACCACGGATTGCCCCGAACCGGCGCCCGGAAGATGAGGGCCGTAGCCCGGCACACCGGGGCCAGTTTGTGAAGATCTGAGCACTGCGAATTGAGCACCGTCACTTGGAAAACGGCTGTCGGCCGTGCTGCTGATCGTGACGTTAGCCGCCGGGACTGCAGTCCAGTTGACCAAGCCTGTTTCAAAACTTCCGTTCGCCTGCGCGAAGCAGGTTTGCGCAAACAAGAGCGCGAGTCCCATAAGCGGGACAATGACAAGGGATCGATTCATGAATTCTCTTTCACCGTTTCAGTGCTGGGTAGGCATCAAAAAAAAGGTCTACGACAAAGGCTCAACTACGACCTCATTTTGCAAGGCGAAGCATCACTTCGTACTTCGATTCATAGCGTTTGGCTTCGCGATATCCAACACCTAACCCACCAAAATCAGCCTTAGTCCCCCTATGGCTTGAGTCGTCATTAGGTGATCGCCGTAAGCTGGGTCTAGACCACTACTAAGCAAGTCGCCGCAATGCCTCGGCAAAGACCGCCGCGCCGGCTGGCCGATCTTGCGGCTCTTTCGCGAGGGCCTGCTCGACCAAGTCGACAAAAACTCTTGGCGCATCGGGCACAAGATCTTTTAGCGGCGGCGGTTCCTCAAGCCTGAGCTTCCTTAGACAAGCTATGAAGGAGAGGTGGCGAAGGTCGTAGGGAGTTTGGCCAGAAGCCAATTCGTAAAGCATCGCCCCTACTGCATAGACATCGGCCTGCTCATCGACGGCGCCTGAATTCCCGCCAACTTGCTCCGGACTCATGTAGGCCATGGTCCCAATGATCTGTCCCGTCGCCGTCAAGACCGAGTCGTTCTCGCCTTCGTCTAGCTGGCGAATAGCGGCCGCGCCAAAGTCCAACACCTTAAGTGAACCGTCTTCCCCAATGAGAAGGTTTTGCGGCTTGAGATCGCGGTGGTAGATCTTTTGCTCATGGGCGTGAGCCAAGGCGTCGAGCACGCGGGCCATGAGAAGGCTCGATTCCTCAAGGCTTGGTTGACACCGCGTCGCCCATTCACTCAGTCCTTTTCCCTGTACAAGTTCCATCGCCAGCCAAGGTAAGTGCGTGACGCCCATACCGACGTTCGTTTCGTCAACACCCGAGTCTATTACTTTAACGATCCCCGGGTGATCCAAGTGTTCGAGGATTCGAATTTCGCGGCGAAACCGCTTCTGGGCCTGGGAGTCAAGGTCAGTCGCACGCAGTACCTTGAGCGCGATCTGCTGCCCACTCGGCGCGGTAGATCGAAACACGACGCCACTGCCGCCCTCCCCTAAAATATCGTCAATGCGATACCCACCGATTTGCTCTGGAAGTAACGTGGGGTCGAGACTGAGATCACCGAAGACTCGGGCAACCGGCGTCGAGCTTGTGTCAACCGAGTTGTTGAAGGCATCGGTTACGATTCGCCGATTGAGGCCAATGCTCTCTTCGCTGAGAACGCCCTCGTCGTCATGATGTTTGAGCATCTCGACGACTTCATTCGCAATGGCCTCATCATCTTCTGCGGCGCGGACAAAAGCGCCCTGGTCCTCAGCCCTATGATCAAGTGCTGCGAGAAACAGCTCTTGGACCCGTTGATAGCGTTCGGGATTCACAGGTCTTCGTCGCGACACATCTCTTTTTTCAGCCAACTTCTCGCCACAGTCCAATCATTGACCGCAGTCTGGCGCGACACGCCAAGTTCTTCCGCTGCTTCATCAATGGTGAGGCCACCGAAAAAACGCAACTCGACCAATTGAGCGTGCCGTGGGTTAAGTTTGGCGAGGTCCTCAAGCGCCTCTTCCAGGACGAGGATGTCGACCTCATCGGAGGTACCGAGGGCCGACTGATCGCTGATGGTCACTTTGTCCCATTCACCGCCGCGCTTTTGGGCCTGCTTTTTTCGGGCGTGATCCGTCAGGATCTGGCGCATGGCCTTGGCGGCCAAGGCGTAAAAATGCCGTGCCCCGTTCAATTCCACATCGCTATCGACCAGGCGCACGAAGGCATCGTGAACCAGCACCGTCGGCTGCAAAGTGTGACCTGGATTCTGGCTGCGAAAAATTCCGCCCGCCAAAGACCGCAGTTCATCGTAAATAACCGGCAATAGCTCACTCGATGCCTCGGCATCGCCAGCCCGGGCACGGGCAAGGAGCTGAATGACGGTGTCGTTCTTATCGTCGCTCAAGACAGACCCCGCTATAACTTTGCCGGAGTATAGCCAAGTTGGCCCGACTGGGATACGCTTTTCACCGCCCTTTACCGTCTTAGCACCCGCCTTTGCCAGGTCCGCCTTTTGACTCACAACCCTCCATCTCTCTCGCTACCCGGTGGATTTCGGATTCAAGGGCCGCCAGGCCATCGGTCAAGGCAGCGGGGCCTGGCGCCAAGATAATGGCCGAGTCGATCTCGACGGTCCGGCCGGGTTGGCGGAGCTGATCGTTACCAAAACCCTCACGGGCAAAGGCCTCTTTTTCGCGAAACTTCTTTCCGCACCAAGAGGCGAGATACAGGTCCGGCTCCGATGCCATGACGGCGGCGACGTCGACGATGCGGTCTTTGGCGAGGGCCTTGTCGCGCAATTGCGCAAAGCAATCCACGCCGCCCGCTATCTCAATGAGCTCACCCACCCAACGGATTCCAGTGATAATCGGGTCCGGCCACTCTTCGAAGTAGATGCGTGGATGAACTTTCAACGCGGCTCCACGCGCCTTTGCTGCTCTTAGTCCCGATTCGTAGCTCGCGGCCAAGGCCTCTCCTTTTTCCTTCTCGTCGATGAGACGTCCCAAAGTCCGCACCATGCGCAAGGCGCCGGCTAACGATCTTTGATTGAAACAATAGACATCAAGCCCTTCGCGTATCAGGTCCGCGCAGATATCAGCTTGAAGATCTGAGAAGCCGAGCACGAGGTCTGGCTTGACCGCCTTGATTTTTTCGACGTCGGCCTTGATGAATTGACTCACCACAGGCTTTTCGTCGCGGGCTCGAGGCGGGCGTTTCGTGAAGGCCGAAATACCGACAATGCGATCCTCCTCACCCATGGCGTAAAGGGCTTCAGTGGTTTCTTCGGTCATGCAGACGATGCGTCGAGGGCCGTCCATCTTTGGATTCCTATTCTGTTCTGTTGTCGGACTCCCCCATCTTAATCGAGGATCAAGACCTCGGCGATTGTGCCCGAGGACCGTCCGGTATAAAACCACAGGAGTCCCCATCATCAACGGAGAATGGCATGGCCATACCTCGCCTCGAAGCCGTCACAAACCTCGACACCGCCCTTTCGTCTTCCGGGCCTTACGATGCGGTCATCGCCGTTGGGCCCAAAGGTGCCTTTGATGCGATCCATCCCATCGCGACCCTGCTGGCTCAGGCGGCAGCCATTGACAAGCAAGGCGGAACCCAACTCGCCCTTTATCCCGCCCCGGAACTCGCCGGTCAGCGCCTCATTTTTTCTCCGACGGGACCGGTAACGCGCGACCAAGACGATGCGCGTTGCTTCGCCGATGCGGCTGGCGCCGGGGCCCAACGTGCTCGCGATGCGGGATCGACACGACCGCTGCTGATCGTGGCCGGTTTTCCCGCCGACCCTCTTTTTGAACACGGAGCTGAGGTCTGCCTCCTCGGTGCGCTACACGGCCTTTGGCAACCGCTCGAAGCGCGCGAGGCGCACGGCGAAGACAACATGGAGCCAGTGGAGACGATCGGCTTTGCCGCCCCGGTTGAGCGGCTCGAGGAAAAAGTCGCTTTCGTGAAGGCCTTGGAGCTAGGCCGACGACTATCCCGCGACATGGGAGGCAGCGAGCCCGAGCGCATGTCACCGCCGCGCATGGCTGAATTTTGTTTGGAGGCCTTCGCGGGCACCAAGGTCAGCGTCGAAGTCCTGGACGACATCGAACTCATTCAGCGCGACTATCCCCTGCTGTCGGCCGTGGCCCGCGCGTCTTTCTCGGTGCCCCGGCATCATCCGCGCATCGTCCGGCTGCGCTACGAGCCGAATGCCAAGCCGACGCAAACGCTCTTTTTCGCCGGCAAGGGCCTGAGCTACGACACTGGTGGTGCCGACATCAAGGCTGGCGGCCACATGGCGGGCATGAGCCGCGATAAAGGCGGCGGGGCTTCGGTCGCGGGCTTCATGCGAACCATCGCTGAGCTTGCACCCGACAATCTTGCCGTCGTGGCCGAAATTGGCTGCGTTCGCAACAGCATTGGCGCCGATTGTTTCGTGTCGGACGAGATTATCACCAGCCACGCCGGTTGCCGCGTTCGCATCGGCAACACCGACGCCGAAGGCCGTCTGGTTTTGGCCGATCTCCTTTCGCACTTACGAGAAGAAGCGGCCCGCTGCGAGAACGCCCGCGTTTTATCGGTAGCGACTCTCACTGGGCACTCCGGTCGCGCGGTCGGTGAGTACAGCATTGCACTCGACAACCGACCCGCACGCGACTTGGGGATTTCTGAGACCTTGTCGCGAGTGGGTGATTTGTGGGGAGACGCCTTTGACATTTCCCGGCTGCGCCGTGAAGACTGGGCTTTCGTCCGCCCGCGCACGACGGCCGACGACATTCTTTCTTGCAACAACGCCCCTTCAACCATGACGAGCCGCGGCCACCAGTTTCCGATGGCATTCCTCGCTATTGCTTCGGGCTTAGATCGCCACGGTGCAGACAGTGACGGTGCTTTGCCCTACACGCACATCGATATCGGCGGCAGTTTCGTCGGCGACGGCGATTGGCAACATGGCAAGCCGACCGCCGCCCCCGTGGTCGCCCTCGTCGCCGCGTTTTTGAAATAGCGTCAGAAAAATCAGAGCGCCCGGGTGAGGTCGGGCAGGAAACTGAGAGTGAGCATCATGGCCGCAGCGGCAAGGGCCGCCGAGGCCGCCACCAAGATTGCGATCTCAACGGCGTAGAGCTGCAGCACCCGAAAGCGACTGCAGCCGATCCGATTCAAGGCTTCAATCTCACGGGCACGCATCTTCAGTGAAAGCATGAGAACGAGTACGATCAACAACAAGGTGGTCGCGGCTAAGATCGCCGCCACCAAATCCAGCAGCGCTTTGATCTTGAACACGAATGACAACAGGTCTTCCACGACGTCTGTCGGCACCACCATCTGATACAAGCGCGATGCGTTGAGCCGCGCCTTCACCAAGGTCCGTGACTTCTCGTCCCGCGGGAACACCAACACCGAGCTTAGAGGCAGACCTTCCGTCGATCCGTGGTAGTGGAAGGAGGCGATATTCTCGTCGGTAACTTCGTTGTGCTCGACCATCGCAGCACTAATGGCGACATTGTTGTCGTCTTCGCTGAGAATCAGCTTGGGGTCGATCTCCTCATCGCCGCGGTGGCCGTGCGCGATCCCCTCCAAGATCCAGGCGGTCTTGATACCGACAAAGACCGCCCCGTCGTCCGGCCCGCCGCTTCGTGCCAAAGTCCCAAGAACGCTCATCTTGAGCGCCGGTGGCTTCGTGATGTCGTAGAGCTCGGGTTGGTCCGAAAACAAATAGTCTCCCGGCCCCAAATCCAAGTCTTCCGCTACCGTCGCACCGAGCACACACTGCCCGATCCGAAACGGCAGATGGCCGCGATCACAGCCGAGGCCACGCTTTTCGAAATACTCCGCGCCGCATGCGACGATGGGATACCCTCGGGCCTTAAAGCGCAAGTTAAGGGGGATGGCGACGCCAAAGCCGGCGTCGCGAATCTTTTCGTATTCGGAAAAAGGGATCGTCTCGAGCTCGCTATCGCGAAAGTAAAGCGTGGCTAGGGTGAGATCAAAGCGATTGCCCTTGGCTCCGGCGACCAGAGGGCTCTCCTTGGCGCGCGAGCGCAGCACGGTTTGGTAGCGCTCCACCAAAGCCCGCGTCAATAGCGGCAAAAAGAACGAAACGGCAATGCTGGCGATCAGAATAAGCGACCGGGCGCGATGAAAACAAAGATGTTTCCAAGAGAGCAGCAACACTCCTCTCATGCCTGGGCAACCTCAGCCATGGCCATGATGTCAATCACGCGATCAAAGCGCGGCAAAAGCCCATGGTCATGAGTCACCACCAACAGGGTCGCGCCGCGCTCCTCGCAAGGTGCGAACAGAAGATCTAAAATCGTATCCGAGTTTTCGGGATCAAGGTTCCCGGTCGGTTCATCTGCGATTAAAAGCGCAGGTTCCGTAACCAGTGCTCTTGAGATCGCCACCCGTTGGCGCTCGCCTTGCGAAAGCTGTCTTGGTTTTCGATTCAAGATCCGCGAGATGCCCATGTCTTGCGCGATTTTGCGGGCGCGCGCTTTGGCGGCCGCATCTAGTTTGAGCGCTGGGTTCAGGTGATAGGGCAACAGGATATTCTCAAGGGCACTGAGGTACTCAAGCAGCTCGAACTGCTGAAAGACCATGCCCACGGTTTGAATCCGGATTCTGCGTCTCGCGTCTTCACCAAGTTTTTGGATGTCAACGCCATCGAGGCGAACTTCGCCCTGGTCGGGCTGCAAGATCCCCGTCATCAGATTGATAAGCGTGGTCTTACCGGTGCCGCTCGGGCCGATACAGGCGACTTTTTCGCCACGATTGACCTGCAGCTTCGGAACTGCGAGCGAAAATTCATCGCCGTAGCCAAAAGCAACGTCATTCAGTTCGATCATCGCCTTAGTCATCGTCTAGGTCGCCGCCTTAGTCATCGTCTAGGTCGCCGCCTTAGTCATCGACTGGATCGTCACCGTCCAGCGCAATCCGGCGCTGACCGAGGACTTTGCTTTCAATGATCTTCCAGGCCTCACCTTTTTGGGCCACGACATAGCGCGCCTGATACTCGTTCGTACGCCAGTGGGTATGCCCCCAATGGAACACGCGGCCCTTGACGCGCCACTTGGCAACAACGGCAAACGCGATGCGCCCCTTCGCCTGCGCCTCAGATTGGGCTTCGTCTTTTAGTTCGATCATGTCAACCGACTGAATCCGGCTGACGGCGCCACCTTGGTCTTGCAGAACAAGGCCGCGGTAAACTTGATTGTAAATCTCGTCGAGATGTTCACCGGCGATGCTGCGCGCGAGAGCGTCGTAAACCTCTTCCTCGCGCGAAAAATCGAAGGCGCGGTAGATGTTGGCATGTAGTGGCTCAAAGATCGCGAGAGCCTTGGCGCCATTTGGAGCCTCCGAAGCGAATGGCGAATCTCCGCTTCCCCTTTCTTGCCACCAAAAACCTGCGGCCAGAACAAAGACAGCAACTCCCGCCACCACGACAGACCGTCGCCGCATCCCCGCGAACAGACAAGCCCCAGCGACGATGAGCCCGCCAACAATGACCAAGGGCAAAATCCAGGGACTGCTCGGCCCGCCATTTCCCAACTCCACCGGCACGAGCACATCACTTACTGCCGCAAGTCTTCGGGCCATCGCCTTGCCTTCGCCATGCCAAGTGTGTTCCGGCTCTCCAGGCTTAAAGTCAACGAGGACAGACTCGCCGTACATCAACCATTCAGATTTGATTTCAAGCAAGGGCACGACGCCCCGCTCGCCAATGGCGAGGTTTTCTGGGTATAGATTCCACGACAGCCCCACCGAGCGCGGAGCCGCTTTCAAGGAGTAGACGAATCGAGCGCGTACCCGGGTGATCGCCCGCATCCCAAATTTTGGAAACTGCGACAACACACTCAGCTCAATCGGCAAGGCTTCGAACTCGCGCTTGACCGCGTCCACGGCAATCCCATCGGTCGCGACCCGCATCTTCTCAGCGATGATTTCGCCAAGAGCCTCGTAGAGCGAGGCTTTCTCCTCCTCCGCCAAGAACTCCTCATCCTCGCGCGCCAAGTCCAAAAACTCGTCGCAGAAGGCAAGATTGACGATGACCGTCACGACCAGTTCATCGGCCTCCAAGCGCAAGCGAAGATCGACATCGGGACCGTCTGAGGGGTGATTC